>NZ_JBQFSR010000002.1:0-556732 GCF_056538105.1 Ruegeria sp. BH6
ATTCCGGCAACGGCAACGGCGGCAACAATGGCGGCGGTGGCAATTCCGGCAACGGCAACGGCGGCAACAATGGCGGCGGTGGCAATTCCGGTAACGGCAACGGCGGCAACAACGGCGGCGGTGGCAATTCCGGCAACGGCAACGGCGGCAACAACGGCGGCGGTGGCAATTCCGGCAACGGCAACGGCGGCAACAACGGCGGCGGTGGCAATTCCGGTAACGGCAACGGCGGCAATAACGGTGGCCCGGGCAATGGAAACGGGAACGCCGGAAACAGCGGTAATGGCGGCGGCAACAACGGTGGCTCAGGACCGGGCACCGGCAATGGCGGCAGCAATAATGGCCAAGGCGGCGGTAGCGGCAATGGCGGTGGCGGTTCCGGGAACGGCGGCAGCAATGGCGGCGGCACCGATGGCGGCAGTGGCAACGGCGGCAATAATGGTGGCCCGGGCAATGGGAACGGGAACGCCGGAAACAGCGGTAATGGCGGCGGCAACAACGGTGGTTCAGGACCGGGCACCGGCAATGGCGGCAGCAATAATGGCCAAGGCGGCGGTAGCGGCAATGGCGGTGGCGGTTCCGGGAACGGCGGCAGCAATGGCGGCGGCACCGATGGCGGCAGTGGCAACGGCGGCAATAATGGTGGCCCGGGCAATGGGAACGGGAACGCCGGAAACAGCGGTAATGGCGGCGGCAACAACGGTGGTTCAGGACCGGGCACCGGCAATGGCGGCAGCAACAACGGACAAGGTGGCGGCGGCGGCGGCAACGGTAATGGCGGCAGCACAGGCGGCGCTTCTGGTGGGAACGCTGGCGGCCCCGGCAGTGGTGGAACGTTTTAACCGAACAGCTGCATCTGACTTGCGTCCTTAGATTCGGATTTGAATGGTCAGACCAAGCCAAAACCTATGGAATGCACAAAGGGCGACCTCAGGGCCGCCCTTTTTTCCCTCAAGCCCGAGGGGAAATGGAAAAAGTCTCAGCTACGACCGTAAACGCCGACCCAACCGCTGGGTTTCCTGGGGTTTTGCATGCGAAGGAATAGATATTGCGTGGCGGCCCACGGTTTGATCTGATTGGTTAGGTTATCCAAAACCAAATCCCCGGCTGCCGAGCGATAGACAAGCACGGCATGTGAATTGCGCTTTGCATCTAACACAGTCGCGATCAGCAATTTACTGGGATCAACCCCGGCCCGAATTAAATCGCGTTTCTTAAGCAGCGCAAAATCTTCGCAATCTCCCCCACGAGAGGTCGGCAAGGCCCATCGTTCCGCAGTTCGATATTGCGACCGATCCGTTACCGCGCGTGTCGTCGCATTCACCTGACGATTTACCCGTTGAATAATCTGCATCTCTTTCTGGCTGGACATGGACACAGTTGCTTTGGTCGAACACGCCCATCTGTATTGACGGCACAATTGCCGAGCGCCTGACGGCGGCGGCGACACGGCTGCAATCTGGATAAAGCGTCCCTCGGTTGCTCGTGCATCGGTGCCAACACCCAAAGTTCCTAACGCCAATGCGGATACAGCAACCAGTCGACCAATTGATGAAGTCAACCGTGCAGATACATCTCTGAGTTCATTGCTCAACAGCTTCATGCCTGTTCCTCGACCATTATTCATCCTCGCAATTGCGGACAAACAGGACCGTAGATCGTTTAGCTTAACTATCAGTAGACGGTACCGTTTGCGCAATCTGAGGTGAAGTTGCAAGGAAAAAGAGGCGGAAATTCGTTCCGCATTTTGACCATTTCAGGCAAGAATTGTGAGGGCTTGGCCACAATCCAAAAGTTACGTTAGGTTAACTTAGCGCAAGTTATTAAAGGCAAATAACTGTTATATATATAAATATTGCGATATCAAAAAAGTCAGGCGACTCATCAAGTTGCCTGACTTATCCATTGGCTAAATTCCGCTTACACAACCAGAAGTTGGCCTAACTTTGACAGTCGAATTCTATTCAGTGGTCTCGACAATCAGCAATTCACGTTCACTAGCCCCGCGTGCATGGTCCAGCGCCTGTTGATATTCGGGTGAATTGTAGCATTCCACTGCGGCCTCGACCGAGGGGAAACGGGCAACAACATTGCGTGGGCGCTCTTTCCCTTCAAGCTGCACATACCGTCCAGCACGTGCGATGAACGAGCCCCCGTGCTTGGCAAGCGCCGGTCCTGCCAGTTCAGCATATTTGCCATAGGCCTCGTTGTCTGTCACGGTCACGTGGGCAATCCAAAGTGCCGGCATTTTATCCTCCCAAAACTTGTTCTGCGGCTTTGATTGCCGCTTCTGAATTTGACGCATCCCGGCCACCGCCCTGCGCCATGTCCGGGCGTCCGCCGCCACCCTTGCCACCCAGTTCGACCACTGCAGCCCGTACCAAATCAACGGCTGAAACCTTGTCGGTCAGGTCCGATGTTACACCAGCAGCCACGGCAGCCTTGCCACCGGCATCCGCAATCAACAGCACCGCGCCCGAGCCCAGACGGCTTTTGTGTTCGTCGATCAGTGCAGGTAGATCCTTACCTGAAACCCCGCTTAACGCCTGCGCCAGGAAAGGCACACCGTTCACGTCACGTGCTTCGGCTCCGCCGCCCTGCCCTGCACCACCGGCCATCGCCAGATCACGACGCAACTGAGCAACCTCGTTTTGCAAAGCTTTGCGTTCATCCAGCAGAGACTTGACCCGGGTGACCACATCATCCGGCTGCGCTTTCAATTCCGAAGCAATCTGACCCAGACGCTGATCTTGCGCGGACAGATGCCGGAATGCCTCATCCCCGGTCAGCGCCTCGATCCGGCGCACACCGGCACTGCTGGCACTGTCACCCAGTACAACAAACGTGCCGATATCACCGGTCTGACGCACATGCGTGCCCCCACACAGTTCGATGGACCATGTATCGCCGTCGTGACCCTTGCCTGTCTGAGCTTTGCCCATCGACACAACCCGGACTTCGTCACCGTATTTCTCACCAAACAGCGCCTGCGCACCTAGTTCGCGCGCATCGTCGGGCGTCATGATCCTTGTTTCAACAGTCGAGTTCTGGCGGATGAATTCATTCACCTCACGTTCAACCTTTTGAATCTCATCGGGGCTGAGCGCCTTGGAATGGCTGAAATCGAAACGCAGCCGGTCTGAGGCATTCAGCGAACCGCGCTGTGCCACGTGATCACCCAGCGTGTCGCGGAGCGCCTCGTGCAGCAAGTGCGTGGCCGAATGGTTGGCCCGGATCGCTGTTCGACGGGCATGATCAACCTCAAGCTCAACAGCATCGCCCTTCGACAAAGTACCCTGACTTACCGTGACCCGATGCGCATAAACCTTACCTTCTGCAAACTTGCGCGTGTCTTCGACCTGCGCCACGTCTTGCAGGTTCTCAAGACGCCGAATTTCCCCGGTGTCCCCAACCTGACCACCAGCTTCGCCATAGAAAGGCGTCTGGTTCACGACAACCCATCCCGAGCCGCCCTTTTCAATCTTGTCGACCAAAGCGCCGTCAACCACCAGAGCTGCCACCTGCCCTTCGGCTTTTTCGGCGTCGTAACCCAGAAAATCGGTGGCGCCCGCTGCATCCAGAACGTCAAACCAAACGGCCTGATCCGCTGACTCACCGGACCCGGCCCAAGCGGCGCGGGCCTTGGCTTTTTGCTCGGCCATGGCCGCATCGAACCCGTCCGTATCCACTGTCCGGCCTTTTTCACGCAATGCATCTTGCGTTAAATCCAGTGGGAAACCGTAAGTGTCATACAGCTTGAACGCCGCTTCACCAGACAATGCACTGCCTTCAGGCAAGCCAGAAACCTCATCATCCAACAGCTTCAGACCGCGATCCAGCGTCTGTTTAAAGCGGGTTTCTTCCAGCAGCAGCGTCTCTTCGATCAGGGCTTGCGCCTGACCAAGCTCGGTATATTGCGCGCCCATCAGTTGCACCAGCGCGGGCACCAACCGGTGCATGACCGGGTCTTTCGCGCCCAGCAAATGCGCGTGACGCATGGCGCGGCGCATGATACGCCGCAGAACGTAGCCTCGTCCGTCATTCGACGGCATCACACCATCTGCGATCAGGAACGACGTCGAACGCAGGTGATCTGCAATCACCCGGTGATGCACGTTCTGATCACCATAAGGGTCAACACCTGTGGCGTCCGCCGACGCCTCGATCAGGGTTTTGAACAAGTCCGTGTCATAGTTGTCATGGCTTCCTTGCAGCAGCGCCCCAATCCGCTCCAGCCCCATGCCGGTGTCGATCGACTGCATGTCGAGCTCGACCATCGAGCCGTCTTCGAACTGCTCGTTCTGCATGAAAACGATGTTCCAGATTTCAATGAACCGGTCGCCGTCTTCCTCGGCCGATCCGGGAGGGCCACCCCATATGTGATCGCCATGATCATAGAAAATCTCGGTACACGGACCGCACGGGCCGGTGGGGCCCATCTGCCAGAAGTTGTCATTGGTGGCGATACGGATGATCCGGTCTTCTGGCACACCAACCTTCTTCCAGATTTCAAACGCCTCATCATCGGTGTGATAGACAGTGGTCAGCAGGCGGTTCTTGTCGACACCGAATTCCTTAGTGATCAACTCCCAGGCAAACGGGATTGCCTCGGGTTTGAAATAATCACCGAACGAGAAATTCCCTAGCATTTCAAAGAACGTGTGGTGCCGTGCGGTATAGCCCACATTGTCCAGATCGTTGTGCTTGCCGCCCGCGCGCACACATTTCTGAGCGGTGGTCGCACGCTGATAGTCGCGGGTTTCCACACCGGTAAACAGGTTTTTGAACTGCACCATCCCCGAGTTCACGAACATCAGCGTCGGGTCGTTGCGCGGGACCAGAGGGCTGGACGGCACCACTTCGTGCCCCTGTTTGTCAAAGTAGTTCAGAAATGTTGATCGGATATCATTCAGCGTGGGCATAAGGCTCTCTCGGCGCGCAATCATATTGTGTCAAAACGGGTTTATCCCTGTCCCTGCGGATAGTCCACAGCGTTGGACTCGCAGAACGAAACAAGGCGGCCCCAATGGACCGCCTTGTTTCGGATTTTCTAAGCACTGGCAGTGTGACGTGGAATTTTTTCCGTTCCCGTCAGCCATCGTTTACGCCTCGAGGATATCATCATCCTCAGTCGCGCCGGGCGGCATGTCGAAATCCAGACCATGTGCTGCGCGAATCTTGTCTTCAATCTCAAGCGCGGCGCGGCTGTTGTCGCGCAGGTATTGCTTGGCATTCTCACGCCCCTGCCCGATCCGTTCATCGCCATAGCTGAACCACGAGCCCGACTTCTCGACCACGCCGGCCTTGACACCCAGATCCAGCAATTCGCCCATCTTGCTGATGCCTTCGCCATACATGATGTCGAATTCCACCTGCTTGAAGGGCGGCGCCACCTTGTTCTTGACCACTTTGACGCGGGTCTGGTTGCCCACAACCTCATCGCGATCCTTGATTGCACCGATGCGGCGGATGTCCAGGCGGACCGAGCTGTAGAATTTTAGCGCGTTACCACCGGTCGTGGTTTCCGGGCTGCCGAACATCACGCCGATTTTCATCCGAATCTGGTTGATGAAGATTACCATGCAGTTCGAGCGGCTGATCGAACCGGTCAGTTTACGCATCGCCTGGCTCATCAAACGGGCCTGAACGCCGACATTGCTGTCACCCATGTCGCCTTCCAACTCGGATTTCGGCGTCAAAGCCGCAACAGAGTCGACGACAACCATGTTCACCGCACCCGAGCGCACCAACGTATCGGTAATCTCAAGCGCCTGTTCGCCGGTGTCGGGCTGTGAGATCAGCAACTCGTCCAGATCGACGCCCAGCTTGCGCGCATATTGCGGGTCCAGCGCATGTTCCGCGTCAACAAAAGCGCAAACACCACCACGCTTTTGCTGTTCGGCAATGCAGTGCAATGTCAGCGTCGTCTTACCAGAGCTTTCTGGCCCGTAAATTTCAACGATCCGACCCATCGGTAGGCCGCCAATCCCCAGAGCAATATCCAGACCCAGAGATCCGGTCGAGCTGGCCTCGATGTCCTGCTTGGAATCCTCGCCCAACTTCATGATCGAGCCCTTGCCGAACTGGCGTTCGATCTGGGCCAGCGCGCTGTCGAGCGCCTTTTGCTTGTCTGCGTTTTTCTTGTCGCTCATCGTCAGAAGATCCGCCATTGTCCTGTCGCCTTCCCTTTTGTCACACCCTTGAACGGGCGGCAATCGCTGCTTTGTTCGCCTCTTGTTCCTTATGGGACCAAAAAGAGAACATTTCAACTAAAACTTACAATACTTACTGTTGGGCAATTGTGTTAAAGAGTCGTTTACGCCAATCTGCACCCGTAACAAAGATCGGCAAAAGGCAAATAAATGCTTGTTTTCTATAAGGAACGCCTTGCGTTTCTGGCTGTTCCAAAGACCGGCAGCACGGCCTATCACTCAGCCCTGCGCGAGCGCGCCGATTTTGTCGTAACCGGTCCACCGGATCTGAAACACGCTCCTGTACGGCGCTATGACCGCTTTTTTCAGAACATTTTTCGGAAAATGTACGACGCCGAAATGGAGATCATGGCCGTCGTACGCGAACCGATCGACTGGCTGGGCAGTTGGTACCGTTTCCGCAGCCGCGATGGCCGGGTCGGGCATCCACATTCAACTCGTGACATATCCTTTGACGATTTTGTGCAGGCCTATATGAAATCTCCGCGCCCCGATTTCGCGGATGTCGGCAGCCAAAGTCAGTTTTTCCGCACCCGAAGCAACGGTTTTGGTGCAAGCCATGTCTTCAAATACGAAAATCAGGATAAGATTTTGAACTTCCTTCAGGATCGTCTGAACATGCAGATTAACCTGCAGCAGGAAAATGTCTCACCCCGACGTGAGCTTGCCCTGTCACCTGAAACCGAGCGAAAATTTCGAAAACGCCACAACGCCGAGTTCATATGCCACGACGCTGCACTTTGATTTGGTCAGTTAATTTGTTGAAACACCGCTTCGGTCAGCTCATTCAATGAGAATGGTTTCGGCAAGAAGGCCGAATGCGCGATTTCCGGCCCGGAATCACCAAAGGCCCCTTCGGTATAGCCAGACATGAAGATCACCCGTACATCCGGACGCGTTTTCATCGCCTGACGCACCCAGGTTGGCCCATCCATCCCGGGCATGACCACATCGGTGACAAAAACATCGACATTCAACGCCCCGTCCTCAAGCAAGCGCAGTGCCTCTTCTGCCGACCCGGCCTCAAGAACGGTATAGCCCTTCAACCTTAATGCGCGTGTTGCAAAGGCACGCACCGGGGCCTCGTCTTCAACCAACAGCACAACACCCTCACCCTGCCGAGCGCTTTGCATTTCGACCGCGGGCAACAACTCTTGCTGAACTTCCTGAGGCGCGGCGGACACCGGAAGGTAGACAATGAACTCAGTTCCATGTCCCGGAAGGCTGTCGACAAAAATGAACCCGCCCGTTTGCTTGACGATTCCATAGACCGTGGACAAGCCCAACCCCGTACCTTCGCCAGTGCGCTTGGTCGTATAGAACGGCTCAAATACCTTTTGCAGCTTGTCTGCCGGGATACCAGTGCCGCTGTCGATTACCTTGACGGTCACGTATTCCCCCGGCTGAACCGTGGCACGGTCGCGTGTGAAGGGTTGGCTCAGCACGACCACCTCGGTCTCAATCCGAATCTCGCCGCCATCCGGCATGGCGTCGCGCGCGTTCACAACTAGGTTCATCAGCACCTGCTCTAGCTGTCTTTTGTCCGCCCGGACGGGTTTCAGAACCGGATCATGGCTGAGTATCAGGCGCACTTTTTCGCCCACCAACCGGTTCAGCAGGTGGATCAGATCCGAGATCGTATCGCGCAGGTCCAGCACCTCGGGCTGCAAGGTTTGTTTGCGCGAAAACGCCAGCAGCTGACTGACCAGAGCCGCAGCCCTGTTGGCATTCTGGTTGATCTGAACCAGATCGCCGTAGTTCGGGTCATTTTGGTCGTGCCGCAAAAGCAGCAGGTCGCAATGCCCGGAAATGGCTGTCAGCAAATTGTTGAAATCATGGGCAACGCCACCGGCCAACTGGCCCACCGCCTGCATTTTCTGACCCTGCACGAACTGTGCCTCAAGCGTTTTGAGTTCAGTAGCGTCATTCAACACCGCAATCAGGCAGACCTGCCCGTTGTTCAACACACGGTTTAAGGTGACCTGAACAAAAATCTCTTTGTCCTGGCGGGTCAGACGCAGAAACTCGGACCGCATCGTGGGTTCTTGTGCGGCGGTCCGCCCCAACCAATCCAAGATTGGATGCCCCAGCCCTTGCATGATCTGATCGACATTGGTTTCGTCGGGCTCGATCTCACCGATCAACTTTACCGCCAGCCGGTTGGCCTCGAGAATACGACCATCGGGGGCAAGGCGCATGATCGGCACTGGCAAATCGGCAAAGGATGTACCACTGCTGGCTTGCCGGTCCTGCGCCACAGGCAACACAAGCAGGTTTCGCACAGAGCCGGACCAGCCGAGTTCGCATACAATGGCTGAAACCGCACCCCTTGTTGTCTGAACCTGTACAATTTCACCCTGCGTAAGAGAATCGCTCGTGAGCACTTCGTTCAGCGCGTCCGGCCTCTGCCCCAGCATATGCGCCGCTGCGTCATTCACCCGCAGCAAAGTGCCGTTGCGCCCCTCGGTCAGGACCGGGATGTTGACCTCGTCCCACTGTCCTGGCGTATCCAGATGAAAACGCCAGCAAAACCGACCCTGACCAACGTTGAACACTGAAACCGGGATCGTTGACCCAACGGTCACAATGTCTTCGCGGGCTTTGCCATAAATTTCAGCCGATGACTGCAGTCGAAGCAAAATAGCCGGAGGGTTCGCGAACAGGGATTTCAGGCATTGCTCTAACCGACTGCCTGCAAAGGCCTGAAACTGCGCGCGTGCCTCGGGGTTGGCGGCCAGAATTTCGCCTTGGGCATTCGCAATCACGCAGGGAAACAGATCTTGCTCTGCAAAAACGGCCATGGTTTTCACCGCCTGCTGCGCCAAATAGTCCGTGATCTTCCCCCGAAGAACCACCAGAAACGAAGCGGCCAGAAGAGATACGCCCGCAACCATGAAGCCTGTATGCCAAACGTCGGGCAACAGCCCTAAAACCGGCGTCAGGCTTAGAAGCGCACCGATGACAACCAAAGAGGCAAGTCGCAGGCCGGATGGGGTTTTGTGGTCAGACGGATCGGCGAATACTTCCGTAGTGTCAGTCATAAACAACTCAAGTCGATGGGCTTTGGCGTAGTCAGCCCAAATAAGGTTAATGTCCGATTAAGCGAAACCGGATACTCTCCCTAAAGTTGCTATGCCCTGACGCACTATCGCGTCAAGTGTGCAGTGAAGAAACCATCAGCTCCGTGCGAAACAAACCACGTTTTGCGAAATTCCTCGGACCACTCTGGATTGGCGCGCAGAAAGGAGGCGACGACAGCGCCGTTTTCGTCCTCCAACATAGAACACGTCGCATAGGCCAAGACACCGCCCGGCGCGACCATTGTCGATAACTTATCCAGAATGTTCGATTGAATTCCGGTAAGCTCCTGCAAGCGACTTTCGGTTAGTGCCCACTTGCCCGCAGGCGCACGTCGCCACGACCCGCTGCCCGAACATGGCGCATCCGCGAGAATGACATCAAACGGCTTTTGCTGTTCGAGTTTATCCGTGGACACGATCTGAATCCGCACCCCCGCACGTTCCGCGCGCGCAGGCAGGTCGCGCATCCGGCCTGCGTTTACATCATGGGCAAACACCTCGACCCCCTGATGCGCGGCCAGGGCCAACGACTTACCACCCCCACCTGCGCAATAGTCCAGAACCCGCATCCCCGGGCGCAGATTCAAAGCGGCCACAACGGCCTGACTGGCGGCATCCTGAAGTTCGACCAACCCCATTGCATAGGTCCGGCTTTGGGCGATCTTGCGCGCGCCTTGGGTCACTTCCAAGGCTGTTTCGCAAGTTGGATGCGGGGCGGCTGTTATGTCTTCAGCCGCTAGCGATTTGCTTGCGAAAGCTACATCCGTTTTGACCAGATTAACCCGCAGATGCACCGGCGCGCGGTGTTGCAGCGCCCGCGCGACGGCAACTGCCTGATCTCCCAGTGAGGACTGAAATCTGGGCCAGAGCCATTCGGGAATGTCCAAAGACTCGGCATCCGAATGAAAATCACGCCTGACCTCACACTCAGATAAAACCGCGGGCGCGTGACGGGCGCCTGTGAACAAATCCTCCGGCCGTTCGCCAGAGGCGCGAAGCGCACCGATCATCAAACCTCGGCCAGTGTCAGCACCACCCAGCGCCGCATAGGACCGCTGACACCGCAACGCATCAAACACATGATCACGAACCGCAGCACGATCCTTGGACCCGGCAAACCGGCTGCGTCGCGCCCAGTTGGTCAGAGACTTCTCGACGGGCATACCCGACAGAATCTGGTCAAGGATTTCAATCGATGCCTGAATACGAGCGGCCGGGGTCATAGTGTTTTCCGATGCTGTTGTCTTGGCGCGTAAAGATGCGCTGAAAATGCAAAACGGCGCCCTGATCCGGACGCCGCATTACGCATTGGATACAATTACATCACCCGGTAGTTCGGGCTTTCACGGGTGATCTGCACGTCATGCACGTGGCTTTCTTTCAGGCCTGCACCAGTGATTTTGACGAAATTGCAGTTCTTGCGCATTTCTTCAACTGTCGCACAACCGGTATAGCCCATCGCCGCGCGCAAACCGCCAACCAATTGGTGGACCACCGCGCTGGCCGACCCTTTGTAAGGCACCTGCCCTTCGATCCCTTCGGGCACCAGTTTGTCGTTGGCCGCATCCTTCTGGAAATACCGATCTGCCGAGCCGCGCGCCATCGCGCCCAGGCTGCCCATGCCGCGATAGGATTTGAATGAACGGCCCTGATACAGGATCACTTCTCCCGGGCTTTCATCGGTGCCCGCGATCATCGAGCCGACCATCGCACAGGATGCGCCCGCCGCAATCGCCTTGGCGAAATCGCCCGAGAATTTGATGCCACCATCCGCAATCACCGGAACATCTCCGGCGGCCGAAGCGCAATCCATGATCGCTGTCAGCTGAGGCACCCCGACCCCGGCAACCATCCGCGTGGTGCAGATCGACCCCGGCCCGATACCAACCTTGATCGCATCCGCGCCGGCATCGATAAGTGCCTTGGTCGCTTCACCCGTTGCCACGTTACCCGCAATGATCTGAACCTCATTTGACAGCGTCTTGACACGCTTCACTGCGTCCAGAACCCCTTGCGAATGACCATGCGCGGTATCGACCACGATGATGTCGACACCGGAATCCACCAGTTGCTCAGACCGTTCAAACCCGGCATCCCCGACCGAGGTCGCCGCAGCCACACGCAAACGGCCCAGGCGGTCCTTGCAGGCCGTTGGATTCAGCACCGCTTGTTCGGTGTCCTTCAACGTCAGCAGGCCGGTCAGCTTGCCCTCGCCATCGACCACCAGCAGCTTTTCGATCCGACGGGCTCGCATCAGGCTTTTGGCCTCTTCCAGATCGGCGGGCTCTTTCAGCATCGCCAGATTGTCCGAGGTCATCATCGCCTTGATCGGCGTGTCATCCGAGGTCGCAAAACGCATGTCGCGGTTGGTCACGATGCCAACGACGCGACCTTGGTCATCAATCACCGGAAAGCCAGTAAAGTTGTAACGCTGCACCAGCGCCTGCGCATCTGCCAGCGTCTGATCCGCACTCAGGGTCACCGGATTATACACAATGCCGGATTCAAACCGCTTGACCCGCCGCACTTCGCGGGCCTGTTCTTCGGTTGTCAGGTTCTTATGAATAACGCCAATGCCACCGGCCTGCGCCATGGCAATGGCCATGCGCGCCTCGGTCACCGTGTCCATGGCCGAGCTGAGCAGCGGGATGTTCATGGTAATCTCACGGGTCACGCGCGTGGTCGTGTCCGCCGTCGCAGGCAGCACCGTCGATGCCCCCGGAACCAAGAGTACGTCGTCAAAGGTAAGTGCCTCACGAATCTGCATCTGCTAACCTCATGCAAAAGCCCGTTTGGCGGTGACCCTATTACATGGATTCATCCCAAGGAAAAGCCCCTGACCTAAACTAGTTTCCCCCGCAAGCCGCTACCACAGTAAAAAACGACGTTCATTATCCAAAACGTGCCGCGGAATGCCCTTTCCCTTTGCGCACAAACCCATATCTTGCCGGCAAACGCGCGAATACAAAAAGGCAGGCCAGATATGACCACCGATCCCCTTGTTGTCTTTACCCCCTCGGGCAAACGCGGGCATTTCCCCGTCGGCACCCCGGTTCTGACCGCTGCCCGGCAGTTGGGCGTCGACCTGGATTCGGTCTGTGGCGGGCGCGGGATCTGTTCGAAATGCCAGATCACGCCCAGCTATGGAGAGTTTCCCAAGCACGGCGTGACTGTATCCGACGACGCGCTGAGCGAATGGAACGCGGTCGAACAGCGTTACGACGACAAGCGCGGGTTGAAAACCGGTCGCCGTCTGGGCTGTCAGGCGACGGTTCAGGGCGACATCGTGATCGACGTACCACCTGAAAGCCAGGTACACCGGCAGGTCGTCCGCAAGGCTGCCACCGCGCGCGCCATCACCATGGACCCGGCAACCCGGCTGTATTTTGTGGTGGTGGAAGAGCCCGATATGCACTCACCCACCGGCGATCTGGAGCGGCTGGAGCGTGCCTTGCGCGAACAGTGGCACATCGATGCCGTCACAGCCGATCTGTCGCTGATGTCCAAGCTGCAGCCGGTTCTGCGCAAAGGTAAATGGGAAGTTACCGTTGCTGTTCACAAAGGGCACAAGGATTCGGTCGCGAAGGTCGTTGAAATCTGGCCCGGCCTCCATGAAAGCGGGTTGTATGGGCTGGCTATTGACCTTGGCTCAACCACCATTGCCGCCCACCTGACCGATCTGGAAACAGGTGAGGTCAAGGCATCATCGGGTCTGATGAATCCACAGATCCGCTTTGGCGAAGATCTGATGAGCCGCGTATCATATTCGATGATGAACCCCGGCGGCGATCAGGAAATGACAAAAGCCGTGCGCGAGGCGATCAATGACCTGTCCACCTCGATTGCCGAAGAGGCCGGGATTGACGCGGACCTGATCGTCGAAACCGTATTCGTCTGCAACCCGGTCATGCACCATCTACTGCTGGGGCTGGACCCGGTTGAACTTGGTCAGGCGCCGTTTGCTCTGGCCACGTCGGAAAGCATGTCTCTGCCCGCGCGTGAGATGGACCTGACGAAAATGAACCCACGCGCGCAGGTCTATATCCTGCCCTGCATCGCGGGTCATGTCGGCGCCGACTGTGCCGCCGTTGCCCTGTCCGAGGAGCCCGGAAAATCCGAAGACCTCGTTCTGATCGTCGATGTCGGCACCAACGCCGAGATTCTGCTGGGCAACACCAGCCGCGTTCTGGCTTGTTCATCGCCCACGGGTCCTGCATTCGAGGGCGCGCAGATCAGTTCCGGCCAAAGGGCCGCCCCCGGAGCCATTGAAAGGATCGAGATCGACCCCGTTACCAAGGAACCCCGCTTCCGCATTATTGGTTCCGAGAAATGGTCTGACGAAGATGGCTTCGATCAGGACGTTGCCACCACCGGTATCACCGGCATCTGTGGTTCGGGCATCATCGAGGCGGTCGCTGAAATGCGCATCGCCGGGTTGCTGGATGAAAGCGGTCTAATTGGGTCGGCCGAACAAACTGGCACCACGCGCTGCGTGCCCGAAGGCCGCACCCATGCCTACCTGATCCATGACGCCAGCGCCGAGGGCGGCCCGCGCATAACCGTGACCCAAGGCGACATCCGTGCCATCCAGCTGGCCAAATCCGCGCTTTATGCCGGTGCGCGCCTTCTGATGGATGTCATGGAGGTCGATAAAGTGGATCGCGTGGTACTGGCCGGAGCCTTCGGTGCGCATATTTCGACCAAACACGCGATGGTTCTGGGCATGATCCCCGACGCGCCGCTGGACAAGGTCTCAAGCGCGGGCAATGCGGCGGGCACCGGTGCGCGGATTGCGCTGTGTAACATCACCGCCCGGTCGGAAATCGAGCGCGTCGTGCGTGAGATCACCAAGGTTGAAACCGCAATTGAACCCAAGTTCCAGGATCATTTCGTCGCCGCAAACGCTATCCCGCACAAAACCGATCCGTTCCCGGAGCTGTCGCAGGTGGTCAACCTGCCCTCACCTACCTTCAACTCGGCCGGAGGGGCCGATGAAAAGTCTGGTCGCCGACGCCGACGCCGGTCATAGTCGCGTCACCTGAGGGAGGCGATCATGCAAGCAGCGAACGAAGAACAGGCCGAATTCTGGAGCAATTCTCCCTCTGGCGCCAATTGGCTCACCTTTGAAGAGCAGATGGATGAAATGTTGGCCCCGGTTCTTGATCTGGTCCTAGACCGAGCCAGGCTACAACCCGGCATGCGGGTGCTGGATATCGGCTGCGGCACCGGTGCAAGCAGCGTCAGGGCGGCAGAGTTCGTAGGCGAAAGCGGTCACGTACTGGCGGCGGACTTCTCGCAGCCATTTCTGGACCGCGCGGGGCAACGGGCCATCGAAAAAGGGTTGTTAAACATCGACCTCCAACATGCCGATGCTCAGACCCACCGGTTTGTCGAGGCAGATCGCGACGCAATGATCTCGCGTTTTGGGGTGATGTTTTTTGAAGACACGGTCGCTGCCTTTGCCAACATGGCACGTGCGTTGAAGCCGGGTGGTCAGATGACCTTTGCCGCCTGGGGACCATTAGACGGAAATCCCTGGTTCAAGACACCGCATATCATCGCATGTGCCCGACTGGGCAACCCACCTGTAATGGATCGAAACGCCCCCGGCCCATTGGCCTTTCATGACCACGAACGGGTCTCTGGCCTACTGGACCAGGCTGGCCTGACCGATATTCGTGTCGAACAAGTACCTGTCTTACTGCGCATTCGCGGAACGATCGAGGATTGCGCAACCTTGTGTACACGTATCGGTCCGGCGGCCCGTCTGATCGCCTATTTTGAAGGGGACGCCGAGGACGTATTGAATATCCAGCAAGGAATTACAAAGGCATTTCAACCGTATGCGTCTGAAAACACGGTCGAAATCCCGGCTTTGATCAACCTGTTTCAGGCGCGAAAATCTGAGTAATTGGAGCGGGTAGCGGGAATCGAACCCGCGCGTTCAGCTTGGGAAGCTGGACATATACCTGACGATTCGCCTTATTTTTATAGCTTTCCGCCAGTTTTGTTCAAATACTTGTTCAAAACTATTCGTACTGGGCCGGACTGGCACGGACAAGTTCGATGCTTTTCTGCCTCGCGCAATACACATAGAACCTGATTGCTAGTTGAGGCAAATTGACAGGAAATCCCCGTTCAGAACAAGGCAGCCAGTGAACGTCCCACGCAGAATTTTTCAAAGTCCACGTAATCAGATTTTTTTTACGGAGGCACTTTAAGCCAATCTCACCCGACGCTAAATCATTGTTAACTCATCAATACAGGCAAGAGAAACATGATAAATTCAATTGGCGGCCCTCGCTACACCCCACCAACTGCGGCGAAGTCAAAAACACAGCCGAAGCCGAAGCCAGAAGAGCAAGAAACAGAGCAGCCGAAACCTAAACCGAACAGCATGACCCACGCAAAAGCCGTTGAGCATGGGGTCAGAATGGGTCCCGAAGCAGCGTTAGAATATGTCTCACAAGAGATTAGCCGGTTCGCGGACAAGCGAAAGGATAAGAAAGATAGCGACGAAGAAACAGACTAGGAACATCCGGTCATGAGGAATTGGGAGCGAACGATAATCAAGCTGAATTACCGCTAGTCGGAAGGTCAATCTTGCAGTTGTTCGAAAACCCACTCCAAACACTGGCCGTAGCAACCGGACTGATACTGGTCATTTCGCTGCTGGGTTCTGCACGGTTTTACCTGACTTCACGCCGTCCAACCGGCAACGTCATTCCGTTCCGCCGCAGATCAATAGTCAGGCTGCCGCGCTCACTGTCACCTAAGCGGCCTGTGATTGTCTGGATGGCAGCACTAATCGGCGTCGCTCTATTTCTTACCAGCTTCGGTTCAAACCCAACCGACCGACGCACAGTGGAAGGCCCCGCCCGTATTCGGGATGTGGACACTGTGGTTGTTCAAGGCGTTGCTGTGAGGCTGAACGGCATCGACGGGCCAGAACTGAGTACAAGCGCCGGGATGGCTGCAAAGCAGTGGATGGCGGATCACCTGCGCGGCAAGACGGTCACCTGCGAACTGAATGGGGAACGCACATACGACCGCTGGGTAGGTGTTTGCTATGTGGATGGGGAAGACATCGGCGCGGCCTCAATCGCTGCCGGGCATGCGCTGGACTGCCGCCGGTACTCAGGTGGTCGCTACCGTCGCCTTGAGACACAGGAAGCCAGAGCAAGGATAGTGCGGGCCGGATATTGCTAGGTAGTGACCATCGTGACACAGCGATATGGAGACCGCCCGTTGCGCGCTAGAACATTTGCATTTTTGATATTGTTACGCTGCTAGTGAGGCAAAAGAGTAAAGAACAAATGAAGAAGCGTCCAACGAAGAACGAAATAGAAAAAACATTCAACTTCGTTCTAGATGAGTTAATCCGTCATTTAGAAATCACTGAGGACATTGAAAAGTTCAGGCAAGTGATCCAAGAAGACGGCTGGCCCCGCGAGTTACCATTTCCAGACGGTCATCGGAGAATGATCGGGAAAGATGCACATGAACGGCTGGCAAGCCTAGCGCGAACGATTGTAGCTACTGATGAAAGGCTGACGGGAAGAGTCCACCCAAATACCTTTTTTCAAATCCTATCAGAAGAGCTTGGAACTGCGATCTGGGAACGGAAGGAAGTCAAGGAACGCGAGTTCATAGAAACTTGTGTGGAATTGACAATTTCGAAGAATCTCAAACCTAGAGAATACTATATCCCTTGTATCGCCCCTTATTACCAAGGAATGACCCAATTCCGGATTGGGCCAGTTACCTTCATCGCCAAACCTCATTTCGTCAAGAAATACACTGATAGAATTCAAACATCTAAGTTCGATAACTTTCAGGAATTCTACGCGGTTCAGAACTGGGTCGCGCACGTTAGAGTCGACGGGTTTGACAAGGAAAGAGCTGAAGAACGAGCCTTCCTAATTGTTCGCCTGGCGATAGCGTCTATTAAGGCAAGGTTAGAGCTTCCTCTTGCCCAGTGGTTGGGTACTGAAAAACAGTCTATGCCCGGTTTGACCTACTATTCTCTAACATCAGAGCCAGATGGGCCCGATCCGCGAACGATCAATTTAGGATGGGGGCGTCAGTTCATTCTCAATGGTAGCAACAGTCAAGTTGAAAGCTTGGTGGCTGTTTCGTCCCGGACTTGGTTCACCTTGTTCGGTGCCTTTCTCGAACAGATCACTTGTCTTGGGCAATGGAGTTACCTGGAATCAAAAATTGTAACCGCGCTAGTTTGGTTGGACATAGGAAATAGTCCAATCAGCAATGCTGAAAGAGTTGTTGCGTTCTCAAACTGTCTAGAAGCAATTTTTGTCACAAAAAAGGGCAACAAGAAAACGCAACTAGAAACAAGATCGCGATATCTTCTCGAATACTCCGGGTGGAACCAGAACTTGAACGAAAAAGTTGGAGATTTCTATTCGAAACGTAGTGATATCGTTCATGGCGATGTAATGCCTGTTGCTGCAGAACATTCGAGTACAGCGCATACAGGCAAGTACTTGACTGACGTGTGTATTGAAGGATTTGTTCACTTTTCGCATTGGTTGCTTGCTAAACACAACCACCTAAACACAATGGATCATGAACTCCCGTACACTGGGCATGGAAGCTATTTTCGCGCAATGGAGCAAGAGCTTCCACTTTTCATACAGGAATTAAAGCAGCGGTAGAACGACCCGGCGTGGCGAGTATTGACCATCTGGCAGGTTGCGACCATCGTCCCGACGTGAAGCACTCAAGAAAGCTGAAAATTAGAGCCAGAAGTTTGCGGCATGCGCAGCAGATCGTTGGCCAAAAAACCGAGTAATCGCACCGCTGGTTGAGTGCGTGGATTAAGGCAGGACAGAACATGACACCAGACCCAAGGTGGTTAGAAATACTGAAGGCGAGTAGCTGGCAACTTGGTGGTATAGCTGGTGCGCTTGCCGCTTTCTGGCTAATGCTCAAGTTGGAAGTTCTGCCACCAATTGAAAGCCCATGGGCTATCTATGGAGTCCCTTTAGCGTTTCTTATAACCGGTGGAATGTCTGCAGCGGGGTTGTTTGAGCATCTTTCTAAGTTCGCGGCAGAAGCTCTAAAAAAGAGAAGACAGAAGCTAGATCGAGACGTTGCGGTTAAGCGAGAGCAAACTGAGCTGCAAGAATACATTCCCTTCATGACCGAAAGGGAAAAGCAAATTCTTGGATACCTATTGGAAAAGAACCAAAAAATGTTCACGGCTGAAACAGACGCGAGCTTGGCCAGCACACTTTATGCGCGTCGCTTTGTGCGAATGGCTATGAAAACCGCGCAGGCAGTAGATCCGTTGGCCGTGCCTTTCCATGTTCCCGACCACCTTTGGGAAATTCTAGTAAAAAACCGAGAGCAATTCCCAACCGGGTTTCCAAAAGGCGGGCGTCCCCCATGGCGGGGCGGTCCATGGTAGAAAGTCAACTTCAAAGGAGTAAAAAATGTATACTTGGCAAGTGGATATCTATGCTGGCAAAGACGACGAACTTCCATACCGCAGAGCAATTGTTAGGGCAAAATCCGAAAGCGCTGCCATTGACGAGGTTACGGCTGCTATGGGAGACGATATGAGGGCGGATTTTAAGTTCGTTGCACAAGACGATGCCTCATTGCCTGAGAACACGGTATTCTGGTTCCCTCACTAAGAGGTCTTATTCAACGTCAAATATAGGCAACTGAGATTTTGGCACTAATGCCATTAGTCGTTTCCGCTAATCCACCACAGTAAGAGGTTCCACCCATGACGGACGACGCACGGCCAGAAACCGCCCGAGACTTTGCGCGTTGGCTCGAAAGTGTCGCAGCCACCGGACCAGATCAAACCGATGGTTCCACAGTTCCTGCATCAGAAATTCACGTGAACCGTCACAGGACGCAAACACCCGCAGGTTCAGCACCGGCACAGCGTCCACGACTGCAATAAGGCCGACGTGATTTGCGTCGATCCAATTGCCACAGATCGACACGTGCCACCCTGCATCCGCGAACGGTTGCAGGGCTTCTTCCAGTTCAGCGGCCAGATATTCAACGGTTGGATCATCCATGACGCGCGTCCAGCGAACGTTGCAGGCTGGCAGCAGCCGTGTGCAGACCAGCAGACCGTAAACTTTCAATGCGGGCTTCGATTTGCTCTGTCGGCAGGCGGTCGTCCAAGCTGGCACGGGTCGCGCGCAAACGCCCCTGCGGGTTGCCGCCGAGTTCCTTATAGGCCATCAGGCTGCCTCCAACTTTGCACGGACCGCACGGACCAGTTCGAACTTTGCTTTTTCCCATTGCTCGTCGGTCAGGGGTTGTCCAATTCGGTCTTCCAGCTTGGCGCGAACGCCCGCCTTTTCAGTCGCATCCCTGATCTTGCCGTCCAACACGGCAAGACGGTCCAGTTCGGCGCTGACCTTTTCACGCAGTTCGGCTTCGGCGTTAGGACCGTTCAGTACCGCGAACATTTCCGCCTTTTCTTTTTCCCATTGCTCGTCGGTGAACTGGCGACCAGCCTTTTTTTCGATTATCGCCCGCAGGAGGTCTTCCACGTGTTTCGGGGTCATGTCTTGATCCTTTCTTCATAGGGGACCAGCGCGGTCTGAATGCGTGCGATCAGGTCCAGTGTTGGATTGCCGTAATGCGTCACGCACTGCCGGGTAGCTGTCGCCACGACGTTGCCGCGATAGTCCATTACGGTTGCGATTGGCCGGTTCTGATCGTCCTTTTCGACGGCCAGTTTCAAACCGGTATTTGCGACCTGTTCAAACATCAGAGCCAACTCGGCGCGGTTACAGTGGCAATCGCACCTGTTTGCAGCAGCGCCCAACCAATGCCGTGCTGGATCACACGCAGGGCGGTTCCGTTTACCTGGTAAGTGCTGCGGACCTCTTGCCCGTCCGACACTTGGCCGGGCTGATCGTCCATCACGACCGATGCCGTCCCGCTGCTGTCCGTCTCGGGCAAACCCGGTGCGAGGATGAGCGATGCGGCATCCAGCGCGACGATGCCGGTCACATTGTCGGACACAATGAATGGCAAGCCCATTAGACGACCGGCCCGCATTTCATCGCGGAACAGGAACAGGCCGTGGTCCACGTAGTATTCCAGCGCGATTGCGGTCATCGTATCCAGCAGGAACACGGGACGCTTGGCCCGGATCGCCACCATGGCAGCCAGCAGCGCTTTCAGGTCGTCCAGCGGCCCGGTGCCGGGTGTGATGGGCGTTACGCCGTTCAGTAGCCCGACAGGCGACACACCGGCCACCGCAACGTCCGCAGACAACAGCTTGCCATCCAGAGCCACGGACAAATCGTCTTTGATGAATTGTTCTGCCAGACCAGCGATATTCGGAACGCTGGTGTTCGCCAGTTCGTTGCTGAATATCGTGATCGCAGCCAGCTTGTGCGGTGTCAGGCTCTGGCTCGTCAGCGACCCTTCCAGAACCGGGATAGGCTGGGCTTCACTGATCCATTGCGGCGTCAATCCACGGTCGCCTTCGGCCCGCTTCGGCACGGATACGGACCCGGCGTCATTGAAGCCGAACGGGGTAACCAGACCACGCGCCACAAGCGCACCGATCACGCTGACCGGTTCCATTGCTTTCCAGAATGCCAGAACGTCGTTCTGCACCAGTTCCGCCGCCCATCCGGGGCTGGTCGTAGTGGCCGGATCGGTTGCCGCCTTGGCGACTTCTCGACTGAACTTGTGGTGATCGCCGGGCAGCAGGGTTGCCAGCGTCTTGTCCACGCTGCGGCGTTTGACCTTGTGCATGAACTCTGCCGTCATGCCCGCAGACAAACACTTGATCAGGTCTGGACGGGCCACAGTGCCTTTGGGTTTGGCTGGTGTCTTGGTGGTCGCGGTGACGGCCAGCGGACGGGCCATGGCACGTTCCATGCCCGCGATCTGGCCGGTCAGGGTTGCTACCTGATCTTTCAGGCTGGGCAAGTTCTGAATGTCGTCTTGCAATGCCTTCGCGCGGACATCGAAGGCTTCGGCGTATGCCTGCTCTTTTAGCGCCCGCAAACCTTTCTGTTCCAGTGCGTCGTCATGCAAAGGACTCGACTGTTTCAAAAGCGGTTTATTCATAGTCGTAAACTCCTTGGATCAGCTTCGCGGCCTGTGCGCGATAGCGTTTCGCCATGTGTTCGCCGTGGTCGGCTTCGAACTGTGCGAATGTTTCGTGGAAGTGGTCGGCCAGCATGCGTTCGGCCAGATCGTCCACACGGTCAGCCGGTACACCGCCAACGATCAGATCGGCCTTGTATTTGGTGCGCAGCGACTTGATTGCGCCGGGCATGGTGCCGATGATTGCGCCTATTACGGTCTGCGGTTTCATTCGGTACCGCCTTTTGCATGGAATGCCTTGGTGGCTTCCATGGCGCGGCGTTCGCCGGGTGTCAGGTCATCCAGAAACGCGCCTACATCGTCGGACAGAGCTTTGGCGTCCTTAGCAATTTCGACTTCCAATGCCTTTTCCAGTTCAAAAATGCGCTTTTCCAGCGGGACAACCGTCTTGGCGATCACACGCGCAATCATGTCTAACTGCTTATGCGGCATGCGGCCTGACGAGGCTGGTGCCGGTGCTGCCCGCTGTTCGGTGGCACTTCTAAAGGGGTTCTTCATTGCTTCACCTTCCCGGCGACTCCGCGCCATGTGTTGTAGGACTTGCGGAGCCGTTCGGTCTTACGGGTCGGTTTGAACCGCGCTGATTTCAGTTCAGCCAGATACGCACCAAGGGACGCCGTAGCGGCCAGATCGGCGTTGTTGTCATCCAGCCGGTCTTGCGCCTTTTCGGCGCTCTGACGGGCGCGCTGTGCGGCGTGTGACAGTTTTTCAGCCAATGCCTGCCGGGTCTCATCGGACGCACCCCAACGGACCAGCTTACAGGCCAGCCCAACGGGGCCGGTCCGTTCCAAGGTCACGTGGCCGGATCGCAGCACCAAGGCGGCACGGTCGAACGCGTCCGCCTTGGCTTCTGTATCCGCAATCGCGCGCTCACAGGCTGCAATGTCACGGGCGAATTCAGCGGTTACGGTTTCCCGTTCGCGTGTCGCGCCCTGTGTGCCGTCCTGTTCAGCGTGGCTACATTTGTTGAGAGTTGCCCGGATAAACCCGGAAGCTTTGACCAGCTTACGCGCTCGGGTTGGCGCGGTCTTTAAAGTTAATGCGGTCATGTCGTCCGGTCCCACTATTCAAGGTGAGACAACGCTACGACGGACAAAGTGATTCGTCTATATATAGTATATGCAATCGTTTCGCGCATACATTTACACAATATATTGTATGCTCGAAATTCAGATACCAGGTGGTTTACGATCTGGAATTGCGGACACTAGAACTCGATATTTACGAAGACTGTTACGAACGTCTGCGTAAATATTCGCGGCTCCTGAGGCATTTTGGTTGAGCACTGCACTTGAAATGCGATCCAAATGGGATGCGATGTAACCCAGCAGATTGTTGGTCGACTCCAAGGCTTCGTAGGTAATTTCGTGTACCTTGCCGTTCAACTCGGTTCTGATGAACACGTTTGATGCGGTTCCGCCTTCTGCGTTAAAACCTGAAATTCCATGTGCGATACGGTTCCGCATGAGTAAACCGTCGGCCATAATGGCGAAAACTTCGTCGACAAATTCGAGATGCTCAGGATTACTTGCTGTCACCGCTTTGTGTAACTGCCTCCATCGGTCGAGTGTTCGTGAAACACCGTGCACCGGCTGCGATGTGCCGTCCGCATCAAGTTCACACAACACCTGCTTCATTCGCCTTTCCAGCATCGACCAGACGAAGAAATGCGTTCCAACCGCCTCTTTCAAATCTCGCAAACTGATCACGGTATTCTCATGAGTCACTGTGATTTCCGTTGCCATCCGTTATTCAATCTCAAAAGCCACGTGATCGGGGCAAACTGACACCCCATATCACTGTCCTCTATCGGTCAGTCCCCGACGTTGTATTGAAGCTTGTTTTACCGACGGAATGCCGGTTCTGTCATAGCTTTTCGGAACCGGTGCCGGACTTGCTGTGCCTTTTCCAACATCTTTTGCAGCCCGGACATGTTTAGGCGGCCTCTTTCGCAAACCTGTAATCCCTTCTGTCTGTCGGCCAGTCGCCACGCAGTATCTGCATGACGCCGGGCATGCCTTGCGGTGCGTCAAGCGCCCGGTGCCGCCCGTTCAGGTCGGCCAGCCATCTGCTGGCAGCCTGAAACTTGGTGTCTGTCTCGGAATTGCCGAACGATCCCATCAGCCACGCCATACGCAACCGTTCTGGATCGACAAAAGCGGCCAGTCGGTCGTTCAGAAAACAGGCCAGCGCCATACTCTTGATCGGGCAGGACGGCCAGCGGATCGGACCGCCCATGGCCCGTTCCAGTTCAGCCTGTGTAATGTCAGTGTCCACCATGCGACTCCATCTGTGCGTCCAGCCATGCTTCAAACCCACCGGATCGATCCGTTGCAGGTGTGGCTTCGGTTGCGGGTGTGGTGTGTGCCAGTGCCGCCGGTGCGCCATCCTTCGACCGGATGCCAAGGTCACGGCATAGGTCACGCTTCTGTTTTTGCAGATCAGCCACAACGGCGTGGATCGGGTGCCGGGCCGTGACGCCGTTTGAAAGCGTCACAACCGTCGGCACCATCTGGGCCACCATGCGCTGTGTGCGTAACTGTTCTTCGGTCACGGCCAGATCGACCAACAACAGCAGATCGGCCTGTGACCATCCGTCTGGCCGGACATTGTAGAGGCGTTCAAGGCTTTCTCGACCATAAGTCCCTAGCAACTCAATTCCCGGCAATTCCGGGCAACCCTTTTCCGGTGCAGCCGCAGATCGCGTCGCCTGTAATTGGCCCGCAATACTGTCACTTCTTTGTTTTCTGTCTTTATTCGTCATGGCTGCCCATATTCCGAATTATTCGGTCTTGTTACGGACCATTTTCGCGTCGAAGTAACCGCAAATCAAGCGCGGTTTTCTATATGCGGTAACGTAGGGTATTTTTGCAATTAGCCTTTAAGATCGCGTCCCCAGATCGGTGCGGACCCCTAATGCAATGTTTCGACACACCCCGCCCCTAATTGGTGCAACCTGCGGCAGTTGTTGGCGGGGTGGTGGCGTGAAAGCATATATGTGTCATACATTTATGCTAAATCTCTGAACTGACGCGTGGGCCGGGACGTGTGCTGTCATCAGCAGGATTGCCACGCGTTAGCGTATCAAAATGCGACGTTCTAATTCGGTCCGAAGCGGTCCGTAATTGCTCCGCATGTACCGCAATTCCCATCCATGAATTATATACAACTTATAGGAATAAAAGATATATGAATTCAGTTTAAATGTACCCCTCATTTAGCCGGATGGGACAGATGGGACAGATGAATCCTATAGACTCTACAGCAGTGGGACAGATGGTGGGACAGATAGTGGGACAGATGGGTGGGACAGATGGGGGTTATAGGCATTTTAGTATATGGTTAACCACCCGTAATTTAATAACAAAAAGTACATAAAGTTCCCTATGTCATATTTATCTGTCCCATCTGTCCTGAGATATGGGTAATCGGATATATGTGCTAAAATCGGACCCATCTGTCCCACCCATCTGTCCCACAAAAAAACGGGCCAAAACGGCCCGTCTCATATAGCTAGCACTTCTATATGTTCAGCGTACGAACTTGGTGGTCTTTCCGCTGCCCGCTCTTACACGTCCGCCGGGTTTGAAGCCGATGGACTTCAACACGGTGGACACGCGCCGGGCTACCGCTGTCGTCTGTTTCTCTGGCGAGATGGACAGAATTTCGAAACACCGCAGGGTCGTCACTTCTGGATAGCTCGACAGGTTTAGTTCCAGCAATTCCGCCCATGGGTCGCGCTCAACACGTTTCTGTTGCTCTGCCAGCGCCACAGCGTTCGCCTGCACATCCAGCGTCCAGCGTTCGTCCTGACGGTACGCGTGGACCGCTTCGGCCCATAGCTGATCGCGGACGGCTTTCAGTCCTTCAATATCGAATTGCTGGCCGGACGTTCGAACAATCCAGAACCGGCGTTCGCCTGCCGGGTCTTTCAGGTAGTCGTCCCGGTTCGTCGATCCTGCGAACACGCATTGGCGCTCATACTCTATTTCCGTCCGACCGTACGGCGGCCGGAACCTTTCCACCTGACGTGTCAGAAACGACCGCATGGCTTCTAGCTGACCGCGATGTACTTGCGTCAGTTCGGCCATTTCAATGATCCACCTGCCGCGCAGGTAGTCCGATGCGTCTTTGGTGTGGAAGTCGGGCAGACTGTCACCGAACCATTTCGGGTTTGGGCAGAGTGCGGCCAGAGCGGATGATTTGCCGACACCCTGCGGACCTTCGAACAGCAGCGAATTGTCCATTTTACAGCCGGGCTGTAATCCTCTGGCAACCGCGCCGATCATCCACTTGCGCCCGATCTGGGACAGGTAATGCAGATGTTCCGGGTCCATCCGTTCGGGCTTACAATAGGTCGTCAGCCACGACCCAATGCGGGGCGTACCGTCCCATTGCAGGCCGTCCAGATAGTCGCGTAACGGGTCCATTCGGTTCATGGAAGCAACAAGGTCAACCGCACGGATGACGTCACCGATGCCGATCTTGGCGAACATGTAGGTTTGGAACCACCAATGGACGCGGTTGTAATCGCTGTCTTCCAGTTCGCGCCCCATGTCGTTCGCACGGGCAATACCAGGTAGCTGCTTTGTAATGACCGTTCGACCCGTGAACGTGTTGAAGGCAAACGCACCGGCCCACATGTCCATGTTGTTTAAAAGCGATACGACGTTCGCTTGGTTCGGCACCAGATCGCCGTCAGCGTTGTACGTGTGGTCGATGCCCGGCACCAGTGCGCCCTGAGGCACCGCAGCAGTCGTCTGAGGCATGACAGGGGCATTAGGTGCCGGTAGCGTCACGCCGGGTGGTAGAGCCATCACTGGGGCGTCCTGCGGCATACCGGCGATTTCTGCCTGTTGCAGCCGCATACCGGTCCGCACACGCCCGTCCAGATCGCCGGGTAGCTGACCCCCGCAGGACTGCCGTGCCCAATAGACCAGCTTGCCGAAGCCATTGCCGCCGTCCGGGTCGATCCCATCCCATTCCCGCTTGGTCACTGCCGCGTCGTATTTTTCAGGGCAGCGTTCCGAAAACCGGGCGAACGCGGACCACCCAGCCGATCCGGCTGCATTCTTGATTGCGATACCCAGAAACTTCCAATCTTCCCACGTCAGGTTATCGTTCTTGATCAGGTCCGCGATGGGTTCGACAAGGGTCGGGTCATGTGGCTTCGGTCCCAGATTTGAACCAGTTCCGTCGGATGGGTTGACAGTGCGCAGCTTGCCTTTGGTCCAGCCACGGGCCTCTGCAATCGCGGCCAGTTCTTCGGCCATGAATGTGACCTGTTCCTGACTGCATTCCGGCACCTGATCCGCGATGAGTTGACGTGACCATTCGTACTGGTTGCCTGATGGGTGCGTACCTAGAATGACGGCTTGCGATGGTCGACCCTTGGACGTAGCGCCCATAACTTCGATCAGTTGAGTGTCACATCCTTCCTTAGTGAATTGCTGTCGCTGGCGTTTGACTGTCTCACCAGCCGGGATACGGAACAGGACCATGAATTTAGGCGCGGCACCCACACGGACGAAATAGTTACCATCGCCCCACAAGTCGATCTGCGCGCGCATCGCAGCGGCAAGTTCCGGGTCGGTCACGTCTACGTCCAGACCCACCCATCGGTAGCCCATTTTCAGTCCGACATTCGCACCAAGACGGTCCCACCGTTCCAGAGCGTATTTGCTCATCACGTATTGAGGCCAGCTTCCCATGCCGTCCCATTTCCCGTGGTAGAATTCGCCGGGAACCTTGCCGGTCGATTTTGGATCGACAAGGCTGTGTTCGTGAAGTTCCGCCCCCGGTGGAATGACCGGGATGGTTTCGTGAAAGCCTGCATTCCATGCCTCGGCCAAATGGCCGGGGGTTGCAGTCAAAGACGCAATTGGGGTATTCATATACCTGACCTCGTAAGGTTATAGTTTCACCCGGTTAGCGCCCCACGCGCTGCCGGGTTGTTTTTTTGTCCCCAGACGGTCGGATCAGGAGCGCCAACAACTGATCCGGGTTCTGTGCAGACCGGTATGTGATTACCGACCCGCCTAGCCCGCAGTATTCATTTGGTCCGACCATCCATCCATGAAAGGAATGCGTCGGTTCGCACGTACCGTTTGCGCGCAATCTCCGACATGGCGGGCCAGTCGTCCGCCTTTGCCAATTCGTACGCCGTGGATTTGCTAGTTCCCAAAACTGCAATCACATCTTCTGGGAAGTTCATTACTGGCTTGCACAGGATCGACGTGACTAATTCGTTCTGGTCGATTTCATTCCGCAGCCGGTTCGCTTGATCCACCACTGCCTGACGGACCGTCGCGGCCAGTTGTTTGTTCAGCGCCTCGGTATCAATCATTGCACTGTTCCAATTGTTCGGCCCGTGTCCGATGGTCTGGCCAGTAACGGCGCGCGTTCGTACCGAACGTGATGAATGCCGGGCCAGTTCCGCGCCGCCGGTGGTACGCCAATGTCTGTGGTTGCACCCCCAGTTGGGCGGCTTTTTCCGACTGCGTCAGCGTCGGTTGTTCCGTCCAATCCCAGTTCATTTTCATAGCCTCCTTTTCGCCATAACGAATCGTTAACATCCGTTAAGCACGACTCGCAAGCCATTGTTTTTACTCTATTTTCATATAGGTTTTTTTCATATATGCTAAAATGCATAAAAAAGAGCGGGTTAACGTCGAAACCCGCTCTCAAAAAAATTTTGACGATACCAGGGATTTACAGCAAATCGCTTTCTAACGCCCCAAATGCCTTGGCTTGCAGGTGCGCAATGACGTGACCGTAGGTCTGCTGGATCATTTCCGGGCTAGTTCCGCAGTGGCTGGCAACGGCAAAAATCGGAACGTTTCTGTACAGCGCTAGAGTGATGAAACCGTGCCGCAGAGCATAGGTGGTAGCACCGCCCGTCAGATCGTTCGGCAGGTCTTCCCAGCGCCGCAGATACATGTCGGAACTGATCGGCTTGCCATCTATCTCAAACAGGTGCGTCTTTGCGTTTTTCAGCCGGGCCACAAAAAACGCCGCAACGCCGGGCGTTAGGACAATGTCACGCCGTCCCGTCTTGCCGGAAAGGGTCAGCACCTTCCCACGTAGCGCCGTTCGCTTGGCGGCCCGCAATTCGCCGGGTCGTGCACCGGTCAACCACAGACCTTTGACAAAATCATGAAAATCGCCTTCACCCAGATGGGACAGGATCGCGCGCACTTGTTCCGGCTCAAACATGGCCGCCTGTTCGTCCACGGGTTTTTCCGGCTCTTTCAGCTTGCGCAGTTTCTGCCATTCCCCGTCCACCGCATAGGCCGACAGCGCTGCAACCAGCGTTCCGCGAATCTTGTTCACGGTCACAATGCCCCTGCCCGGTTCCACCAGTTCGTCGCGCCACTTGTTCAGGGTCGCAAGCCTCGTCCGACTGATCGGGTGTGACCGAAGGCTTTTCATGTGTTTCAGGTGACTACGGATCGTCGCCATGGGACGCGTACCCTTTGTAATCCCGCAGGCGCGTTCATACGCGTCCAGAGCGTCCCCAATAGTCGCCTTAGCCGTCTCTATTTGTTCCGGGCCGTCTGAGGCCATTTTACGGACCGTGGCGGCCACTTCATCGAACGTCATAGCCTCCGTCGGGCCAAGTGCCTTGTCGGGCTGTCCCGGCACCCGTGCACCCCATGTGCGACCCAGCTTGCCAACCCGCAACAGAACATAACACTTGGACCCCAAAGGGTGTGAATAGTAGCTGGTGCGGGGCTTTAGCGCATCACGTTTGGCTCTGTTAGACAGGTCTATTCTGGACAAGGGAACACGTCCTTTAATGCAAGCAGCAACACAACACCCACATACATCTCCCCAAATTGAGGGATTTCGTTTACCTTCCGTTCCAAAATTGAAGCAGCTTGTTCGTCGGTAAGGGCAAGGTTTCTCGGCTGGCAAAACAACTTCTGACGCCCCGCAAACTGTAGATCAGAGTTTGCCCAAATTAGACCTTCCTTTGTTCCTCTCAGATAGAGGTTGTAAGAGTTTCGAATTTCTTCAGAGTTACTTTTCAGATTTGCGATTAGGTCGTTCGTTACAATCTCGCTGAACGCCGCTGTTGACAAAAAGGACACTACAGCGGCGGGAACCAGAATACTTAGCTTCATTCTAAATCCACCTACCTTGTTCAAAATTTGTTCAAAAATAGTTCTGAACGCCGCCGGACTAAAAATCAAGGGCTCTGGACTGATGCGGAAAATAGCCCCGTAAAGTAAGGGGTTTTTGTATGCGCTTTATGGAGCGGGTAGCGGGAATCGAACCCGCGCGTTCAGCTTGGGAAGCTGACAGGCTACCATTACATCATACCCGCCGCGTGGCGCTGAATAGCACCGGCGATTGATTAACCGCAAGCGTCTTTCCATCTCAGCTCCCATTTTACTCGGTCCGGGCACGCAGGTCGTCGATCAGGGATTGATCCACATCCAGCGCCTCGCATGCCGCATCCAGCGTGCGCTGATCCAGATGCTGCGGGTTCAGGTCGATATCTTTCGAAAACGCGTCAACAATTGCCTGCATTGCTTTGATTCTTGCATATTTCTTGTTGTTGGCAGGGATCACACACCATGGCGCGACATCGGTTGAGGTACGGGCCAACATTTCATCTACGGCAACTTCTGCTTCGGCCCATCGTTCGCGATTGCGAAAGTCCTCATAGGTCAGTTTCCACCGCTTCATCGGGTTGCGTAGGCGTTCGGTGAACCGCTCCATCTGTTCTTGCTGAGAAATGTGAAAGAACAGCTTTACGATGCGGGTGCCGTCATCCACCAGCATGCGTTCGAAATCGTTGATCTCGCGATAGGCTCCGCGCCAGCGCTCTTCCGGGGTGAACTTCTCGATCCGTTCGACCAGCACCCGGCCATACCAACTGCGATCAAAGGCAGAGATCGCGCCTTGAGGTGGCAACCTCTCCCAAAACCGCAACAGGTAGTGACGGTTCAGATAATAGTTCCGGGGTGCCCCAATCGGCCACACTTTGAAACTGCGTGGATCCAGAGCCTGACTGATCCGTCGGATCGTGCCGCCCTTGCCTGCCGCGTCCCATCCTTCAAAGACCAGCACGCCCTTGGTTCCGTGAAACAGAAACGCCTGTTGGATCAGCGCCAATTGCGCCTGCAACTCGGCCAGTTTCTTGAAATAGCTCTGCTTGCCCAATTTCAGGTTCAAGTCCGCTTCGGCGAGCTTTGGGGGGTGATGTCGGGTCATGATTGCGCTGGTCCTTCGTCATCTGTCCCAGTCAGTCTGACCCGCCACCCTCGCCTTAGCCTTGATTGGTATCAAGAACGAAAAAGGCTGGGCGCGAGGCCCAGCCTTTTCACTGTATATAGTGTCCGGTTCAGGACGCGCGGCGACGACGACCACCACCGCGACGGCCACCAGCAGCGCCTGCGGCCCCAGCTTCGTCCGGCGCTTTGTTGAACCTGATCCACTCACCGCCATGCGGGTCGTTATTGGTCAGCAGGTTGGCGGCACGAATGGCCTCCATTTCCTTGCCAGCGCGCGGTTTGGTCGAACCCAGGCCAAACATCTGGACGAAAGCCTCGTCATCCATGCCTTCGGGCAGGATGATGCCAGCGGCTGTGACGGCCTCTTTCTTCTCGGCAATCTTTTTCTGCGTCACCGGCAAGGCGACCGGGTTCATAATCGCCGAGGTCATGCCAGCGCCCATTGCCATCGGCAGGAACGCGTTATTGATGCCGTGACGGTTCGGCAGACCGAACGAGATGTTGGACGCACCGCAAGTGGTGTTCACGCCCAGTTCCTCGCGCAGGCGACGGACCAGAGCGAACACCTGCTGGCCTGCGGTTGCCATCGCACCGATGGGCATAACCAGCGGGTCAACGACGATGTCATGGGCCGGGATGCCGAAATCAGCGGCACGCTCGACGATCTTTTTGGCAACCTCGAACCGCACATCGGGATCTTCGGAAATACCGGTGTCGTCGTTCGAGATCGCAACGACTGGAACGTTGTACTTTTTGACCAGCGGCAGAACCATTTCCAACCGCTCTTCTTCGCCGGTGACCGAGTTCAGCAGTGGACGACCTTCCGCGGCTTCCAAACCCGCTTCCAAAGCGCCGGGAACTGAGGAGTCAACGCACAGCGGCACATCGACCAGCCCCTGTACCAGCTCGACAATCTTGCGCATCAGCGGCGGCTCGGTCTCGTTCGGGTTGGGGTTCGAGTTGTAGACAACGCCTGCGTTGATATCCAACACGGTGGCCCCTGCGGCGACCTGTGCGATGGCGTCTTTCTCAACGGTTGAGAAATCGCCCGCTTCCAGCTCTGCAGCCAGCTTTTTACGACCGGTCGGGTTGATCCGCTCTCCGATGACGCAAAACGGTTCGTCAAATCCCAGGACGGCTGTTTTTGTTTTTGATTCTACGACTGTACGGGTCATGTCCGTTCCTTAAGCGTTTGCAGGCTTTGCCGAAGCGCCGCCGTTATTGATCGCCCAGTTGGCGTTGGTCTTGATGCCGCCAAGTGGGAAGAAGTGTACGTTGGTGATGTTGAAATCCGGGTTGGCCGCTTTGTGGTTGGCCAGCTCAGTCACAACATCGGTCGGTTCATACGGCAGCAAGAGCTTCGAGACATCCATAGCGCGTTTTTGCAGAACCTTCAGCGACGGGCCAACACCGCAGGCGATGGCGAATTTGATCAAGGTCTGCAGCTTGGCCGGGCCCGCGATGCCGATATGGATCGGCAGATCGATGCCCGCTTCTTTCAGGCTGTCGGCCCATGCGATGATCGGCTTAGCATCGAAAGCAAACTGGGTTGCCAGAGCCATTTCCGCATCGGTGGTTTCCGAGAATTTCTGCTTCCAACGCAGCGCGTCGTCGACATTCTTGGTCGAGCCGTCCGGGTCGATGTCCTTGTTGCCCTCGGGGTGGCCCGCCACGTGCAGACGCTTGAAGCCTGCCTTGTCGAACAGGCCGGATTCCAGCAGTTGCATCGAGCTGTCGAAATCACCGTGCGGATTGGCGACACCACCGGCCAGCAACAGCGCTTGATCAACGCCCGCTTCGCCCTGATACATCGAGATCCAGTTTTCCAGCGTGGCGGCATCCTTGATGATCCGCGCCGGGAAATGGGGCATCACCGGATAACCTTCGTCGGCGATCCGCTTGGCGGTCTTGACCATATCTTCGATGGGCGTGCCCTCAATATGGGCGATGTAAACGCGGGTGCCTTCGGGCAACAGCGCGCGGAAATCTTCGACTTTTTCGGCGGTGCGCGGCATCACCTCGATCGAATAGCCTTGCAAAAAGGCTTCGACGGTCGGATTCACAGGGCCGTTTTCGACCGCATCACGTTTCTTGAAGTTCAGCAAAGCCATTGCGGCCTCCCATATAGATTTTGGGCTCATGCCCAACCGTCATTGGCGATCAGAGCCTTGATGCGGTCCTGATCGTATTCCGTTTCCAAACGCACGGCCTCGGCCTCGGCAATCTCGGACGGGTCGCCCTCGACAGCAAAGGGTTCGGCCTTGCGCCACTCGGCCAGATAGGCATCGCTGTCCTTGGCGTTCACTTTCATCGCAGCCCGGTCGATGGCTTGTTCGAACCGCTCCTCCAACTGCCGCTTTGCGCCACGACGGCCTTTGCCGACGATGACTTGGGCGGGAATATCGCGCCAGTATACGATGGTGACGTCAGGCATTGCCGTTGATTCCTCCTAACCAGATGGATCGGTTCTAGACTTCTATATGGGTCAAAGTCGGTCGATTTTCGACACAAGCAGTCTTTCAAACGACGTTTTTGTCCCCCACAGGATACGGCGCTTGTACTCAATTCTCGCGCAAATGCGCACATCAAAATACTCATCACTTTAATGAGCGTCTTGCACGAAACATTTGGCCGACCTATGGTCGGGGTAACTCGAAAATCGGAGGGCGTTGAAGATGGCGCCCAAGCGTCCCAAAGGTGCGGGCGCGTTCCCCAAGGCGGTCGAAAGCCCCGCGCCGGCAAGACCCGATCCAGATGCGTTATATGCGGCGCTGGATCTGGGAACAAATAGCTGCCGCATGTTGATAGCCCAACCCAAGGGTAGCGGGTTTCATGTGGTAGACAGCTTTTCCAAATCCGTGCAACTGGGCGCGGGGCTGGAACGGACCGGACGGCTGTCTCGGTCGTCGATGGCGCGCACCATTCAGGCACTGCGCATCTGTCAGCAGAAACTGAAGCGAAACAAGGTCAAACGGATGCGCCTGGTCGCGACCGAGGCCTGTCGGCGCGCCAAGAATTCTCGCGACTTCATCCGGCAGGTAAAACGCGAGACTGGCCTGACTCTGGAAATCATCCAGCCCGAGGAAGAGGCCCGCCTGGCCGTGATCTCGTGCGCGCCGCTGGTGTCGACCAAGACCGAACAGCTATTGGTCGTAGATATCGGCGGCGGTTCGACCGAGTTGGTGTGGATCGACGTCTCTTCCGTACCGCGTCGGGACCGTCCGGCGGCGATTATGCGGCTGCACCACGGGTTTCATACAGCCGATAGCCCTTTCCCGGCAGCAAAAGTGGTGGATTGGATCAGCGTTCCGTTGGGGGTGGCCACTCTGCGTGACCAGTTCAATGATGTCGAAGACGACTCGGCTCGTTTCGCGCTGATGAGCTGGTTTTTTGAAGAAAACCTGGCCGATTTTGCCCCCTATAAGGACGAACAGGCCCGCGAAGGGTTTCAGATTGTCGGTACTAGCGGCACGGTAACGACCGTGGCCGCCTCGCATCTGGGGCTAAAGCGTTATGACCGGACCAAAGTGGACGGTTTGCGTATGACCAGCGATCAGATTGACAAAGTCATACGGGGATACTTAGAACTCGGCCCACTGGGGCGGCGGCGAGATCCGCGTATCGGCGATGACCGGCAGGCCCTGATCATGTCCGGCTCAGCCATTTTGCAGGCATTGCTTCGCTGCTGGCCCACTGACCGCCTTTCCGTGGCGGATCGTGGGCTGCGCGAAGGCCTGCTTTATGCGCAGATGAGTGCGGACGGTGTATTGGAAGACGGACCGTTCTAATGGCGAAGACACCAAGTGGCAAAAACAACTCGGGCCGCGGACAGCGCGACCTGAAGGTCAAGGTCAAGACTGCGCGCGGGCGCAAGCTCAGCTCGACCCGTTGGCTTGAGCGGCAGTTGAACGACCCGTATGTGAAGCGCGCGCAAGCGGATGGCTATCGCGGACGTGCGGCCTATAAGATTTTGGAACTGGATGACAAGTTCCGCTTTCTCGTTCCCGGTGCGCGCGTGGTCGATCTGGGTTGTGCGCCCGGTGGCTGGCTGCAGGTAGCCGTTAAACGCGTCAATGCGCTGGGCGAGCGATCTGGCAAACGGATTGGAACCGTTCTGGGCGTCGACTTACAAGAGGTTGAACCGGTCGCAGGTGCCGAGGCGCATGTGCTGGACTTCATGGAAGACGATGCCGACGAAATGGTCAAAGCCTGGCTGGGCGGCAAGGCAGATGTCGTGATGTCCGATATGGCGGCGTCGTCGTCCGGGCATAAGCAAACCGATCACCTACGGATCATGGCCCTGTGCGAAACCGCGGCCTATTTTGCCTTCGACGTGCTGGAAGAAGGCGGCACGTTTGTCGCCAAGGTTCTGGCCGGGGGGGCCGAGGGCGATCTGCAAAAGTTGTTGAAGCAAAAGTTCGAAAAGGTGGCAAACGTAAAGCCCCCTGCGTCACGGTCTGACAGTTCCGAGAAATTTGTTGTCGCCACGGGATTCCGCGGCTGACTTAATCATCAAGCCAGCTTCGATCACCGGTCAGGAATTGCTCGCGCAGCGACGCGGCAGCTGTGCTTTGCAACAGCAGGGCTTCGCCATGGTTGATATATTCTGGCTTTCTCGCCTGCAGTTCAGCGATCCTCTGGCCCAGGGACAAAGGATTTTGCAGCTGCGATGTGTGAACCGGTTTGTCAGACATGGGTCACCTTAGGGTCTGGCGGCGTTTCTACCTTGACCCATGGTTAACCCAATAATTAGTCGGGAACGTGGCAAAATCCGGGCCACGCCATGCCGGTTTACGGGGTCAGCTGAGCCTTGAGCTGCAGCAATCCCGGATCTTCGGGCAGTATGTCTAGCCCCTCTTGCAGTACGGTGCGCGCGGCCTGTAGCCCACGATTAATCTGCGCCAACTGCACCAACATTGGCCAGGCCTCGGCGCGCTGTGGGTCCAGGGTGACAACTTCGCGAAAGGCTAGCTCAGCCGCAGGTGCGTTGCGGAACGTCAACGCCATTCCACCTAAAACAAGATGGGTTTCAGGGAAATCCAGCCGGTTCCCGATTGCACCCTGCCATTCGGCCATGCTCTGCGCAACTTGTGTTTGCTGATCTGGCGTCAGCGCCTGAGCTGGGATGTTCAGGAACTCTTTGGCTGCCGAAATACGCACGTTGCGCATCGGGTCAGAAAGCAACGGTTCCAACCGCCCCACCCGGTTTGGCAGCGCTGCCTCACGTTGCAACGGTGCTGCGTTGGCGCGCACTAAGGGGTTAGTGTCCGACAACAATGGTGCCGTTTTTGCCGCAACCTCGGGCGAGGCGAAGGGCTGCAATAGATACGCCGCCGTGGCGCGCACGATGCCAGCCATGTTCGGGTCAGTCGCTATTTCCAGCAAAGCCTCTGGCCCGTCAGCCTGCCCGGTCAGAGCCACCTGAAACGTCGTCCCGAAATGCTCACGACGTTGGGTGGAGTCAGGAAACCACCCTTGGATTTGTCCCGCGGCCCAGGCTTGATCTTCGGATTGGTGGCAATCGGTACAGGCGTCCTGCCCCAACCCCAGATCAGGGCGCGGGATGCGAAAGCTGTGATCGCGTCGCCAATCGACACCCATATATACCCGCTCGATCATATGACAGGATACGCACTGGGCGCCTGCGCTGTCGTCCGGGTGATGATGATGCGCCGGTGTATCGTAATCTTTGGCCGTCAGGGTCGGGAAAACTGGATTTCCCGCCGGGGAATGGCACTGGGTACACACGCCATTTCCCTCGGCCTTCAGCTCGGCGCTGTGCGGGTCGTGGCAATTCATACAACCGACGCCCTGCGCATACATCTTGGACTGCAGGAATGAACCGTAGACGTAGACCTCGTCCAAAATCTGGCCGTCAGGGTGATAGAGACCTGGGCGTAGCACCGACAGGTTATAAGCGTCATGATAGGGCGTTCCCGGCACCGGGTTTCCATCGCCGTGTGCTTCACGCCGGGAATGACAACCGGCGCATTGCTGGATTTCCGCCTCAGTCTGGCCTTTTCCCCAATCCATGGTGAACCCAAACGCGCTCAGATCAGCGCTGATGTTTTCTCCTTGCGTCCAGTCGATATGGGCCGAGGATGGGCCATGGCAGGCCTCGCACCCGACCCCAATCTCAGCCTGAACTGAGCTGTAATTGCGGGTCTGCCCATCGTAGTTCTTTTCAAACCCTGTCGCGTGGCATTCGGCGCACCGGGCATTCCAATTTTTATATGGTCCGGTCCAGTGCAACCCATCATCCGGCGGAAGATCCTGATCGGGATAGAGGTGATACCAGCGTTGTTCGTCCGTATCCCAAACCACATCGAAACTCTGCAAACGACCGGATTCGGTTTCGAACAGGTATTGCTGCAACGGTTCAATACCGACCACCGAATGCAGATCGTAAAGGGTTGTAGTGCCATCCTTTTCGGTCACACGGGCCTGCACCATATCGCCTGTCTGGCTGAACTCGACAGACATGTCGTCATGATCAAACCGCGTTCCATCAAAATCAGCCGCGACGTGCCCGTCTTCTACTTTGGTCCAGGCCAAAGCGTGATGGGATGCAGACCAGGCCTCGGCCTCAGCCTTGTGGCACGCGATACATTGGTCCGAGCCGACATACTCGGGCGACTGAGCAAATGCGTAAACCGGTGCCAGCAGCCCGAAAAGAAAAATTGCTGTTCTCACGCCGCCTGCCCGCCCAGTTCATCCTGCATATCCATTAACGCCCCGTTGTATTCGGCGCCCAGGATCAGCATCGCGGCACACAGATACAGAAAGATCAGCGCGGCCATCGCCCCGGCCAAACCTGCGTAAGTGGCGCTGTACGAGGCGAACTGCGCGATATAAACCGAAAACCCCCAACCTCCCGCAGCCCAAAGGGCAAGCGTCAGCACAACGCCCGGCAGAATCTGGCGCAGCTTGTGCCGTCCCGTTGGCAAGACCAGATGTGCCAGGACAACAACACCTGCGGGAACGGCTACCGTGAAAGTCCAGCGCAGACGATCCACCGACAACCAATCGGACACGTTCACATCCGTCTTCTCGGACACCAACTGCGTATAGACTGGCAGAACCACTTCGACCGCCGCTATGATCATGATTGTAAGACCACCAACAATCACCAGCACCAGACATAACAGCCGCGTTTTCCAAAACGGCCAGCTGTCGTGGTCGTGATAGGCTTGATTCATGGCCTTGCGCACGGCCAATACCCCGTTTGAGGCAAAAAACACCGCCAGCAAACCGCCCAAAGTGATTACCCCTGAACCAGATTCCGTCAGGACCGAGCGCAGTTCAGCCACAATCGGCCCGGCCACATCTTTTGGCCAGGCACCAAAAATCAGCTCGATCAATTCGTCAGTGACGTAATCCTGTGACAGTGAACCTGCCAAAGCCACGGTAAACAGGGCAAACGGAAAAAGCGCCAACATTAGAGACATGGCGACATGGCTGCTCATGACGAAGCCGTTCTTGGCGTCAAAGCGGACAATAGCCACCCAAAGTGCCCGAACCGGTCGGCTCAAATAAGGAATCACACGCGCGTTCATTCCCAAAGCCTAACCTGCCTGTGGCACCCAAAGAACCGGCAATCCCGCGAACTACCCAAATAATCTCAGACAAAGGTTTGGACGCATTGCATAATCCGGCTCTGCTGTGCAGGATCGCTATACGCGCTAAGGACAGTTCCCGAGACAGGCCAAGCTATGACACTGGACAATGACGAAACCACAACACCGACAAAGCTGAAGCTTTCCGTTGTGCGCGACGTGTCGATTGTGGCAACGCTGCTGGTGCTGGGGCTATACGCTGGTTCCGCGTTTCTGATCCCGCTGACAATGGCCTTGCTGGTCAATGTCCTGATCATCGCACTGAGCGACCGGATCATCGCACTGACCCGCATGCCGGTGTGGTTGGCCAATGTGGCCGGTGTCACCGTCGTTTTGGCCGGGTTGTTCGTGATCATGTATATTTTGGGCAGTCAGGCCACCCAATTCGCCCGCACGATCGGCACTTACGAAAACCAATTCGACGAGACGGTCAACCGCGTCACCGGTTGGGTTGGCAATGACGTGACCACATTTATCCGCGACAACCTGATCAACATCGACATGTCTTATATCGCGCGCGTTCTGTTGGGCAGCGCTACATCCCTGCTGAACCAGTTTTTCCTGATCAGCCTTTATGTCGCCTTCCTGATGGCCGAACGATTGGCCTTTCGCAAAAAGATTCAACTGGCCGCGGGCGATCCCAAAACGGGTATCGAATTCGCTGCCATTCTGGATGCGATCTCGTTCAGCCTGCAACGCTATGTCGGGGTGAAAACACTGATCAGCCTGATCACAGCAAGCATCAGCTACTCAGTCTTCAAGATACTTGGACTGGAATTCGCCGAGACCTGGGCCGTCCTGACCTTCGCGCTGAACTTCATCCCGTCCATCGGCTCGATCATCGCGGTGATCTTCCCATCCCTGATCGCGTTAGTGCAGTTTGAAAGCATCGGACCATTCCTGATGATCATCTTGGGCTGCGGCACGCTTCAATTCCTGATCGGCAACTTTCTGGACCCCGCGCTGCTGGGACGTTCGCTGAACATGTCCACTTTTCTGGTCATTCTGGCGCTGATGTTCTGGACCACGATCTGGGGTTTGATCGGGGCGTTCCTCAGCGTGCCGCTCACCGTTTGCATCCTGATCGTCTTTAGCCATATTCCGGCCCTGCGTCCGATTGCGATCCTGATGTCTCTGGACGGAAGGCTGGGGGAAGACATCCGCCATGGTGTCGCTAGCTAGACGATGCCTGCGCCCCTGTTCATCGGATCCGAGATCTATCGCAGCTCGACCTATGGTTCAAAACACCCGCTGGCCATTCCGCGCGTGTCTACTGTAATGGATCTGTGCCGGGCGCTAGGGTGGTTGACGAGTTCGAACTATCGCGTCAGCCCGTGCGCAAAACCTGCTGCACTTCACGCATTTCATACACCCGATTATATCGAAGCGTTGCAACAGGCTGAGCGGGATCAGGCCGTATCAGATGAAACGCGGGCGAAATACGCGCTGGGCACATTGTCGAACCCAGTATTCACAGAAATGTATAGACGTCCCGCCACCGCCGCTGGTGGGTCAATGTTGGGCGCAGAGCTGATCCGTGATGGAGGCATCATCTACAGCCCGGCCGGCGGCACACATCACGGCCTGCCGAACCGCGCCAACGGGTTTTGTTATCTGAACGACCCGGTTTTGGCGATCCTGACCTTGCTGAAGAACGGCCTCGACCGGATTGTCTATGTTGATATCGATGCGCATCATTGCGACGGGGTCGAGGCCGCCTTTCACGGTTCAACTAAGGTTCGCGTGATCTCGGTTCACGAAGCGCGGCGTTGGCCGTTCAGCGGAACTTTGACCGACAACGCAGGTGGGGCCGCGTTCAACCTTCCAGTTGGGCGAAATCTCAATGATGACGAATTCGATGCCATTCTTGATCAACTTATCCTACCCGCGACCGCATCATTTCGACCACAGGCCATCGTAATGCAATGCGGCGCGGATGCCGTGGCCGAGGACCCGCTGTCGCGTCTGACTTTAACGAACAACGCCCACTGGCGGGCTGTTGCCAACCTGCGCGAAATGGCGCCCCGACTGTTGGTCCTGGGCGGCGGCGGATATAACCCCTGGTCCGTCGCACGGCTGTGGAGCGGCGTTTGGGCGACCCTGAACAAGATCGACATACCCGAGACACTGAATGCCAAAGCGCGATCGGTGCTGGGTGACCTGACCTGGAGCCGCGCGGCTGGAAAACGCCCTCCGCGACACTGGTTCGAAACCTTGTGCGACACGCCGAACCACGGCGATATTCGCCCCGAATTGCAGAACGACCTGCAACAATTAGCGGCCCGGATTTCATAGTGGATTGGTGGCGATAACGCTGCTAACCTTCGATCATTATTAAATATTCCTGACCATTCCGCTTCGGCGCAGACCTGATATGTCTTTTTCTGACATCTGGCCACGATTGGACCAAATAAATGAATGCACTTAATCAGATAAATGATCTCAAAGCTCGCATGGGCAAGTCAATTATCGGGCAAGTCGAGGTAATTGACCGGCTGCTAATTGGATTGCTGGCGAACGGAAACCTATTGATCGAAGGTCTGCCGGGTCTGGCAAAAACTCGTGCGGTCAAAGCCATGGCGCGCAATCTTGATGCAGAATTCAGCCGGATTCAATTCACACCAGATCTGCTGCCATCCGACGTAACCGGCACCGAAGTATTCCAACAAACCAGTGACGGCGGCACGTTCCGGTTCGATCCTGGCCCGATCTTTGCCAACATCGTGCTGGCCGATGAAATCAACCGCGCGCCTGCCAAAGTCCAAGCCGCGCTGTTGGAGGCGATGGAGGAACGGCAAGTCACCGTTTCAGGCACCACACACAAAATGGAGCCTTTGTTCATCGTGATGGCTACGCAAAACCCGATTGAGCAAGAGGGCACTTATCCCCTGCCCGAAGCGCAGATGGATCGGTTCCTGATGCACGTTCAGATCACCTACCCCCCGGTCGAAGACGAGGTAGAGGTTATACGGCTGGTGCGCGGTGAAGAGGTCGCCGCCGGGACCGGCGTTTTCAGAAAGACCCGAACCCCGATCCCGCAAGACGCCGTTTTTCAGGCACGGCTCGAGATAGGGCAAATTCATGTGTCCGACGCAATGGATCGATACATGGCTGATTTGGTGCAGGCGACCCGCACACCCGAGAAGTTCAGCGATGAGTTGGCCAGTTGGATTGAAATTGGCGCCAGTCCGCGCGCCTCGCTTGCGCTGGACAAGTGCGGACGCGCGCATGCCTGGATGAATGAACGCGATTATGTGGACCCCGCGGATATTCGCGCCGTTGCCCACGACGTGTTCCGCCACCGCATCACGCTTAGCTTTGAAGCGCAAGGAAGCGCCAAAACACCGGATGACGTGATAACGGAAATCCTGCGCCTAGTGGCGCTGCCCTGATTGATCGGAGAGAAGTTCGTGGCCCAGACCGCCACATATCCTAATGACCCACGCATTCATGTGGATGCCCAACACCTGTTGCGGCTTGGCGCGAAGTCGCGCGCGCTCAGCCTTTTGCCGAGACAACCTGCGCGTTCAATCCTGAATGGCCGTCATGCGTCGCGGCTGCGAGGGCGCGGTCTGAATTTCGAAGAATTGCGCGGCTATCTCCCCGGCGATGACATAAGGACTATCGACTGGAAAGTGACGGCGCGCACCGGAAAACCTCATGTTAGGGTCTATACCGAAGAACGGGATCGCCCTGCCCTGCTGCTGGTTGATCAACGCGTTTCGATGTTTTTCGGTACCGAAGTGTATATGAAATCAGTCATCGCCGCCGAGGCCGCCGCGATTGCGGCCCATCGCGTCCTGTCGCAAGGTGACCGTGTCGGCGGCATCGTCTTCGGCGACACTGATCTGGCCGAACACCGCCCGCAACGCCGCGCTGCTGCCTTAACGCGGTTCTTATCGTCGGTCGCTGCGTTGAATGGCGATTTGAACGCGTCCTTGCGTCCCAAACCGACCATCGCGCTGAATGACGTGCTGAGACAGGCAGTCGGTATTGCACATACCAACGCGTTGATCTGTGTGTTTTCGGATTTCGATGGTCTGGACAGGGCATCAGAACGCCTGCTGAGCCGCTTAGCGCAATCCAACGACCTTATTCTGTTCAATATTTCCGACCCTAGTGCGCATCAACTGACCGCAGGCTTGAAGATGACAGTTTCGGATGGGACGAAACAAATCGAGCTCGACAGTTCCGACCCGGACCTGTCCAGCCGTATCAAGGCTGCAATGGATAATAGGTTGGCGCAATTGCAACTCTGGTCACGGCGCTATGGCTTCCCGATTGTCCCGCTGACAACGTCCGAGCCGGCCCTTGATCAATTGCTGAAATTGTTCGGCCATACCGGAGGACGGACATGAGCGTCGAGGTGGACGGCAAATCCCTCGTCGAGCTGCTCGACATGCTGGTGCCCGCGCCCGTGCCCGAACCAATTCCAATGACACCGCAGACCTGGGGTTGGCTGGCTCTTGCAGTCATTGTAGTGGCAGTCATTGTTGTGGGACTTCATTTGTTTCGCGGACATCAGCGATCCAACGCATACCGACGCGCCGCACTTGCCGATCTACAAGCCGCGAACGATGACCCTGCAAAAGTCGCAGAGATTTTACGCCGTACGGCACTTGTTGCATATCCACGCGCGAAGGTTGCCAGTTTGCATGGGCAAGAGTGGCTAAACTTTCTACAGCAAACTGCTGAAAAAATGCCAGTTTCCTCTCCGACATCTCGCCTACTACTCGAAGGGCCCTACAGAATAAGCCCATCAAGTCCGGAACTGTCACATATGGCACGGGTCTGGATACAAAGCCACAAACCTGAAGGAGGGCGCAGATGATTTCATTCGCCGCGCCCTGGGTTTTTCTGATGTTGCCCTTGCCGCTGTTGGTCTATTGGTTTGTTCCACCGCATCGCGAACAGACCAGCGCAATTCGCATCCCGTTTTTCCGCCATGTCGCCAAGGCTGCAGGGGCTGATCCGCAATCGGGGTCTATGATCTCACAGCGGTCAATGCTGCAAGCATTCGTGGCAACCTTGATCTGGCTGCTGCTTGTTACAGCCCTTGCTCGTCCTGAAAAACTGGCTGATCCTATTGTCGTCGAAAAATCTGCGCGGGACGTTGTGTTGGCTCTCGACATCTCAGGGTCGATGGATCAGCGCGATTTCCAATCCACAGATGGGGCGCCCAAGCAGCGCCTTGCTGCTGTCAAAGACGTGTTGCGCGCATTTATTGCCGAGCGTCAGGGAGACCGGATGGCGCTTATTATCTTTGGTACCCGCGCCTTCGTACAGGCACCATTTACCGAAGATCTTAATAGTTTGAATGGGTTCCTGGATCAAACTCAAGTCGGCATGGCGGGTCCGAATACGGCTTTGGGTGATGCGATCGGGCTTGGAATACGTACCTTTGACTCAAGCGAGGTAGATCAGCGTTTGATGATTGTACTCAGCGACGGCGCGGATACGTCCAGCCGCATGACGCCCGCCAACGCTGCAGCCATCGCTGCGGATAATGGTGTGGTCATTTATACCATCGGCGTTGGTGATCCTGACGCCACTGGCGAAGACCGTGTGGATCTGGACGCGCTGCAAGCCATCGCGGATCGTACTGGTGGCCAGTATTTCTTTGCCAACGATCAGGCCGCGCTGAGCGACACATACCAGCGAATTGATGAACAAAACCCCAGAATTGTCGAAACCCAAAGCTACCGCCCACGCGAAAGCCTGACGCATTACCCGTTGCTGATGGCGTTGATCGTTTTTCTTTGCAGTTCGACCGGCTTTCATTTCGCACAACGTCACAGGAGAGCGACATGATCGACGCTGTGACTGAATTTCATTTTTTCAGAATAATTTACCTTCTATTCCTAATCCCAATCGCAGGGCTGTGGTGGGCGATCCGCCCGAAACGCAAGGGGCTATCTGACCTGCCTGCTGGTATAGCTCCACATTTGGCTAAAGCACTTTTGTTAGGTGCCGAAGCAAACCGCCGGATCTATCCGATCGACGTTGCCATGACCGTCGCCGTTCTACTCACGCTGGCCGCTGCTGGTCCGACCTGGACGCGGGCGGCCAACCCCCTGATCGCGGATACGGCCCCCCTGGTGATTGCCTTGAAAGTTACCGACAGCATGGAAGAGACCGATCTGACCCCGTCGCGGCTGCAACGGGCGAAATTCAAGATCACCGATATCATCAACGCACGGGCTGGCGCACAGACCGCTTTGATTGCCTATGCAGGCTCATCGCACCGGGTTGCACCCCTGACCGAGGATGCGAACATCTTGCGTCCATTGCTGGAGGGCCTGACCCCTGCCGTGATGCCAAAGTCCGGAGATGCCGCAGGAGACGCTTTAGTACTGGCGCAAAGCATCTTGGATGAAAGTCAGACACCAGGCGCAGTGCTGTTTGTTCTGGATGATCTAGACCCCTCGCAGATTCCAGAATTCGAAACCGCGTCATCGCAGATGTTTTTTCTGACAATGTTGCCTGACAGCCAGGAAATCGTTCAGCTCAACACCCTGAAAAACGCCGAAGTGGTCCCGTTTTCAACTGATGACCGGGATGTCACGCGACTGCTGAGGCAAATACAGACAGCTTATGTCGATGCTTTGGATGACGAGGACCGGCTTGATTGGCAAGACCGAGGGTGGATTCTGGCCTGGCCAGCTGCGCTGTTGTCCCTTCTTTGGTTCAGGCGGGGTTGGGTCATTCGGTGGGCCATGCTGGGGCTATTCCTTGTTCAACCGTTTGGCCCGGCCAATGCCGACGGATGGCGCGATTGGTTCCTGACCCCCGACCAACAAGGCCAGATCGCCATGAACCAAAAGCGCTTTGCTGATGCGGCAGAGTTGTTCGAAGACCCATATCACGAAGGTTACGCTCGTCTAAAAACAGGCCAATACCCCGAGGCCGCGGCGATCTTTGCGGAACTTAAAACACCTGAAGCAGCCTTCGCCGAGGGAATGGCACGCATCCGAAACCGGGAATACAGACCAGCTATTTCGGCCTTTGAAACTGCGTTAGTGCGTCGCCCTAACTGGCCGGATGCGCAACATAATCTTGAAGTTGCCACAGCCATTTTGGACTATGTTGAAACCACTCGCGAACAATCTGATACCGGTGAAGAGGCAGGTATCGGCGCGGATGACACTGTATTCGACAACGACGCAGGTCGGGGCGAAAACACAACCATTCAAACCCAAACCGACGGCAGCCAGCCTCTTTCCGCGGATCAATGGATCAGCGCCATCGACACAGACATGCAGGACTTTCTGCGCAATCGGTTCTTGCTGGAAAATAAGGAGCGAACGCAATGAAGCGCCTTCTCCTCCTGCTGCTTTTGTTACCCAGCGCAGTGCTTTCGCAAGGAACAACTGCAATCCAACCTCAAGTGACGGTGGAGACGCCGACCGAAGACGTGATCGTGGGGCAACCGGGGATCGTGCGCATCAAGGTACTGGTTCCTACGTTCATGCCGTCTCCTCCCGTCTTCCCGTCACTGGAACAGGAAAACCTGTTGGTCCGGCTTCCTGAACGCGCATCAGGTCCCGTCAGTGAGCCCGTGAACGGTGAAACCTGGTCCGGGGTTCAGCGCAGCTATCGCATTTACCCTCTGCTTGCCGGGCAAATCAGCCTTGGCGTCACCGACATAAAGGTGACGTTTGCCGACCCTGAAACGAATGCTCCAATACAAGTCTCGGTCCCGCTTTCACCGATCGCAATCAATGCTGTTGTCCCAGACGGTGCAGCCAATCTGAACCCTCTGATCATCGCGACGGGTTTTGAATTGGAGCAAGAGGTTGAGGGCGTGACTGAGATGCAGGCCGGAGATGCGATTACACGGCGGTTAACAGCACGTATCACCGGCACCAGCCCGATCCTTATTCCGAAACTTATTCCTGAATATCAAGAACCTCTGCTGCGCCCTTACCCCAAGGACCCACGCTTAACTGAAACCGAGGATCGAGGTATTCTGTCCGGCCAACGGGTCGAAGAGGTAGTGTACCTTGCCCAAGATGGCGGCCAAGCGCAGCTGCCGCCCGTGTCTTTTCAGTGGTTCAATCTGTCAACTGACGCGGTCGAAACCGTGGAAGTACCGGGCGTGGATCTGACGCTCACCGCGCCTAGGTCGAACCCTCTGACGACGGACAGGATGGTTGAATATGCGCTTTGGTTGGGATTGGCGGCAATTGTTATTTGGGCGACTTTGCGTTGGTGCGCACCGCGCTTTCGCACTTGGAAAGACGCGCGGCACCAAGCATATCGCGCATCGCCTGCATTTGCTCTGGCGGAATTGCAACGCGCGCTAAAGGCCCATGATTTGTCCGCAGCTTATTCAGCGCTGGAAACCTGGAAAACTCGCAGCAGTGATCCACAAGGGTATCGGGAACTTGAGGCACAGTTGGCAAGGATTGGCTGTGCACGGTATGCATCTGATACCAATCAGAAAACACCGGATTGGTCCGCTGCAATTTCGGCCATGAAGGAACTTGCAGAAACACCACAATCGCAGGCTCAACCGCTTCCACCGCTGAACCCTTAACGCTTAGGTCTGGCAGTTCGCGATCAGCGCCTGTCTGTTCTTCAACCGCACCCGTCCATAACCGAGTTCAATCAAGTCCAAATCAGCAAGGCGGTGCAGGCTGCGATGCAAAGTAGGTTGTGACACAGCGATCATCTCGGCCAATTCTTCCTGTGACACGACGATCCATCCATCACATTTCGAGGTGCCTTCATCCAGATGCAGCAGCCTAAGAACTAACCTCTTTTCGCTGCCCGTGACCGCCAGGTTTGCCATGATCCGAAGGGCGGTTTGCATATTCTCGTGGGTCAGCGCGTAAAAGTCCCGGAGGTAGTCAGGCTTGGACTGAACCAACTTGGTCACGCGACCATTTGGGAAATACAATGCGTGCGTCTCTTGCGTCGTTACGACACTGACCAGTCGCGTTTCATCCGCAAACAACGCCAGATCCCCGACCCAAAACCCCGCGCCTTCGCGATGCAGAACGAATTCCTGCCCGTCATCCGCCGGAGCGGTGATCTGCACCCCACCGCTGAGGACAGCAAAGACCCCGTTGGACGGATCGCCATGGTGATACAGCGTTTCCCAGGCTTCATAGGTTTTCGGGACCCCGCACTCCAACAAATCACGCTGAAATGCGGCCGAACGTCTGCTGAACCAGCCTCCGCCCTGCAAGAGTTTCATATTATTCGCTTTGTCAAACATTAGAATTTTTCAATATCATCATATGATGAGTTTTCAATCTCATTGATCGCCTAACCTGAGCACGCTCGATTCCCCTACGGGTGATGTAACGCCGTTCAGAAATCGACCATTTCTTGGCAGCTTATTGGCTGAAACAGCCAGCCTCCAACTAATTTTCACCTCCGGGTTTTTTCGACCCTTTCAAATCAGGAGTACATCATGTCACCACCACGTTCGATTGCATACAGTTGGCGCAGAGGCTTGCGCCGGGTTGCTGTGGCTACATTCGCCGTAGCGTTGGCAATTCCCGCCTGGGCGCAGGAACAGAAACCCAACATCCTGGTCATCTGGGGGGACGATATTGGACAGTCCAATATTTCGGCCTACACGATGGGTTTAATGGGGTATCAGACGCCCAATATCGATCGCGTCGCCAAGGAAGGGATGATCTTCACCGACTATTATGGCGAGCAATCCTGCACCGCGGGCCGGTCATCCTATATCATGGGGCAATCAGTATTCCGGACCGGGTTGTCCAAGGTTGGATTGCCGGGTGCCGATCTGGGTATGCAGGTCGAAGATCCAACCATCGCGGGCTTGTTGAAGGACCACGGCTATGCCACTGGTCAATTTGGTAAAAACCACCTGGGTGACAAGGATGAGCATCTTCCGACAAATCACGGATTTGATGAATTTTTCGGAAACCTGTATCACCTGAATGCCGAGGAAGAACCGGAAAATGAAGACTATCCCGGCGACGCGGTTCTGGCCGATGGGCGCACCTTCCGCGAAGCGTATGGCCCGCGCGGTGTAATCAAATCCAAGGCGGACGGCACCATAGAAGACACCGGCCCCCTGACCCGCAAGCGCATGGAGACGGTAGACGAAGAGACCGTTGCCGCTGCAATTGACTTCATCAAGCGAGCCCATGAGCAAGGCCAGCCCTTCTATGTCTGGTGGAACGGCACTCGGATGCATTTCCGCACCCACGTCAAGGATGAGATGCGCGCGCAAGCGAACGATATCATTGGTGGCGTTGCAGACGAATACACTGCGGGCATGATTGAACATGACATGCATGTAGGGCAGTTGCTGGACCTGCTGGATGAGCTTGGAATCGCAGACAACACGATCGTCCACTATTCCACCGACAACGGACCGCACATGAACACATGGCCGGATGCTGCCATGACACCGTTCTGGGGCGAAAAGAACACCAATTGGGAAGGCGGATGGCGCGTTCCATCGATGGTGCGCTGGCCCGGTCAGATCGAGGCTGGATCGGTCACCAATGAGATCGTGCATCACATGGACTGGCTGCCGACCTATCTGGCCGTCGCTGGTGATCCAGAGATCAAGGAAAAGCTGAAGGCTGGCTATAGCTCCTCCGGCATGGGCCGAGATTACAAGGTGCATCTGGACGGCTACAACATCCTGCCTTTGCTGACTGGTGAGGCCACGGAAAGCCCTCGACGTGAAATTTTCTATTTCTCGGATGACGGTGACCTGACCGCGCTGCGTTTTGACGATTGGAAGTTGATCTTCCTAGAGCAGAAGGCCTGGGCCACCCTGCGCGCCTGGATCGAGCCTTGGACTGAACTGCGTATTCCGCTAATTGTGAACCTGCGCCGTGATCCGTATGAGCGCGCGTATCGGACCTCCAACACCTACTATGACTGGCTGTTGGACCGGGCTTATTTCCTGGTGCCAGCACAGCAATATGTCGGGTCTTTCTTGGAAACCTTCCAGGAGTTCCCGCCACGCCAGAAAGCGGCAAGCTTTAATCTGGATCAGGTGATGGAGAAACTGGTCACGCCGACCAACAACTAAGCCCCTCGCAAGCTTAGGGTCGCCGGTTCAACGGCGGCCCTTTTCACGTTGAAGAAAAAGGAATTTCTCATGAAGACCGCCCTTCTCGCTGCTGCCGTTTTCATGGCCCCGTCGATTGCCCTGGCCGACCCGCTGCCCAGTTGGGGAACCTCTGCGTCGAAGGATCAGATTGTTGCTTTTGTTGACGCCGTCACCGATCCGGACAATCCCGATTACGTGACACCAGCAGACCGGATCGCCGTGTTCGATAATGACGGGACGCTTTGGGCGGAACAGCCGGTGTATTTCCAACTGACCTTCGCCATGGACCGCCTTGCCGAAATGGCCGCGGTTGATCCTTCGATCCTGACCAGCCCAACACTGGAAGCTGCGGCCAAGGGGGATATGGAGGCCATCGCGGAAGGCGGCCATGAGGCCTTGATCGAAGTCCTGAATGCCTCGCATTCCGGGGTCAGCGTCGAAGAGTTTCAGGCCTCGGTCACCAAATGGCTGGACACCGCGCGTCACCCCGATACCGGGCTGCCCTATGACCAGATGACTTATCAGCCAATGGTGGAACTGCTACGCTATCTCAGGGATGAAGGGTTCCGCACTTACATCGTTTCGGGCGGCGGGCTGCATTTCATGCGCGTGTTTGCCGAGGACGCCTATGGCGTGCCGCCAGAGCAGGTACTGGGCACCTATACTGCCACCACTTATGAAACGGCCGAAGGCAAACCCACGATCATCAAGGCACCCGGCATTGCTTTTATAGACGACAAGGAAGGCAAGCCGATCAATATCGAACGCACCCTTGGCAGGCGCCCCATTCTGGCCGGTGGAAATTCGGACGGGGACTTTGCCATGCTCGAGTGGACAACCGCCGGGCACGGACCGCGTTTGGGCGTCCTGATCCATCACACCGACGCTGAAAGAGAATGGGCCTATGACCGTGAAAGCCCGATCGGAAAACTGGTCGACGGGTTGGACAAAGGCCCCGATATGGGCTGGGTCATCGTGGATATGGCGCAAGACTGGAATCGCATCTACACTGGGTCGGAATAAGGCACTCAGAGAACGATAACCTCATGTGGACATTACTTGTTTCCGCTGCCGTCCTCGTCCTGTACGTGACGGCTGTGGTCTTTGCCATACGGGCGGCGCAGACCGCCCGAACACCGCAGGGCGCGGTTGGCTGGGTGGTGTTTCTGATCTCAGCCCCGATGCTCGGCGTACCCATGTATTTGTTTTTGGGCCACCACCGATTTCGCGGGTATCGCATTGCGCGAAAACACAGCGAACGCGTCGTCGAAGGCATCAAAAGCTTTGCAGATTTTTCAATGCCCGAGCCCGGCTCGATGCCGTTCAACGCACGGCCATTCGAGGTTCTGGCGCATCTGCCAGTATCGCGTGGAAACGGTGCCAATTTGCTGATCGACGGCAAGGCCACGTTCGATGCCATTTTCGAGGCAATCGACGCCGCGCAAAATTATATCCTGATCCAGTTCTACATTGTCCGCGATGACGACCTGGGCAAACAGCTGCAGTCCAAACTGATTGCCGCAGCCGAGCGTGGTGTCTCGGTCCGCTTTATGACCGATTCCGTGGGCAGTTATGGTCTGCCAACCGCCTACCTTGACACCTTGCGCGCCGCCGGGATCGAGATTGCCAACCCGCGCGACCGGCGCGGACCGCAATATCGCTTTCAGCTGAACTATCGCAACCACCGCAAGACCGTAATCATTGATGGTGAAACGGGCTTTATTGGCGGTCACAATGTAGGGGTCGAGTATCTAGGCCAGAGCAAACATTTCGGCCATTGGCGCGACACACATCTGAAAATGACCGGCCATATCGTCCGCCAATTACAGTTGATCTTTGTCGAGGATTGGCACTGGGCCCACGAAGAAGATCTGATTGATCAGCTCAACTGGGCCGGATCAGAATCCGAACAGGACATGAATGCCCTGCTGGTCGCCACCGGTCCGGGGGACGACACGGAAACTGGTGCGATGATGTTTTTCTCGGCCATCACCGCAGCCAAGGAAAGGATATGGATCGCTTCACCCTATTTTGTGCCTGATATCGACGTCATGACGGCCCTGCAGCACGCTGCCCTTCGAGGTGTCGATGTGCGCATCCTTGTACCCGAGGTGATTGACCACCGCCTGCCCTGGCTGGCTGCCTTCGCTTATTTCGACGAAATCCGCGACTGCGGTGCGCGCGTGTTTCGGTATACCGAAGGGTTCATGCATCAAAAGGCATTCGTGGTCGATGACACGCTGGCTGCTGTGGGAACGACCAATCTGGACAACCGATCATTCCGGCTGAATTTCGAAGCCATGGCACTGTTTTTCGACCAACGCGCGGCTGAGGCAGTGGACAAAATGCTGCGCGACGATTTTGAAAACAGTTATGAATTGACCCGCAAACTGCCCGAACAACCCGGCTATATTCGGTTCGGCTCACCACTTGCGCGCTTGTTCGCGCCCATCCTCTAGGACATCAACTCTTCTTTGAAAACCTGGGTCATCAGCGCAACCATAAAGGCCGTCGACAGGCCAAACGCCAGCAAACCTGTGACCGAGGCAAACGCGCCAAATATGCGCAGTGGCTCACCCAACACAATGTCGCCGTACCCCAGGGTGGTGAAGGTCACCAACGAGAAATACAAGGCCGAATTCCAGTCAGGCAGAACATCCCCCAACACCCAGACGATCGCCCACAACCAGACTTGAAACGTGTGAATTGCAACGATGAATGCTAGCGCGATACAGATGGGACCGGCGATGGCAAGAAACCGTTTCGTGTTCTCAAGCCGGGGTACCGCGTGCCGGATGACCTGCGTACACCACGTCAAAAGGATGATTTCGATTAGGAAGCAAATCCCCAGATAGATACTGCCCCAAACAATCTGCTGCGCTAGTGTCATAAACTCGTATCCCGGCCCGGAGAAGTTCTGACACAATGGCGACTTAACCAAAAAAGAACAAGGCTGTGACAATCGCAAAAGATTGCGCCCGGACGCTGGACTCTGTGGGGTGGCGTTGCACATTGTGACAGGCACTGTCCAAGGGGTTTGCATGCTGCTGAATATCGACAAGGTCCAGAAATCCTATCCCGGCGGGCGGCCGGTGTTGCGGGATGTGTCGCTTACGCTGGATCAAGGTCAGACGCTGGCTCTGACCGGTGAAAGCGGCAGTGGCAAAAGCACGCTTTTGAACCTTGCTGCCGCTTTGGACAGCTTTGACGGCGGTGAGATTACGCTGGACGGCACCGCCCTTTCTTCGCTGGATGACCGTGGTCGGGCCGCAGTGCGCCGTGAGAGCGTGTCGTTGGTGTTTCAGCAATTCAATCTGATTCCATCGCTGACGGTCGCTCAGAACCTCTCATTTCACGCCCGATTGGCGAACCGTGAAGACACTGACTGGACCGCGCAACTGGCTGAACGGCTTGGTTTGTCCGACTTGCTGACGCGCTATCCTGAAAACCTGTCAGGCGGTCAACAACAGCGCGTAGCCATCGGCCGCGCCATGGCCCTCCGGCCAAAGCTGTTGCTGGCGGATGAACCAACCGGCAATCTGGACGAAACCGCCAGCGCGACCGTGCTGGATTTGATGCTTTCGCTAGTTGCCGAGACAGGTGCCGCCTTACTGTTAGTTACGCACTCGCCAGACATCGCGGCGCGTCTGGATCGGCGGGCGCATCTGACCGGTGGCCATATCGCATGACTGGGGCAATCATACAGGCATTGCTGTCGCATTGGCGACGTCACTGGCTGCAACTGGCAACGCTGTTGATTGGAATCGCGTTGGCGACCGGGTTGTGGTCGGCGGTGCAGGCCATCAATGCCGAGGCGCGCGCCAGCTATCAACAGGCCAATGATCAGCTTGCGCTGGGTCTGTTTGATGAGCTGCGCGACCCGTCCGGCCCGATCCCGGTTGAGCGTTATGTCGCGCTGCGCCGTGCAGGTTGGCAAGTGGCAGCTGTTTTGGAAGGCCCCCTGCAGATTTCGGGACGCACGGTACAGGTGATGGGCGTTGACATGGTCGCCTACCCGGCCCTGCCCGCCGTGACCCAGATTGAGCAAAGCGAAACGCCCCCCGACCCGGCCGACATGCTGACCGCACCGGGCCGCTTACTGGCTGCGCCTGATCTTGCACAGGTGCTGCGCGGGCAAAGCGGTCTGCCGCCGATTCTAACCTCTGACACGGTTCCGCCTGATCTGATCCTGACCGATATCGGCGCTGCCGAGACACTTCTGGACAAATCCGGGCAGATCTCGCGCATGATAGTGCTGCCCGATCAGCCGCTTGGCGTGCCTCCGCTATCCGAGATCGCACCTGAACTTGAACGGATCGCAGCTTCGGCGCAGTTGGATGCAGCCAGTCTGACAGATAGTTTTCACCTGAACCTGACCGCATTTGGACTGCTGTCCTTTGCCGTCGGTCTTTTTATTGTTCATGGCACCGTCGGGCTGGCCTTTGCGCAACGGAGGGCGATGATCCGCACCCTACGGGCTCTGGGTGTCTCAATGCGGCGTTTGATCTGGGTGATCATGGCTGAATTGACCGCGTTGGCCCTGATCGGCGGCACCTTGGGCCTGATCCTTGGGTTCTTTCTCGCCGGAGCGCTGCTGCCCGACGTCGCGGCCACTTTGCGCGGGCTTTACGGCGCACCTGTCGACGGGCAAATGTCCTTGCAACCGCAATGGGCGCTGGCGGGGTTGGCGATGGCATTAGCGGGCACAATGTTTGCCAGTGGCCACGCCTTGTATCGATTGGCGCGCATGCCCTTGCTGACTGGTTCCGGAGTTCAAGCTTGGCGTGGTTCAGCCTTGGGACAACGCAGCGCAGGCCTGATCGGTCTGGCCCTGATCGGGGGTGGCTTTGGCATAGGGCTTGCCTTTAACGGGTTGGTTGCCGGGTTTGTGATGGTCGGCGGCATTCTCACCGGAGCGGCACTGACTCTGCCCTATCTTCTGTCCCTCGCCCTGTCGGGTTTTCATCGGCGCGCCCGAGGGCCGATCGCACAATGGGTCTGGGCCGATATGCAGGCGCAATTACCGGGTCTGTCTTTGGCTTTGATGGCACTGCTGCTGGCTTTGGCCGCGAATATTGGTGTCGGAACCATGGTTTCAAGCTTTCGCCTCACCTTTGTTGGCTGGTTGGATCAACGCCTGACGTCCGAGGTTTACGTGACCGCCACTGACAACCAACAAGGTCAACAGATTGCCCAATGGCTAGGCCCGCAGGTGGACGCCGTGTTGCCAATCCGCAGCGTTGAACTGATCCACGAGACCGGGCCGTTGTTCTTATACGGAATTGTGGACCACCAGACTTACCGCGATCACTGGCCTCTGATTGCCTCGTCAGATGATGTCTGGGATCGCGTCCTGACGGGTGAGGCCGTTTTAATCAACGAACAGCTCGCCCGCCGTGCGGGTTTATGGCCTGGGGATACGCTGACCCTGAATGCAGGGCAGGCGCTGACCGTGGCAGGTGTTTATTCGGACTACGGCAATCCGACCGGTCAGGCGATCGTATCAATGCCGCAGCTTGACCAAGTTGCTCCGGGGGCTGACACCCGCCGGTTCGGTATCCGCCTTGCACCCGAGCGCGCCACCGAAGTAACGCAGGCGTTGCGAGACCAGTTTGACCTACCTCGGCGGGCCGTCGTGCAACAGGCCGCCATGAAAGCGCAATCGCTGGCGATCTTTGACAAGACCTTTGTGGTGACTTCCGCACTGAACGTACTGACACTGGGGGTGGCGGGATTTGCCATCCTGACCAGTTTGCTGACATTGTGGACGCAGAGGCTGCCGCAGGTTGCCCCGGTTTGGGCGTTGGGGCTGACACGCGCGCACCTGGCACGGCTAGAGGTGTTGCGCAGTGTGCTGCTGGCGGCGTTGACGGCCGTGCTTGCCTTGCCACTTGGGTTGGTTCTGGCCTGGGCGCTGTTGGTGGTGATCAACGTACAGGCTTTTGGCTGGCGACTGCCGATGTTTCTGTTTCCTGCTGATTGGGTCTATCTGTTTGTGCTGACCCTGTTTGCCGCCTTTGCCGCCGCAGCCTTGCCCGCATTGCGCTTGATGCGTTTGCCACCCGCCGACCTTCTGAAGGTATTTGCCAATGAACGTTAAAGCTTGGCTGTTTGTCCTGATCCTATTGCTGCCCTCTGCCTTGCACGCGCAGGGTTATGCCGGGCTGGGCGGGTCAGCCGACGGGTTCGACATCCCCAAGCCTGGCTACCAGTTCGAATTTCCGCGGGATCACGGCCCGCACCCGTCCTTTCGGATCGAGTGGTGGTATCTGACTGCCAACCTGACCGGAGAAGACGGGCGCGACTACGGCATTCAATGGACCTTGTTCCGATCCGCCCTGAAACCGACCGAGGCCGAAGGTTGGCAAAGCCCTCAACTGTGGTTGGGACATGCTGCTGTGACGACTGAGGAAGCGCATTATTTTGCCGAACGCCTGTCGCGTGGCGGCATAGGTCAGGCTGGGGTGACTGCCGAACCATTCGAGGCCTGGATCGACGAATGGCATATGCGCGGGCCTGATCCCCGCGCCTTGTCCTTGTCCGCGAGCGGCGCCGAATTTTCCTATGACCTAACCCTGACAACTCAAGGTCCACTGGTGTTTCACGGAGAGGACGGATACTCGGTCAAGTCCGCCGATAGGCAGGCCAGCTATTACTATTCTCAACCCTTCTATGACGTCGAAGGTTTACTGCGCCTACCCGATGGAGATGTCGCTGTCACCGGTCAGGGCTGGTTGGATCGTGAGTGGTCCAGCCAGCCTCTTGCTGCCGATCAAAGCGGATGGGATTGGTTCTCGCTCAGCTTTGATGATGGCAATAAGCTGATGGCATTTCGCCTGCGCGGCGGGCGCGGGGATTTCACAGCGGCCACTTGGATCACAGCAGATGGCACCGCGACGCCCCTGCCCGACGGGTCCGTTTCGTTCACACCGCTGGATACGGCACGAGTCGCTGATCGGGACGTGCCCATCCAGTGGCGCGTGACATTGCCTGATCGCGATTTACAGGTCGACGTATCGGCGATCACACCCGATGCCTGGATGGCGACGCGGTTCGAATACTGGGAAGGCCCCGTAAGGGTCTCAGGCAGCCACTCTGGGCGCGGCTACCTTGAAATGACCGGATACTAGCGCACCACGTAAACCGAGACCGTCGAATGCCGCACGACCCGCGCCGCGTTCGGACCCAGAAGATAGTCCTTGAGGTCCGGTTTGTGTGCGCCGATCACGATCAGATCGCTGTTCGCGCTTTCAGCGGTCTTCAAGATCTCCTGATAGGCCGTTCCGGTGGCGACGACGTGGCGGATTCTCTCGTTCCGCTCTGCACCCAAAGTTGCCGTACACATATCGGTCAGTTTGGTATGCGCCTCATCCAGCGCCTTTTCGTGGAAATCCGGTTGGAAAAAGCCAGATACCCAGCTTTCCCCAAAATCCGGCAACACAGTCACCACGTCCAACTGCGCATTGTCCTGTTCAGCCAAAGCCGCCGCGGTCTTCAACACATGTACGTCCAGATCGCCATTGCTGATATCAACGGCACAAAGAACAGAGTTTGTCATGCGGGCACCTCTTGTCTGGCGGCGCGGCCGCGTTGAAGGAAAGCGATCAGCCCCAGCAGAATCATCGCCGGGATATAGATCAATTGCTTCGGCGGCTGACTGGATGGCAGGCTGACCGAGGTCAGACGCACCGCGTCATCCGCGTAATAGTCGAAGTTATCCAACTCATCCGCGACCGGGGTGCCAAACAGCGGTTCGTCCAGTTTGACCAGACCGTCCTCTTCGATCAGCATCAGACCCATGGCGTCCACACGCGCGGCGCCACCCTCTTCGCTGCCAACCGGCACTACGACCGTAGTGTCCGTCATCTCCAGAGTGTCAAAATCAGGGCCGCTAACGACAAGGCGGACTTCTGTTCCCGGCGGCGTTTGCCCGATCGTTTCAACGAAGGCCGACGGTTCAACCGACGCATAGGGCGGTGAAAGCCGATCCATGAAGAAGTCGGGCCGGAACAGCGCAAAGGCAACGAAGATCAGCGCGACGCTTTCGTAAATACGGCTGTGCGTCACGAAATAACCCATCGTCCCCGCAGTAAATACAAGGATGGCTATGGTTGCGAATATCGCGACGGTTATCCCTTCAACCCAGGTGACGTCGATCAACAGCAGGTCCGTGTTGAAGATGAACACAAACGGAAGTGCCACGGTGCGCAGGCTGTAGAAGAACGCGGTGAAACCGGTTTTGATCGCATCGCCGCCTGACACGGCTGCCGCTGCAAAGCTTGCCAATCCGACCGGCGGCGTCACGTCCGCCATGATCCCAAAGTAGAAGACAAACAGGTGGACGGCGATCAGCGGCACGATCAGACCACTCTGCGCGCCTAGTTCGACAACCACGCCGGCCATCAGCGAGCTGACAACGATGTAGTTCGCCGTGGTCGGCAGGCCCATGCCCAGGATCAGGCTGAGGATGCCAACCATCACCAGCATCAGGATCAGGTTGCCGCCCGACAGGAACTCGACCAGATCGGCCATCACCTGCCCGACACCAGTCAGGGTAACCGTGCCAACGATGACACCTGCAGTCGCGGTCGCTAGGGCGATACCGATCATGTTGCGCGCGCCGTCAATCAGGCCCTGCCACAGATCGGCAACACCATCGATAAAACTGTTGTAAAGACTGCTCTGTCCCCGGAACATCGCCTTGAGGGGCTTTTGGGTCAGCAGGATCACGAACAGCAACGCCGTGGCCCAGAACGCCGACAGACCCGGCGATTTCTGTTCGATCATCAGGAAATAAACCAGAACGATGATCGGCAGCAGATAGTGCAGCCCGGCCTTATAGATATCGGCGATAACCGGCAGCGTTACTTCTTTGGCATTCGGATCATCAGGTTCCAGATCCGGCACCTGAGCCGCCAGATACAGCAGCACCACATAGACCGCGCAGACAATCAGGCTCAGGACCAATCCGGCCGCCGAGGGCACCCAGCTGGTGACCGCATCGACCGGGTATTGCGAGCCATAGCAAAGCCCCGCAAACACAAGGAAGAACATCAACATTCCAACGACAGTGCGCGCCAGATGGACGTCGCGATCGCCCAGTGTGGGCATGTTCCGCTTCACCGCTTCAAGATGAACGATATAGACGAGCGCGATGTAGGAAATCGCCGCTGGCAGGAACGCGTGGGTAATCACCTCGACATAGGAAATGCCCACATATTCCACCATCAGGAAGGCCGCAGCGCCCATCACAGGCGGCATGATCTGGCCGTTAACTGAGGAGGCAACCTCGACCGATCCGGCCTGTTCACTGCTGAACCCGACGCGCTTCATCAGCGGGATGGTGAAGGTACCGGTGGTCACAACGTTGGCGATGGACGAACCTGAAATCAGGCCGGTTGCCGCAGAGCCCACAACCGCCGCTTTGGCCGGACCACCGCGCAGGTGGCCAAGGGCACCAAACGCCATCTTGATAAAGTAGTTCCCTGCCCCGGCCTTGTCGAGCAAGGCGCCGAACAGCACGAACAGGAAGACGAATTTGGTGGAAACACCCAAGGCGATGCCGAACACGCCCTCGGACGTGATCCACATGTGGCTCATGGCCTTTTTCAGGCTTGCGCCTTTCCAGCGGATAACCTCGGGCACCCATTCAGATGAGCCAAAGAACACATATGCCAGAAAGATCGTCGCGATAATGGCCATTGCAGGCCCAAGCGCACGGCGCGCGGCCTCGAACAACAGCAGCAGGCCGGCCAATGCGACCCACTTGTCAGTGTCATCAGCAAGACCGCCCGCATCGACGATCTTTTCGTAGAAGAAGTATCCGTATAGCGCAAGAAACGCGCCAGCGACCCCCATTATCCAGTCCTGAACCGGGATATAGTCACGCGGGCTGGACTTCAGCGCTGGATAGGCCGCAAAGGCCAGAAACATGGCAAAGGCCAGATGAAACTGACGTGCATTATTCACGACGCTGCCCGGCAACACATAGTTGGCGATAGGTGATGCTAAAAGCACCTGAAAAATCGACCATATCGCCGCCACAACGGCCAGAAAAATCCCGACATTACCGACCGGATTACGCCCACCCGCATCGGACGAGGCTACCAGTTCCTGCAGCTCTTCTTCGGATAGCGGACGATTGGATTGTGTGTCGGAACTCATGCAAATGTCTCCCCGTCGTGGCCATTTTGGCCTTTTGAACCACCCGTTATTTTACGGGCTTTAGGTTGCAGGGCGCCCGTGGGCACCCTGCGTCAGGTCTGGTTTACTGAATCCAGCCTTTTTCTTTGTAGTACTTCTCGGCACCCGGATGCAGCGGAGCCGACAGGCCGTCCGCGATCATCTCTTCGGGCTTGAGGTTTGCAAATGCCGGGTGCAGCTTTTTGAAGTCGTCGAAGTTTTCAAAGACCGAGCTGACAACTGCATATACCGCGTCTTCCGACACGTCTGCCGAGGTCACGAAAGTCGCGCCAACACCAAAGGTTGCGGTGTCACCGTCAGAACCGCGATACATGCCACCGGGGATGGTTGCGGTGCGGTAGAACGAGTTGTCGCCAACCAGCTTGTCCACGGCGTCGCCGCTGACATTCACCAGCACGGAATCACACGCGGTGGTGGCTTCTTGGATCGAACCCGAGGGGTGGCCAACGGTGTAAACCATCGCGTCGATCTGGTTGTCGCACAGAGCAGCAGACTGTTCAGCCGCCTTCAGCTCGGTCGCCAGTTCGAAATCGTCGGTGGTCCAACCCATTTCGCCCAGCAGGACCTCCATGGTGCCGCGCTGACCGGAACCGGGGTTGCCGATGTTGACGCGCTTGCCCTTCATGTCTTCAAAGTTCGTGATGCCGGAATCGGCACGGGCAACCACGGTGAACGGCTCGGGGTGTACCGAGAAGACGGCGCGCAGACCTTCGAAGGGACCAGCCTCTTCGAATTTCGAGGTGCCGTTAAAGGCGTGGTACTGCCAGTCGGACTGCGCCACACCAAACTCCAGCTCGCCTTCGCGGATGGTGTTGATGTTGTAAACCGAACCACCGGTCGATTCGACCGAGCAGCGCACGCCGTGCTCTTTGCGGCCTTTGTTGACCAGACGACAGATCGCGCCGCCTGTCGGATAATACACACCGGTCACACCACCGGTGCCGATTGTGATGAATTCCTCTGCATACGCGGCCGGAGCCATAAGGGCCGCGGTGACGACCGCGCCGAGGCTAAGCTTGCTGCTGTTTTTCATTTTCGTGAACTCCCAATTCTTTTGGTGGATGGGAGACTGTTAGCGGTCCCATCCGGGACCTGCCGGTACGCCAACTGCACCTGTCTTGCAACAGGCACAAGCGACTGAATTTCCAAAATCTCCCAACACCTTCGACGTTTCATTCAGATACTCAACTTGTCAACCCCCGTACTCGGCCAGACACGCCCACGCCGCATATCTGAGGGCTTTTTCAGAACTTTCCCCCCAGAATGCCCATCTCACAGGTCTTTTGGGCGGTCAGGAACAATTCTTTTGAAACTCGGTTCGGTGATCTCTAGTGTCAAACCGACATTCACAGACACCTGTAAGCGCAGGGCTGGAAAGGAATTTGTTCTGCAACTGCCAGGAAAGGCCATTTAAGATGAAGCCCGCGTCCCCCAGCCCGTTGCTTGTCATCGCTCTGACCATCAGCGCAGCGATTGCGGCCTGGGGTATAGTCGACCCGCAAGGGCTGGGGCGGCTTGCATCCGCAGCGGTGGCCACGCAGTTCAACAGCCGTGGCTGGTTCATCATGCTTGAGGTCAGCGGCCTGTTGTTTGTCACGCTGTATCTGGCCTTGTCCCGATTTGGCGACATCCGCCTTGGTCCCGACGGGGCCGAGCCTGAGTTTTCAACGCCTGCTTGGATCGCCATGCTGTTCGCAGCTGGCATGGGCGTTGGTCTGTTGTTTTATGGCGCGGCCGAACCCCTGACCCATTTCGAGGTTCTGCGCCAATACAACCCCGACCCCATGGCCGCCGGTCATGCCTTGTTCATCACCTATCTGAACTGGGGATTTCACGCCTGGGCCATCTACGCGATCGTTGGTCTGGTCATCGCTTATTTTGCCTATCGTCGAGGGCGCACACTACTGCTAAGCGCCCCTGTAACCGATACATTGGGTGAGGGCCGCTGGACCAAATCTCTGGGATGGGTTTTCGATCTGCTCTCGATTGTTGCGATAGCCGTGGGCTTGGCCGGTTCGCTGGCGATGGGCGTATTCCAGATTCAAACCGGCCTGGCTGGTCTGATCGGGATTGATTCACCTGGCGTGCTAACCCTGCCCGTTTTTGCCTTGCTTTGCGTAGCTTATATCATTCCGCTGCGCCGCGACCTTGGCGAAGGGATGTCTCTGCTGTCCAATATCGCGATGCTGATTGCGGTTGGGATGATGGTCTATCTGCTGATCCTTGGCCCCACGTCGTTCATGATGGACGGCATCGTGTCAGGCTTCGGACGCTACCTCTTCGGCGTTCTTCCGGCTGGATTCTCTACAGCTGAATTCTTCGACGACATCATCGTCGACTGGTTCCACGGCTGGACGCTGAACTATATGATCTGGTGGTTGGCCTGGTCGCCTTTTGTGGGCATTTTCATCGCACGAATCTCACGCGGGCGCACGATCCGAGAGTTTCTGGTTGGTGTCATCGTTGCCCCCACCCTGTTCTCGATCTTGTGGTTCGGTATTTTCGGTGGGCTGGGTTTCTACGACACTCTGCGTCAGGACGGTACCCTGTCCGCCGTTAACTCCGAGAATCTGGACGCGACGACCTTTGCCCTGCTTGCAAAATTCCCCTTGGGCGGTGTGACGCAAATCGCCACTGTTTTGGCCGCGTTCCTGTTCGTTGTAACCAGCGTCGTAAGCGCAGGTTTCACACTAGCAATGATCGGCACTGGAGGTGACGAGAACCCGTCGACCCGCATCCGCACAATCTGGGGCATTATTTTGGGGGCACTGGGGCTGGCGATGATTCTGGTGGGCGACATTTCCGTGGTCAGATCAATCATCGCACTTTCGGCCATGGCGTTCGTCTTTATCGTGCCGATCCTTGTGATCTGCCTGTTCAAAAGCCTATCGCGAGAGGACCGGACATGAGCGGACAGTTTGTTGATACCATGCTGAATGTTGTCGTTTTCGCATATATCGGATTCCTGATCTGGTTGATCTTTACAGGCTTTCCCAAGGCTTCCAAACCTGCCGACTCTGAGACTCAGGCAAAACGTCACCAAAACGAAAAGATGTGATTTGGCAGTATGTACAAACGCAATGCCGAAAAAGAAAAAACAGAGAGCAGGTTTCCCTAACCCTCTGTTTTTACTTTGGTACCCAAGGCCGGACTCGAACCGGCACGGTATCACTACCGGGGGATTTTGAATCCCCTGCGTCTACCATTCCGCCACTTGGGCCACGACCATTGGATTAGCGCCCATAACCGGGAAGGTCCAGAGGCAAAAAGCAACCAAAATCCAGTTTGTATTCGCGGTGATGCTTGACGCCTTGCCGGGCGCGTGGTTTGGCTTGCGCTACGTTAGAACAGGATTTTAGCATCTTATGTTGCGATCGCTTTATGACTGGACCATTCGTCTGGCAGAACATCCGCATGCATTGTGGGCGTTGGCCTTCGTGGCTTTTATCGAAAGTTCGGTCTTTCCGATCCCACCTGATGTTTTGATGATTCCCATGATTCTGGCCCGCCCGTCGCGGGCTTGGCTGATTGCATCGGTCGCACTGGTCTTTTCGGTGTTGGGGGGCTTGCTGGGCTATGCCATTGGCGCGTTCTTTTATGAAAGTCTCGGCCAACCGATTCTTGAGTCGATGGGCAAAGCCCACGCCATGGAAGAGTTCAACACCCGCTTCAACGATTTCGGCTTTTGGGCCGTGCTTGCGGCTGGGGTCACCCCCTTCCCCTATAAAGTTATTACCATCATGTCCGGCTGGACTGGTATGCCGCTGGGCACCTTCATCGCCACCTCTATCCTGGCGCGCGCCTTGCGGTTCTTCATGGTTGCCGGTCTGCTTTGGGGCTTTGGAGAACCGATCCGGGCCTTCATCGAGAAGCGGCTGGGCCTTATGTTCACTCTGTTCGTCATCCTGCTGTTCGGCGGGTTTTTCGTGGTGAAATACCTATGACTCGCAAAAACACTCTGATCCTGATCGCTACGGCAGGGTCTGCGGCACTTCTGCTTGGGGCGTGGGGGTTTCAGTACCTCGGCGGCTTGGCGCCTTGCAAAATGTGTATCTGGCAACGCTATCCGCATGGCGCCGCTGTTCTAATCGGAGCAATGGCTTTGGCCCTGCCACGGGCAACGCTGTTGCCATTGTTGGGCGCGCTTGCGGCCCTAACGACGGCTGCAATCGGCGTTTTTCACGCGGGGGTCGAGCAGAAATGGTGGGAAGGCCCGTCTAGCTGCACATCCGGTGACATAGGCGGCCTGTCGACAGAAGATCTGATGGAACAGATCATGTCCGCCCCGCTGGTGCGTTGCGATGATATCCCCTGGCAGATGTTAGGCTTGTCGATGGCAGGTTGGAACGCTGTCCTGTCCGGCGTGTTGGTGCTGGTCTGGATCGCAGCCTGGCGCGCTCGTTAAAGTTCGTCCAGTTCCGCATCCCAATAGAGAAAGTCGATCCAGCTGTCATGCAGGTGGTTCGGCGGGAACTTGCGCCCAATATTGCGCAACGCCTCTGATTCCGGTTGGCGCGGAGGCTTGCGCAACGTCATCCCCGCCTGTCGCAGTGACTTGGACCCTTTTTTTAGGTTGCACGGGCTGCAGGCCGCCACGACATTCTGCCAGCTTGTGACGCCCCCTGCCGCACGCGGTACCACATGGTCAAACGTCAGATCACCCCGGCTCCCACAATACTGACAGCGGAATTCGTCCCTCAAAAATAAATTAAAGCGCGTGAAGGCCACGCGCTTTCTAGGTTTTACATAATCTTTCAGGACAACGACCGAAGGTATTCGTATCTCGGTACTGGGGCTTCGGACGACTTCGTCGTATTCAGCCACTATGTCCACCCTGTCCAGCCAAGCAGCCTTGATCGCCTCTTGCCATGGCCACAGGGATAACGGGTAATAGGATAAGGGGCGATAATCGGCGTTCAAAACCAATGCCGGATGGTGCCTGAGCGCACCGGGTTCCCTGACAAATTCGGTTCTGAAGTCTCCATCCATCTCAGAATCGCTCCTCGCTCTGCTCTGCCCGTTTTTGACATCAGAGCGGGGAACACCCGCCCCGGCCTTAACTTAACTATATATCGTGTTAAATCTCTGACAAGCCCTGAGTTTCCACAATATCTCGGGGATTGGTTAATCCGAATCTGTAACACCTGCGTAACAGTTATCCACAGGTTGCGCCTCACTGACCTGCGAGCTATGGCGTTTGTCATGTCCTGGTTCATTCGCTTCAACAAACCTTTCGATGTGCTACCGCAGTTTACCGACCGCGCCAGCGCAGATTCGCCCCGCCGCACTCTGTCAGACTATATCGATCTGCCAGGCGTTTACCCGGCCGGGCGGCTGGATCGGGACAGCGAAGGCTTGATGCTGCTGACCGACAACGGGCGACTGCAAGCGCAAATATCGGACCCAAAACACAAGATGGTCAAAACCTATTGGGTTCAGGTCGAAGGTCTGCCGGATGACGCTGCCTTGAAAGCCCTGCGAGACGGGGTTGAACTGAAAGACGGCCTGACCCGCCCTGCCAAAGCCCGGTTGATGGATGAACCGCCAGGGCTGTGGCCCCGCAATCCGCCGATCAGAGTGCGCCAGACGGTGCCCGATTGCTGGATCGAACTGACCATCCGCGAGGGCCGCAATCGGCAGGTGCGGCGGATGACAGCTGCCGTCGGTCACCCGACCCTGCGCCTGATCCGCGCCCGGATCGGCGACTGGTCGCTAGAGGGGCTTGAGCCAGGCCAATGGGACAGCCTACCGACGCCAACATTAAACTCTGCCCCGCAACGTAAACGCGACCGTCGTCCACGCCGGTGACAAAAACTGCATGTTGTGATAGGCTTACAGCATGAAAGTCACACCCGACATTCCAGTACCAACCGGCATTCTTGAGGCCGCTCTTTATGTCGACGACTTGGATGCTGCCGAACGGTTTTATGGAGAGATTCTGGCGTTGGAGAAAATCCAGCGCGTGACGGATCGACACGTATTCTTCCGGATCGGCAGTTCGGTCTTGTTGTTGTTCAACGCGGAAGAAACCGAGAAACCGCCGGGCAATCCCGACTTGCCCGTTCCCCCCCATGGCGCGCACGGGCCTGGCCACGTTTGTCTGATCCTGACACGCGCGGAGATCGACACGATGCGCAAACATCTGCTGGATTGGAATATCCCCTTAGATGCCGAGTTTGACTGGCCAAACGGCGCACGCTCTCTTTACGTGCGCGATCCGTCAGGCAATTCGGTTGAATTTGCCGAAGGGCATTTGTGGGGCTGACCCCTCAGAGTGCCGCGCCCGCCGATAGATCAAACCTTTTAGATATTCTATCAACCGGCGTGCCATCCTGCAGTGGCACGCCATAGGCGACCGAGTAGTCTCGAAACCCCATCTTGTCGTAGTAGCCAAGACCCATCCCATTATCGGCGCGGATGGTTGCATTAATCGCTGTAAACCCCATTGCCGCCGCGAATTTCGAAGTTTCGGCGAACAAGGACCGGCCTGCCCCTTTCAGCGCAGGATGACGTCTGGTGAAGGTCGCGATATCGGCGCAATCCTGTGGCAACGCGTCGTGCATTCCCAGCCACTGAAAGCCAGCCACCTCTCCTTGATCGTCCAAGGCGACGTGGGTGCAGATTTTGTCAGCGCCCTCCAGGTAGCTTTGAACGAACAACGCGTCAGAGAACGGAATTTCAAACGCGGTGCTGCCCCCGATTTCGATGATCTCATTGAGGATGCGGCAAGCTGTGGCCACATCCTCTGGCATCATGGGGCGGACCGCGATCATCCCTACAGGCTCAGTTTGTCGCGCATGAAGGCCAGCGCGACACTCAGGCCGTCCGGCGCAATTCCGTGGCCGGTACCCTTCATCACATGAGCGTAAACCTCTTTAAACCCGGCCTCTTGCAGCGCTTCAGCGGCGGCGGGCAAGGATTGCGGCGGCACCACATCATCGACGTCACCATGAACCAGCAGAATCGGCATCCGGCTGACCGTCTCGTCGGGCAGCAGATCGGGCTCTAGCAACCGTCCCGAAAAGGCAACGATGCCGGCAACCGGATCCTCGCGACGCGGTGCGACGTGCAGGCTCATCATCGTGCCCTGGGAAAACCCGAACAATACAACCTGTTCCGGCAAAACATCCTCGTCCACCATCAGCGCATCGAGGAAGGCGTTGAAATCCTCAACCGCCATTTCCATTCCTCGTCGGGCTTCTTCTTCGGACGACCCGTCAATCCATGGGATCGGAAACCACTGAAACCCATTTGGCATCCCGGGGATCTGCTCGGGCGCATCGGGGGCGACAAAAAGCGTGTCGGGCAAGTGTTCGCCCAAAGGATCGGCCAAGCCCAGCAGGTCGGCCCCATTGGCCCCATAGCCGTGCACGAACACAACGACCGAGCGTGTGTCGCCCGAAACCGGCTCTTTTCGGAGCGCATTCAAAACCCGTGTCATCTGATCCCTTCTCGTTCTTTGGCCACCCGGTAATAGGCCCACAACACGCGCGCCGCAACCGATCGCCAGGGCGACCAAGCTTCGGCCATTTGGCGCAGTTCTTTGTCCGTGGGACGTTTGGGCAAGTCATAGAGGATGCGCGCTGCCTCTTGCAGCGCCAGATCGCCCGGAGCGATCACATCGGCGCGCCCTAAAGAGAACATCGCGTATATTTCAGCTGTCCAGACACCGATCCCCGGCACCTCGGTCAAAGTCGCGATGACATCCGCATTAGAAGCGTCGCGTAATGTTTTGTAATCAATACGCGCCTCAGCCAACGCGCGTGCGTAGCGTATCTTTTGACGGCTCAGCCCCACAGCCCGCAAATCGTCATCGGTTGCCCACATGATCTTGCGTGGTCCGGTGAGCTTGGCATCCTGCAGCCGTTTCCAGATCGCATTGGCCGAGGCCACGCTGACTTGCTGGCTGACAATAGCGCTGAGAAGTTGGGCAAACCCATCCGGACGGCGACGCAGGGGCAAAGGCCCAGTCTGATCCATCGCCCAGGCCATCCGCGGGCATTCCGCGGCCAGCCATTCGGCGCCCTCTGCGACACAGTCAGGTGATTCAATGATGCGTCCGACAGACATGGGCCCTCAGGGAAAATGATATCGCGCTCACGGTAGGTTGCTTTGTCGCAGATGCAACCCGCTTGTACGACAGGCTTTTCAAAGATACGCATTGGCGCATGACATTGACCACCACAACCCTTGGCAACAGTCTGGCCAAGCGCAATGTCGCCGTGTTGGTGGCAGCGCAAGCTGTACTGGGCGCGCAGATGCCGATGCTCTTCATTGTAGGAGGGCTAGCTGGGGATTCTTTGGCTACAAACGCGTGTCTGGCCACCCTACCGATTTCGCTCATCGTGCTGGGGTCAATGCTGGCTGCCACGCCGATCTCGGCGATCATGCAGCGCTGGGGACGGCGCGCCGGGTTTCTGGTTGGTGCGACTGCGGGGGCTTGCGGCGGGGCGGTCGGCGCGTATGGGTTGTTTCTGGGATCGTTCCCGGTCTTCCTGCTGGGAAGCCTGCTAACCGGCATTTACATGAGCGCGCATGGATTTTACCGCTTTGCAGCCGCTGATACGGCGTCTGACGCGTTTCGGCCCAAAGCGATTTCATATGTCATGGCAGGCGGTCTTGCAGCGGCGATCATCGGTCCGCAGATCGTCAAACTGACCTCGACCGCATATGTGATTCCGTTTTTTGGCACCTATCTGGCTGTCATCGCGATGAATGTCTTTGGGTCAGTGCTGTTTTTCTTCCTCGATATCCCGACGCCCGAAAAGCCAAAGGAAGACGCGCCCAAAGGACGATCCCGGCTTGAAATGCTTAAAACCCCACGCATCGCCGTGGCGATCATTTGTGCGATGGTTTCCTACGCTTTGATGAATCTTGTCATGACCTCGACCCCGCTTGCGGTTGTGGGTTGCGGTTACAGCGCCAACGATGCCGCTGATGTCGTCACTAGCCATGTTCTGGCGATGTATGTGCCCAGCTTTTTCACGGGCCAGTTGATCGCGCGGTTCGGGGTCGAAAAAATCGTAGCCCTCGGTCTCGCCATTCTGGCCGGTGCGGGTGTGGTTGCTTTGCAAGGCGTCGAGTTAGGCAATTTCTTTATCGCGCTGATCCTGCTGGGCATTGGCTGGAACTTTGGCTTTATCGGCGCCACGACGATGCTGGCTGCGTCGCACGACGTGAACGAACGTGGGCGGATGCAGGGGCTGAACGACCTGCTGGTGTTTGGGGGCGTGACACTTGCGTCGCTCGCTTCGGGTGGGTTGATGAACTGCTCGGGTGGGTCACCAGTCGAAGGCTGGACCGCCGTGAACCTGGCCATGATCCCACTGTTGACGCTGGCAGGTGGTGCGCTGCTGTGGTTGGTTCTGAAACCCTCTGAGCCGGAAACGGTCTGACGCCTACCAGCGCCCGCTGGCAACGGACCACATTAAGGACGCTCTGCGGCGAATTTCACCCTGTGCGAGGTCCCCGACGGCGACGCGCTCTGGGCGAGTTACGACACGCCGCAAAACCCATTCTGCCTGCCATCCCGCAAAAAGCGCGGGGCGGGCATCTGCTGAAACACCTGCACTGTTTGACCGTGCGCGCTGAAGTTTGTCCAAGGCCTTTTGCGCCAGTGACCGAACACCATCAGACGTGCCGTCAAGCAAAGGAATACGACCACGCGCCTCAAGATCAGGAATCGCCCGAAACCAGTTCGCCACCCCTACGCCATAGCCGAAATCGCGCAGCACAGCTTCGTCCGCTTCACCCAGAACCTGCGCGGCTGCGACCATCAAGGATCCGGCGCTATGGTTGATATAGGCGTTGAAATGCGCTTCGTCCTCAAACGGATCACGGTAAATATCCCAACGCCTTACGGCCACATACTCATCCAAAGTAGCCGCCAGATCGGGCGACAGGACCTGCGACAGAGGCGTCACAACCTCATGCCGACGCACCGCCTTACCTTCAGCAATCTCTTGCAGCGCATCGCGCCACCATTGCAGGCGCATCTCAGCGATCATTGTCTCTTGCGTGACCCAAGGGGCCCGAGCAACCTCGACATTCAGCGCATAGAGCGGGAACAGTTTAGGCCGTACCGCAACGGGTGCCGCCATGACCGCCATAAACCGATCAGGATCGGCGCGATGCACCAATGCTGCGCAGGCCTTAACGTCATCATCAAAATCTACGCTCACTCGGCCACCGCCGTCTGTGACCCGCAATCGCGCACCAGTTTCCACTGTATCGCGTCCAACAGCGCCTCGAACGAGGCATCGACTATGTTCGCGCTTACGCCCACGGTCGACCATCGCCGCCCCTGCCCGTCTTCGCTGTCGATTATCACGCGGGTCACCGCCTCAGTGCCGCCCTGCGTGATGCGTACCTTGAAGTCGACCAGACGCATGTCGGACAAAATCTGCGAATACTGCCCCAGATCCTTGGCCAGCGCTTTGGCCAGCGCGTTCACCGGCCCCCGGTCACTGCCGTCCTCGTCCAAAGACTCGCTAACCGACAGTTTCTTTTCCCCGTCGACTTTCACAACAACGACGGCTTCGGATAGGCTGACCATCTTGTTGTACTTGTTCTTGCGCCGCTCAACGGTCACCTTATAGCGCTTGACCTCAAAGAACTCGGGCAGCTGCCCCAACTCATCACGTGCCAGCAGCTCAAAACTGGCCTGCGCAGTGTCATAGGAATACCCCTCGGCCTCGCGCTGCTTGATCCGGTCCAGAATGCGCCCCAGCGCCGGGTTGTCCATTTCGACGGACAGACCGGCCTCGGTCAGGCGTTTGCGCAGGTTCGACTGCCCCGCCTGGTTCGACATCGGAATGATCCGCGCATTTCCGACAGAGGCCGGATCGACATGTTCATAAGTCGATGGGTCCTTGAGGATCGCGCTGGCATGCAGCCCTGCCTTATGCGCAAAGGCCGAGGCGCCGACATAGGCCGATTGCTTGCTGGGCACCCGGTTCAGGATATCGTCCAGCATCCGACTGACCCGCGTCAAACCGGCCAGAGCTTGCTCACTAACACCAATATCGAAACTCGACGCATAGGGCTCCTTCAACAGCAAAGTCGGGATCAGAGCGGTCAGATTCGCATTACCGCATCGCTCACCCAACCCGTTCAGCGTGCCTTGTATCTGCCGCGCGCCCGCATCGACAGCGGCCAGAGAGCAAGCCACAGCGTTTTCGGTATCGTTGTGGGTGTGAATGCCCAAGCGGTCACCCGGCAATCCGGCGGCAATCACTTCGGTCACGATCCGCATCACCTCGGCGGGCAGTGCGCCGCCATTGGTGTCGCACAGCACAACCCAGCGCGCACCGGCGTCCAAGGCCGCCTGACACACCTGAACCGCATAGCCGGGGTTGTCCTTGTACCCGTCAAAGAAATGCTCGGCGTCAAACAGAGCCTCACGACCCTGTGCCACGATATGCGCGACGGAGGCGCGGACGTTCTCGACATTTTCTTCCAGCGAAATTCCCAGCGCGTGGGTCACGTGGTAATCATGCGACTTGCCCACCAGACACACCGCCTGCGTGTTTGCATTCATCACCGCGGCCAGAACATCGTCATTTTCAGCAGACCGGCCCGACCGCTTAGTCATGCCAAATGCGGTCAAACGGGCCGAAGTCTTGGGCGCAACATCGAAAAACGCGCTGTCAGTCGGGTTCGCGCCCGGCCAACCGCCTTCGATATAGTCGACACCAAGCGCGTCCAACGCCTGTGCGATCTGCACCTTCTCAGAGGTCGAAAACTGCACGCCCTGCGTCTGTTGCCCGTCTCGCAGGGTGGTGTCGTAGAGGTAGAGGCGGTCTTTGGTCATCACACCCCCTCCAGCTTGGCAGCGTCGAACCCAGCACCGGGCACCAGTTCGACACCATCCTTGCTCATACGAACCTCAAGCCCAGCAGCCAGATAGGCGGCTTTGAGACGGTCCACTTCCGAGAAGTCCTTGCTTTGCATCGCAATGACCCGCGCATCCGCCAACCGACCTGCATGCGCAGTCAGGTCAACTGAGTCCGTATCTGCCCATTCACCCATTTTTGGAGTCAACAGACCCAACAACTGGGCTGAAGCTAAAAAGTTTTGCAACAACCCTCGGAGCAAATCTACTGGCTCATTTGACGCTGTTTTTTGACGAGTTATCTGACGCTCCATACGGTGGAGTTCAGCGAGAGCACCCGCCGTGTTCAGGTCGTCACTAAGCGCTGCGATAACTGCAGGTGCCGCGCTGGCGGCGGGCTCGATGCCCGACGTCAGCGCCCGCCACTTGCGCAGCGTCGCCTCGGCTTCACGCGCCTTCTTCTCAGTCCAATCCATCGGCTTACGATAGTGGGTTTGCAGGAAGACAAAGCGGATCACCTCACCCGGGACGCCCTGTTCCAGCAAATCATGCACGGTGAAGAAATTGCCCAGAGATTTGGACATCTTCTTGCCTTCCACCTGCAGCATCTCATTATGCAGCCAGACCTTTGCGAACTCGCCATGCGGATGGGCGCACTTGCTCTGCGCGATCTCATTCTCATGATGCGGGAACATCAAGTCATTGCCACCGCCGTGGATGTCAAAACTCTCGCCCAACAGCTCATAGCTCATGGCCGAGCATTCTATGTGCCAGCCCGGACGCCCCCTGCCCCAAGGGGAATCCCACCCTGGCAATTCTTCGGTCGAGGGCTTCCACAGCACGAAATCCATCGGGTTTTTCTTGTAAGGCGCAACCTCAACCCGAGCGCCCGCGATCATGTCGTCGACGGACCGGCCCGACAATTCGCCGTAATGTTCTTTCCAACTGTCCACGGCGAACAGAACGTGCCCCTCTGCCGCGTAAGCATGGCCCTTGGCAATCAGGTCTTCGATCATCGCGATCATCTGCGCAATGTATTGCGTAGCGCGCGGCATCTCATTGGGCTCTAGCGCCCCAAGCGCGCCCATATCGTGCAGATACCAACCGATGGTCTCATTCGAGCGTTCCTGAACCAGCTGCTCCAACGTGCCTTCAGCCCCCGCCTGTTGCCGTGCCAGCGCGGTCGCGTTGATCTTGTCATCCACGTCCGTGAAATTGCGCACATAAGTCACGTGATCCGCACCAAAGGTGTGTCGCAACAATCGGTAGAGCACATCGAACACCACTACAGGCCGTGCGTTGCCCAGATGGGCGCGGTCGTAAACTGTGGGCCCACAGACATACATCCGCACATTGTCGGCACTGATCGGCACGAAATCCTCTTTCGTCCGCGTCCGGGTGTTGTGCAGTTTGATTGTCGTCATCGGTCGGCTCCTAAAGACAGCATGGCTGGTCGCGTTAACGCGGGCTTAGCAACTTGTCTCAGGGATGAAAACGAAAGAAACCGGCCCGCTTGAAGTATCAGCAGGTAATGCAGCAAATAATGATGCAGGTCATCGGGTTCATATTGTCCCAGTATCACGGCGACCGCCCTTCGCCAAGCCTTGAGTTCCAACCATCTGTTTCGCCAATTGACATTCTGCAACGGCTCTGGCCCTTTCGGCGCAGAACACCAGACGGAGGCGGGTCATGAAATTGTCGCAGCGTATTACTCATCTGACCGGCGGCGGCAGTGACGGTTGGGACGTGTTCTATCGTGCCCGTCGAATGATCAGCGACGGCTATGCTGTAGTCGAATTGACCATTGGTGAACATGACGTCCGAACCGACCCATCGATTCTGGAAGCCATGGACCTTTCGGCACGGCAAGGCCACACCGGATACGCGATGGTGCCCGGCACGGATTTGCTGCGCGATACCGTGGCCGCCCGGCTGCAGGCGCGCACCGGAGTTCCCACTACCAGAAACAATGTTTTGATCACGCCTGGTGGGCAATCCGCCTTGTTTGCTGCCCATGTTGCAGTCTGCGATCCGGGCGATGTTGGTCTGTATCTGGATCCATATTACGCCACCTATCCCGGTACGATCCGCGGTGTCGGAGCGGAAGCGCGGGCGATTCAGACAACCGCCGAAGACGCATTTCAACCGCGTGCCGAGCAGATTGACGCGGTCGCGGATGGCGCGGTGTCCCTGCTGATCAACACACCAAACAACCCCACCGGGGTCGTCTATTCCCGTCAAACGCTTGAAGGGATCGCCAAGGTCTGCCGCAAGCGGGATCTTTGGCTGATTTCGGATGAGGTTTATGACACACAAGTCTGGGAAGGCTCACATATTTCGCCGCGCACTCTGCCGGGTATGACCGAACGTACGCTGGTGGTTGGGTCGATGTCCAAGTCCCACGCCATGACGGGTTCGCGTTGTGGATGGATTGTTGGGCCAGAGGATGTAATCGCGCATCTGATCAACCTCGCTACGCATACGACCTATGGGGTTCCCGGGTTTATTCAGGACGCTGCTAGTTTCGCCCTGAACGCAGGTAACGTGCTGGAAGATCAAATCGCTGCGCCGTTCCGCAGGCGGCGCGCACTCGCCGTGGGTATTCTGAGCGCTCAGAACACTGTCGGGTTGGTTCCAGCGCAGGGGGCCATGTACCTGATGCTGGATATCCGCGCCACGGGACTCAGCGGAGAAGCATTCGCCAACGCGCTGCTGGATACGCACGCCATTGCCGTGATGCCGGGTGAGAGTTTTGGGTCCGCCGCCGCCGGCCATATCCGCGTGGCCATGACCATTGATGACGAACGGTTCGGGTCCGCTTTGTCGACGATTTGCGAATTTGCGACGGAAATAGCCGGTCGTCACGCCGCGGCCAGTTAACGGGTGTCAGAACCGGAATGAGGTTCGCAGGTTAAAGACATTCGAATCCAGGGTGCCATCTGATCGGGTGACATCGTCAAACTCCTGCCGCAACGCCTCGCCGCTGATGACAAAGCGGTCGCCGATGGGATAGGCCACGCCAATTCCATACACAGCAGCGGTATCGTTATCGACTGAGCTATCGACCCGGGACGCACCGATCACGACATAGCCCAAAGCCGGGCCAAAATCATAGCCGCCGCGCAGCTTCAGGCGGGTCATGCTGTCCAGGGAACCCTCGCCCTGCCCCAAGTCCAAAGACAGGCTATTGTATTCAAGCTCGCCGCCCAAAACAAAATTCCCGAAGTCGCGGTCATAGCCAATATGTGGCGCGAAGGTCAGATCATCGCCGCTGGAGCCATTCGGGCCATCGGCATCTGCATATCCAAAGCTAAAACCTGCATAAGCCCCGGTCCAATCCTCAGCCAATACCGGGGTCGCGAGGGACACCAATGTTGTGAGACTGAGGGCCTTAAGGGCTTTCATTAATCTCTCCTAAAAACCTTTCGCCGCAGAGACGTTCGGTTAAGTCATGTTAACTCAAAAACTTGGTACATGATCATTAAATTTCAATTGAGATCACGAACCACTCTTAAATAAGTGAAGGAACTATAACAGATTTTCAGGTGCCAAAGAAAAAACTTGAGCAGACAAAAGAAGAGTGTGACATCTTCATGAATACTTCGCTTTTAGGCGCTCAGGTCGCAAACAGAACAGATTGTGATCAGGTACATCGGGAAACTTCAGGTCAATAGGTGAGGACCTGCATGCAAAACGACGTTTGGAAGATTCGACTGGTCAGCCGCACCATTGGTGCGGATCGTGGTCGTGCGGCACGTGGGCGGCCGTCAGAGGCTTAGATCAACCCTTCTGACAGCCAATTACCCATCGGAATCCGAACCATGAACGATCAAACCCGCACCTCATCCCGCACCGGCGGTCGCGCCGCGCGTCGTGCTGCCCGTGCAACTGCACTGCCCGAACATTTGCGCCCTGTCCGTGCAGGTATGGAAGGCGGCACTCTCAATGTGCTGACCCAAGCCCAAATCGAGCGCATCCACGAAGCCGCCTTGACCGCATTGGAAACCATTGGTCTGGCGGATGCCCCGCCAAGCGGCATCGACTACCTGGTCGGCGCCGGGTGCATCCTGGGTGACGATGGTCGCATCCGGTTCCCGCGCGCGTTGGTGGAAGACACGATTGCCAAGGCCAACCGCTCGGTTACCCTGTACAGCCGCGATGGAAAGACCGACCTAGAGTTGTCGGGCACTAAGGTTCACTACGGCACCGCCGGTGCTGCCGTCAGCATGGTGGATGTACACGGGCGGGAATACCGCGACTCGACCGTTCAGGACCTGCACGATGCTGCGCGCATTTGCGAACAGCTAGAAAACATCCATTTTGTTCAGCGCCCCATGGTTTGCCGCGACATCTCGGACAATCTGGAAATGGACCTGAACACGATCTACGCCGCCTGTTCAGGCAGCTTCAAACATATCGGTACGTCCTTTACCGAACCCAGCCACGTTGCCCCTGCGGTGGAAATGCTCCACATGATCGCCGGCGGCGAGGACAAGTTTCGTGAGCGGCCCTTCGTGTCGAATTCGAACTGTTTTGTCGTGCCCCCGATGAAATTCGCGACCGAAAGTTGCGAAGTGATGGAAGAGTGCATCAAGGCCGGGATGCCGGTTCTGCTATTGTCTGCTGGCATGGCAGGCGCGACCGCGCCTTCAACCATCGCCGGAGCAATCACGCAGGCCACTGCGGAATGTCTGGCCGGACTGGTTTACGTAAATGCCGTAAGCCCCGGCGCACCGGCAGTTTTTGGCACTTGGCCATTTGGTTTGGACCTGCGCACAGGTGCGATGTCCATCGGTTCGGGCGAACAGGCCCTGTTAACGGCCGGCTGCGCGCAAATGCATCGATTTTATGACCTGCCGGGTGGTGCTGCGGCTGGAGCATCGGACTCGAAGCTGCCCGATATGCAGGCCGGGTGGGAGCAGATGTGTTCCAACGTCATGGCGGGCCTGTCAGGTTTGAACATGGTATACGAAGCGGCGGGCATGCATGCCTCGTTGCTGGGCTTTTGCCATGAGAGCCTGATTCTCAGTGACGACCTGATCGGTCAGGCACAGCGCTGCGTACGCGGGATCGAAGTGACTGACGAAACCTTGGCCTTGGACCAAATCGCCGAGGTCTGCATTGGCGGGCCGGGTCACTATCTGGGCACCGATGCCACGCTAAGCCGGATGCAGGCGGACTATGTATATCCCGTTTTCGGTGACCGCACCTCACCCAAGGAATGGGCCGAGCTTGGCAAACCCGATCTGATCGAAAAGGCGATCAAGCGGAAGGAAGAGATCTTGTCGATGCCGTCCCCGGCGCGTTTTGATCCACTTCTGGATGCTGAACTTCGGACCAGATTCAATATTCACCTTCCCCAATAAGATACTGAAAAGCGGCCAGAAATCCTCTGGCCGCTTTCTTTAATGTGTTAGCCGTCGGTTGGCGGCAGCAATCCTGCTTCCTGTGCCACGGCAATCTCGGCCTCATCCAGCGCGCCGTCGCCGTTGGCATCCATTGCCGAGAAACCATCCGTGTCCACTTCAGGCAGAACCGCCTGCACTTCTTCGATGGTCAAAACGCCGTCTCCATTTGTATCTGCCGAGGATTGCGCGACGGCCAGCGTCGGCAGTCCCAGGGCAAGGGCGGAAATAGCGGCCAGAGTTTGCGGTTTCATTGTGATGCCTCCTGATTGAGTTTTTTGCATGTTTGCGTCCGGACAAGCCCTACAAACACCGCACGCCGGGCTGCTGTCACCCGCATTGCGGGACTAAGCCACTTTCGCGCCAATCTTTGCGTGTTTTTCCGAGTCGCGTCTGCGGCGAGCCGCTGGGCAAAATTCCCCCATCACGTCTCGGCGGGTCTTGCCCGATGAGGAATGCACAATCCGGCAGAACCCTGCCTAATTTCCCAATCACGGTTGAAAAAAGAAAGGGGGCCGAAGCCCCCTGTCAGTTTCGCCTTCCAGGCTCATTTCGTTGACCGCCCGGTGTTTTTTTGCCTGCGGCCTGGACTGCGCATGGGACGAGCGCACCCGCCCCGTGAAAGAGTGGGAAAGAGCAAATATTCCGCCCCACCCTGTTCCCGGCCGACACGGGCATGTCGACCGAGTGGAGCAAGACGCCTAGTGGTAAGTCTCAGGCAATGCCTTGCCCCTTATTCGTCGGGACCGAATATCCGAGGGGAAATTCAGGTCCCTACACCCCGCCTGGCGGGGCGTTTGTCTTAGCTACACCCGCTGGTCCCGCCGCAGGTGTTGCATTTCATGCAGGTGCCGTTGCGCACCAGCGTATAGTTTCCACATTCGCCGCACGGGTCTCCTTCGTAGCCCTGCATCTTGGCTTTGGTGCGAGCATCCATGCCTGTGGCAACCGCTGTTTCCGCGACCGGAGCCTCGAACGATGCGGCGGTTTCCGCCATGCCGTTCACCTCGGCCTGACCGCCGTTAAAGACGACAAGATCCTGCGGCAGACGCTTGCGCAGATACCCGGTTGAGCTGATTTGTTTCAGCACTTCCAAAGACTTAGTCGCTGCACTTTCACTGATTTCAGAGACGTTTGAGACACCCTCTTCCTCGCCCCGGCCCAGATCATCGAAGGTTGCACCTTCGGGCTTCACGTGCGCCAGATCGGTTCGGTCCAGATAGGACACGGCCAGTTCGCGGAAGATGTAATCCAGGATCGAGGTCGCATTCTTGATCGAGTCGTTGCCCTGTACCATCCCCGCCGGTTCGAACTTGGTGAAGGTAAACGCATCGACGAACTCTTCCAGCGGTACGCCATATTGCAAGCCAACCGAGACAGCGATGGCAAAGTTGTTCATCATCGCCCGGAAGCCAGCGCCTTCCTTGTGCATATCGATGAAGATCTCGCCCAACTTGCCGTCTTCGAACTCACCGGTTCGCAGATAGACCTTGTGGCCGCCCACGATCGCTTTCTGGGTATAGCCCTTGCGGCGATGTGGCAGTTTCTCGCGGTGGCTTCGGATAATTTCCTTGACTACAACCTTCTCGATCACCTTTTCGGCCAGAACGACGGCCTTTTCCTGCGCCGAGCCGCTTTCCAGCACTTCGGCCGCCTCGTCATCATCCTCGACCAGCGCCGCTGCCAGCGGTTGCGACAGTTTCGAACCGTCGCGATAGAGCGCGTTGGCCTTCACACCCAGCGACCACGAAAGCTCATAAGCCTTTTGGCAATCCTCGATGGTCGCGTCATTCGGCATATTGATCGTCTTCGAGATTGCACCCGAGATAAAGCTCTGCGCCGCTGCCATCATGGTGATGTGGCTATCAACCCCAAGGAAACGCTTGCCTTTCTTGCCGCACGGGTTGGCGCAGTCAAAGATCGAATAGTGTTCTTCCTTCAGATGCGGCGCGCCTTCCAGCGTCATGGTTCCGCAAACATGGTCATTGGCTGCTTCGATATCCGCGCGGGTGAAGCCCAGATGGCGCAGTAGGTCGAAGGTGGGATCGTTCAGTTTGGTTGCCGGGATGCCCAGAACGCCGGTGCAGAAATCCTCGCCCAGTGTCCACTGATTGAACACGAATCGGATATCAAAGGCGCTTTCCAGCGCGGCGTCCACCTTGGCCAATTCATTAGGGCCAAAACCGTGACCGGTCAGCGACGTGTGGTTAATCCCCGGCGCGTTGCCGATAGTGCCGTGACCAACCGCATAACCGACGATTTCTTCGATCTGCGACGAGGAATAGCCTAGCTTTTCCAGCGCGGAAGGCACCGAACGGTTGATGATCTTGAAGTAACCGCCACCAGCCAGCTTCTTGAACTTTACCAGCGCAAAGTCAGGCTCGATCCCAGTGGTGTCGCAATCCATCACCAGACCGATGGTGCCTGTCGGCGCAATCACGGTGGCCTGCGCGTTGCGGTAACCGTTCTTCTCGCCGAGGCTCAGCGCCTCATCCCAAGCGGACATGGCCAGATCGATCAGACGCTTGTCCGGGCAGTTACCATGGTCCAGTGGCACCGGCTTTACGGCCAGTTTCTCATAACCATCGGTCACTCCTTGCGATGCGCGGCGGTGGTTACGGATGACGCGCAGCATGTGGTCTGCGTTACGCTCATACCCTTTGAACGGCCCAAGCTCGCCTGCAATCTCGGCCGAGGTTGCATAGGCCACACCGGTCATGATCGCCGTCAGCGCGCCACAGATCGAGCGCCCCTCATCCGAGTCGTAACTGTAGCCCATGTTCATCAGCAGGCCGCCAATGTTGGCGTATCCCAGACCCAAAGTGCGGAAATCATAAGACAATTGCGCGATTTCCTTGGATGGGAACTGCGCCATTGTCACCGAGATTTCCAGCGTCAGTGTCCAAAGGCGCGAAGCGTGCATGTAGTCCGCCGCCTGGAACTCACCATCCTTCAGGAAGGTCAGCAGGTTCATCGACGCCAGGTTACAGGCAGTGTCATCGAGGAACATGTATTCCGAGCACGGATTCGAACCGCGGATCGCACCATCTTCGGGGCACGTATGCCATTCGTTGACCGTGTCGTGGAACTGAATGCCGGGATCGGCGCAAGCCCATGCGGCGTGGCCAACCTTTTCCCACAGATCCCGCGCCTTGACGGTCTTCGAGACTTTGCCATCGGTGCGGTTGATCAATTCCCAATCGGCGTCTTTCTCAACGGCGGTCAGGAATGCGTTGGTCACACGGATCGAGTTGTTCGAGTTCTGGCCCGACACCGAGCTGTACGCTTCCGAATCCCAATCCGTATCATAGGTCGGGAACTCAATACTGTCATGGCCCTGCTTGGCGTAATCCAAAACGCGCTTGATGTAAGTTTCTGGGATCGCAACCTTTTTGGCTTCGCGAACCGCTTTCTTCAGGCTGTCATTCTTGTTGGGATCATACGCATCGTCCTGTGCGCCGTCCCAGCTGCGGATGGCCTCGAAAATGCCGTTCAGCATCTTCTCGTGCATCTTCGATCCGGCAACGATCGAGGCCACCTTTTGCTCTTCGATCACCTTCCATTCGATGAATTTTTCGATGTCAGGGTGATCAGCATCGACGATTACCATCTTTGCTGCTCGACGGGTTGTTCCGCCTGATTTGATCGCGCCAGCGGCGCGGTCGCCGATCTTGAGAAAGCCCATGAGGCCCGAGGACTTACCGCCACCCGACAGCGCCTCGCCTTCGGCGCGCAGATGGCTGAAGTTGGTCCCGGTACCCGAGCCGTATTTGAACAGGCGCGCCTCGCGCACCCAAAGATCCATGATGCCGCCTTCGTTCACCAGATCATCATCGACGGACTGGATGAAGCACGCGTGCGGCTGCGGATGCTCGTATGCGGATTTCGATTTGGTCAGCTTGCCGGTCTTGTAATCGACATAGTGGTGACCCTGCGCGGGGCCATCGATTCCGTAGGCCCAGTGCAGACCTGTGTTGAACCACTGCGGGCTATTCGGTGCGGCGCGCTGAGTCGCCAGCATATAACGCATCTCGTCAAAGTAAGCGCGCGCATCCTCCTCGGTCGAGAAATAGCCGCCCTTCCAACCCCAATACGCCCAAGCGCCCGCCAAGCGGTCGAACACCTGCTTGGACGAGGTTTCGCCACCGAATTCAGCACCTTCTGCAGGAACTGAGCGCCACAGAAATTCGGGAACGTCCTTTTCCTTGACCTTTTTCAGAGCCGACGGAACGCCAGCCTTACGAAAGTATTTCTGAGCGATGACATCACTGGCGACCTGGCTCCACTTTGCGGGGATCTCGATTTCGTCCAGTCGGAAAACAATGGTGCCGTCCGGGTTCCGTATCTCAGATGTCGCAGAGACAAAATCCAGTTCTGCGTATGCATCTTGCCCCGATTTGGTGAATTTCCTGTCAATCTTCATGTCCGCAGCCCTAGATTCAATCAACTTGTCCGTTCGCGTCAGATGCATTTCAGCGATCCGCACGCCATGCCTGAAAATTGGGCGCAAATGACCGGTCGCTGTCTTTAACAGCGCGAAACCGCTTATACGGTTGCACGTTTAATAGATGTGCTTTCCGACCCTCGCCCTATGCCTTACCCTGGTTATGCTACCAGATTTAGTGGCATGTCTTTCGGCCCATACAACTTGGCGTATTCGGCCATAGATCGTCAACGCCATTTTCATTCATTTTTGAAATCTTTTTTGTTGACCAAACGGTTCCCAAGGGTCCGCGGGCGTTGGATTCCGATTCCTCCACAGGTTCATCCACGGGATAAAGCACTGCACTTGAAAATCGCGCAACAGGATTAACTGTTTTTATCAGCAGAGTTACCAGCATTTGATAATCCCGCTGTAAGGTGGATAGGCTGAATGAGAATCACAACACCACCGGTCGCGCGGCCAGACAGGAGGCATAACGTGCAGAATAGAAAATCGAGAGTGTCAGAGTGGATGACCGCGTTTCGATTTCTGCCCGCAATGGCCCTTATCGTGGCCTGTGCACCACAAGATATACCCCCTCCGACCCGCAGCGCGCAGTTTGAAACATATCCCGAACGGCTGTTTGACACCTTTGAGACTCAATGCGCTGGGCCAGGAGAAAAGTTCGAGAAAGTGGGGAATCGGGTTTTTGAGTGCCAGGAGTTTCTTCCCCCGGACACCACCGCGTTTCTGATTCTCAATTATGATGGCTACCCGCAAGACCTGCCCAAAAGCGTCATGCGCATGACGTCGACCAAGAACACTACCGGGTATCGCGTGGACGCCGAATTGTACTTTAATGTGCCGCAAAAACAGGGCCCGGCCGTCAAGGTTCCCGTAGAGAGCAAAGCACTGGATCAAGCGTTGGGCGCGCTGTTCCAGAAGATGGGTGGTTCACCAACATAAGAGGAAGAAGTGGTCGGGGCGGCAGGATTCGAACCTACGACCCCCTGTACCCAAAACAGGTGCGCTACCAGACTGCGCCACGCCCCGGACCGTGCGCCTTCCTAACGTTGCCATTCTGATTTGAAAAGCCCTAACAGGGCCAAATTGCAGGACCTTGCGAAAAAATTTCGTGCTGCATCTGTGTTCCTGGGGTGATCAGGTAACGCGCCGCCAATCCAGCGTTGATTTCCAGGACTGCATACACCGAATCTCCGCCTTGGATCAGTGATTCATCCCCGGGAATCGCGTTCTCATGCACATGTACAACAGCTCCTGTGCGATCCAGAAAAATGATATCCAAGGGAATCAGCGTGTTTCTCATCCAAAAGGCGACTGGCTGCGGCGGATCGAACACGAACAGCATTCCAGACCGCTGCGGCAGCGACTCGCGAAACATCAATCCACGCGCCCTATCCTGTGGACTGATTGCAAGCTCGACGTTGAAACTGACTTGAGTTTTGTCGTTCCGCAGCCCGACACGATCCACCTGGCACGCAGCCAGCACGTTACCGGCCCACAGCATTGTCACACTTGCAAGAACCGTTAACAATCTGATCATCTGGTATTATTCGTCCAGTGCCGCTTCCCAGGCCAGGACCTGAGCCGCCATACGCCCGCGTTTGCCATTAATGACCCGCATCGCCAACGCTTCGCCTGGTTGCAGATCAGCCAGACCAGATCGGCGCAGCACCTCGATATGCAGGAAAACGTCTTCGTCCCGACCAAATACATTGGCGAAGCCAAAACCCTTGCCCTTGTCGAACCATTTCACCCGCGCCGCTTCCAAAGGAGCCTCGGCGATCACAACCGGATCAAGTTCCGCGAAATCCGCCAACATCATTGAGTCGGTGCGCGCCGGTGGGTCTACGCTGACAACCTCAACCGCCTGAACGCCGCGGTCAGTGCGATGCGTCATGATCTCGATCCCGGCGCCATCGGCGACCGAGCTTTGACCAAAGTTACGTAACACGTTCACATGCAACAGAATATCCGGGCCACCTTCGTCGGACACAACGAACCCGTACCCCTTAGCGGGGTCAAACCATTTCACGTGTCCTCGAACGCGGTACATATTGTTCAGGTCTTCCGGCACAGCATTCCTATCGCGAAAATTAATAGTTCGTTAAGGGTCCGATGTGTATGGGATTGGCTCGCAAATTCAAGCTGAAAAAATCCTTTGATTTCTTTGTGTTGCATTTCACGATACGCGAATGTCATGGATTCAACCTTTGTACATCCCATGCCGAGTCTTCCTGATCCCGGCGCCACTGAAACCTGTCGTGCAACCGGAATGCACCATCGGCCCAAAACTCGATCTCGCTCGGCACTAACCTGTACCCGCCCCAGAACGGTGGTCGCGGTGGGTTCGGCCCCAATTTCGCGGTCACCTTTGCAACTTCTGCCATCAAAGCAGCCCGGCTGCTAAGAGGCTGAGACTGTTTCGAAGCCCAAGCCCCAAGACGGCTTTTTAGCGAGCGCGACGCATAATATTCATCGGCTTGCGCCCCGCTTTCCCGGGTTATTGTACCACGAACACGGATTTGCCGCCTCAATGATTTCCAATGCATTACAAAAGCTGCTTTGCCCGCCGAATCCAATTCGGCCGCCTTGGCACTTTCGTAATTGGTGTAAAATACGAAGGCACCGGATTCGATTTCTTTCAACAGCACCATACGCACGTTCGGCATGCCGTCAGAATCGACGGTTGCCAACGCTATTGCATTGGGATCGTTCGGTTCGCTGTCTTTGGCCTCACCTAGCCACCGCCCCGCTATTTCAAACGGATCGGAGCCGGCGAAGATGCCGTCACGCTCAGTCATTTCCATCCCCCGGAAACTATTATTGGCCACCCTAGGGCGAGAACCCGCTGCGAGCAAGAGTACGCGGCCTTGATGCAGCGCATCCAATGGCATAAACCAACGCAACAAATCGCGAAGACAGGCGGAGAACCAAACATGTCAAATCAGTTGATGGCCGGCAAACGCGGCCTCATCATGGGACTGGCCAATGATAAATCGATCGCATGGGGCATTGCCCGCGCTTTATCCGATGCCGGGGCCGAATTGGCCTTTTCCTATCAGGGCGATGCCCTGAAAAAGCGGGTCGATCCGCTGGCGGCGCAGCTGGGCAGTGAAATTGTTCTTCCCTGTGATGTGGGTGACGAGGACTCGATTGATGCTCTGTTCACGGAATTGGAACAGAAATGGGGCAAGCTGGACTTCGTGGTTCACGCGATTGGTTTTTCCGACAAGAACGAGCTGCGCGGTCGGTACGTCGACACCAGCCGGGCGAATTTCAAGCTGACCATGGATGTTTCGGTCTACTCTTTCACCGCCGTCATGCAGCGTGCGGAAAAGATGATGTCCGAAGGCGGCAGTGCAATCACCCTGACATATTACGGTGCCGAGCAGGTTATGCCGCACTATAACGTCATGGGTGTCGCCAAGGCCGCGCTGGAAGCATCGGTCAAATATCTGGCCGAGGATCTGGGCAAAGACGGTATCCGGGTGAACTCGATCTCTGCCGGTCCGATCAAGACGCTGGCCGCCAGCGGTATTGGCGACTTCCGCTATATCATGAAGTGGAACGAGTATAATTCGCCCCTGCGCCGCAACGTGACCATCGACGATGTCGGTAAATCGGCGCTGTATCTGCTGTCCGATCTCAGCAGCGGTGTCACCGGCGAAAATCTGCACGTAGATTCGGGGTATCACATCGTCGGTATGAAAGCCGTCGACGCCCCGGACGTTGAAAAGGGTTAACGCAATGAGCGCCAAGGACCGTCTGCCCCACGAAAAAGGCTTTCACATCAGTTGGGACCAAATCCATCGCGATTCCCGTGCTCTGGCATGGCGGCTGGATGGTCAAGGACCGGACGACGGTGCCTGGCGCGCGGTTGTTGCGATCACACGCGGTGGTATGGCCCCAGCCATGATCGCCAGCCGTGAGCTGGACATTCGCACCGTCGACACGATCAGCGTGCGGTCCTATCACCATCAGGAACAAGGCGAAGCCGAGGTGCTGAAAGCCCCTGATGCCGAGCTGATGGGTGATGGTGAAGGCATTTTGATCATCGACGATCTGGTCGACAGCGGCAAAACACTGGAACTGGTGCGTGCGATGTACCCCAAGGCGCATTTTGCCACTGTCTATGCCAAACCCAAAGGCCGCCCGATGGTGGATACGTTCATCACCGAAGTCAGCCAGGATACGTGGATCTTCTTCCCGTGGGATATGGCCCTGCAATATGTCGAGCCCTACCGCGGCACCGACTGATCTTTTCCTGAACATCTAGGATCTCGCATGACCCGCACACGCACCGCCGCCACCTTCGCCCCTCCGGTGATGGAGGCGCGGCGCTGGCTGGAAGGCGCGAATTTCCCTGACGACCAGCCTTTGATCAATGTCAGTCAGGCCGCACCGGTCGATCCGCCCCCGTTGGCCTTGCGTCAGGCCATGGCCGAATTTGCGGTGACCGAGGATCGGGCCCATCTCTATGGGCCGGTTCTGGGCAATCCCGATCTGCGCAACGAATTGGCGGCGCAAATTGGTCAGCACTATGATGTCGAGGTCGCAGCGGATCAGGTCGCAATCACCTCGGGTTGCAATCAGGCATTTGCCGCCACAATCTCGGCCATCACTGACGAAGGGGATGAGGTTATCCTGCCAACCCCATGGTATTTCAATCACAAAATGTGGCTGGACATGGCCGGGGTACATGCCGTTGACCTGAAGACCGGTGATGATCTGTTACCTAATCCTGATGCCGCCCGCGCTTTGATCACCGACAAAACCCGCGCCATCGCTCTGGTGACGCCGAACAACCCGGGTGGTGTGGAATACCCGGCCGATCTGGTGCGCGCGTTCTACGAACTGGCCCGTGAAAACGGTCTGCGCTTGCTGGTCGATGAGACCTATCGCGATTTCGACAGCCGCAGCGGCCCGCCGCATGACCTGTTCGCGCAGCCCGGCTGGGATAAGACGCTGGTTCACCTCTATTCCTTTTCCAAAGCCTATCGCCTGACCGGCCACCGGATTGGTGCCATTGCGACGGGTGCTGACCTGCTATCCGAGGTAGAAAAATTCCTTGATACGGTGGCCATCTGCCCCGGTCAGATCGGCCAATTCGCGGCCCTTTGGGGCATGCGGAACCTGTCGCAGTGGGTCGCCGGAGAGCGTGACGAAATCCTCGATCGCCGAGCGACTATACAAGAGCAATTGCCAAACCTGACTGACAAGGGTTGGCGTCTGTTAGGCTTGGGCGCCTATTTCGCCTATTTCGAACATCCGTTCGATATCCCCTCGGACGAACTGGCACGCCTTCTGGTGGCGGAGGCCGGCATCCTTCTGCTGCCCGGAACGATGTTTATGCCGCCGGATGATCCCGCTGGAAAACGCCAGATGCGCATTGCATTCGCTAATCTCGACCGCGCCGGTATTCAGCAATTGTTCGAACGGTTGCAAGCCCTGTCCTTCTGAGCTTGCCCCCCGGCGGTGCGCGTCGTATTCAGGGCCGCAACCGACAGGGCAGTTCCTTGCCACAAGATTAAGAGGGCACCATGGCCGCAGGCATGAAAAACCTATCGAAGACCTTTGTCTGGATTCTCATGGGCCTATTGATGCTGGGCCTTGCGGGCTTTGGCGCAACAAGCCTAACCGGCACCGTGCGCACCGTCGCGCAAGTTGGGAACGAAGAAGTTTCGATCAACCAATACGTTCGCGAATTGCAACGCGAAATCCGCGCGGTCGAAAGCCAGACCGGCCAGCCCTTGCAAATGTCGCAGGCGCATGAGTTCGGTCTGGATCAGTTGGCCCTGTCGCGCCTGACCGCTTTGGCTGCGCTGGACAACGAAGTCGGTGAGCTGGGCATTTCGATCGGGGATGAGAACCTGCAAGAAGAAATCGTCGCCATCCCGGCCTTTCAGGGCGTCAACGGCACGTTTGACCGTGAGGCCTATCAGTTCCAACTGGAACAGGCTGGCATGACGGATACAGAATTCGAATCGGATCTGCGCAAGGAGTCCTCGCGCACCATCGTGCAAAACGCGGTGATCAGCGGGGTTGAGATGCCTTCGCTTCTGACGCAAGTGCTGACGGACTATGTCGGCGCACGCCGCAGTTTTACCGTTGCGACGGTCGGATCCGACGCCCTGACATCGCCTGTTCCTGCACCCACGGATGAGCAGATCCAGACTTATTATGATCAGAATCAGGATCAGTTCACCCTGCCCCGCACCAAGCAACTGACTTATGCGATTCTGTCGCCCGACATGCTGTTGGACAGTGTCGAGATTGATGAGGATGCGGTGCGTCGCCTCTATGATCAGCGGGCCTCGGAATTCTATCAGCCCGAGCGTCGTCTGGTCGAACGTCTGACTTATCCGAACGAAGAAGACGCCCAACATGCGATGGCGCAGCTAGAGGTCGGTGGCACCACGTTCGAAAACCTCGTGCGAGATCGTCAGCTAGAGCTGAGTGATATCGACCTTGGCGATGTCACTCGCGAAGATCTGGGCGAAGCAGCTGATGCCGTCTTTGCCGCCGATCTGGACGCGGTTGTTGGCCCGCTGCCCTCGACCTTCGGCCCCGCGCTGTTCCGCATCAACGGATCGCTGGCCGAAAACAACACGCCGTTCGAAGATGCCGCCCCTGCCCTGCGCGAAGAACTGGCCGCCGACCGCGCACGTCGTCAAATCGAAGCACAGGCCGAAGACATTGACGATCTGCTCGCTGGTGGTGCAACGCTGGAAGAACTGACCGGCGAGACCGAAATGGAATTGGGCCAGATCGACTGGACCCGCGAAAGCGGTGAAGGCGTCGCCGCCTATGACGGTTTCCGCGCCGCTGCCGAAGCCGTAAACGAAGGCGATTTCCCCGAGGTTGCGTTCCTCGAAGACGGTTCGATCTTTGCTTTGCGTTTGAACGAGGTGCTGCCCCAACGCCCCGAGCCTCTGGAAAACGCACGTGATCGTGTGGCCACCGCATGGACGCAGGTGGAAACCGGCAAGGCGTTGGCTGAAAATGCAAATTCCGTTCTGGAACAACTGAATGCTGACGGCGATTTCACCGCCACCGGTTTGCCGTTCCGGGTTGAAAATGCGCTGACCCGCACCGCTTTCCTTGAGGATGTGCCGGCAGATTTCATGGGTCAGGTGTTCGAGATGGAACCTGGTGAGCTGCGCGTCATTCCTGGCGATGGCACGGCGTATGTCGTGCGTCTTGAAGAATTGCTACCGCCCGCCGAAACTGATGAACTGCGCCAGGTACAGACCGCGCTGGAAGCACAGTTAAATCAGGCGCTGGCCCAGAACATCTTTGACGCTTATGTGCGCGACGCGCAAACCCGCGCCCGTCCCGTGATTGACCAACGCGCGCTGAACGCCGTGCAGTCGAGCTATTAAAAGAGACCGAACATGGCCCTGACCCCCGAGTTTGACAGCTTCGCCCGCGCCTATGAGGCTGGCGAAAATCAGGTCGTTTACACCCGCTTGGCGGCCGATTTGGATACGCCCGTGTCCCTGATGCTCAAGCTGACCGGTGCGCAGAAAGACGCCTTTATGCTGGAATCCGTGACCGGAGGCGAGGTGCGTGGCCGCTATTCAATCATCGGGATGAAACCGGACCTGATCTGGCGCTGCCGGGGTGAGACGTCCGAATTGAACCGCTCGGCCAGGTTCGATGCCGACGCGTTTTCGCCTCAGGATGGCAATCCGATGGACAATCTGCGCGCTCTGCTGGCCGAAAGCCGGATTGAGCTGCCTGACGATTTGCCTCAAGCCGCCGCAGGGCTGTTCGGTTATCTTGGGTATGACATGGTGCGTCTGGTAGAGTATCTGCCGGATGTGAACCCAGACCCGCTGGGCCTACCCGATGCGATTATGCTGCGCCCATCGGTCATCGCCGTTCTGGACGGTGTAAAAGGAGAGGTCACGGTCGTCTCCCCTGCCTGGGTCGCCGAGGGGCAATCCGCCAAGGCTGCCTATGCGCAAGCCGCTGAGCGTGTGATGGACGCAGTGCGCGATTTAGAACGCGCCATGCCCGCCGAGACTCGCGATCTGGGCGACGCCTCTGAAGTCGCGCCTCCGGTGTCGAATTTCACCAAATCCGGCTATATGGAAGCGGTTGAAAAGGCCAAGGAATACATCCGCGCTGGTGACATCTTTCAGGTGGTACCAGCTCAGCGTTGGACACAGGATTTCCCGCTGCCGCCCTTTACGCTCTATCGGTCATTGCGGCGCACTAACCCCTCTCCGTTCATGTTCTATTTCAACTTTGGCGGCTTTCAGGTAGTCGGTGCCAGCCCAGAAATTCTGGTGCGTGTCTTTGGCGACGAAGTGACAATCCGCCCCATCGCAGGTACCCGACCCCGTGGCGCAACCCCCGAAGAGGATAAGGCCAATGAGGTCGATCTGCTGGCCGACAAGAAAGAGCTGGCCGAACACTTGATGTTGCTGGACCTGGGCCGCAACGATACCGGCCGCGTGGCCAAGATCGGAACGGTGCGGCCAACCGAAGAGTTCATCATCGAACGCTACAGCCATGTGATGCACATCGTGTCGAACGTGGTCGGAGAGCTGGCCGAAGACAAAGACGCCTTGGACGCGTTCTTTGCCGGGATGCCTGCTGGCACCGTCTCGGGCGCGCCAAAAGTGCGCGCGATGGAGATCATCGACGAGTTGGAGCCTGAAAAGCGAGGTATCTATGGCGGCGGCGTTGGTTATTTCAGTGCCGGCGGCGACATGGACATGTGCATTGCTCTGCGCACGGCCATCGTTAAGGATCACAAGCTTTATATTCAGGCGGGCGGCGGTGTTGTTTTTGATAGCGACCCCGAGGCAGAGTTTATGGAAACCGTCCATAAATCAAACGCCATTCGCCGCGCTGCTGCCGATGCGTCCCGGTTCACAGGATCGGGCAACACATAAAGAAACGGCGGGCTTTCAGGGCCAGCCGTTTTCGTTGTTCCGAGGTTACTGAACCTCTTTCATCATCACTGCAGAGATTGGGGCCATCGCCACACGGCTGCCCCGATCTTCAAGCCCCCACAGCAACAAAGCCGAGATCGTGTCAGGGCGCAGACGGCCCAGCATTACAACCGTCCCCTCCTGCCCGGCACGAAATGCCGCTTGGTCCAGAAAACGACGCATGATCTTAGGGTCCTGGCGCGCACCGTCGATATCGCGGAAAATCACACCCGATGGAATACCGTTGCGCGCAGCCAGTTTTTGGACAGTGTTCAGACCATTGTCCTGCGTGATCAGACCACGCCCTGTACCGGCAGCAATCGCGGCCACTTGGTCGGCAAGCTTGCGGTTGCCTTGAATGCCCGAATCCACTCCTTCGAGAATTCCCACCGTTTCCGGCAGCGTGTCGAGCCATACGGCTAGCGATACTTCGGCATCCTGCGCGCTGGCGGCTTCGTGTAGATCAGCCAGAGCCAGAACTTCGAACCCGGCTTCGCGGTGACGCGCCATCTTTTCAACAGCGTCCGGATCAGACGGACTGACGGCAAAACTCAGCGGATAAGGAAAATCATGCAGAGCTTCAGCCCCATAGGCACCTTCATCGTCGATCAGAATGATTGACATCAACGGCTTGGATTCGGGGTTTTCGAATTCCGCCGCATAAGCCTCGATCGGCTTGCCGGGAATAGCGACCTCCACGTTGGATGTGCTTACCTCAATAACATCATCACGTTCCGTCAATGGAACCACGCGCGTTCCGACTGTCGAGACTGTGGTCGCTTCGCTTGCCCCCCCAATTTGCGGAACCGACGCAATCCGGGGCAGATTGCGCGGTGCTGTATCCTCATCACCTTCTACGGCGATTGGGCTGTCGACAAATGGGTTTTCCTCGGTTTCCGGATCGGCGGCTGCGGCGACCTCGGTTTCCGGTTGTGCTGCACTGTCGGCAACAACAGGGTCCGATTTCTGTTCCCCCTCGGCAACCTCGGGTTCTGGTTTCGGCTCGACCTCCACAACCTCGGGCTCTTGTTCGACGGCCGGTTCAGGCTGAGGTTCAGGCACCTCCAGCGACACCTCAGGCAAGGCTTCGGCATTTGGGGATACCTGCGACAAAGGCGGGGCCTGTGGAGCGACCGGGGCCACAGTGGTTGCAATTACAGGAGCTGATTGAGCAACGCTGGGCGCATCGACTTGCGCCGGGTCCAGGTTGACTTTGGGCTGGGCATCGGGCTCAACCTCGACATCTGACAATTCAGCCAGCGTGTCCGTCTGTTCGCCGACAGATTCAGGTGTGGTTGGTGGCAAGTCCAGCACATCGGGGTCACCCCCGGTATCAGTGGCGTCCGCCACTGATACCGGGACATCAGCCAGAGAGGGTTCAGGCGCAGAAACCGCCACGTTCGGTTTGCTGGTCAAAGGCATGTTCAAAGACAGCACCGCCCCCAGCACAAGAACAGCGACCGTTCCCACGATCATTCCGCCGACAAATCCGCCCATAACAATTGCCTCTCGTCTTGGCCCTGCATCGATCACATGTTCGCCGTCTGCTGCGGCATTTGCTTACCGCAGCGCCAAGTACGGGATGTCCCCTTGACGCTGCCGCGCAAGCCTGAGCATGTATGTCCCGACATTATACCGTGGCTCGGGGCTGCATCGCCAGCCCGAAATGCCCAAGCCGAGACAAGTGCCCAAATGCTGCTGCTGATCGACAACTACGACTCGTTTACCTACAACCTGGTACATTATTTAGGCGAACTTGGCGCCGAGATGGTCATTCGGCGGAATGACGCCTTGGACGTTCAGGAAGCCATGGCCATGAACCCATCCGGCATCCTGCTCAGCCCCGGCCCCTGTGATCCGGATCAGGCCGGTATCTGCTTGGCCTTGACCGAAGCAGCGGCTGAAACGAAAACGCCGCTGATGGGAGTCTGTCTTGGCCATCAGACTATCGGACAGGCCTTTGGGGGCGACGTCATCCGCTGCCACGAAATCGTACATGGCAAAATGGGAACGATGCACCACACCGGAAAAGGTGTGTTTGCCGGGCTGCCCTCGCCATTTGAGGCGACCCGCTATCATTCTTTGGTGGTCGACCCCAACACCCTGCCCGACTGTCTTGAGGTCACGGCAGAGCTGGAAGACGGTACCATTATGGGTCTGCAGCACAAAGAATTGCCGATTCACGGCGTTCAGTTCCACCCGGAATCCATCGCCTCCGAGCATGGTCATGCCCTGCTCAAGAATTTCCTGTCTGAGATGAAAGTTCCCGCATGAGCGACGCTCTGAAACCGCTGATCGGAGCCGCCGCCGATCGGCCTCTGACCCGTGCCGAAGCCGAACAGGCCTTTGGTATCTTGTTTGACGGTGAAGCCACGCCCAGCCAGATCGGTGGCCTGCTGATGGCCATGCGCACCCGTGGCGAAACGGTCGAGGAATACGCCGCGGCCGCCGCCGTGATGCGCGCCAAGTGCAATGCCGTCACCGCGCCCGACGGTGCAATGGATATCGTCGGAACCGGAGGCGACGGCAAAGGCACGCTCAATATCTCAACCGCCACGGCATTTGTTGTCGCTGGTGCCGGTGTCACCGTGGCCAAGCATGGCAACCGCAACCTCAGCTCAAAATCCGGGGCAGCGGATGCTTTGGGGCAGTTGGGGATCAACGTCATGGTTGGCCCGGAAACAGTTGAAAAGGCTTTGAAAGAGGCCGGTATCGGCTTTATGATGGCCCCGATGCACCACCCAGCCATTGCGCATGTCATGCCCTCGCGGCAAGAGCTTGGAACCCGGACGATCTTCAACATTCTCGGCCCTTTGACGAACCCTGCGGGCGTCAAACGCCAATTGACCGGAGCCTTCAGCCGCGACCTGATACGCCCAATGGCCGAAACGCTTGGTCTGCTGGGTTCTGATCGTGCCTGGCTGGTGCATGGTTCGGACGGGACCGATGAGCTGACCATCACTGGCATCAGTTGGGTCGCAGCACTAGAGGATGGGGGCGTTAAGGAGGTGGAACTTCACCCCGAAGACGCGGGCCTACCGGTTCATCCGTTCGAGGACATCATCGGCGGAACACCCGAAGAAAATGCTGTCGCCTTCCGCGCGCTGCTGGACGGGCAGCCCTCGGCCTATCGCGATGCGGTTCTGTTGAACTCTGCCGCCGCGCTGGTGGTTGCAGACGCCGCAACAGATTTGCGGGATGGTGTCGAAAAAGCCGTCGAAAGCATCGACAGCGGAAAAGCCAAAGAAAAAATCGCGGTACTGGCCCGCATGACTCAGGAGGCCGCATGACCGAGACGGTACTGGACAAGATCAAAGCCTATAAGCTGGAAGAAATAGCTGCAGACAAGGCTGAGAAGTCCTTGGAAACACTGGAAAGTGAGGCACGTTTCGCATCCGAAGTGCGCGGCTTTGCCGAAAGCTTGCGGAAAGCGACCCGCAAGGGGTATGGCCTGATCGCCGAGGTCAAAAAGGCCAGCCCCTCCAAGGGGTTGATCCGCGCCGATTTCGACCCGCCTGCATTGGCCAAGGCGTATGAAGAAGGCGGTGCAGCCTGTCTGTCTGTACTGACCGACACGCCTAGCTTCCAAGGCGCCAAGGAATACTTGACCGAGGCACGCGCAGCAACGTCGCTGCCAGCCCTGCGTAAGGATTTCATGTACGACCCATATCAGGTGGTCGAAGCGCGCGCTTTGGGTGCCGATTGCATTCTAATCATCATGGCCTCGGTCGAAGATGGTCAGGCGGCCGAGCTGGAACAAACGGCCTTTGACTGGGGGATGGACGTTCTTATCGAAGTTCACGACGAGGCTGAACTGGAACGTGCGACCCAACTGAAAAGCCCATTGATCGGGATAAACAACCGTAATCTTAAGACCTTCGAGACCACACTTGATACCACGCGCCGTCTGTCGAAACTGGTTCCTGGCGGTCGGACGATTGTCTGTGAAAGCGGTCTGAGTACACCCGAAGACCTGGCCGATATCGCCCGTTATGGCGCGCGGTGTTTCCTGATTGGGGAAAGCCTGATGCGTCAGGATGATGTCACCGCCGCCACCCGGCAATTGCTGGCAAACCCGCTGATCCCCGGAGTGATGTGATGCCTCTGACCCATTTCGATGCACAGGGACAGGCCCATATGGTCGACGTCTCGGACAAGGCTGTTACTGACCGCGTCGCGGTGGCGGCTGGCCACATCAAGATGGCAAAGGAAACCTTTGATTTAATTTCCGAAGGACGCGCTAAAAAGGGCGACGTATTGGGTATTGCGCGGCTGGCAGGCATCATGGGAGCTAAGAAAACACCCGACCTAATCCCGCTATGCCACCCCTTGCCAGTCACAAAGGTTGCGGTTGAGTTGACCCTGAACCCTGATTTGCCGGGCGTACAGATTGAAGCCACCGTCAAGACCGCAGGCCAGACCGGGGTTGAGATGGAGGCGTTGACTGCGGTCTCAACCGCGGCGCTGACTGTGTATGACATGACCAAGGCAGTCGATAAGGCGATGGAGATCGGCGGTATCCGGGTCCTGCTGAAAGATGGCGGTAAATCAGGCCGTTACGAGGCGAGATGATTACGGTCGAAGAAGCCCGGTCGCTACTGTTTGATCTTGTTTCCCCGCTAAACGCCGAAACAGTTCCGCTTGCCGAATCTGCTGGCCGCGTGCTGGCAGAAGACCTCAGCGCCACGCGCGATCAACCGCCATTTTCGGCCTCTTCCATGGATGGTTATGCGCTGAAGTCGACCGAAGTCGAACAACACGCCATGTTCAAAGTAGTTGGCGAATCCGCTGCCGGGCGTCGTTTTGAAGGCACCGTAAGCCCCGGTCAGGCCGTTCGTATCTTTACCGGCGCTCCGGTGCCGGAAGGTGCTGATTTCGTTGTTATTCAAGAAGATACGGAACGGCGCGGGGATTTGCTTACAATCACCGACGATCCCGGACTGAAAACAAATATCCGACCTGCAGGTGTCGACTTTACCGTCGGTACCAAGATCAGCGCTCCGCGCCTTTTGCGCCCTGAAGACGTCGCGCTGTTGGCAGCAATGAATATTGCAACAGTGCCGGTCAGACGCAAACCCGTGGTCGCATTGATTTCAACCGGAGATGAACTGGTTATGCCGGGTGAGAACCCAGGCCCGGATCAAATCATCGCTTCGAACACTTTTGGCCTGAAAGCCATGCTAGAGGATGCCGGCGCACATGTGCGAGTTCTACCGATCGCGCGCGACACTGTCGCGTCCTTAGAAACGGCGTTTGGGCTGGCAAGTGGCGCCGATCTAGTCGTGACAATCGGGGGTGCCTCGGTCGGAGAATACGATCTGGTCGGGGACGTTTCTCAGAAATTGGGGATGGAGCGGTCGTTCTACAAAATCCGCATGCGCCCCGGGAAACCCCTGATGGCGGGTCAGTTGGGTGACACAGCGATGGTTGGACTCCCGGGAAACCCCGTGAGTGCAATGGTTTGCGGTTATCTCTTCCTGATCCCCATGTTGCGTCGCATGTTGGGCATCGAACAAGCCCTTACCCCTTTTCGCCGGGCCAAGCTGGCCGAGCCCATCGGCAAAAACGGCCCACGCGAACATTATATGCGAGCTGTCGTCGGTGAGGATGGCATTCGCGCCTGTGCCGATCAGGACAGCTCGCTTCTCAGTGTTCTGGCGCAGGCCAACGCGCTTTTGGTACGTGAGCCGAATGATCCGGCGCGCCCCTCGGGGGATGAGGTTCTGTACCTGCCGATATAGGCCACGCTCAAATCCGTTGACACAAAACGTGAACATGCGTAGAACAAAAGAAAACGCATGACCGACGAGGTGTGAGCAATGCTGACCAAGAAACAGTTGGATTTGTTGGAATTCATCCACAAACGCGTTCAGGCGGACGGTGTTCCACCCAGTTTCGACGAAATGAAGGCCGCGCTGGATTTACGGTCGAAGTCCGGGATTCATCGCCTGATCACTGCGCTGGAAGAACGTGGCTTTATTCGTCGCCTTGCCCACCGGGCGCGCGCGATTGAGATCGTGAAGCTGCCCGAGAGTCTCGGCGGCGAACCAACAGCCGCTTTCAAACCTCGCGTGATTGAAGGCGACAGGCCCGAAGGTCCCCGCCCGGCGAATTTCGAACCGGTCACTGTAGATGCCTTGGAATTGCCGGTCATGGGCCGTATCGCAGCTGGTGTCCCGATTGAAGCGATCAGCCACGTATCGCACCGTGTGGCGGTCCCGGGCAGCATGGTTTCGGGCAAAGGCGAACATTACGCGCTTGAGGTACGTGGCGACTCGATGATCGATGCCGGTATCAATGACGGCGATGTCGTGGTGATCCGTGAAACTCGGGTTGCCGATAATGGCGATATCGTCGTGGCTCTGGTCGAAGATCAGGAAGCGACCCTGAAGCGCTTTTTCCGCCGTGGCAATGCTATCGCGCTTGAGGCTGCGAACCCCGCCTATGAAACCCGCGTTCTGCCCGAGGACAAGGTCAAGGTGCAGGGACGGCTGGTCGGGTTGATCCGCAGCTACTGATCCCGTTTTAAATTGCGGTTCTCGGCGATGGCCGGGGACCACAGGCGATGGCCGATTACCTCTCGGCTGGTTGTTATGCGTCCTTTTGAAAACGCCAGGCTTCCGGTCTCTTTCAGGCGGTTCGGATCGAAAAGACCGCAATCCCCGTTCAGGTTCAACTCAACTGCAGACACCACGATCTGGTTTGATTGGCATTCTTCAAACCCTTGAGCCGCACGTTTTCCGGTGATGTGAATCACTTCCTTGCCCTGCCAATCAAAGCGCTGAACAGCGTTTTCTGCATCAGGCCAGCGGCTGGCCGCCTTCTTCTGATCTTCTCCGTCACCGTCGTTTTCCAACCATACCGTAGCGATGAAACCGCTGCCTTTTTCTTTGCTCAGCGCGCGGCCATGTTCAGTCATGACACCCACTAACCCGCCTGAATCCGCGATCAGAACCTCGGGTCTTTGCCCCTGCCCCCACAACATAAATGCGGACGCAACCGGTATAATCCCAATCCATTTTGCGCGGCCCTGCCACAGCACCAGCCACAACGCCCCCAGCGCAAACATAGGCAACACGTAATGCGGCGGACTAACGACATAGCCTTGCGCGCCATCTAAGTTTGACACCTTGTCTGAAACGATCAGAATCCACTCCAACCCCAGACCCATGACATTCAATGCGACCGCCTCTAGCCCGAAAGGGGTCAGCAATGCCGCGACAAAGGCGGCGGGCACCACAATCGTGCCCATTACCGGGACCGAAAGCATATTGGCCAGCAACCCATAGTGTGACATCGTGTTGAAATGCGCCGCCCCGATAGGAGCGGTCGCAAGCCCTGCAATCGCCGAGGACAACAGCAAGCCGGTCACCGGTTTCAGCCATTTTGGACCGGGCATTGGGCCATAGTCCCGCAACCGCCCAAACACCGCGACAAGCGCTGTAGTGGCTGCAAAGGACATCTGGAAGCCTGGGCTCAACAGTGTTTCTGGCCGTAGAATCAACACGATTAGGGCAGCCACGGCCACGGCGCGCAAAGAAATCGCACGGCGGTCGATCAGGATCGCCCCCAGCATTACGCTGGCCATGACGAAAGCGCGTTCCGTTGCAACATTGCCCCCGGACAACAGCAGGTAAATGACGGCCGCGATCAATGCACAAACTGCCGCCAACTTGCGGACAGGCAACCTTAAGGCCACTGAAGGAATGGCTGACAAGCCCAACCGAAACACCAGATAAACGAACCCCGTCAGCAACCCCATGTGAAGGCCCGAAATCGCCAGCAAATGCGCTAGGTTCGAGGCCCGCAGGGATTTTAACGTCTCTTGCCCCATGCCACTGCGATCTCCGGTTGTGACGGCGGCTGCGAACCCACCGATTTCACTAGGCAGGATCGCACGTACCCTTTCCGAGATGGCCATACGCCAGGCAGTTACCCGGACCCCTTCGGTCGCGTCAGTTGCGGGGGCAATGGTCATCACCGGCACCCGGGTATAGCCAACCGCGCCCAGCCCTTGAAACCAGGCATGACGGCGGAAATCAAACCCACCGGGTTCAACCGGACCTTGCGGCGGTGAGAGATGCCCGGTGGTCATGATCCTTTGCCCAGGCGCCAGGGAAACCGATCCTCCGTGCAGTGAAAGCCGGACGCGCTGCGGTCTGCGATCTGCGGGCACATCCCCTATGCGCACCCGATCCAGCGTGACCCGCAACGCGTCCGACGCAGAGCGATCCATGGCTACGACCCGCCCCTCGATCGGGCCGTAGTAACGCCAGGACAGGACCGGCTCTGCGACCGTATGGGCTCGTGCGCCGGCCAGTATAAAACCGGACGCGATCAGCGCGCCCCCCGTTGCCAACGCAGCCCAGCCAGTGCGTCGCGTGCGGCCAACCCAGACCAGCAACGTGATGCCAAGCAGAAGACAGGCATAGACCTGCCATTCTGGTTCAAACCGAAGGCTGAAATAGAGGCCGATGCCAACTGCCAGACAAATCGGAGACCACTGGAACAAATACCCTGTCTGGTTCAGCAAAGCGGCGTCGACCCTTGCCAGAACACGCATGGTTGCCCCCGTCCTTCGGGCTCGTTAGACAGACGCCAAACTATGCCCGACACGGTTACCAAAAGGTTAATCCACACAATGTCCGATCAGGTCGTCACCCGTTTCGCCCCCTCGCCCACCGGTTTTTTGCATATCGGCGGTGCCCGCACTGCGTTGTTCAACTGGCTCTATGCTCGTGGTCGTGGCGGTAAGTTCCTGCTGCGGATCGAAGACACGGATCGCGAACGCTCGACGCCTGAGGCGACAGCCGCAATTCTGCAAGGCATGGAATGGCTTGGCCTAGATCACGATGGTGATGTAATCAGCCAGTTTGAGGGTGCCACACGCCATGCCGAGGTCGCTCACCAGCTTCTGGCCGAAGGTAAAGCCTATAAGTGTTTTTCAACCCAGGATGAAATTGCAGCCTTTCGTGAGCAGGCTCGGGCCGACGGCAAGTCCACGCTGTTTCGCAGCCCTTGGCGTGACGCTGATCCGGCCACCCATCCAGATGCACCTTTTGTAATCCGTATCAAGGCCCCACAGGACGGCGCCACCGTGATCCGCGATCAGGTGCAGGGGGATGTGACCATTCGCAACGATCAGCTGGACGACATGGTCCTTCTGCGCTCGGACGGAACACCGGTTTATATGCTGGCTGTGGTGGTGGATGATCACGACATGGGCGTGACGCATGTGATCCGGGGCGACGATCACCTCAACAACGCCGCTCGCCAGATGATGATCTACGAGGCGATGGGCTGGGACGTTCCGGTATGGGCACATATCCCGCTGATTCACGGACCAGACGGTAAGAAACTGTCGAAGCGTCACGGTGCCTTGGGCGCACAGGAATATCAGGCGATGGGCTATCCTGCCGCTGGCATGCGCAACTATCTCGCGCGTTTGGGCTGGAGCCACGGCGACGATGAGTTTTTTACCGACGAGCAGGCCAAAGAGTGGTTTGATTTGGACGGAATCGGCAAAAGCCCGGCCCGCTTTGATCTGAAAAAGCTTGAGAATCTCTGCGGTCAGCATATCGCGACGTCTGATGATGCTGCGCTGCGGCGTGAAATCGAAGCTTATCTGGATGCGGCGGGCCTTCCTGCTCTCACTCAGACACAATCTAGTGTTCTTGAACGTGCAATGTATTGTCTGAAGGATCGCGCCCGAACTTTCCCGGAATTGCTTGAAAAAGCACACTTTGCGCTGATTTCCCGCCCGATTGAACCGGATGAGAAAGCGGCAAAAGCACTGCAAACAGTATCCGACGGTATACTAAGTGAATTGACGCCGCATGTGCAAAATGCTAGCTGGTTGCGGAACGAACTGGAGGAAACCCTCAATGCCTTTGCAGAAGCGAAAGGCATCAAGTTCGGCAAGCTGGCTGGGCCCTTGCGGGCGGCTTTGGCGGGTCGGGCAGTGACTCCTTCGGTGTTTGACATGATGCTTGTGCTGGGGCGTGAAGAAACCTTGGCACGGCTTTCCGACGCAGCAAAATAACCCTGGCTTAATAATCAGGTAACGCTGCTTCGTTACGACCGGTCAACACTTTGGTGTGTGACCGCTGACCGCGCGCAGGCCGCTCACCCGGCGTGCTCATGAACGAAGAAGGGACAACGATGACCGACAGCAAAAAAACAGCCACTCTTACCGTACATGGTGAAAATTACGAGTTGCCGGTTCACTCGCCAACCGTTGGTCCGGATGTGATCGACATTCGCAAACTGTACAGTGATGCGGGTGTGTTCACCTATGATCCGGGCTTCACCTCGACAGCCAGCTGCGACAGCACCATCACCTATATTGACGGCGATAAGGGTGAACTGTTGCACCGCGGCTATCCGATCGACCAACTGGCCGAGAAATCGCACTTTCTCGAAGTGTGCTACCTGTTGCTGTACGGAGAGCTGCCAGTCGCAAAAGATCTGGAGAAGTTCGAGACCACGATCACTCGCCACACCATGATGCACGAACAGATGCAGTATTTCTATCGCGGGTTCCGTCGTGATGCGCATCCTATGGCAATCATGGTTGGCGTCGTCGGTGCAATGTCGGCTTTCTATCATGACTCGACAGATATTCATGACCCACGTCAGCGCGAGATTGCGTCGCACCGCTTGATCGCCAAGATGCCGACCATCGCAGCCTGGGCATATAAGTATCACACCGGTCAGCCCTTCGTGTATCCGCGCAACGACCTGGACTATGCGTCGAACTTCCTACGCATGTGCTTCAGCGTTCCGGCCGAAGAGTATGATGTTAACCCGATCCTCAGCCGCGCGATGGACCGAATCTTTACCCTGCATGCGGATCATGAACAGAACGCTTCGACCTCGACCGTGCGTCTGGCTTCAAGCTCGGGTGCGAACCCGTTTGCCTGTATCGCGGCCGGTATCGCCTGTCTGTGGGGTCCGGCCCATGGTGGCGCCAACCAAGCGTGTCTGGAAATGCTGGAAGAGATCGGTTCAGTGGATCGCATCCCTGAATACATTGCCCGCGCCAAGGACAAGGATGATCCGTTCCGCCTGATGGGCTTTGGCCACCGCGTCTACAAGAACTTTGACCCGCGCGCCAAGGTGATGAAGCAATCCGCTGACGAAGTGCTGGATCTGCTGGGCATCGAAGACAATCCAAAACTGCAGGTCGCCAAAGAGCTTGAGCGAGAAGCGCTGGAAGATCCGTATTTCGCCGAGAAAAAGCTGTTCCCGAATGTCGACTTCTATTCGGGCATCATCCTCGAGGCGATGGGTTTCCCAACCTCGATGTTCACGCCGATCTTCGCCCTGTCGCGCACCGTTGGCTGGGTCAGCCAATGGAAAGAGATGATCGCCGATCCACAGAACAAGATCGGTCGCCCGCGCCAGCTGTATCTGGGCGAAACCATGCGTGATTACGTGGATATCGAAAACCGCTGATTGCAGCGATGAAATGCTTAAGCCCCGGACCTGCGTCCGGGGCTTCTTTCATAGTAGGCTCAACTGATCACCGATCTGAGCCGGGCGGGCAAACAGGTCGCATCGCAGGGGCGGTGTCCGCGTTACAAGGCCTAGGCGCTTGACCGCCAAGGCAAACCGTTTGGCAATCAACCCAGCATATTCACCCTCACCCCGCATCCGGTGGCCCCAGCGCGGGTCATAGTCCCTGCCCCCGTGCATTTCGCGCAGCTTGGACATGATCTTTTCCGCCCGCGCGGGTTCGTGATCCTGCAACCACTCCTGCCACAATGTCGATACTTCACGCGGCAAGCGCAACATGATCCAACTGGCAGCGTCCGCGCCCGCCTCACGCCCCGCCTCAAGCAGGTGTTCCAACTCATGATCCGTTAGACCAGGCACCACGGGTGACGTCATGACCCGCACAGGCACCCCGGCTTTGGTTAGGCGACGTATGATGGTTAAACGCCGCTGAGGAGACGGCGCGCGTGGCTCCATACGCCGGGACAAATCAGCATCCATGGTGGTTAAAGATATCCCCACTCGCACCATCCCCTGCTCAGCCATGGGCGCTAGAATGTCCAAGTCCCGTTCGATCAAGGCCCCCTTTGTGACGATGGCGATGGGGTGATTGAATTCTTGCAGAACCGACAGGCAGCCTCTTGTAATCGCGCGGGTTTTCTCAATCGGTTGGTAAGGGTCCGTGTTGGTACCCAAGGCAATGGGTGCAACCTTGTACCCTTTGGCCGATAACTCCTTGCGCAGGATATCCGCTGCGTTTGGCCGCGCGATCAGGCGGGTTTCGAAATCCAGCCCCGGCGATAGCCCAAGATAGGCATGGGTCGGGCGGGCGAAACAATAGACACAACCATGCTCACACCCGCGATACGGGTTGATCGAGCGATCAAACGGCAAATCCGGCGACCGGTTATAGGTAATCAGGCTGCGCGCGACCTCGTCCCGAACATCGGTTCGCAAAGGCGGCAGGTCCTCGTCGATATCCGAGCCATCGTCACAAGGGATGGTGTCGAAATGTTCGAACCTTCCAGCGGCATTTGTGGCGGCTCCTCGGCCGCGAATATGCGGTGCAACCATGTTTGTTCTCGTTATGTTCCATTGATTGGGTATAACGGCAATCCCGAATACACGCAAGCACAGCATTCGAGGCCGCGCAGGTATCAACCGCGTGGTTATCCGCCAGTAAAATGAACCAGATGCAGGATCATCTTGCAGATAATTCTGTCGAGAGACGCGAAAATTTGACGTATAGGTCGGTCCCGAAACGACTGAGGTCGCAATCGTCACAGTCAAACTGCGACGTTTTGGCCAAAACGGAAAAAATGCCACCACGGGCCTATGGCTCGCACAGCTCAGGGAAACGCCCCATGTCTGAAGAAGAAGACATCGTCCTGTCCGAACTGAATGACGACGAACTTGTCGAGCAGATGTTCGACGATCTTTATGACGGCCTGAAAGAAGAGATCGAAGAAGGTGTGAACATCCTGCTTGAACGCGGATGGACGCCTTACGACATCCTGACCAAGGCTCTGGTCGGTGGCATGACCATCGTGGGCCACGACTTCCGCGACGGTATACTTTTCGTGCCCGAGGTTCTGTTGGCTGCAAACGCCATGAAGGGCGGTATGTTTATCCTCAAGCCGCTGCTGGCCGAAACCGGCGCACCGCGCGTGGGTAAGATGGTGATCGGCACCGTAAAAGGCGACATCCACGACATCGGCAAGAACCTTGTGTCGATGATGATGGAGGGCGCTGGCTTTGAGGTGGTCGATATCGGCATCAACAACCCGGTTGAAAACTATCTGGAAGCACTTGAAACCGAAGAGCCAGATATTCTGGGCATGTCCGCCCTGCTGACCACGACCATGCCTTACATGAAGGTTGTGATCGACACGCTGGTCGAACAAGGTAAGCGCGAAGACTATATCGTTCTGGTTGGCGGCGCGCCGCTGAACGAGGAATTCGGCAAAGCCATCGGTGCGGATGCTTATTGCCGTGACGCAGCCGTTGCGGTTGAAACCGCCAAGGATTTCGTCTCGCGCAAGCACAACCAACTGGCCGGTTAACCGGACGCGCAGGTTATTCTGGGGCCGTCCGGGTTTCGGGCGGCCTTTTTTGTTACACTGACAGTCGCGTAGAATCCGAGAAGCACCCAATGCAGCAAGATAAATTGCCAGACGATGCCAGCCTGACGACCAAGGGCTACGAATCCGGTGAGCACGGGCGCATCCTGCTGTTGGCCTGTGGCGCGCTGGCGCGTGAGATTCTGGACCTGAAGCAACGCAATGGCTGGGATCACATGGCGCTGACCTGCCTGCCCGCGATTTTTCACATCCAACCTGACAAGATCATTCCGGCGGTACAAGAGGTCGTCGCCAAACACCGTGACGACTATGACCAGATCTTTGTGGTCTATGCCGATTGCGGAACGGGTGGCCTGCTGCAGCAAGCCTGCGAAGACCTGGGCGTCGAGATGGTCAAAGGCCCCCATTGTTATTCCTTCTTCGAAGGAAATCAGGCGTTTGAAGCACATGGTGATGAGGAAACCACCGCCTTTTACCTGACGGACTTTCTAGCCCGGCAGTTTGATGCCTTTGTATGGAAACCGCTGGGGCTGGACCGACACCCCGAGTTGCTTAGCATGTATTTCGGCAACTACACCAAGCTGGTCTATCAAGCGCAAATCGACGATCCGGACCTGACGGCCCGTGCTCGTGAATGTGCCGAGCGGATGGGTTTGAAATTCGAACGTCGCCTGACCGGCTATGGCGATTTGGAAACCACCCTGACCGATTGGGCAAAACGTAAGCCGAGAGCCTGAATAGCGTCAGGCGTTTTCCTGCGCCACTTCGCGGATACGATCAATCATTGCCCGCAACCCGTTCGATCGCTGAGCAGACAGGTGATCGTTCAGTCCCAAGCGCGCCAGCTCTCCGCCTGCGTCCACCTTGGGAACTTCGCTGACGGGCAACCCGTTATATAAGGAACGCAATACCGCGATCAGACCGCGTACGATCAGCGCATCGCTGTCCCCGTCGAACCGGAAAACCCGATCTTCGATGATCGGGTGCAACCAGACCTGGCTTGCGCAGCCGTGGACCTTGGTGGCCGGCACTTTTAGTGCGTCCTCCAGCGGCTCCATCGCTTTGCCCTGGTCGATGACGTGGCGGTACCGGTCTTCCCAGTCCTCCAGAAACTCGAAATCGTCGACGATCTCTTCAAAGGCAGGCGTTGCCATGTCGCGGCGGTCCTTTCGTTGCAATCACAATTGTGAACTATGCCTCCGATCTATGCCTGTCCACCCCCCTACGCGGCTTTTCAATCAACAGAAATTGCGATAACCCATTGCTGGACTTACAGCTCTGGACGTTGGGACCATGCAAAAATCGTTTACTGTTCTCTTGGTGGCTACCCTGGCCCTGTCTGCCTGCAACAGCTGGCGCGAGTCACGGGTGAACCCGTCCAACTGGTTCGGTTCAAGCACGTCAGCCCCGCCGCCGGAAACAGCGACCTATGACGCCAACGCTCTTGTGCCCGAAACAAGGGAAGGCGGTGGACTGCTCTCAAGACCGACCCCTGAGGATACAAGCGTTCCGATCGCCAAGATTGATGAACTGAGGATTGAGCCGACCCCGAACGGTGCAATCGTCTACGCCTCGGGGACGGCAGTCCGGCAAGGTGCTTATGACGCCCGACTGGTTCGCGTGGACAGTGAAGAAAACCAGAAGAACGGCGTTTTGGAGTTCACTTTCCGGGTAACCTATCCCGCGCGCGCAACGAATACGGGAACAGAACGGTCTCGAATGGTGTCCGACGCCATCAATATCAGCAAAAAAGACTTGGAAAATACCCGTTTGGTGCGGGTTGTAGGACAGCAGAACGCATTGGAATCGCGGCGCCGTTAATCGGCGCTACAGCGATACAACTTTGACGTTCTGACCTTTGGCCGCCAGCGCGATTTTACCTTCACACAGTTTCAAGGCGTCTTCGCCGAACACCTCAAACCGCCAACCTGACATCGCAGGCAGTTCCCGCTCACCCGCTGCAATCTGATCCAATTCCGAGCTGGTGGCTATCAGTTTGGCTGCCACGCCAGAGCTTTCGGTTTTCGATTTCAGCAAAACCCGCAGCAAATCCGCCAGCGCCGGGTTCACCTTCAGTTTGTCCCGGCTGTTGTCGACTTGCGGCAGCTGATCCGCAGGGCAATTCACCCCTTTTTTGACGGCGCTTAAAATACCATCGGCAATTGCGCCCTTTCGGGCCTCGCGCAGCAACAAGCGCGAGCCGCCCAGATCCGAGGGCGATTTGGGCTTGGTTGATGCCAGCTCGATCAGCGCATCATCCTTGAAGACCCGGCTGCGCGGAACATTGTTTTCCTGCGCGTAAGCCTCACGAAACTGCGCCAATTCCCGCACCACGGCCAGAAATTTGGCGGAATTCGTCCGGGTCTTTACACGTTTCCATGCATCTTTGGGGTGAATGTCATAGGTCGCAGGATGGGTCAGCGTGCGCAACTCCTCTGCCACCCAATGACTGCGCTGCGATTTTTGCAATTGCGCTGCGAGATATTCATAGATTTGGCGCAGATGGGTGACATCCGCCAGCGCATAGGTCTTTTGCGCCTCGGATAGCGGGCGGCGGGACCAATCGGTAAACCGCGAGGTCTTGTCGACTCCCTGCTTGCAGATCTTGCGCACCAGCGTTTCATAACCCACCTGCTCACCAAAGCCACAAACCATTGCTGCAACTTGCGTGTCGAACAGCGGTTTCGGAAAGACACCGGCTTCGACCCAGAAAATTTCAAGATCCTGACGCGCGGCATGGAAGACCTTGACCACATCGTCGTTGCCGAACAGCTCATAAAGCGGGTCCAGAGACAAACCATCAGCCAGCGGATCGACCAGAACCGCGCTGTCCTCGTTATCGGACGGAACGGCCAGCTGTATCAGGCAAAGCTTTGAATAATAGGTCCGTTCGCGCAGAAACTCGGTATCTACGGTGACATAGTCATATTCCGCCGCGGCCTTGCAGAAATCGGCCAGCTCTTGCGTCGTTGTCAGGGTTTTCATGCGCGGTGCTGTTCTTGCTCTTGTTTTCTTCGGCTGATCGTCTCTTCCGTACCTAGCCGTAGTGCAGACCATAGGCCGAATTTAACACGCGTGTAAATCACTCTGGGACGTTCAGGGCAGCAACACCGGAGTCCGGTCGCCACTGGCGTAACGGCGCAACACTGCAGGATAAAGTCTATGCTCCCAAACCAGCACACGAGCAGCCAAAACGTCGGGCGTGTCACCGGCTTCGATGTTTACCCGCGCCTGCCCCAGGATCGGGCCGTCATCCAGCGCTGCCGTAACCTCGTGAACCGAACATCCATGTTCGGCATCCCCGGCCTCGATCGCGCGGGCATGGGTGTTGAGGCCTTTGTATTTCGGCAGCAGTGAGGGGTGGATATTCAGCATCCGCCCCTGAAAGCGGGAAACGAAATCACCGGTCAGAACACGCATGAACCCCGCAAGACAGACAATATCCGGTTGCGCCTCTTCCAACGGCTTCAGCAGCTCTGCTTCAAACGCAGCGCGGTTGCCCTTGAAGGGGCGGTGATCTACCGCAGCCGTCGGGATGCCACGGTCCGCGGCCTTTTTCAGCCCGCCCGCCGTAGCGTCATTCGACAGAACCAGACACGTGCGTGCCGGGTGATCGCCGACCATGCTGTCGACCAGCGACACCATGTTGGACCCACCCCCCGAAATCAGGATGGCGACGCGCTTGTGACTCACAACAGTTTGCCCGAATAGTCCATGCCGGGCGTGTCGGTCACGGTGCCGATGCGAGCAACTGTTTCTCCGGCCTCGGCCAGCAGAGCGGCCAGTTCATCGGCGCTGTCTTCGGCGCAGACGGCAATCATGCCGATGCCGCAGTTGAAGGTCTTCAGCATCTCGGCCTCGACGATACCACCGCTTTCCGCCATCCAGCGGAAGACGGGCGGCAGGTCCCAGGCGTTCAGGTCGATCTCAGCACCCAAACCCTCTGGCAGCACGCGCGGCAGGTTTTCGGTCAGACCGCCGCCGGTGATATGGGCCAGCGCGTGTACGCCCCCTGCCCGGATCGCCTGCAGCGCAGGTTTGACGTACAGACGTGTGGGCGTCAGCAGCGCCTCACCCAGTGACCCGTCACCAAAGGGCGATGCCGCATCCCAGCCCAGACCCGAGATTTCAACCAGCTTGCGCACCAGCGAATAGCCGTTGGAATGCACCCCGTTTGAGGCCAACCCCAGTAGCACGTCGCCCCGCTGCACACCCGCAGGCAAATGCGCGCCACGCTCCATCGCGCCGACCGAAAAGCCAGCCAGATCGAAATCGCCATCGGGATACATGCCCGGCATCTCGGCCGTTTCACCGCCGATCAGGGCGCAACCGGACTGCACACAGCCCTCGGCAATACCTTCGATGATCCGCGCGGCGGTGTCGGTGTCCAGCTTGCCCGTGGCGAAATAGTCCAGGAAGAACAGCGGCTCGGCCCCCTGACAGATCAGGTCGTTGACGCACATTGCCACCAGGTCGATACCAACACCGTCGACCACACCGGTATCAATGGCAATCCGCAGCTTGGTGCCCACACCGTCGGTCGCGCCCACAAGAATCGGGTCCTGATATCCGGCGTCTTTCAGATCGAACAAGGCACCAAACCCGCCCAGACCGCTCATCACGCCCGAGCGGTTGGTGCGCTTGGCCGCAGGCTTGATCCGGTCGACCAGAGCGTTCCCCGCATCAATATCAACGCCTGCATCGGCATAGGTGATTCCGTTCTTGCCCGTCGTCATGGCCAGCCCCTTATGAATGGTTCCCGCGCGGGTTAGTCGATTGTTGGGCATCTTGCAACGGTCAGGCTTGACGCGGCCGTTCACCGTGATACTCAAAGCGCTCAGGCGGGCCTGTAGCTCAATTGGTTAGAGCAGAGCGCTCATAACGCTTTGGTTGCGGGTTCAAGTCCTGCCGGGCCTACCAAATCACCGCAAAACTGGTTTTCAGAAGCCAAGCAAGGGAACGCTGTTTCTGTGGTTGTTGCGTGATCCAAAGTCGGATCAGACCGAACCAGAACAACACGCATTACTGATAGACCAGAAATCACTTGCCCGGCCGGTCAATCGTATCAAGAAGCTAGATACCCCTAGATCCCAAGGATCCCGCGCTGACCTGAAGGATACTTAAATGGCCTACACTGAGCGCAGTTGGGGAAAAATACGATGCGGATTACCTTAAGAACTGGATTAACAGTGCCCGCGTTGCCCAAATCTGGGATGGCGAGCAACGCGGGCCATAGTCTGGTCAGGGGTTGCCCAGACTAAAGGGACAAAAGGAATACGCGGCAACGCAGGCGCTGGATCACTCGCTGCTTTCGATGCTCAGTAGGATTTCTAATTTGGAGGCTCACCAAAATAACCACCAAGATAGGCTATTACCGAGGCAATTACGCCAATCACGATCACAATAGATATCAATGCGCCGCTACTTCTTGCGTAATAGCCGAGCGTCAAAAGCCCAACGACAAAAATGCCAACTAAAAAATATAATACAGTGTTGTCCATTGCTAATCCCCGACCGCGAAAAACATTTCGTCACTATAAGATAATAAATCGCCTCAAGTTTAGTGGATACAAAACGCCTTACTCGACTGCAGAGCCTTCACATGCATTCCCTCACCAAAAAAACCGCGTTGTTCGGAGATGTACCTTTACAAACAACGCGGCGACAGTTTGGGGTAGTGTAGGCTATTCGGAGCACGTCAGGGATTGGACCAAATGCCCCGGATTACGATGGCTCCCAATCATTGGGGGGAGGCAACGTCACTCTTTGGGATCAGCCGCTTCGGCTTTTTGGAAAACGGCTAACGTTACAAACAATCCACCAATCAGCAGCATGTGGCCCACCGCTGTGATTCCGAAAACGAAATAGCTGCCAATCATAAGTGAAAAAATTGCACTCCACATCCACGCCAACATCTGCATCAGCATATGCGCTGTAGATAGAGAGTATTTCTTAAGTGGGTTCTTGGTCTCATCCATTACCGAATCCCACGTCGATTTTACGTCGAAACTATTGGTCATGACTTCCTCCCATTACAAAAGGGATACGGGTCGATCCGTGCTTTAGACCAAAAATTTGCATCATCTTATCATCTGCAAGATCTCATCCGCGTGATCTGTGATCGCGCGACTGACATCTCCAAGTGCCGGCACCGGCCACTAGAATATCCTGCAAAGTGAATAAGATATACTACGGCAATTACGCCAATAAAACCGAATCGAGGTGTCGAATCCGCGTGAAATTCATCGTTTAACTTGCACGGGCACGCAGCGCGTTGAATGGATGCAAAACACGTCGCCGCTCAGCGTTAGCCACTCAGCAAACCGGCGGCCTTAACCCTGCCTGAAACCAGCTGACCAGAGAGACGATGGAATACACCGGCAGCCCCGTCGCCGTTTGAATATCGGCCGCGTAGGGGCACATGTTTGTGCATTCCAGCACCAGCGCGCCGAGGTCGGGATGGGCCTCTTTCATCGCCAGGGCGGCCTCGACATTGTCGGCGCGGGCTTTGTCCACGTCCAGCGTCAGTTCATTATCCAAGATCGCGCGTGTGAACTCCTGCCCTCCTTCGGTCGAGCCGATGGGCGTGCCCTCAGGCACCTGTGCGCTGCGCAGATGGGCCTCGGTCAGGGTCGAGGCTGAGATCGTCAGCACCCCCGCCCGTTTGCCCGCAGGCAATACCTTGTTCACCATTTCGACCTGCATCAGCGAGGATGTGACAACGGGCACCGGGACCGCCTGAGACAGCTCTTTCTGAAACAGCGACAGGAACCCGCAATTGGTGGTGATCCCGTCGACGCCCTCGTCAACCAGCTCGCGCGCGGCATCGACAAAGGCGTCCAGCATCCCCTGCGCTCCACGACGCACCACCAGATCGGGCGAAGCGTTCCGCACGATGCGGTAATGCACCGGAAACGGCCAGGTCAGCGCGTTGCCCATGTCGCCGGGAATGCGGGGAAAGCGTGCGTCCAGCATCAGGATACCCACCGATGCGCCATAAAGTGATTTGCCACCAGTTGCGATCATTCCTCAAACCTTTTCATTTCCGGGCACGTTCTGCAGGGGTCTATTCGCCATTCGAAACGCGGCGACGTGGGCAGAGTTTGCACAGACCGGATAAAGGTCAATAGGCAAAAACTGAGCGCTTGGTATTCAAACGCTGTCGCCGCCATGCGCGTTGGTGGAAAAAGACGCCATCGCGGGCACAAGTTGGTCCAGAAACTCTCGCGCGATGGTCGACAAAGGACGCCCTTTGGCTGTGATGATCGCCAGTTCCAAAGTCACCGCAGGCCGGAATGGGCGGGTCTGATATCCGCGCTCAGTATCAAAGGCGACGGTAAAGGGGTCGATGACTGCAACCCCCATGCCCTGTTTGACAAAGCTCAGCAGGTTTTCGGACAGATGTGTATGAATTTGCGTGCGCCAAGTCCGGTGCGCCGCCTGAAAAACATCCCGTGTCCCACGATAGGTCTGATGCTCGGGGCCCATCACGATAAAGGGCTCGTTCTCTAACAACTCAGGGGTCAGCACGTCGTATTGGGCCAAATGGCTGCCTTCGGGAAATGTGGCCATGGTTTCAAAGCGGAACACCTGAGCATTAAGCGTATCGTGCAGAATTGGCACCTCGACAATGCCGACCTCGAACAGGCCCGAGATCACCCATTCCTGAATCTTGGACGAGTATTGCGATTGAAAACTGACCGACAGATTGGGGCGGCTGGCGGCGAATCGCGCGATTTCCCGTGGCATGAATCCAAACGACAGCATGTGCGGTGCGGCCACTTGCAGCTGACCGGGATGTTTGTTCTGCAAATCCGTCACGGCCTGCGCCACGTGATCCAGCCCACGCACGACCGTGTCTACCTCGCGATACAGCAGATCAGCTTCGGGGGTTGGCAACAGACGGCCCTTGTTGCGCTCAAACAGCGGCAGGCGGGCTTCGCGTTCTAACTGGGCCAGAAGATTGCTGATACCAGGTTGCGATATCCCCAGAACCGAAGCCGCCCCAGTCACCGTTCCCGTCTCCATAATCGCGTGAAACGCCTGCAATTGCCGAAACCTTAAAGACATTGACATTCCCACATCATTTTTTCTGATACCCTTGCCACAATATAGTATTTGAAATGATATAGCTATCGCGGCACGGTTCCCCGAACGACCGGAGGACCAATGACCGACTTGAACCAAACCATCACAGGGTTTGACCTTTGGCACCTTGAGCTGCCTGTTACATCACGGCGTGATCATGGAATCGGCTCGGTCGAAGGCAGCTGCGAAATTGTGATCTTGCGCCTGACCTCAGAGGGCGGATCAGAAGGATTTGGCGAAGCGTCACCATGGTCGGTTTTTACCGGTACACCCGAAGCAACTTACGCAGCGCTGGATCGTTATATCCGGCCGTTGGTTGTTGGGTCACGTGTGGCAGATCGGGCTGGGATCATGGCCAAGGCCGCCTATGCCGTCGCACATTGCACCGAGGCCAAGGCCGCACTGGAAACCGCCTTGCTGGATCTGACAGGGCGTATCAGCGGCGTGCCGGTCTGGGCACTGATGGGTGGCAAATGCCGGGACTCGATTCCGCTGAGTTGTTCGATCGCCAATCCTGATTTCGCGCAGGACATTGCCCTACTCGAGCAATTGCGCGAGGACGGGGTTCGCATCGTCAAGCTGAAGACCGGGTTCAAGGACCATGCGTTCGACATCATGCGGCTTGAACATCTTGCGCAACATTGCCCCGAGTTTTCTGTGCGCGTGGATTACAATCAAGGTCTGTCTATCGAGGATGCTCCTGCTCAGGTATGCGATGTTGCTCAATTCAAACCCGATTTCATCGAACAACCAGTGCGGGCGCATCACTATGGCATGATGGCCAAACTGCGAGGTCAGATCGACCTGCCCTTGCTGGCCGACGAAAGCGTGTTTGGCCCCGAGGATATGGAGCGTGCCGCGCGAGAAGGCATATGCGATGGCGTGTCGGTCAAGATCATGAAGTCCGGTGGGCTTAGCCGGGGTCAGACTGTGGCCCGCATCGCTGCGGCTCATGGGCTCAGCTCCTATGGTGGAGATATGTTCGAGGCTGGTCTGGCGCATCTGGCCGGAACCCACATGATCGCTGCAACACCCGAAATAAAGCTGGGATGCGAGTTCTATCAGGCATCGTATTTCCTGAAAGAAGACATTCTGGAAGACCCCTTCGTGGTACAGAACGGGCAAGTCATCGTGCCGGACATGCCCGGGATTGGTGGCCGACCGGATCTGGACAAGCTGAACCACTATGCCGTGGCCAAGGCGGTGGCGGCATGAGTGAGCGCAAGACCATTGCCATAATCGGTGCCGGTATTGTTGGCGTGTCCACAGCGGTCTGGCTGCAACGTGACGGGCATGACGTCACATTGATCGACAAGGCTGGACCTGGCGAGGGTACGTCGCACGGCAATGGCGGAGTTCTGGCATCCTGCTCGATCATTCCAGTCACGGTTCCGGGGCTGCTGCAAAAGGCCCCGAGGATGTTGTTTGATTCGTCCCAGCCACTGTTCTTGAAATGGGGATACGTGCCCAAGCTGTTGCCATGGCTACTGCGCTATCTGAAACATGCCAACGCGAGCGACGTTGAACGCATTGCTGCTGCGCTGACGCCTATTGTCGGCGATAGCCTGAATGACCATAAGGCGCTGGCGCACGGCACCGGGGCCGAGAAGTGGATTGTCCCGTCCGACTATCTGTTCCTTTACGAAAACCGGAAACATTTTGAGAATGATGCACTTGGCTGGGACATCCGGCGCAAGCATGGTTTTGCGTGGGACGAATTAGAAGGCGAAGCCTTTCACGCTTATGACCCGATTTTCAGCAAAGACCTCGGGTTTGCCGCCCGGCTTGCCGATCATGGCCACATCACTGATCCGGGGCGCTATGTCAAAGATCTGGCCGCCCATGTCGAGGACAATGGAGGCAAAGTTATTCGCGCTGCAGTCGAAGACGTGGTTCGGAACAACGGCAAAGTTACAGGTGTACGCGCAGGCGGTACAACCATCCCATGCGACACAGCTATTATAACGGCGGGGGTCTGGTCCGGCCCCTTGGCTGACCAGCTGGGCATTTCTGTTCCTCTGGAAAGCGAACGCGGGTATCATCTTGAATTAGTGGAACCTTCCGCGATGCCGAAAAGCCCGGTTATGGTAGCGTCAGGCAAATTCGTCGCCACTCCGTTAGAGGGTCGCATCCGTCTGGCCGGGATTGTCGAGTTCGGCGGGTTGGACGCGCCACCCTCGAAGGCGCCGTTCGAATTGATGCGCAAGAATGCCCGGGCGGCTTTTCCGGGTGTGACATGGAAGGATGAAGTGGAATGGATGGGGCACCGGCCCGCACCCGCAGATTCGATCCCGGTTATCGGTGAAGTTCCGGGGATTGACGGCGCGTATATGGGTTTTGGCCACCATCACATCGGTCTGACGGGCGGGCCGAAAACAGGGCGTCTTTTGGCGCAAATGATCGCGGGCAGACTTCCGAACACGGATGTCAGCGTTTACGCCCCGTCGCGATACGCAAATTAGCAAAGCCGGTGAACAACATCGGCAGAATCAATACCAACTGGGAGACTAAAATGAAAAAACTGACGAGCCTTTTGGCAGCAACCGCACTGACCGCTGCCGCAGCCCTGCCGGTCGCAGCTGAAAAATGGGACATGCCGATGGCCTATTCTGCGTCGAACTTCCATTCGGCCACGGGTGCTGAATTCGCCAAATGCGTGACCACCGGTACCGGCGGCGAGATCGAGATTGTCACCCACCCTTCGGGTTCCCTGTTCAAAGGGGCGGATATCAAACGCGCCATTCAGACCGGCCAGGCCCCTATTGGAGAGCGTCTGCTGTCCGGCCACCAGAACGAGAACGCGTTGTTTGGATTTGATTCAATCCCCTTCCTTGCCACGTCTTTCGACGACAGCGCCAAGCTTTGGGATGCTGCAAAACCCTCGATCGAGAACCTGTTGGCCGAACAGAACCTAACGCTGCTTTATGCAGTGCCGTGGCCGCCGCAAGGGCTGTATTTCAAAGACGAAGTGAACTCGGTCGCTGACATGAAAGGCATCAAGTTCCGCTCGTACAACAACGCCACGTCACGTCTGGCCGAGCTGACCGGAATGCTGCCGGTGACCATCGAAGCGGCCGAGATCAGCCAGGCCTTTGCCACTGGCGTTGCCGATTCCATGGTGTCTTCTGGCTCAACCGGGTATGACCGCAAAGTTTGGGAAAGCCTGGATTATTTCTACGAAGTAGATGCCTGGCTGCCGCGCAACTACGTGATGGTGAACTCGGACATCTGGGCGGGCGTGTCTGACGCGAACAAGAACGTCATCAAAGCCTGCGCCGAACTGGCGGAATATGCGGGGAACTGGCGGGCCAAGGAATATACCGGGTTCACCCTGCAAGGCTTGCGTGATGGCGGCATGACCGTTGGTCCGGCGTCCGAGCAGATGACCAACGAGTTGAAAGAAATCGGCGTAACCATGACCAATGAATGGCTCGAGGCCGCCGGGGACGAAGGCAAAGCCATTGTCGATGCCTTCCAAGCACAACAATAACCAAATGGACGCGGGCGGCAGCGATCTGCCGCCCGTTCTCTATCCAACCAAAAGAAAAGCGGGGACAGTATGGCAGCGTTACGAGGGCTTCGGTCCGTACTGGATTTCATCTACCTGGCAGCAGGCGTACTGGCGGCGTTGAGCCTTATCGCCATACTGGTTCTAATCGTGGTGCAGATGTTGGCCCGTTGGACCGGCGAGGTATTCCCTGGCGCGCCCGACTATGCCGGGTATGCGATGGCCGCGGCCTCATTCCTGGCTTTTGCCAATGCGCTGAACCGGGGCAGCCATATCCGCGTGTCGATCCTGTTGAATGCGGTGCCTGATAAATTCCGCCGGGTGCTGGAGATTTGGTGTTTTGGCATCGGCACGGCCGTCATGTGGTACTTCTGCTGGTACGCCTACCGCTTTGTTTATTGGAGCTGGAAGTTCAACGATATCAGCCAGGGACAGGACAAAACCGCGCTTTGGATACCGCAATCGGCCATGTTAATCGGCGCGGTCATTCTGGCCATCGCCCTGACTGATCATCTGATTCACGTGATCTTCCGCGGCGATCACCGCATCACCCGCGATCTTGCCGATCAAAGCCACGGAGAGTGAGAGCATGGAAAACGCATCAATCATCATCCTCTTCCTCTTTGTTCTATTCACTCTGTTGGGCACCGGCGTCTGGGTCGGGCTGGCACTGATGGGCGTCGCCTGGGTCGGGATGGAGCTGTTCACTACTCGCCCCGTCGGCGACGTCATGATCACCACCATCTGGTCAGCCTCATCCTCTTGGACGCTGACGGCGCTGCCGATGTTTATCTGGATGGGTGAAATCCTGTATCGAACGCGATTGTCCGAAGACATGTTCAAGGGGCTTTCACCGTGGATGGCCCCCCTGCCCGGCGGTCTGGTGCATACCAATATCGTGGGTTGTACGGTCTTTGCCGCCGTGTCGGGCTCGTCCGCGGCGACGCTGACCACGGTTGGCAAGATGTCGATCCCAGAACTGCGCAAGCGCAATTATCCCGAACGCATGATCATCGGCACTCTGACGGGTGCTGCGACACTGGGCCTGATGATCCCGCCTTCGCTGACGCTGATCGTTTATGGCGTCACCATCAATGAATCGATTACCAAGCTGTTCTTTGCTGGCATCCTGCCGGGTCTGGTGCTGGCTTGCATGTTCATGGGCTATGTCGCGATCTATTCCAAAATCGGCAAGGACTGGAACCCGAACCAGGAAAACAAACTGACCTTTGCCGAGAAGATCAAGAACTCGCGCTTTTTGCTGCCAGTGATCCTGTTGATCGTCGTGGTCATCGGTTCGATGTATCTGGGATATGCCACCGCGACCGAGGCCGCCGCCTTTGGTGTGATCGGAGGGCTGTTGCTCGCAGCTGGTCAGGGTTCGTTGAACTGGAAGACGTTCACTGAAAGCCTGATGGGGGCCACTCGCACCAGCGCGATGATCGCATTGATCCTTGCGGGCGCGGCTTTCCTGTCGCTGTCGATGGGCTTTACCGGCCTGCCACGCGGTCTGGCCGATCTGATTGCCGGATGGGAACTGACGCGCTTCGAACTGCTGATGGTGCTGCTTGTGTTCTACATCATCCTTGGGTGTTTTCTGGACGGCATATCCTCAGTCGTGCTGACCATGGCTGTGGTCGAGCCTATGATCCGCGACGCCGGAATCGACCTGATCTGGTTCGGTATCTTTATCGTCGTCGTGGTCGAAATGGCGCAAATCACGCCGCCTATCGGGTTCAACCTGTTTGTGATGCAGGGCATGACCAATCATGAAATGAGCTATATCGCCCGTGCTGCGATTCCGATGTTCCTGATCATGGTTGTTATGGTTTTCGTCCTGATCTGGTTCCCGGATTTGGCCACCTGGCTACCGAATAACCTGCGGCAAGGCCCAACCGGGTAGTTTGTCGTTGAATCCGCTGCACATCGCTGCCCGCCACGGACCTTATGTTCTGTTGGCGGGCCTTTTGTCGGGGTTGCTGCTGCCGGGGTTGGCGCAACCGATGCGGCCGCTGTTGCCGCCGATGGTTGTGCTGTTGCTGTTCGTCACCGTGCTACGAATGGAGCCCGCGCGCATATTCGGATCACTGCGTGATCTGCCCCGCGTTGTCTTGGTAGTTCTTGGTCTACAACTTGCGATGCCCCTGACAGTTCTGACGGTCGGTGCCTTGGGCGGGTGGCTCGACACCCCCGCCCTGTTTGCCTTGCTGGTCATGACCGCGGCTCCCTCCATCGCTGGCAGCCCAAATATGTGTCGGATGATGGGGCACCCATCTGAATACGCGCTCCGCCTTTTGGTGATCGGTACTGCGGTACTGCCAATGACCATAGCCCCGGTGTTCTGGCTGGCGCCGCAACTGGGCGGTTTCGATACGGTGCTTTGGGCCGCATTAAAACTGCTAATCACAATCCTGCTGGTGACGCTGACCGCAGTCGCTATTCGCAAAACGCTGTTGCGAGACCCATCGCCCACAACAGAAAGTGCGCTCGAAGGCCTTGCCAACATCACATTGGCTCTCTTCGTCATCGGTCTGATGCCCTCAGTCAGCGAGGTCATCCTGACCGATCCGAAACGAGCGTTACTCTGGATTACCTTCGCCTGCGCGGCCAATTTTGGCGTTCAGGTCGTCTGTTTTCGACTGACCCGGTTTCGTATGCCCACAGCCGCGTCGACGGCAGTGTCCCTGATCGCAGGCAACCGCAATATCGCGCTGTTCTTCGTGGCATTAGCGCCCGAGGTTACTGCGCCGATCATGGTGTTCATCGGGGCCTATCAAATTCCGATGTACCTGACTCCGCTGGTGATGCAGCGCATGTACAGGGTCGTTAGCGACCGATGATAATGTCGGCGCAGAGGCCGCCTAACCGCTCACTTTTGCTCAGACGCACCACGCCCCCATGGGCCCGCGCGATATCTGAAACGATGGCAAGGCCCAACCCCACTCCGGTACCCTGATTTTGATTGCGCGCCGGATCAAGGCGCGCGAACGGTTTGACCGCTTCGGATCGCTGTTCAGGTGGAATTCCTGGCCCGTCATCCTCGACCCGGATACGCAGGGATTTGGGTGTGGTGGACAGGCTGACATCCGCGCGATTGCCATACCGCACGGCGTTTCCAATCAGGTTTTCCACGGCGCGCCGCATGGCAGTGGGGCGCAGCATGACTGTTCCTTCCCCTTCGACCGAGATCAGGTCGACCTCATGCCCTGCACGACGCGCGTCTTTGACGATTTGCTCCAACAGCACCTTCGGATCGACAGATTCCGGAGCGCCCTCGGCCGCCCCGCGCGAAAACTCAAGGAACGCATCCAGCAGCAATTGCATCTCATCGACATCCTGCTGCAAAGGGGCTGCTTCATCCTCGGGCAACATCGAAAGGCCAAGTTTCAAACGCGTCAGCGGTGTGCGTAAATCGTGACTGACCCCCGACAGCATCATGGTGCGCTGCTCCATCTGGCGCTCGATACGGGCACGCATATCCAGAAAAGCACTGCCCGCCGCGCGTACTTCGATGGCCCCACCGGGAGAATACGGCACCACCCTGCCCCGACCAAAGGCCTGTGCAGCCTCGGCCAGACGAGTGATCGGACGCAATTGATTGCGCATATACAGGAAAGAAATCGTGGTCATGACAACCGCAAAGAACACCATTGTCACGATCAACTGGTGCGGCGCTACCGGAGACAGACGACGGCGATCAAAAGTCAGCTGTAGAATGCCCAGATCCGTCTGCAGATACAGCCGCGCCTCTTGTCCGCTGGGCAAGGCAACCGCAATCAAATCTGGAAGCAAGGCCCGCAGATCGGCCTCGACCTGGGGTGCAATGAAATCGTACCAACGGCGGTGACCAACCATTGGTTCGTCGTTAATGCCCAGAAACCGGGCCTTCATTTCAAGCGCTTGCAGGTCAAGCCGAACAGCCGCCATCGCCTGTTGTTGCGTTTCCGTCTCTTCCATGACTTCCGTGATCAACATCACTTCGCGCGAAGCAGCGCGTGTCATTTGCGCCGTGACGTCTTCCAGATGTTTTTGCAGGAACGCGACCCCCACCACCAGCAACACCACGACCACCGGCAGGACCAGGATCAGTGCAGCACGGGCATAGAGGCTGCGCGGCATATAGTGTTTGAGCCAAAGCGCGGACATGCGCTAAACCTAACGGGCTGTTACGACAAGAGAAAGAGGTCAGAATGCAGGCGCCTGACGATTTCAATCCGCCCGCCGGCCCGGCGGTCGAGCTGCAGCCGGGATTGCGGCGTATTCTGGCGCCAAATCCATCCCCAATGACATATCGCGGGACCAACACTTATCTGGTGGGCACCAGCGAGCTTGCCGTGATCGACCCTGGTCCGCTCAGCAATGAACATCTGGATGCGATTCTGGCGGGACTACTACCCGGACAGCGGATCAGCCATATCATCGTTACCCACAGCCATCTGGATCACTCTCCGCTGGCCCAACCCTTGGCGGATCATACAGGAGCACCGATCATGGCCTTTGGAGGGCCCGAGGCCGGGCGTAGCGCAGTTATGACTCAACTGGCCGAGAGCGGTTTAGTCGGCGGCGGTGAAGGCATCGACACCAGCTTTCGCCCCGACATCGAACTTGCGGATGGGGCTTTGATCTCAGGCGACGGCTGGCAGCTTGAGGTGATTCACACCCCCGGCCATCTGGGAAATCACATCGCGCTTGGCTGGGGTGACGCCTGTTTCACGGGTGATCACGTCATGGGATGGGCCAGTTCACTGGTTTCGCCCCCAGACGGTGACCTGACGGATTTCATGGCGGCCTGCCATCGTCTGCACTCACGCGAGTGGGCCGTCTTTCACGCCGGGCATGGCGCGCCGATTGCCGATCCCGCAGCGCGTCTGGACTGGCTGATCAAACACCGCCTGACACGCGAAGCACAGATTCTGTCTACGCTGGAAGATCACCCCGGTACGGCCCGAGAACTGGCCGAGCGAATTTACCTCGACACTCCGACCGCCCTTTTGCCTGCTGCTGAACGGAATGTTTTCGCCCATTTGATTGATCTGATTGGGAAATCTCAGGTCACTTCCGAAGGAAAGCTGTCAGCTCACACCCGTTTCATCAGACAAACCTAAGCCGCCGGAACTTTTTTTCGAAAACGTCGAATTCCCCTCTGGACGGCAAAAATCGGGATTGTTATACGGCCCTCAGTTCCGGCGTAGCTCAGCGGTAGAGCAGTTGACTGTTAATCAATTGGTCGTAGGTTCGATCCCTACCGCCGGAGCCAAATTCTCCCCACCTTAAATCCCCATCACCAACGGTCGTTTGCGGCGCAAGATTTTTCGACGAAAAATACTATACGCCCTCTGGACGCCGCAGAAACTGGTTGCTATACGGCGCGGACCGTTCCGGCGTAGCTCAGCGGTAGAGCAGTTGACTGTTAATCAATTGGTCGTAGGTTCGATCCCTACCGCCGGAGCCATTTCCCACGTTTTTTAAGATAAGCCCACCAAGGCGTCCTTGAATTCCGCGCGCAAGTTGCGTTTCAGAACCTTACCCGTTGCGTTCAGAGGCAAGGCATCCACAAACACCACCTTGTCCGGCACCTGCCATTTAGCGATTTTGCCGTCATAAAATGTCAGCACCTCTTCTTCGCTTGGGTCCTCCCCCTCGGCGCGTACGGCCACCAGCAGTGGGCGCTCGTCCCACTTTGGATGCGGTACGCCAACCACGGCTGCGGTCGCCAATTTGGGATGCGCAACGGCGATGTTCTCTAACTCGACCGAACTGATCCACTCACCCCCGGATTTGATGATGTCCTTGGACCGGTCGCGGATGGTCATATAGCCGTCAGAGTCCACCGTTGCGACATCACCAGTGGCAAACCAGCCATCCCGCAGCAAATCTTCATCTTGCATCTGGAAATAACTGTCCAGAACCCACGGCCCTCGCACCAGCAGATCACCTTGGGTTTCGCCGTCATGCGGCAGATCATTGCCGTCATCGTCGACGATCTTCAGATCGACACCATAACAGGGCCTTCCCTGGCTTTCTCGAATGGCGTGTTGCTCGTCTTCCGGCAGGTCAAAGTGCTTGGCCAGAGGGTGATTTGCGGTCCCCAACGGACTCATCTCGCTCATCCCCCAGGCGTGGATGGTGTCGACACCATAGGTTTCGCGGAAGATTTCGATCATCGAAGGCGGGCACGCGGCCCCGCCGATCACCGTCCGCTGCAGGCTGGCCAGCTTGCTGCCAGACTGCTCGGCAAAAGCCAGCAGCCCCTGCCAGATCGTCGGCACGCCCATGGCCAGAGTGACGCCGTAAGTGTCGATCAGATTCACCAGCGCCTCACCATGCAAACCCGGCCCCGGCAACACCATCCGCGATCCCGACATGGCGCAAGCATATGGGGACCCCCAGGCGTTTACATGGAACATCGGAACCACCGGCATGACCACATCCATCGCCGAAAACCCGATAACGTCGCGTGTGTTCGATCCGAAACTGTGCAGCACGGTGGAGCGATGCGAATACAACACCCCCTTTGGATTGCCGGTTGTGCCAGATGTGTAACACAGGCCGGATGCAGTGTTTTCGTCAAAGCTGGGCCATTCAAAACTGGCCTCACCGGTCTCGATCAGATCGTCATAAAATTGCACACCCGGTATCTGCGCAAAAGCGTCATCGTTTCTTGGCCCCATCAGGACGAAATGTTGAACATCGGGCAAATGCTCGTGCAGGGCTGCGACCAAAGGAATAAAGGTTGCGTCGAAAAACAGAACCCGGTCCTGTGCATGGTTGATGATATACGTCAGCTGTTCGGGAAACAGTCGTGGGTTGACGGTGTGGCACACGAACCCCGCCCCGGAAGTGGCATAGTAGATCTCAAGATGCCGCCGGTTATTCCAAGCCAGCGTCGCAATCCGCGTCTGTGGCTCTAATCCCAACTTGGACAGTGCCGAGGCCAGCTTCCGCGCGTTTTCCGCCACTTGCGACCAACTGCTATGGCTAACTGTGCCATCGGTTTCAACCGAATAAATCTCAGTCTGACCGTGAAAGCGGTCGGCGTGATCAATTAACGACGAGATCAGCAAGGGCTGCGTCATCATCTGTCCCAGCATGGGCGTCCTCCCTATGGCGGTGCCACTTTGTGCCCGCAATCACATCGGGCGATATGGCTTTTCCTTAGGCAGAGCCTGCCAAGCATTTAATTGTCTGACAATAAAAGAATGCGATTTACCGTTGCGGCAGGTGGTAAAATCGAACCCTCAATCGCGGTGTTTTAGCGCATAAGCAACCAGCGAAGCGGTCGAGCCATCCTTGCCGTCAGCGCTAACGACACCATCCACTATCGGACCCAGCGAGGTCGCCAATTCCTTGCCCAGTTCCACCCCCCATTGGTCGAACGAATTGATCCCCAGCAGAACCCCTTCGACGAAAACACGGTGTTCGTACAAGGCGATGATTTGGCCTAGGACATACGGTGTGAGCTTCGGATAAATCAGGGTCGAGGACGGCCGGTTGCCCGGGAACACACGGTGACGGGCCTGACGTTCAAGCTCCTCACTGGCCAACCCTTTTTCGGCCATGCGCTGCCGCGCCTCATCCAACGACCGGCCGCGCATCAACGCCTCGGATTGGGCCAGACAATTGGCCAGCAAAAGGCGGTGGTGGTGGGTAAGTTCGGGCTCGTGCCCTTCGGCGGCCACCATGAATTCGCAGGGGATCACATCGGTGCCCTGATGGATCAACTGGTAAAAGGCGTGCTGGCCATTGGTGCCCGGTTCACCCCAAACCACAGGCCCCGAAGGCATGGTCAAGGCGCTGCCGTTCATTGCAACGGATTTACCGTTCGACTCCATCTCAAGCTGTTGGAAATAGGCGGGAAGACGCAGCAGCCGTTGATCATAGGGCAGAACCGCGCGGCTGGTATATTCCAATACCTGGCGGTGCCAGACCCCAACCAGAGCCAGCATTACCGGCATGTTCTCGATCCAGTCAGCAGCGCGGAAATGGACGTCCATCACCTGTCCCCCGCGCAGAAAGGCATCAAACGCGTTCGAACCGACGGCGATCATCACCGGTAGCCCAACCGGCCCCCAGACCGAATAGCGCCCCCCTACCCAATCGGCAAAACCAAATACGTGATCTTGGGCGATACCAAAGGCATCGGTCTTATCTACCGCACACGACACGGCTGCGAACTGTTTTCCACAATCGCCACCGCCATCCGTTAACCAGGCACGGGCGGTCCGGGCGTTGGTCATGGTTTCAATGGTGGTGAATGTCTTGGATGCGACAATCACCAGCGTCCGGGTCGGGTCAAGTGGGCGCAGCGTATCCGCGATATGCGCGCCATCGACATTGGACACATAGTGCAGGTTTGGCCCGTCGTGATACGGGGCCAACGCATGCGTGGCCATCACTGGCCCAAGATCCGAGCCGCCGATGCCGATATTCACGACGTCGGTAAAGCTGCCACCTGTCCCGGAAATCGCGCCGCCGCGCACCTCTTCGGCGAAAACCCGCATCCGGTGCAGCGTGTCCAGAACGTCAGGCATCACATCCAGACCGTCGACCTCAACTGGTCCGCCATCCAGATTACGCAACGCCGTGTGCAATACCGCGCGCCCTTCGGTTTCGTTGATCTTGGCACCCGAGAACATGGCGTCGCGCCGCTCCGCCAGACCCGCTGTATCGCACAGCCCGATCAAAGCGTCACGGATGTCCGCGTCAATACTGGTTTTTGAGTAATCAAAGAGCAGGTCACCGGTTGAGGCCGAATACCCCTGCGCCCGGTTTGCATCCTTACTGAACAGACTCAGAATGGGCTGCCCCTTCCGCTCTGCTGCCAGTGCTTTGAGTGTCTCCAGTTTCATAGCGCCTACTCCGCCCAATGTACGGTCATGCCACTCAGCACTGCTGCGATGGGGGCCTCTTCCGGTGGCAGGGACATGGACCGTTCCAAAGCATCCCGTTTCGCGTTCCCGAAAATGATCAGGTGTTTTGACAAGGCACCGTCCAAAACAGGCGCAGTCAGCGTGATACGGGGTTCCGGCTGAACCTCGGTCCGTGCCACCGCCAGAGGACGCGCGTGACCGTCCAACGCGGCCTCAAGCCCATCCATACCCGGGAACAGGGATGCCGTGTGCATATCCTCGCCCATTCCCAACACCAGCACCGACAAGGGCCGGATCGGAATGATCAGGCTTTCGATTTCCGGCAATACATCCTCGGGCTCCTTTCCCGGCACGTACAGAGGGATATATTGCGCCACCGACGCCCGATTGGTCAGCAACCGCTCGCGGATCAGACGCTCGTTCGAGCGGTCGTGATCACCCGGCACACAGCGTTCATCGGTGGGCAGAACCCGCACCCGGTCCCATTCCAAATCCGCCGCGCACAGTACATCAAACATCGGGCCGGGCGTCGTGCCTCCGGGTACTGCCAACGAGGCAAAGTCGTGATGCAGCAAGGCGGATTCCAGTTCACCTGCCAGCACGTTTGCAACGTCGATGGCCAGCATATCCCGGTCGGCGTATTCCTGTATGTTCATGGGTTTATCCCTTGCCAGCGGCGACCGTCTCGTTTCATCAGCAGCTCGGCGTCGCCCGGGCCAGTGCTGCCGCTTTCATAAGGTTTGGGAACATCCCCGCGCGCCTGCCAGCCCGCGATGATCGGATCGGTCCAGGCCCATGCGGCCTCGACCTCATCTCCGCGCATAAACAGGGTTTGGTTGCCGCGGATCACGTCCATCACCAAACGCTCATAAGCGTCCGGCGGGTTCTGGTTTTCCGGCCCCAATGCCTCGGCAAAACTCATGTCCAGAGGCACGTCGACCAGGCGCATCCCACCCTGCCCCGGTTCCTTGATCGTCACCTTCAGCGTGATGCCTTCGTTCGGCTGCAGGCGGATCGACAAAACGTTGGCGTGGCGCCCGGCATCTGCGCCAAAGATCGAATGCGGCGCGTCTTTGAACATCACATTGATCACCGAAGATCGCGCCACAAGCCTTTTGCCCGTACGCAAATAAAACGGCGTACCCGCCCACCGCCAGTTACTGACGTGAGCCCGCAGCGCCACATAGCTTTCCGTGGTCGAACGTGGATTACCAACAGTATCCCGATAGCTGCGTCCACTCAGCCCACCTTCAAACTGACCGCGCACAATGTGGTGCGGCTCGACCGGGTCCAATGCGCGGATCACCTTGAGTTTTTCGTCCCGTACCGCGTCGGGGTCGAACTTGGCCGGCGGTTCCATCGCGATCAGGCAGAGCAGTTGCATCAGGTGGTTCTGCACCATGTCACGCATGGCGCCTGCGCGCTCATAATACTCTTCGCGCCCGTCAATGCCGACGGATTCGGCCACGGTGATCTGGATGTGGTCGACATACTGACTGTTCCACAATGGCTCGAAAAGCATGTTGCCAAACCGAACGGCCATCAGGTTCTGAACGGTTTCTTTGCCCAGATAATGGTCGATCCGGTAAATCTGCCCTTCGGAGAAATGTGCCGCTAGCGTCGCATTCAACGCCTGCGCGCTGCCCAGATCGTGACCAAAGGGTTTTTCGACAACGATCCGTGTCTGGGTCGTGGCCAGATCATTTGCTTTGATCCGTTCGGCCAGCGGTCCGAACAGGCGCGGCCCAACCGAGAAATAGAACGCCCGTACTCGATCAATTGTGAGCTTCGCTGCAAGCTGACCCCACCCCTCATCCGTAAGCGCATCTAACGCGACATAATCAACCCGTTGCAAGAACGCATTCAATGCCTTGGCATCCGCACAATGCGCGGGCGCATGTTCGCGCAACGATTGCGCGACCACATCCCGAAACGCATCGCTGTCCAATTCCGATCTGGCGGCACCAATGATCTGAACATCCTCGGGCCATTGTCCGGCACAATAGCGACGGAACAGCGCCGGCAGGATTTTACGCTGCGCAAGATCGCCGGTACTGCCAAAAATGACCAGATCGAACGGGTCGACGGGGATGACGCGAGAAACCATGCGTTTCCCTTACCTTACCCCTGAGGGCATGTCCAATGTTAGCGCAAACAAAATTTCACTTTCTCCCATCATCAAAACTCTGTCAGGTCGGCCGTGGAACCCTTAACTAATTCGGTCTGAAAGGCTAAGTCAGCAGCAGGACTGCAAAGAACCGGATACCGGAATGAAAGACAACGCCTCTCAGATTGCCAACATCGGCAAATTTCAGAACACATTGGTGACGGCTGACGGGCAAACGCGGGCCTCGGTTGCGTTTAGCAACCCTGAAACGCTTTGGTTCAACACCGGTACCTTGTGCAATATCGAATGTGTCAACTGCTATATCGCAAGCAGCCCGACCAACGATGCACTGGTCTATATCACCGCTGATGAGGTGCGGTACTATCTGGATCAAATCGAAGCCCGAAATTGGCCGGTTCGGGAAATCGGGTTCACTGGTGGCGAACCATTCATGAACCCAGAAATGATCGACATGACCCGCGCCGCGCTGGAGCGTGGGTATGAGGTTTTGATTCTCACCAATGCCATGCAACCAATGATGCGCCAAAAGATGCGTGAGGGTCTGCTGGAATTGCAGCGTGACTACGGCAACAAGCTAACCCTGCGAATCTCGGTCGATCACTACTGCTCCGATCTGCATGACGAAGAACGTGGCAAGGGCAGCTTCGCCAAGACCGTGACCGGGATGGAGTGGCTGCGTGACAACGGCTTAAACATGGCCGTGGCCGGGCGCACTGTCTGGGGTGACAGCGACGCGGAAAGCCGCGCTGGCTATGCTGCGTTTTTCAAGCAGCACGGCTTTGACATTGACGCCCAAAACCCGGGCCAGACGGTCCTGTTCCCCGAGATGGACGAAACCATCGAAGTGCCGGAAATCACCACAGCTTGCTGGGGTATTCTGGACAAATCACCCGACGCCGTGATGTGCGCCAGCGCCCGTATGGTGGTAAAGCGCAAGGGTGCGGAACGCCCCGCCGTTCTGGCCTGCACACTTTTACCTTATGCGCCTGAATTCGAAATGGGTCACACCCTGGCCGAGGCCGAGGCGGACGTACACCTCAACCATCCCCACTGCGCCAAATTCTGTGTTCTGGGCGGGGCCAGCTGTTCAGGCTGATCAGTTCAGTTCAGGCGATTCCCAGAATTTCGTGCCGGACGCCCCAGCCGAGACGCGCCAGCCTTTCTTGCCCAGTACGAAAAAGGACCGGCCATCAGTGAACCGCACGGTTTCCCCGCTGCGCTCGTCACCGTACATCGCCCCGGTTTCCGCTGTTGCGTCGTAACCAAATTCAATAAATTTCGCCAGATCGGCGGGGGTTTCGAACAGGATCACGAACTTGGTTTCAAACCCACCAATACCCACTGCGGCCCCCACTCCGCCAGTACCCATGTTCATATAAGTGTGCTGACCGGTATCCATTGAAACGGCCACCCCTCGCCCATACCCGGCCGAGACCGGAAACACCGTAACCTTGCGCGAGTCGAACACGGCGTAGCCCGCACTAACGTCATACAACGCTTTTGCGTCGGGGTTTTCCGCTAATAACTGGGTAAGAACCTCGCTGGCCATCGCGTCCAGCTTGGCGCGCGTCTCTTCCGGGGTGGCCTCGTTCGTCACCAAATCCGTGGTCGAGTTGATGGTCCCCTCAACCGCGCTTGCACCTTTCTGAATGGTGTTGCCCACGGTTTCAGTCCCACGCCCTACAGCGTCGGCTGTGTTCGCAGCACCTTTTTTGATTTTATCAAAGACGCCTTCGGCGACGGCTGGTCCGCCAATTAACAGCGCAGCGGCGAAAAGCAAAGCTCGGGACATAAAGCGATTCCGTATGTGACCAATGGATTGGTCGACACCATAACCCAAGCACCAATAAATTTAACGCGTCTCAATCGTTACTGACAAAAAAACAGGCTGGATATTCAATTGACCCTGAATTCACCCACCATGTTGCGCCATTCACCGGGCGCGATCATCTTGCGATGCGTAAACCGGACCGAATGCAGCGGACCGTCAATCTCGCGCTGCCAGAAGTCGATGAAATCGAACAATTTCGGATGATCCGGCGCCAGATCGTAATCCTGCCAGATGAACGTGTTCAGAACGTGGATGTAATCGGGCATGCGGTAGAAGAATTCTGCCGTTGTCAGCCCGTACCCTTTGAGCATTAGTTCGGTTTCGCTTTGCTCCATGCAGACCTCCAATTTTGTTGCAAGGTCTCTTCAGGGTAACACGAAAACACCCTAACCCTTAGTTAACAATATGTTACTCAGGTGTTACGGGGTTTTTCGTATGCAAAATCGTTGCTTGCTTGCACCTTATGTGCCGGGTCTGATAAGGTGAATCCACAAGATATAGACCCAAAACAAAACACGGGCAGTTTACGTGAGCGATACGCCAGATATTCCTGAAAACATGGACGAAACCCCGCCCGAGCGCCCCGTTTATGACGGCCCGACGGTGTCCATCGAATCCGAGATGCGCACGTCCTACCTGGACTATGCAATGTCGGTCATCGTCAGCCGCGCGATCCCCGATCTGCGCGACGGGCTGAAGCCGGTGCATCGCCGCATTCTGTATGCAATGCACGAAACCGGGAACACACACGACAAGGCCTATCGCAAATCGGCCCGCCCGGTTGGCGACGTTATGGGTAAGTACCACCCGCACGGTGACAGCGCGATCTATGATGCGCTGGTGCGGATGGCGCAGGATTTCTCGATGTCTTTGCCGTTGCTGGATGGTCAGGGCAACTTTGGCTCGATGGACGGCGATAACCCGGCGGCCATGCGCTATACCGAAGTGCGCATGGACAAGCCCGCCGCGTCGCTGCTTGCCGATATCGAAAAAGAGACGGTCGATTTCCAGGACAATTATGACGGCAAGGATCGGGAACCGACCGTCCTGCCCGCCCGTTTCCCGAACATGTTGGTCAATGGTGCTGGTGGTATCGCCGTGGGCATGGCGACCAACATCCCACCGCACAATCTGGGGGAAGTGGTCGACGCCACGCTGGCACTGATCGACGACCCGGACCTGACGTCCGAGCAGTTGATTGAATACGTACCCGGCCCCGACTTCCCGACCGGCGGCGTCATGCTGGGCCGCTCGGGTGCGCGCAAAGCCTATCTTGAAGGTCGCGGCAGCGTCATTATCCGCGCCAAGACCCGCGTGGAAGAACTGCGTAAGGATCGTTACGCTATCGTCGTCGATGAAATTCCCTATCAGGTGAACAAGGCCGCGATGATCGAAAAGATCGCCGAAGCGGTGCGTGAAAAGCGCATCGAAGGCGTGGCCCATGTACAGGACGAATCCGACCGTAACGGTGTCCGCGTGGTAGTCGAACTGAAACGCGATGCGACGCCCGAGGTGGTGCTGAACCAGCTTTACCGCTTCTCGCCGATGCAAACGTCCTTTGGCTGTAACATGCTGGCCCTGAACGGTGGTCGGCCTGAACAACTGACCCTGCGCCGGTTCCTGACCTCGTTCATCGATTTCCGCGAGGATGTCGTTGCCCGCCGCACCGCCTATGACCTTCGCAAGGCGCGGGAACGCAGCCACATCCTGTGTGGTCTGGCCGTGGCCGTTTCCAACGTGGACGAAGTGGTTGCCACCATCCGGTCATCCGCGGACGCAGCCGAGGCGCGTGAAAAGCTGATGACGCGCCGTTGGCCTGCCGCTGAGATCGAGGGTTATCTGCGACTGATCGATGATCCTCTGTCCAAGATGAACGACGACGGCACCTATAACCTGACCGAGGTTCAGGCCCGCGCCATCCTCGACCTGCGCCTCCAGCGCCTGACCCAACTGGGCGTCAAAGAGGTCACGGACGAGTTGGAAGAACTAGCAGGTAAGATCAAAGAATACCTGGATATTCTGTCCTCGCGCGAACGCATCATGTCGATCATCGGCGATGAGTTGCGCAGCGTGCGCGAACAGTTCGCCGTTCCCCGTCGCACCGAGATCGTCGACTGGTCCGGCGACATGGAAGACGAGGATCTGATCGAACGCGAAGATATGGTCGTGACTGTCACCTCTGGCGGGTACATCAAACGTACCCCGCTGGCTGATTTCCGCGCGCAGAAACGCGGCGGTAAGGGCCTGTCGGGCATGCAGACCAAGGAAGAGGATGTTGTTACCAACCTCTTCGTCGCGAACACGCACACACAGCTGCTGTTCTTCACCACCGACGGCATGGTCTATAAGCTCAAGACCTGGCGCCTGCCACAATCGGGCCGGACCGGTAAGGGCAAAGCCATCGTCAACATCCTGCCAATCCCGACCGGCGTTTCCATCGCGGCGATCATGCCCGTGGATGTGCCGGATGAAGAATGGGAAAACCTGCAAATCGTCTTTGCCACCAGCGCCGGGGACGTGCGCCGCAATGCGCTGAGCGACTTCACCAACGTTAAGCGCAACGGTAAGATCGCGATGGATCTGCCCGACGGTGTCGAACTGGTAAACGCGCGCATTTGCTCGGAAGATGATGACGTGATGCTGGTCACCAACTCTGGCCGTGCGATCCGCTTCCAGACCACCGATGTGCGTGTCTTTAAGGGCCGCAAGTCGACCGGTGTGCGGGGCATCAAGCTGTCTAACGGCGACCGCGTTGTGTCCATGTCGGTGATCCGCCATTTCAAGGCTACTTCGGACGAACGCGCCGCTTACCTCAAGATGCGCCGCGCCGTTGCCGGCCTGACCGACGACGCCGAAGTAACCGACGAGGAAGGCGACGCGCTGGCGACCATTAGTCAGGAACGCTATGCCGAGATGTCCGCTGCTGAAAACTTGATCCTGACCATCACAGCAGGCGGTTCGGGCAAGCTAAGCTCCAGCCACGATTACCCGGTCCGCGGACGCGGAGGCATGGGGGTTGCTGCCATGGACAAGGCAATGCGCGGTGGAGAGCTGGTGGCCTCGTTCCCGGTTGAGATCGACGATCAGATCATGCTGGCCACTTCCAAAGGCCAATCAATCCGGGTTCCCGTCGAAGGCATCTCGTTCCGGTCGCGCAGCGCGGGCGGTGTGAAGGTGTTCAACACCGGTAAAGGCGAAGTGGTCGTCAGCGTCGCCTGGATCGCCGATCAAGGCGACGAAGAGGCCGAGGGATAAGATTACAACAAAGGCCCCAGAGCGCAGTGTTTTGGGGCCTTGGATTTGTTTTCGCCAATAATCTCTCAAAATGTGGAAATCAACGGTTTGCCCGATAGAACGATCAAATCGGCGCTGGTTTCTGTATTTCCTAAAAATCGCTATTCTATGACCAAGGATATTTGAAACAGCAGTTTCAAGAGGTCGTTTTAATGCGAATTTTGTTCAAACAAAGTTTAGTTATCTTTTGGTTTCTCTGGTGGACATTCGCGTTTTTGACCGATTTCATCGGCGGGCTAGAGCTGCTGGGGGTGACTTCAACCCCTTGGTTTGACGGTCACAACTTTCCGTTTCTGCAAAAAACGCTGGCGCAGTTTGGTGCCTCTACTGCCGTTGATGTAATTTTATTTGTCGGGATCATACTGTGGCTATTTCTTTCGACGCTGCTATTTGCGTTCGCGTCATTTACCCCGTATTCCCAGACGGATCGCTGGCAGAAGAGGGTCGACGCAGCGTTTATCGTATCGCTAGGATTGTGGCTTGCTTTTTTTCTGGCGGATCAGACGGTCATGAATTTTGATTTGGAAGAAAACCATATGGTTCAGGGGAGCTTTCAATTACTATGCTATCTGACCATCTACCTACTGCCTGATTAGCAATGCTCGGTTCCTATGGGCTGCTTTAGGCAAAGAACTGGCAACGCGGCACACATGTGACAACCAGTTTGGCCGGAAATTGTGCGTTCAAAGATTGTAGAGCGTACCAAATTTCTGTTCCAAATACGCCAACAACGGTTCCGGTCCCGGTTCAATCCCGCTGGCGCGTTGGATAGTCTCGCGCGGGGTGAAGAGCCCGCCAAAACGCTGTAGGTTCTCGCACAGCCAACTGGTTGCGCCTGACGTGTCGCCCCTGATCAGTTGCGCATCCAAATCAGGAACCGCAGCGCGCAACGCTTGATACAGACATCCGGCATAGACATTGCCCAATGAATAGGTCGGGAAATAACCAAACAACCCGACCGACCAGTGGACGTCCTGTAAACACCCGTTCGAAGGTCGGTCGACCTCATATCCAAAATCGGCCTTGAATCGGTCGTTCCACGCCGCTTCCAGATCGCTGACCTGAAGGTCTCCGGCCATTAGGGCGCGTTCAAGGTCAAAGCGCAGCATGATGTGCAGGTTGTATTGCACCTCGTCCGCCTCGGTCCGGATATAGCCTTTGTGTACGCCGTTGACCGTGGCATAGAACGCATCGGCATCCGCGACATCGAAATCACCGAACGCGTCAACCATTTGATTGTAAAGCCACTCCGTGAACGCCCGAGATCGGCCCAGCTGGTTTTCATAAATCCGGCTTTGACTTTCATGCACGCCCATCGACACGCCCTGCCCCAGTGGTGTCAGCGCATAGGCCGGGTTGATACCCTGTTCATAGGCGGCGTGGCCGACCTCATGAATGGTTGAGTAGAAACAGTTGAACGGGTCGGTCTCGCTGGTGCGAGTGGTGATGCGCACATCCAGGCCACTGCCCGAACTGAACGGATGCACTGCCTTGTCCACCCGCCCAGTATTCAGATCGTACCCGAACGTGGTCGCCAGTTTCTGCGACAATTGCATCTGTATTTGTTCGTCGAATTTTCCGATCAGAGCGTGCGGCGCTGGTTTATCCAAAACGGCCGCGCGCAGGGCCACAAGACGAGGGCGCATCTGATCGAAAATCTCGGCGATTTGTGACCCGGTGGTATAGGGTTCGTAGTCTTCGACCATGGCGTCATAGACATCACCACCCTGCGCCAGTGCAGCGCCTTCTTCACGCTTGAGGGCAACGACCTCCTCGAGAACAGGCAGAAAGGTAGCCACATTCTCGTCTGAACGGGCTTGCGCCCAAGTTCCCTGGGCTGCTGACGTCACGCGCGCAATGGCCTTGGCCAGATCGGCTGGCACTTTTGCCGTCCGCTCGTAAGTTCGACGGATATCGCGCAATTGGGCGCGGGCTACGTCGTCTTGTGGGTCGGCTTGCTCCAACCACTCAGCCACGCGCGGGTCAGCGCGGCGGGCATGCAGAACCGCTTCGATGGCGGCCATTTCCTCAGCCCGTTGCGGGGCCGCGCCGCGCGGCATCACCGTTTCCTGGTCCCAGCCCAGCCGCCCGGCGATTTGCCCGAGGGCCGACGTTTCGCGTTGGAAGGCCATCAGGTCATCATAGGCAGTCATCAGGGTCATGCTCCGCGGATTGAGGTGGCGATTGGATATGCTGTCAGGAAACGTGCGCGCAGGATCAGGGTCCAAACAACAACGGCCATGAACTGGTGGAAGATGGCGATCTGCCAAGGGGCCGCGTAGATCACCGTCATAATCCCGACCACCACCTGCAGAGAAAGCGCCGCAAAAGCTGCATTGAACGCAAACCGCGTTTGCGGATGCGCGCTGGTGCTGCCGCGTCTCCAGACAATGAAGCCGAAGATAAACAGAAGATAGCCAGCACAGCGGTGAATGAACTGCACCAGACCGGGGCTTTCAAAGAAATTGCGCCACATCGGTTCAAGCATCGTCGCGTCAGGCGGCAACAGTTGACCACCGATCAGGGGCCAATCGGTATATGATCTTCCAGCGTCTATGCCTGCCACAAGGGCGCCTATGAGTATTTGTAGAAAGGCGAAATGCATCAGCCCGGTCGATAGCGAGAACAGTTTGCCCTCTTTCGCGCGGCGGGCCTGCATCAGGTCACGCTCCTCGCGCCCCAGCTCAAAGATGTACCATGCAAGGAACCCGAGTATAACGAAGGCCAGACCCAGATGGACTGCCAGGCGATAGCTGGCAACGGCCGTCATCCCCTCGCCCTGCGTCACGCCCGAGGCAACCATCCACCAGCCAACCGCGCCCTGAACACCGCCCAAAGCGCCTGGAATCAGCAATTTACCTGTCCACCCGGTCGGAATTTTCCGGGCCAGCAGGAAGCCAAAGAACCCAAGTGCCCAAACTAGACCGATCACCCGGCCCAGTTGACGGTGACCCCACTCCCACCAGTAAATGGATTTAAAGTCATCAAGCTCCATCCATTGGTTCTGAATGCGCCATTGATCGATCTGCTTGTACTTTTCGAACTCGGCCTGCCAATCGGCCTCGGTCATTGGCGGGATGGCCCCAGTGACCGGGCGCCATTCCGTTATCGACAGTCCGCTATCGGTCAGGCGTGTCAGGCCGCCTACGGAGATCATGACAACGACCAGCGCGAACAGGATCATCAGCCAGGCGCGAATGGCCCCGCGTGCGCCGCCACGACCACGGTCAATCATGCCCGGTTGAACGGCCTGTTGTTTTTCTGTGTCTGAGACGTCTTCGAAGATGCTGCGCTTACCGCTCATGCTGTCCTCTTGTGCCTTGGATTTCGTCGCAAGCTAGGGTGAAGGGGGGCTAAGGTCCAGCCTCAGCCTTTATCCTTCCAACGGACCATCTGACGCATGATCCCGTGCAGCATCTGCACATCCGCGCGCGTCATCCGCATCCGAGACCACAGATTGCGCAAATTGGTCTTCATGCCTTCGGCCTTTTCGGGGGGATAGAAAAAGCCCGCCTCCTCCAGCCGGTCCTCGTAATGTTCGACCAGTTTTTCGACCTCGATCCCCGTGGCCCAGTCGCCTTTGCCCAGATCGGTGGCTTCGTGCACCACATCGCCGGTCTGGCGCATCCACTCATAGGCGGTCAACAACACGCATTGGCCAAGGTTCAGCGAGGCATATTCCGGGTTTACCGGAACCGAGATAATGGCATTTGCCTTGGCGATATCTTCGTTTTCCAATCCTGCCCGTTCCGGTCCGAACAAGACCGAGACCTTTTCACCAGCCGCCACTTTCTCAGCCGCGATCTGCATCGCGCGTTCGGGGCTGTAGACCGGTTTGGTCAGACCACGCTGGCGCGCGGTGGTTGCAAAGACAAAGGTGCTGTCGGCCAGCGCGCCCGCAAGGTCATCGAATAGCTGCGCTTCGTCCAGCAAGCGCCCCGCCCCGCTGGACATTGCCGCCGCCTTGGGGTTTGGCCAGCCGTCGCGCGGTGCGACGATCCGCATCCGGTCCAGCCCGAAATTCCACATCGCCCTCGCGGCAGCGCCGATGTTTTCACCCATCTGAGGGCGGACGAGCACAAAGGACGGCTGGGATGTATCGCTGGGCATGGTTGTCTCCGGAAAACTTGGCTTGCTGTAATCGGCGTGATGGCGCAGGGCAAGGCATCCGATTGGTCAATTACGCCTTAAACCGGCATAAAAGTTTGCTTCCCCGGCACAATCCGCTAAACCGCGCCAAAGACTGAAAGCTAAGGACGCGCCAATGGACACCCCCGAGCAGCCGCAGATTTACCTGATCACCCCTCCGACCATCTCATTGAGCACGTTCCCCGACCAGCTTAGCCGCGTTCTGGACGGTGCCGAGATTGCCTGCATCCGACTGGCCTTGGCAGGCAATGACGAAGACGCGATCTCGCGCGCTGCTGATGCTTGTCGCGAAGTGGCCCATACCCGTGACGTGGCGCTGGTCATCTCGAACCATGTTCTGCTGGCGCAACGGTTGGGTTTGGACGGGGTGCATCTGGACGACGCCGCACGTTCAGTGCGCGCCGCGCGCAAGGAGTTGGGCGCGGATGCCATTGTTGGAAGTTTTTGTGGCGCGTCCAGCCATGATGGCATGACCGCTGGCGAAGCTGGCGTAGATTATGTTGCCTTTGGCCCGGTCGGCGCGTCAACGCTGGGGGACGGAACCACGGCTGAAAAAGACCTGTTTCAGTGGTGGTCTGAGATGATCGAGGTTCCGGTTGTGGCCGAAGGTGGCCTGACGCCTGAGCTGATCCGCGACCTGACCCCTTGCACTGATTTCTTCGGTATCGGGGATGAGATCTGGTCGCAAGAAGACCCGTTTGCCGCGCTTAAAATTCTTACCGATGCGATGTGAGCGTTAACCCTTGCACCCACCTCGGGGCTGCGGCATGACACGGGCATGACTCAGAACAGCGAAATCCTGTGTATCGGCTCGGTCCTGTGGGACATAATCGGGCGGTCCGCCAGCGCCATGCGTCAGGGCTCGGACGTGCCGGGGCGGATCACCCGCCTGCCCGGCGGAGTGGCCATGAACATCGCCATGACGCTGGTGCGCTTCGGCATGACGCCGACCCTTCTGACAGCCATTGGTCGCGACCCCGAAGGCGACGAGTTGGTCAACGCCTGTTCGCGGCTGGGCATGGTCACGGACCACATCTATCGTTCGCAGGATTTGCCGACAGACAGGTACATGGCCGTCGAAGGGGCCAACGGCCTGATCGCGGCAATTGCTGACGCGCATTCGCTTGAGGCCGCCGGGGCGAAAATCCTGCGCCCCTTGATGCATGGGCCGCTGGGGTATGAGAACACTCCGTTCCAGGGTCCCATCGCGCTGGACGGCAACCTGACGCTGAACTTGTTGGAAGAAATCGCCCAAAGCCCCGCCTTTGCGCGTGCGGACCTGCGCGTGGCCCCGGCCTCGCCCGGCAAGGCCGAACGTCTGCTGCCGTTCCTGAAACACGCCCGCGCCACGCTTTATGTGAACCTCGAAGAGGCCGGCATCTTGTGCCAGCGCGAATTCACCGATTCTGAAGGCGCCGCCAAGGGCCTGCTGGACCGTGGCGCGCTGCGGGTGCTGGTCACGGACGGCGGCAACTCGGCCACCATTGGCAGCGCTGACGAAATATTGACCCAAACACCGCCCTCCGTTCTGGTCACCCGTGTGACCGGTGCGGGCGATACTTTCATGGCGGCGCATATCGCGTCCGAGGCCAACGGTGCGTCCAATGACGAAGCCTTACGCCGCGCCCTACATGCCGCCGCAACCTATGTTTCCGGAGAAACACCACTGTGATCGACATCCAATATTCCGCCGAGGTCCGCGCCGCCAAAGATGCAGGTCAGCCCATCGTTGCGCTGGAAAGCACCATCATTACCCATGGTATGCCCTACCCTCAGAATATCGAGGTGGCGGCGCAGGTTCAGCAGGACGTCCGTGACGCTGGCGCGGTTCCTGCAACCATGGCCGTGATCAAAGGCAAACTGCATGTGGGCCTGGAAGACGACCAGTTGAAAGCCTTGGGGCAGGCCCAGGGCGTCGCCAAGATCTCACGCGCGGACATGGCGGCCTGTATGTCGACCAGCGGCACCGGGGCCACGACAGTGGCCGCCACGATGATCGCCGCACGCTATGCCGGGATCGAGGTTTTTGCGACCGGTGGCATCGGTGGTGTGCATCAGGGGGCCGAGACCTCGTTTGACATCTCAGCCGATCTGCACGAATTGGCGCAGACACCCGTTACTGTTGTTGCAGCCGGTGCGAAAGCCATCCTGGATCTTGCTAAAACACTTGAAGTGCTCGAGACATTGGGCGTTCCGGTTATCGCGCATGGACAGGATGAGTTCCCGGCCTTTTGGTCCGCCAAGTCCCCCTATCCCGCGCCCTTGCGCATGGATAGTGCCGAAGACATCGCCAAGGCCCACGCCACCCGTCGCGCGCTTGGCCTGCCCGGGGGTCAGCTGGTTGCCAACCCGATCCCGGACGCCGATCAAATCCCGGCCGAGGAACTGGCCCCCATCATCGCTGCCGCCCAATCCGACGCGGATACGCACCGGATCACCGGCAAAGGCGTCACGCCATACCTGCTACAACGGATCTATGAACAGACCGGGGGCCGCTCGCTGACCGCAAACATTGCGCTGGTGCGCAACAATGCCCGTCTAGCCGCCGGTATCGCGATTGCTTTGACCAAATCCGCCTAGAGCTACCCTATTGTACCAAGACGCCGGACTGCTTAACTAAATCGGCAAACCAATCAGGATCGCAATGAACACACCGTTTGACGAAGAACCCCACCGCGGACCGGGCCTGTTTTCCCGGCTGCGCGCGTCTTTTCTGACGGGCATCGTTGTCATTGCGCCTGTCTGGCTGACGATCTGGTTGATTTGGTCCGTCGTGGGCTGGATCGACAGTGCTGTCCTGCCGCTGATCCCACAACAGTTCCAGCCCCAACAATATGTAGGCATCAACCTGCGCGGCGTCGGCGTCATCATCTTTCTGGTGTTCACTGTTCTGGTGGGCTGGGTCGCCAAGGGGATTCTGGGGCGGTCCTTTATTTCCTTCACCGAAAGCCTGGTAGAACGGATGCCGGTTGTCCGCTCGATCTATTCCGGGATCAAGCAAATATCCGAGACAGTCTTTGCCCAGACAGAAAGATCTTTTGAAAAAGCCTGCTTGGTGCAATATCCACGCCGCGGTATCTGGGCTATCGGCTTTGTATCGACCACTGCCAAAGGCGAGGTCACCCAGCGCGCCGAAACCGCGGGCGAATTGCTGAGTGTTTTCATCCCGACCACGCCAAACCCGACCTCGGGGTTTTTGCTGTTCTTTCCTGCCGAAGACGTCATTCTGCTGGACATGACTATCGAGGACGCGGCCAAGCTGGTGATTTCTGCCGGTCTGGTTTACCCCAACGGCAAAGATCCGACGCTACCGCCTGAGTGATCAGCCAAACATCTCGGGCAGATTGACAGTACTTTTCTGCCCCAAATCGCCCTTGTTGTCCGAAAGGAACCGATGCGCAGCCGTGCGCCCGGCCTCTTTCAACTTGTGCAGAACAACCGGGTTCGGCACCGTCTTAGTTGCCACCGACAGATCGTTCATCAGCGCGTCATCGGCGATCATGTGAACCAGAACCCGGTTCATCTCACCCGCTTTCAATTTGCCTTCGGCCAACAAGCGCTGCACGAAGCTGATCGCGCGCAATTCGCGGAACAGGGATGAGTTAAAGCTGATCTCGTTGATCCGGTTCTGGATTTGTTGCGGCGTTTTCGGCACCTCTTCCCGTTCCAGCGGGTTGATGTTCACGATCACCACATCATCCGGCAGATCGGTGTTGAACAAGGGGTACAGCGCCGGGTTCCCGGTATAGCCGCCATCCCAATACGCTTCGATCCGGCCCGAATTGGGATCAAAAATCTCAACTGCCTGAAACAGGTTCGGCAGGCAGGCCGATGCTAAAATCGCATCGGTCGAGACCTCATCCCCGGTAAAAACACGGATCTTGCCACTGCGCACGCAGGTGGCGCAGACGAACAGGCGCGGTCCTTCATCGGCACAGATTTCCTTGAAATTGAACCGGTCCACCACCGGTTCCAGCGGGTTACGATAAAAGGGACCATAAGCATAGGGCGACACCAGACGAGACCACGCGTCACCCACGGAAAACGGCAGAGAATACTCCATGGCATGCGCAATCTGAGCGGGCTCAAGTGCCTGCATCCAATTGGCAAGGCGCATATCGCCGACGGCCCCCATGCGCGCCCACAGCCCATCAAGGCTGGCCCGCGCACCGTCACGTCCATCGCGTACCATGCCGGATTTGAACGCAGCCCCGTTCAGCGCCCCGGCCGAGGTGCCGGTGATTGCCGCGACCTCGATATCATCCTCGTCCAGCAACCGGTCCAAGACACCCCAGGTAAAGGCGCCATGCGCGCCGCCGCCCTGCAGTGCCAGATTGATGCGTTTCATTACCTGCCCCCTGACTTACAGAGCCGTCCAGCCCCCATCCACCGAGATTGCCGTTCCGGTGATCTGCGCGGCGGCATCCGAACACAAAAAGACCGTTGTACCGCCCAGTTGCTCAACCGTTGCAAAAGCTTTCGAAGGCTGTCGTTCCAGCATGACGTTCTTGATCACGTCCTCGCGGTTCATGCCGTATTCTTTCATAGTGTCGGGAATCTGCGCCTCGACCAGCGGCGTCAGCACGTAGCCCGGGCAAATCGCGTTACAGGTTATCGGTTCCTGCGCGGTCTCCAGTGCTACGGTTTTGGTCATCCCAACCACACCATGTTTGGCCGCGACATAGGCCGCCTTGAACGGCGACGCAGTCAGCCCGTGCGCCGAGGCGATGTTCACAATGCGCCCCCACCCGGCCTGGCGCATCATCGGCAGAGCCGCTGCCATAGTGTGATAGGCCGAGTTCATGTTGATCGCGATGATTGCATCCCATTTGTCGACCGGGAACTGATCAATCGGTGAGACGTGTTGAATGCCTGCATTGTTCACGAGAATGTCGCAGGCACCCGCTTTTTCGATCAGGGCACGGCATTCGTCCCCCTTGGACATGTCCGCCTTGATGTAACGCGCGTTGGTTCCGGTTTCCTGCGAAATCTCGGCGGCCAGCGCGTGATCCTCATCCCGGTCGGTGAACGAGTTCAATATTACGTTGGCCCCAGCCTTGGCCAATTCGCGGGCAACACCCAAACCGATCCCTGAATTCGACCCTGTGATGATCGCCGTTTTTCCCGCCACGCTCATGAGCTTTCTCCGTCAACATCTGCTTTGACCGCACAGTGCCATGCTGCAACTGCAAAGGAAACGGGGAAACATATGGGTTCTGCATCCGGGGTGGAAACGCCTCAAAAAAAACGCCCGCACGAAGCGGGCGTTAAGTTATTGAGGCAGGTTTCATACAGGCAAGAAACCTATCGAGCAGTGCATCCTTTATAAGCAATTCCTTGCATCCGTCCAAGCTAAAAGTTTGAAAATAAGAAAAATCATCGATACGGTGAATCCCAACAAAATAAGGCCAGAGCAGGATTGTTTCCAAAATGCGCCCCAATTTTCTACGCCCCGTTCGCCCTGTGATCGCGGGAATCACCTTTATTTTTGCTGTCACAATCGCTCATGCAGAATCGGCCCATGGCATAGCTATGTACGGCGACCCTGCCCTACCACCGGATTTTGTGTCCCTGCCCTATGCCAATCCCGACGCGCCTAAAGGCGGCAAGGTTGTATTCGGAAACACCGGCGGCTTTAACAGTTTGAACCCGTTTGTGCAAAAAGGCAGCTCGCCATGGCAATTGCGATTTTGGACCCATGAAAGCCTGATGGGCCGGTCCTGGGACGAACCTTTCACTCTTTACGGGTTGTTAGCCGAATCAGTTGAGACTGCACCGGACCGCTCTTGGGTAGAATTTACCCTGCGTGAGAACGCCCAGTTTTCTGACGGAAATCCGGTGACCGTAGATGATGTGATTTGGTCTTATGAAACTCTGGGCACCGAAGGTCATCTGCGTTACCGCGGTTTGTGGGGCAAGATCGACAGCATCGAACAGACCGGCCCCCGCACGGTGCGGATCACTTTCAACGAACCCGACCGGGAATTGGCACTGATCGCCGGGCTGCGTCCGATCCTGCAAAAAGCACAGTGGGAGGGGAAAGATTTCGCCAACGCCGCGCTGCAGGACGTTCCCATCGGATCGGGGCCGTACGTGATCGATAGCTATGAGGCGGGCCGCTATGTGAATTTGCGGCGCAATCCAGACTATTGGGGGGCTGACATTCCGTTCCGGCGCGGGACCATGAACCTGGATGACATAAGGATCGAGTTTTTTGGCGACGGCACCGTCCTGTTCGAGGCGTTCAAGGCCGGTGAACTGACCGCGGTGCGCGAATTCAACGCCGACAAATGGAACACTCAGTACGATTTTCCTGCCGTTCAGCGCGGTGATGTGGTCAAGACCGAAATCCCGCACGGCAAACCCTCGGGCATGACCGGGTTTGTCATGAACACCCGCAAGGCTCCTTTCGATGATTGGCGAGTCCGCGAGGCGATGCTGCTGGCGTTCAATTTCGAATTTATCAACGATACGATCACCGGCAGCGCCCAACCACGGATCACTTCGTATTTCTCGGGCTCTGACCTGGGCATGCAACCCGGCCCGGCCACTGGGCGTGTCGCCGAGCTGCTGCAACTTTATGCCGACGACCTTCCGCCCGACGCGCTTGAAGGTTATGCCCTGCCCGTCGGCGACGGTTCGGCCCGGAATCGCGCCAATATTCGCAAGGCCAACAAGCTGCTGGCCGAGGCTGGCTGGACCATTCAGGACGGCGTGCTGCGCAACCAGAATGGTCAGGACTTTGCCATCACCGTTCTGCTGCAACAGGGCGATAGCGAAGGACAAACGGCCATCGAAATCTACACCCGCGCGCTTGAGCGTCTGGGCATCAAGGTCAATGTCGAACAGGTAGACAGCGCGCAATTTGTCGGCCGCAATGCCGAGTTTGATTTTGACATCACGTTCCTTCGCCGTGCGCTGTCTCTGTCTCCGGGCAATGAACAGCGTCTGTATTGGGGCAGCGAAAACGCGGATGTACAGGGCACGCGCAACCTGATGGGTGTCGCCTCACCCGCTGTGGATAGGTTGATTGACGCTATGCTGGCCTCGGAAAGTCACGAGGATTTCGTGGCCGCCACTCGCGCGCTTGATCGGGTTCTGACTGCTGGTCGCTATGTCATTCCGATCTGGAACTTCGACGTCGGGCGCATCGCCCATGCCAAAGAACTGAAGCAGCCTCGGACCTTGCCGATCTATGGCGACGGGCCCGAGTATATGCCGCAGGTTTGGTGGTACGAAGAGTGACCAAATAAGCCCCGCTGCCGCATTAATCCGCTGTAGGTTGTTTGGTGCTTTGGTGCTTTGGATCTGAAGATTTGGCGCCAAAGGACGGCTCTGCCATATCGCCGCAGCCTTCGGCGGATTTCGGCACATGGCGCAAGCCACACTACATCTAGGGGTATTCGAACTAAGTTTCGCCACAATTTGCTGATCACCCAACTTCCAGCTTAACTAAAAAAAACACCCACAAGGGGCTTTACTGAACATATCTGTACGATATAGCCTATTGTCATTTAAACGTGCTGTTTGGCCGGATTAATTCTGATTATTTCGCTAGATAGCTTGTCATGCAGCGCGTCACTCTTGGATTTTGCGGACCGGCCTCCACTCACTCCAACCTTAGGTCCGTAGGCCCGTTGCGTATCGTGCGTAACGGGCCTTTTTGACGTTACGTCAGCGCCGCTCAGGTGCGACATTTTGTCATGCGCATCGACTCCCGCCATCTCCGTACCCTGATGAAAGGGCCGAGCAGCCGTGAAACCCGAATTACGGAAAGCTGACTGATGTTGAACTGGACTGACCTGCTGCAAGACTGGGATGCTATGTATTCCCGCGCTAAACGGCGTTTTCCGAATCTGCGCGATCAGGACAAGGTGCGGCTGAGCAAAGATCGAAAAGGGTTCGAAGCCTACCTGGCCGAACGCCACCACCTGACCGTAAATGAAGCCCACGAAGAACTTGAGGATTTTCTATTCACCGAAGGTCTGAACCGCGAGTTCAGCCGTTCCTTAAGCAAGTGACGTTACCCACAGGATCGTCGCATCTTCGTCACTGACGGAAATCACGTTGTGACCCATACTGGCGTCGTAATAAGCGCTATCGCCACGGCGCATTTCGACGGGTTCGTAGAATTCGGTGTACAGTTTCACAACCCCGGTTAGCACATACAGGAATTCTTCGCCGTCATGGCGCACCCAGCCGTCAAATTCGTCCATTGAACGCGCGCGCACGCGAGCCCGATAGGGCAGCATCTGCTTTTTCGTTAGGTTTTCCGCCAGCAACTCGTGCTCGTATGTTCCCGTCGGATGTTCAGCGCCTTCGCCCATGCGGGTGATTGCCATCCGACCGATCACCTGATCACGCTGTGGCGGGGTGAACAGCTGTGGCACCGAAATTTCCAACCCGGTCGCCAGCTTTTTCAGCGCATCATAAGTGGGCGACATCTGCCCATTCTCGATCTTGCTGAGGGTCGAGCGCGCAAGCCCCGCCTGAGACGCCGCTTGTTCCAGCGTCCAGTTCCGCGCCTTGCGCAGTTGACGCACGCGCGCGCCCAGATCAAGTGGTTCGGGATCGGTGTGCTCACCCGAGTCACGTGCAATGCGGATCAGAGATGGCTGTTCATTAGTGCTCATGCGCCAATCTATAGGACCAGCCTGCCCGGCTTGCAACGCGCCAAGCGCCGCGATAGCCAGTGGCCATGCTTTCTGTTTTCGATCAGGGGCCGCCTCCGGCCTGCCCCGCACCATTCAATCTGGCCGCGCACGTTCTGCGGCACGCGGATGACCACCCGGACAAAACCGCCTTGTCGGTTTTAGGCAATGACGGGGCGCGGGATTGGACCTATGGCGTATTGAAATCGGCCATTCTGGGCACCGCTACCGGGCTGTTGAAGACCGGATTGAATCCCGGGGACATTGCGTTGATCCGACTGGGGAATACGGTTGATTTCCCCATCGCCTATCTTGGGGCCATAGCTGCCGGGATCGTGCCGGTTCCCACCTCGTCACAGCTGACCGAGCCCGAAACCGCGCGCATTATTTCTGATCTGCAACCCACAGCCATTCTACGCGACCCAGCCGTCGCCTGCGCCAATCATCCGTTGCAGATTACGCTGGACGATCTGTCGGGGATGCGCGCACTGCCCCCTGCCGAATTCCAACTCGGCGACCCGGACCGGTTGGCCTATGTCGTCTATACCTCTGGCACTTCTGGCAAACCACGCGCTGTGGCCCATGCCCACCGCGCCATCTGGGCGCGCCAGATGATGGTGGATGGCTGGTACGGGTTGCGGGATACGGACCGCCTGTGTCATGCCGGGGCGTTCAACTGGACCTATACTCTGGGCACCGGGCTGATGGATCCCTGGACGATCGGCGCGACGGCGTTGATCCCCGAACCCGGCACCGACTCTGATGCCCTTCCAGAGCTGTTAAGACAACATCGGGCAACGATCTTTGCTGCCGCGCCCGGCGTGTTTCGCAAATTGCTTAAATCCGCCGGTGATCTGCATTTACCGGACCTGCGTCACGGCCTGTGCGCAGGCGAAAAGCTGTCGCGGCACCTGCATGCGCAATGGAGCAACCTGACCGGGACAGAATTGTACGAAGCCTTCGGTATGTCCGAATGTTCGACCTTCATCTCGTCCAGCCCTGCCCATCCGGCCCGGGGCGAGTCGTTGGGGCAACCTCAACCGGGTCGCCGGGTGGCGATATTGGGACCGGACGGACCGGTTCCGCGTGGCCAAGAAGGTACCATTGCCGTCCACCGATCCGACCCCGGTCTGATGCTAACCTATCTGAATGCACCTGACGAGGCCAAGGCCCGCATGCAGGGCGACTGGTTTCTAACCGGTGATCAAGGGGCCATGGCGATGGACGGACAGATCACCTATCTGGGCCGCGACGACGATATGATGAACGCGGGTGGCTATCGCGTGTCCCCGGTCGAGGTTGAGGCCGCCCTAACCAAATTCCCCGGCATCGCGCAAGTGGGTGCAGCGGCGGTTGAGGTTAAACAGGACACATTCGTGATAGCCGCTTTCTATACCGGTCCGGAAAAGCTGGACGAAGCCGCTTTGCAAACCTATGTGGAGGCAAATCTGGCGCGCTACAAACAGCCACGCGCGTTCATTCACCTGCCCGAGCTGCCAATCGGTGGTAATGGCAAACTCCTGCGTCGGGCGCTCCCGGCCTATTTCAAGGCGAATACACCATGACTCAGACCGTCAAACTCGACATCATGTCCGATCCGATCTGCCCATGGTGCTATATCGGCAAAACCCATCTGGACAAAGCTCTGGCCGCTATCCCGGACCACCCGTTCGTTATCGAATGGCATCCGTTTCAGTTAAACCCCGACATGCCGAACGAAGGCATGGATCGCCGCGAATATCTGGAGCGCAAGTTCGGCGGCAAAGACGGTGCGGTGCGCGCCTATGCCCCGGTGGTTGAGCATGCGCAGAATGCCGGGCTGAGCATCGACTTCGAAGGGATGAAACGCACACCTAACACGTTGGACGCGCACCGCCTGATCCACTGGGCCGGGATCGAGGGCAAGCAAGACGCAGCCGTAAACGCTCTGTTCGATGCATATTTCGTGCAGGGACGTGATATTGGCGATCACGAAGTGTTGGCCGATATCGCCGACAGTATCGGCATGGACGCAGCTGTGGTATCGAAACTGCTGAAATCCGACGCTGATCGCGAGGTTATCCGCACCCGCGACACCCATTCGCGACAGATGGGGGTAAATTCTGTTCCTACCTTCATTGTGGCCAACCAGCACGCGGTTCCGGGCGCACAACCCCCTGAAATGTGGGAAAAAGTAATCGGTGAGATTATGTCCCAGCTTGAGGCTTCCCCTGCAAAATAGCACAGGTCCCTGTGCAGCCTGCCCCCTAGCGCCACCTGAAAAGCCGTGATAGCGCAATCAGGTCAGGAGGGCGCCATGGCCAATCGCATGTCTTCGGGAGAGTTCATCGCACTTGTCGCAATGATGTTTGCGACGATTGCGTTTTCGATCGACTCGATGCTGCCTGCTTTGCCCGAGATCGGCGCGCAGCTGAGCCCCGATGATATCAACGACGCTCAGTTGATCCTGACCTCATTTGTTCTGGGTATGGGCATCGGGACATTCTTTGTGGGTCCATTGTCCGACGCGTTTGGGCGCAAGCCAGTGATCTATGTCGGCTCGGCGTTGTACATCTTGTCGGCAGCCGTGGCCTGGGCCAGTTCTTCGCTGGAACTTCTACTGTTCGCGCGGGTGGCACAGGGCATCGGCTGCGCCGCGCCGCGTGTGGTCGCCATGGCGATCATCCGAGACTTGTACTCGGGCCGGGAAATGGCGCGGATCGTCTCTATCGCCATGATGATCTTTACGCTGGTGCCTGCCGTCGCCCCGATGCTTGGGGCCGGAATGATCGCCATCGCGGGATGGCGTGGCATCTTTGTTTCGTTCATCCTGTTCTCGGTGATCACCGTGATCTGGCTGGGTCTGCGCCTACCAGAATCGCTGAGGCCGGAAAACCGTCGCCCACTGCGCCTGCCCTTGATGACCGCGGCCGCACGCGAGATGTTCGCCCATCCCACGGTGCGCGTATCAATCTTTGTGCAATCCCTTTGCCTTGGCATGTTGTTCACTATGCTGACCATGGTGCAGCCAGTTTATGACGTGATCCATGACAGCGCCGACAGCTTCCCGTTTTGGTTCGGCTTTGTGGCTTTGATGGCGGGGTCCGCCAGCCTGTTGAACGCCGCGCTTGTGATCCGCGTGGGGATGCGGCGGCTGGTGACATGGGCCCTTGGCGCGCAGATCGCCATCACGATTGGCGTCATCACGCTGAACATGATGCCGCTTTCGGCCAATCTGAACTTTGCGGTGTTCGTCTTCTGGCAGACCTCGATCTTTTTCATGGCTGGCATGACGATGGGCAACCTGAACGCCATCGCAATGGAGCCAATGGGCCATATTGCCGGTATGGCAGCGTCGGTCATCGGCGCGTTTTCGACCGTTCTGGCCGCCGCTATCGCCGCCCCGATCGGTCAAATGTTCGATGGCTCGCTATATCCGCTGACCACCGGCATTCTAGTGATGAGCGTGGCCGGTTTCGGACTGATGCTGCATATGGGCCGGATCGAAAACAGACTGCCTGCCTGACCTGTGCAGCCCGGGTGAATCACGCTAATCTTTCCCCGACCCGAGGGGAGATTTTCAATGAGCGACTATTACGATCTGGGCACATATTCCTGTCCGGTCAGCACGACCTCAGCCGAGGCCCAGCTTTGGTTCGATCGGGGGCTGGTTTGGACCTATGGCTATAACCATGACGAGGCCGTTGTCTGTTTCCAACGCGCTGCCGAGCATGACCCGAACTGCGCCATGGCCCATTGGGGCATCGCTTATGCCGCCGGTCCGAATTACAACCTGCCCTGGGATTTACGCGACGCGCGTGGTCAGCAGAAAGCGCTCGCGCAAGCCTATGACGCGACACAGCAAGCGGTGGCCCTGTTGGACACCTGCACCCCCGTTGAACAGGCGCTGATCCACGCCCTGCCCGCCCGTTACCCTCAACGCAATCCGATCCCGGATATGAACGGCTGGAACCATGATTTTGCCGATGCCATGCGCGCAGCCTTTGCCGATCACCCCGATCACTTGGACCTGCGCACGATATATGTTGAGGCACTGCTGAACCTCACCCCCTGGCAGATGTGGGATCTGAAGACCGGGAAACCTGCCGAAGGTGCCGCCACGCTTGAGGCGCAGAAGGTCCTTGAGGACGCGATGGCAAATGACCCCGCAGCCATGTCGCACCCGGGTTTGCTGCACCTCTATGTCCACCTGATGGAGATGTCTCCGACCCCAGAAAAGGCATTAAAAGCCGGGGATGTTCTGCGCACGCTGGTGCCGGATGCGGGCCATCTGGTGCATATGCCCACCCATATCGATGTGCTGTGCGGGCACTACCACAACGTCGTTTATTGGAACGAAAAGGCCACCATAGCCGATCTAAAATATTACGAGCGCGAAGGCGCGTTCAACATCTATACCGGCTATCGTCAGCACAATTACCATTTCGCCATCTACGGGGCGTTGTTCCTGGGCCAGATGGAACCGGCCCTGCGCGCCAATCAAGGCCTGTGGGACACAACCCCCGAAGATATGTTGCGCATCGAAAGCCCACCCATGGCGGATTACTTCGAAAGCTACATGTCCATGGGGCCGCATATCCTGATCCGTTTTGGCCAGTGGGAGGAAGCCAAGGCACTGAAACTGCCCGCAGACCCCGACCTCTATCGCACGTTGACCGCCACCATCCACTATGCTCGCGCCATCGCCCATGCTGCAACCGGTGATGTCGCCGAAGCCGAAGCTGAGGAACAACTGTTCCTGTCGGCCAAGGCCTGCGTGCCCGAAACACGCCTGCTACACAACAACCGCGTCGTTGACCTGCTTGAAATCGCGCGGGAAATGCTGAGTGGAGAGATTGAGTATCGCAAGGGCAACTACGATATCGCCTACGCCCATCTGCGACGCTCGGTCGAGTTGGATGACACGCTGCCCTATGACGAACCGTGGGGCTGGATGCAGCCAACCCGCCATGCATTAGGGGCGTTGTTGTTTGAACAAGGTCACGTAACCGAGGCTGAAGCGGTCTATCGCGAAGACCTTGGCTTGGGCGGCACCCTCAGCCGTGCTTCGATCCATCCGGACAATGTTTGGAGCCTCAAAGGTCTGCATGACTGCCTGAAGGCGCGCGGCGAAAGTGTTGAAATCGCTCAAATCAAACAACGTCTTGATTTGGCTCTGGCACGTGCCGACCGCGCCGTCGGAGCATCCTGTTTCTGCGCCCAAGCCGCGATGAGGGCCGCCGAATGAGATACGCGCTACTGCTGGCTGCCGTGATCTGCGGCCCAGCACTTGCCGACCGTCAATCCTTTCCACCGGTCGATCAGGCAGACCGTGATCCATCGTTGATCGCCTTTCGCGAGGCATTATTGGTCCAAGTGGCTGCACGGGATACCGACGCTGTGGTTGCCGCGTCCTGCCCCGATATCTACCTAAGCCATGGCGGTGATGGCGGCCCCGAGGAATTGCGCGCCAATCTGACCCTCGACCCGGAAGCCCTGTCGGATGAACAGCGCGAAAACGCGGATGCATTACGCGCGCAATACTGGTCTGACCTGGAAACCACTTTGTCTCAGCCCGGTTACTTCGACGAAGAAGGCGAGTTCTGGATGCCGCATCAATGGCAGATCACCCTGCCCGCCTCGCTGGACCCAGAGTTGGCGTTCTTTGTCAAAGGTTCCGATGTATCTTTACGTCAAAGACCGGATCGCAACTCGTCAATTATAGGCCTGATCAGCCACGAAATCGCGATCATACGTGACTATCGAGACGGTGCCGAATATCAGCGCGTCCTGCTGACGGACGGCGCGCAAGGTTATATGCACGCCGATTTTCTTTGGCCCATGACCGGCCACCGCGCCGCGTTCGTCAAGTCGGACGCGGGCGACTGGCAGTTGTGTACTTTTGTCAGCGGAGACTAGACCTTCGCCTTTTTCTTCTCGGCCACAACCTTTTCCGCCAGATCGCGGGCGATGGCAAAGGCCCCCTTGATCTTGTCGCTGTCCTTTTTCCAGTCGCGGCGCACGACAATCTTGTTGTCCTTGACCTTGGCCAGCCCGCGCTGGTTCTGGATGAACTCGACCAACCCCTGAGGCGAGGCAAACTTGTCATTGTGGAACTGGATCGTCGCACCCTTTGGTCCGCCGTCCAATTTAGCAATGCCCGCACGTTTGCACATCGCTTTGATACGCACGACCAGCATCAGGGTGTTCACCTCTTTTGGTAGCGAACCAAAGCGGTCAATCAACTCGGCCGCAAAACCTTCAAGTTCAACCTTGGTCGAAAGCGAGGACAAGCGGCGGTACAGCCCCAGGCGCACATCCAGATCGGGCACATAATCCTCGGGGATCAGAACCGGGACGCCCAGATTGATTTGCGGGGCCCACTGGTCGTCTGCGTCCGATAGACCCTCCATCTCACCGGCTTTGATTTTGGCAATCGCCTCTTCCAACATGGATTGGTACAGCTCGTAGCCCACGTCGCGCATCTGGCCCGACTGTTCCTCACCCAGCAGATTGCCGGCACCGCGAATGTCCAGATCCTGCGATGCCAGCGTGAACCCCGCCCCCAGTGTATCAAGAGAGCCTAGAACCCGCAGGCGTTTCTCGGCGGTGACCGTCAATCGCTGGCGCGGTTTGGTGGTCAGATAGGCATAGGCGCGGGCCTTTGATCGCCCCACCCGTCCGCGGATCTGGTAAAGCTGCGCCAGACCGAACATATCCGCGCGATGCACGACCATTGTGTTGGCCGTCGGAATATCCAGCCCACTTTCCACAATCGTCGTTGCCAACAGCACATCATACTTCCCGTCATAGAAGGCATTCATGCGGTCATCGAGTTCGCCCGCCGCCATTTGCCCATGCGCGACAACGTAAGTCAGTTCCGGTAGTTGCTCCTTCAGGAATTCCTCAATCTCGGGCAAGTCCGAGATACGCGGGACCACATAGAAACTTTGCCCGCCGCGATAATGCTCGCGCAGCAGCGCCTCGCGCACCGTGACCGCATCGAATTCGCTGACATAGGTGCGGATGGCCAGACGGTCGATGGGCGGCGTGCCGATGATTGACAGATCACGCACACCTGTCAGCGACAATTGCAGCGTCCGCGGTATCGGCGTCGCGGTTAGGGTCAGCACGTGAATGTCCGAGCGCAGTTGTTTGAGGCGCTCTTTGTGACCCACCCCGAAATGCTGTTCCTCATCGATGATCAGCAGCCCGAGGTTGTTGAACCGAATCCCCTTGGCCAGCAGCGCATGGGTGCCGACCACGATGTCCACCGTGCCTCGCGCCAACCCATCGCGGGTTTGTTGCGCCTCTTTCGCCGAGACAAAACGCGACAGCTGCCGAACCTCAAGCGGGAATCCCCGGAACCGTTCCTTAAACGATGCCGCGTGCTGTCGGGCCAGCAGCGTCGTAGGGGCCACAACGGCCACCTGCACGCCCGACATCGCGGCGACAAAGGCAGCACGCATGGCGACCTCGGTCTTGCCGAAGCCGACATCGCCGCAAATCAGACGATCCATTGGCGCGCCCGAGTGCATGTCTTCCATCACATCGGAAATCGCGCGCAGCTGATCATCAGTTTCCTGATACGGAAAACGCGCGCTGAACTCCTCCCACGCATGGGGCGGCGGGTCCATCACCGGAGCTTTACGCAGCGCCCGCTCAGCAGCGATGCGGATCAGCTTGTCCGCCATCTCGCGAATGCGCTCTTTCAGCTTGGCCTTTTTGGCCTGCCATGCACCGCCGCCCAGACGATCCAGAAGACCTTCGTCGTGCCCGTATTTCGACAGCAGCTCGATGTTTTCGACCGGCAGGTACAGCTTGGACTGTTCGGCATATTCCAACAAAAGGCACTCATGGGCTGCGCCCGCCGCCGTCACGACCTCCATCCCCATGTAGCGGCCAATCCCGTGGTCCACATGCACCACAAGATCGCCGGGTGATAGCGATTGGGTTTCGGTTAGGAAGTTCTCGGCCTTTCGGCGTTTCTTGGGTTGGCGGATCAGGCGGTCGCCCAGAACATCTTGTTCAGCGATCACTGTCAGATCCGACGTTTCGAACCCATGCTCCAACGCCCAAACGGCCAGGTGCAGCCCGCGTTTACCGATGCGGGTACCGTTGGAAACAGGGATCGCCTCAGCCAGACCTTCGTCTTCGATCAATCCGGTCAGGCGTTCACGCGCACCTTCGGAATAAGACGCGATCAGGACCGGCCCTTTGTCCATCTTGTCTGTGATATGACTGGCCAGCGCGCCAAAAAGGCTGATGCTTTCCTGCTGTCGTTCGGGTGCAAAATTCCGCCCGATCCGTCCACCAGCGTCGATCACGCCGGGGCCGCTGGCCTGCGGCAACGGGCTGAACTGCAAAACGCGCCGATCACCCACCGCCTGCTCCCATGCAGCATCGTCCAGATACAACAATCCGGGCGGCGTAGGTTTATAGACCGTGTCCATGCGCGAGCGGTTTTCCAGCGCCAACCGCCGAGTTTCGTACTGATCCTCAATCGATTCCCACCGGGCCAAGCGCGCGGGTGTGACCTGATCGTCCAACGAGATCGTGGCACCAGGCAGATAGTCGAACAGCGTTTCAAGCTTTTCGTGAAAAAACGGCAACCAGTGTTCCACGCCTTGATGCTTGCGGCCAGCGCTGACCGCCTCGTACAGCGGATCATCGGTTCCCGCCGCGCCGAATTCGATGCGATAGTTCTGGCGGAATCGTGTGATGGCGGCGTCATCCAGAATGACTTCGGACACCGGGGCCAGTTCAACCACGTCCAGCTTTTCAGTCGTGCGCTGCGACACTGGGTCAAACCGGCGCGCACCGTCCAGCACATCACCGAACAGGTCCAGCCGAACCGGGCCGGATTCGCCCGGAGGGAAAATGTCGATAATGCCGCCGCGGATCGCGTAGTCTCCGGGCTCCATAACCGTCGGGCTTTGCGTGAAACCCATGCGCACCAAAAAGTTCCGCAATGCTGTTTCGTCGACACGGTGGTTGACCCGGGCAGTAAACGCGGCCTCACGCAGCACATCGCGCGCTGGCACTCGTTGGGTCGCGGCGTTTAGCGTGGTCAGCAACACAAACCGTTCGGGCATCTGATGCACCAGCGCGGCCAGTGTTGCGACCCGCGCCGCAGCGATATCCGCGTTCGGCGACACCCGGTCATACGGAAGGCAATCCCAGCCGGGGAAGACGAACACCGGCATGTCCGGGGCGAAAAAGGCAAGTGCTGCCCGCATTGCCTCCATCCGCTTGTCATCGCGCGCGACGTGGCAAACCGGCCCGGCGGATCGCTTGATCTCGTTCAGGACAAGCTGTGCGTCAAACCCCTCAGGGGCGCCGCCGACTGTTACGTGGTTCGGAGCCGTCATTCCCTCGCCTTTCCGAATTTCCTACCCCAGAACACCAATCGAAAAGTTCTGATACATGCCCCAAAGCGACGTGATCAAGATCGAGATCATGCCGATAATCTGCGTATAAATCCGGCAGCGGGTCAAAATCCTGCCGGTAAACTCCAATGTCCCGTCGCCGGCCTGCAGCTTTCGCGCCGCCGAAATGTTGATCAGCATCACAATACAGACCGGGAATAACAACAAGAACACAGCCTGCGCGAATTCAACCCCGTAAACGAACCCAAGCATCGCCAGACCGGTGAAGATGAAACAGCTCAACCCGAGAATGGCCAGCCCCGATACCTCAACGATATACAGTATCCGGTTTTTGTTGATCCGCACGATGTCCAGAAAATCACGCTCGGCTTCACCGCCGACACGGCGCGCGCGCACCAGCAGATCATAGGGCACACCCAGCGTCCAATGGCTTGTGGACGACCACAGCACAGCCAGCCCGATCCAATACCACAGATTCGAGAAGCTGCGCATGTCGATAATTTCGAAAAGCGTAGAGAATAAGTCCAAGCGTCAGCCCTTTGTTCACTGTCCTTAGGGGCCTTCACTGCGCAGGCGCGACCATCGTTACCCTTGAGACCACGTGGAATTCATGCCACCCAATGCGGGAATATTCAAGGAGAGCGCGACATGAAGCCGACCATCGCCCCCTATCCCCTGACCCGTTTCCGCCGGGCGCGCCAATCTCAAGCCGTGCGCGGCCTTGTTCGGGAAAATACGCTGACCATAGATGATTTGATCTGGCCGGTTTTTGTGCGCGACGGCGAGGGTGTGGAGGAGCCCGTGCCCTCGATGCCCGGTGTGATGCGCCGGTCGGTGGACCTGATAGCTAAGGCCGCAGTTGAGGCGCAGGCGTTGGGAATCCCAGCGATCTGCATCTTTCCCTACACCGACGCCAACCTGAAAACCGAGGATTGCGCCGAGGCCTGGAACCCTGACAATCTGTCCAACCGGGCCATCCGCGCCATCAAGGCCGCAGCCCCGGATATCGCGGTAATGACCGATGTCGCACTGGACCCGTACAACATCAACGGTCACGACGGCTATGTCATCGATGGCGAAATTGTGAACGACAAGACGATCGAGGCGTTGGTCAGGATGACGTTGGCGCAGGCTGAGGCAGGTGCCGATATCATCGGTCCGTCCGACATGATGGATGGGCGGATCGGTGAAATGCGCCGGGCGTTGGAATCTGCTGGGCACCAGAACGTGATGATCCTCAGCTATGCCGCGAAATACGCCAGCGCCTTTTACGGACCCTTCCGTGATGCGGTCGGTGCTTCGGGCGCGCTTACGGGCGACAAGAAGACCTATCAAATGGATCCGGCCAATTCGAACGAAGCCTTGCGCCTGATCGAACGCGACCTGACCGAAGGTGCGGATATGGTGATGATCAAGCCCGGCATGCCCTATCTGGATATCTGCCGACGGGTAAAGGACACCTTTGGCGCGCCGACATATGCCTATCAGGTGTCGGGTGAATACGCGATGATACAGGCCGCGGCACGGAACGGTTGGATCGATGGTGACAGGGTGATGCTGGAAAGCCTGTTGGCCTTCAAGCGCGCTGGCTGCGACGGCATCCTCACCTATTTCGCCCCACAGGTCGCGCGCGCCTTGCAAGGCTAATGCCCCCAATTGTCGCAATTTTTCGCCGATTGTGATTCGCTGTCACTCAGCTTTCCCGTGACACGCGACGGCAATCGGCGTATTCTTGCACATAAGATCGGGAACACCCGACATATCAGGCAGTCATACAGAGAAAAAAAGACATGAGCAGTTCCAATGCACCCCAACTAAGCCGTCGCGGCTTTGCCTTTGGCATGGCCGGTTTGACGGTAACCGCAGCTTGTGGCAACGGCGTGGGTAACACCAACGCCGCCACCATCGACGCACGCGTCGATGCCACACTAACCGAAATGTATGCGAAATATCCCAACACGGTTGAGATCGCAAACAAAGCCAACGGCATGTTGATCATGCCCCTGATCACCGACGCCGGATTAATCTTCTTTGGTGGCGCCTACGGCCAAGGCGCCTTGCGCATTCAAGGCGCAACGGTTGATTACTATTCTGCAATTTCCGGAACCGCCGGCCTGCAAATCGGCGCGCAACAATATGCACATGTCCTGTTCTTCATGACCCAGGACGCACTGAACGATTTCCGCCGTTCCAGCGGATGGACTGCCGGTGCCGATATTGGCTATGTGGTTGATGCAACTGGAAACTCCCTGTCCACTGACACAACGACTCTGCGTTCGCCTGTGCTGGCGGTGGTATTCGGCCAAGCCGGTTTGAAATTCGGCGCCACTGTCGAAGGCACCAAATATACGCGGATCATTCCTTAAACATCGGACTACCACTCCCCCCTCATTAGTCCCCGCCACAGGTTCCCAGCTGCGGCGGGGTTTTTCATTTATAGCGCTGTAAACACGAATATTCCCGGGCTGTTCCTCTTTCGGTCGATCCAGCCATCATCTAGTCTGACCTCAATCGGAATAGGATCAGGATTGTAGGCCGCAGATGGGATTTGTTTTTCGCTGGCTCGTACGCATTACAACGGGTCTGGTCCTGCTGGCTTTGGCCGCTGTGGCATTGGTGTATTTCCTGGCGAGCCAGTCCCTGCCGGATTACGATCAGACGGTCGAGGTTCGGGGGCTGAACGCCCCGGTCGAGATCATCCGCGATACCGCCAATGTCCCTCATGTCCTGGCCGAAAATGACCCGGATGTGTTCTTCGGTCTGGGCTATGCCCATGCGCAGGACCGTCTGTGGCAGATGACGGTCATGCGCCGTACCGCCCAGGGGCGCCTGTCGGAAATTTTCGGCGCGCGTACCGTCCACGTCGACAAGCTGCTGCGCCGACTGGACCTTTACGGTCTGGCCCACCGCTCGGTCGAGGCGCAGGACGATTACACCAAAACCGCCTTACGCGCCTATGCCGCTGGGGTAAACGCGCGGCTGGATGAGATCAACGAAGCCGCTCTTGGCCGTGGTGCGCCCGAGATGTTTTTGTTCAACGCGCCCGTTTCGCCCTGGCAACCGGGCGATAGCATTGCGGTGATCAAGCTGATGGGTCTGCAACTGTCCGGCCATCTTGAGGACGAAGTGCTGCGTGCCCGTACTTCATTAATGCTGAACGATCCGGCGCGGTTGACCGATATCCTGCCGAATGTGCCGGGGGCCGGTATTGCTGCCCTGCCAGAATATGCCGCTTTGTTTCCAGGGCTGCCCCGTTACGCCCGCGGCACACCTATGCCCGACACGCCGCTGTCGCCTTTTCCGAAACGAGGATTGGCCGGAGCGTCCAATGCCTGGACCGCCGCGCCCTCACGCTCGGCCAGTGGGGGAACGTTGTTGGCCAATGACCCGCATCTAGGGTTCACTGCCCCCGGTGTCTGGTATCTGGCGCGGCTGGAGTTGGCCAAAGGTGGCGTGATTGGTGCAACTATTCCCGGTGTTCCTGCCATCATGACCGGGCGCAGCGATCGTTTAGGCTGGGGTCTGACGTCGTCCTACCTGGACGATCAGGACGTACATATCGAGCAGTTGAACCCCGACAACACCGAGGAATATCTGTCGCCGGATGGCTTCAAAAAGTTCCGCACCCGCCCCTCGATTATCGAGATCAAGGACGAGACCCCCATCACCCTGACCCTGCGTTGGACGGAAAATGGCCCGGTCCTGCCTGGAAGTCACTACAATCTGGAAACGATCACGCCTCCGGGTCATGTCGCCTCGTTGTCTTGGACGGCGCTTAGCCCGCGCGACACGTCGATGACGGCGTCTATGGCCTTGATGAATGCCGACACTGTTCGCGAGGCCATTGATGTGGGCGAGCTGTTCATTTCGCCCTCGCAAAACCTGTCGCTGGTCGACAAGGACATGATCGGTCTGAAATTGATTGGCGCAATGCCCAAACGTGACCTGCGCAACCAAAGCCGTGGCCGCATCCCAACACCCGGTTGGCTGGCCGAAAACCTCTGGCAAGGTCGCCTGCCCTATGCCGACAATCCCGAATTCGTGGCCCCCGCAGGTGGTATTCTGGGCAACACAAACAACAAGATCATCGACCGCCCCTTCCCCTTGCATGTCTCGTATGAGTGGGGCGACACCCAGCGCGTTCATCGCTGGGAACGCCTGATGCAAACGCGCGAGGTTCACACGCGCGACAGCTTTATCGAGGCACAACTGGATACCGTCAGCTTTACCGCCCGCTCGTTGCTGCCGCTGATCGGCGCGGACCTTTGGTTTACCGGCGCATCCGCCCCCGAAGGCACCCCGGAACGTCAGCGCCAGATCGCCCTTTCCCTGCTGGCCGAATGGAATGGTGAGATGAACGAGCACCTGCCCGAACCGCTGATCTATGCAGCGTGGCTGCGCGCGCTGCAAATCCGTCTGATCTCGGACGAGCTGGGCCCGCTGGCCGCCGAATACAAACATGTCGAGCCGCTGTTCATCGAGCGTGTCTATCGCAATATCGATGGCGCGTCGGTCTGGTGTGACGTACGCCAAAGTGCCCCCTCTGAGACCTGCACCGACATGGCGCGGCTGGCGCTGGACGATGCGCTTATCTGGATCGCCGAAAACTATGGAACCGCACTGCAATCCCTGCGCTGGGGCGATGCGCATCAGGCAACACACGATCACCCGGTACTGGGCTCGGTTCCGGTTTTGCGGTTCTTCGTCAATATCCGGCAATCTACCAGCGGCGGCGACAATACCCTACTGCGCGGGCGTACCTCGGGCGAGGGCAAGGACCCGTTTCAGAACGTACATGGCGCAGGTTATCGCGGTGTTTATGACTTTGCGGACCCGGACAGCTCGGTCTTTATTACGGCAACCGGCCAGTCGGGCCACTTCCTGTCGCGCTATTATGATGATCAGGCTCAGCTATGGCGGCGAGGCGAGTATATCCCGATGTCACTGGACCTGGATTTAGCGCGCGCTGCGGCCGTCGGAGTGACCAACCTGATCCCGCGCTGAATTCCGCTGTTTCGGCAAGACCTTGCCCCCTGCTACCCGCCCCCGTGGACGCCGAGTGCCGTTTTCGCATACGATCTGTCAGCGGATTATGTGGGACCGGGGGCACAAATGGCGAGTATTCGGGATAGGCTGAACAACCTTGCGCGCGACTATGCAATCGCCTGGAGTTCGGGTGATCATAATGCGGTCGCCAGCTTTTTTGCCGCCGACGGGCAGATATCCATGAACCGGGCTGAACCGCTGAAAGGCCGCGCCGCGATCGCCGAAATGGCCCGTGGGTTTCAATCAGACTTTCCCGATCTTGAGCTACGCTGCGACATGATGCGATGGGCTGGGCCCCACGCTATCTTTGTTTGGACCTTCGAAGGCCACCATACCAAAACCGGCAATCTCGTCGTCACACGGGGCTGGGAAGAATGGGACCTGACCGAAGACCACAAAGTTCTATCCTCGCAAGGCTGGTTCGACGTCGAGGATATGCAGCGTCAGATTGATGGGGGTTGATTGCTAAATCCCGGCGAATTGCGCCGCCTGCCTGTCCGTCCACAATACAGTGATTTCGAACCCGTCTTCGGTCTGCTTTTCGGACCGCACGACATCCTGTCGAAATAGCCAGGCGCGCCTGTTGCCCTCGGCAAATCCCAAAGACAGTATCTCTTCGTGTCGCGCACCCTGCAGCTTGGTTGCAATCTCGGCCAGCAGAGGGTCTACCCCTTCGCCGGTTACCGCCGAAATGGCGAATATCGACGGATCACGTTTGGCTCGTTTAAACGCGGCCTCGCGTTCGTCGCCATTCAGTAAGTCGATCTTGTTCCACACCTCCAGCCGGGGGCGTTCTTCGTCGACGCCCAGCGAGGTCAAAATCGCCTCGACATCCTGCGCCTGTGCATCAGTTTCCTCATGGCTGATGTCGCGTACGTGGACAACGATATCGGCGCCCAGAACTTCTTCGAGTGTCGCCCGGAAAGCCGCGACCAGTTCGGTCGGCAGGTTCGAGATGAAACCAACCGTGTCCGACAGGATCACCTCAGGACCGTCGGGCAACTCAACGCGGCGCATGGTCGGGTCCAGCGTGGCAAACAGCATGTCCTTGGCCATCACCTCGGCCCCGGTCAGACGGTTGAACAATGTGGATTTCCCGGCGTTTGTATAGCCCACCAGGGCCACAATCGGATACGGTACCTTGGCACGGGCAGCGCGGTGCAGCGTGCGGGTTTTGACAACTTTTTGCAGCTGCCGCCGCAGACGCACCAGTTGTTCATCAATCGCACGGCGGTCGGCCTCGATCTGGGTTTCACCGGGACCGCCCACAAACCCCAATCCGCCCCGCTGACGTTCCAAGTGTGTCCAGGCCCGCACCAGCCGCGTTCGTTGATAGCTGAGCGCCGCCATCTCGACCTGCAACACACCTTCGCGGGTGCGGGCGCGGTCGCTGAAAATCTCAAGGATCAGGCCGGTTCGGTCGAGGATTTTGACCTTCCAAGCCTTCTCAAGGTTGCGCTGTTGCACGGGTGAAACCGGCCCGTCGATCAGAACCAATTCGATTTCATTGTCATGAAGCCGCTCGGCCAGTTCCTCGATCTTGCCGCTGCCGAACAGCAACCCCGGCTGGGCCCGTTGCAAGCGCACAATTTCAGACCCGATCACATCCAAATCGGGCAAAGCGGCAGCCAGCGCCACCGCCTCGTCCAGCGCTGGTTCGGGAACGCGGCGCTGTTCATCAGATTTGATTTCCGGATGCAGCACCCAAGCCCGGGTGCGCGTCCTATCGTGTTCCATCAAGAGGCGTCTTCGCCCTCATACAGGCTGATCGGCTGCGACGGCATGATGGTCGAAATCGCATGCTTATAGACCAGCTGCGACTGTCCGTCGCGGCGCAGCAGCACACAGAAATTATCGAACCAGGTGATCACACCCTGCAATTTCACACCGTTGATCAGGAATATTGTGACCGGGACCTTTGCTTTCCGTACATTGTTCAGGAACGCGTCCTGCAGATTCTGTCTGTCCGAAGCCATATTTTATTATCTCGCCATTGTTCTTGCTACGCGCTGCGGACCAACGCGCTCCCTCCGCAGGAGTATGGAGTGCTGCGCACAGATATTCCAGATGAAAAATCAGTCAATTCTGGAATGCCGAAGCTTAATCGCGCCAAAGGGTTGGCGTAATCAGGGCAATGATCGCAAGTGTTTCCAGCCGCCCGATCACCATTGCCGCACACATTGTCAGTTTGGCTCCAAGTGACAGGTCCACAAGTCGGATGGGAATATCAGTGGCCAGTTCAATCACCGGACCCGTCGTGCTAAGCGCCGCAACGGTCAGGACCATGGCCTGTTCGAACCCTGCCCCCATCATCGCCAGCAGCAGATTGAACAAGGCGGCCGTCAGTGCGAACATCATCAAAAAGATCCAGGCGATAAAGGCTCCGTCACTTTGAATGCGTCGGTTACCACCCCCTACGCCGCTGACCGATGAGGGGTAAATCAGCCGGTCAATCTCACGCGCTCCGTTCAGGTACAAAGCGAATACCCGCAGCAGTTTGACGCCGCCCGCCGTGGTTGCGACTCCCCCGCCGATCAGGGCCAGCCCCATAAGGATCAGGCCGGGCGTCCCCAGCCCCGACAATTGCTGTGCGTCATTCCAGTTGGCGCTTTCGAACCCGGCCGTTGTCAAGAAAGCCAGTGCCGTGAACACCATACCCCAGAACACATACACCGCATCAATCGGGCTCAGTGTCCCGCCGATTTCATTGACGCCCGCCCACACACGAAAAAACAAAAGCGTTGCAACGGCGATGACGATCAGCAGACCGATCCGAAACTCTGGGTCCTTGTCCAGCCGCGAATACCCGGTGGTGGCGGTATCCGTGGAAAAGGTCAGTCGGGACAGGGCAAAGAACAGGAACAAGAATATGATCGCCTCACCCGTGAAACCAGCCTGTGCGCCCTCAAGCCCACCGACCGGAGAGATTCCGGACGTAGCCATTGTGGACATCGCATGACAGATGGCGGTCAGTCCTTGCTCGCCTGCGATCAGCAGCAAAAGCCAGATCACCGCCGTCAGACCTGTATAAACTGGCGTCAGCGTGAGAGTCACTCGGATCAATCGTCCACGCGGATCGACCTTTTCACTTTGTGCAACACCAGAGACCGGACGGCCGGGTTGCCCACGTGCGGTCACCTCGAACCCGCCCAACGACAGCGGTGCCAGAATCGCGGCAGCCGAAATCCACATCAGCAAGCCGCCCATCCAACCCACTAACGCCCGCCAAAGGTGCAGCGGGGCCGTAAGGCGATCAGGGTCTGGGAAAATGTCAGCGCCCGTGGTTGTCAGCGCACTGACCATGTCGAAATAGGCGTTCAAGAAAGTGGTATTGCCCAACGCATCGTGCAGCGGAATGGCAAGAAACAAGGGCAGTACCGTAAAACACCCCAACAACACCGCCAATTGCCCCAACGTGCCCCTTCGCGGCACCCGGTTCGATGACGCCAACCCAACCGAGGCCACCACGAACAGCCCCAACAAACCGGAATAGAAGAACGACCGCGACGTGTCATGATCATCCAGCGCCAGCGCATAGATCGCCGGCACCCACATCGACAGCGAAAACACCGCCCAGATCAGCAGGAACAGCGGCAAGCGCCGCACCAAACCGATCTGCTGTGTTCGCGCGCGCATCATCAGAAGAAATCGATCGAAACCTGCAGCAACCGCTCGACCTCAGGCACATCCTTAGCCATGGCAAAGATCGCCACGACATCTTTTTCCTCGATACGCAGACTGCCAGTGGGGCGCAGCACCTCATCCCCCTTGCGCACGGCACCCACCAGAACGCCTTCGGGGAAATCAATGTCGCGCAGTTTTTGCCCGGCCAGCGGCGAGGTCGACAGCACCTCGGCCTCGATCACCTCGGCCTCGGCATCCCCAATGGAATAGACCTGCCGCACCCGCCCGTGGCGAATGTGGCGCAGGATTGAACTGACGGTCGTGGCACGCGGGTTGATATAAGCATCGATCCCCAGCGGGCCCATCAGCGCCACCATTGTTGGATCATTGATCAACGCAATCGCCAGGGCACATCCTTCGGCTTTGGCGCGCACCGCGGCCAGCATGTTGGCCCGGTCATCATCGGTAACCGCCAGCATCGCATCAGCCCGTTCGATGCCCGCCTCGCGCAACAGTGCGGCATCCAGCCCGTCGCCATTCAGAACAATCGTTCGTTCCAATGCTTCAGCAGCATGTTCGGCGCAGCTGCGATCCCGTTCGATGATTTTGGCGCGCACTCGGCTTTCACGCTCTTCCAGCGTGCGCGCGACCTCAAGCCCGACGTTACCGCCACCGACGATCACGACGCGGTCCTGTTTCTTTTGGGTCTTGCCAAAGACCTCCATCGTGCGGTCAACGTCCTGAACATTGCTGAAGACATAACATTCATCGCCAACGAACAACTGGTCCTCGGATTCCGGGGCAAACAGGCTGCCGTCGCGCCGAACCCCCACGACAATAGAGCTGAGTGTTGAAAACAGATCTGTCAGTTGCCGTAGCGGCGTATTGACGATGGGACAGTCCTCTTCGATGCGGATGCCCAGCAACTGGGCTTTACCATCCATGAACATTTCCGTGTCAAAGGCCGAAGGTGCGGACAGACGGCGCATGGCGGCGGCGGCCACCTCGCGCTCAGGGCTGATCACCACGTCGATGGGCAGGTGATCGCGACGAAACAAGTCCGAGTGGATCGCCTCGAGATAGGATTTCGAACGCAAGCGCGCGATCTTGCGCTGGATCGAGAAAATAGAGTGCGCCATCTGACAGGTGACCATATTCACCTCATCCGAATGGGTCGCGGCAATGATCATGTCGGCGTCTCGGGCGCCTGCCCTCTCCAGCACGTCCGGATAACTGGCAAACCCTGCAATCCCCTGCACATCCAGCGTTTCGGTCGCGCGACGCACCAGGTCAGGGTTGTTGTCCACCACCGTCACATCGTTCAGCTCGCCCGAAAGGTGCCGTGCAATCTGCCAGCCGACCTGACCCGCACCGCAAATGATGACCTTCATGTTTTTGGCCCTTCTGCCTGAAATCTTTGAATGACAGATGCCCCCAAAGCGGTCAATTGAATTGTCATACCGGCAAAGCTAAGGCAAGATAAGCCTATGAAATCAGTACTTCGTTTGATTATTCCATTGATGGTCTTGTCCGCATGCGAAGGCCCCCTTTCACTGTATTATCGTGAAGGTGAGAGCGTTACGCGCCTTCAAGCTGAGACCACTCAATGCCAGGTTAAGGCGCTGGAAGAGGTTCCGGTGGCCACTCAGATACGTCAAAGCCCGCCCACGTATTGGCCCGGGCGCACCTATTGTGATGGGCGGGGGCGCTGTTACCGCTCGCCCGGCTGGTGGCAGCCCGGTCAGGTTTACAGCGTCGATGCAAATCAAGGATTGCGCAATCAGGTCGAGGCCCAGTGCATGGCCAAAAAAGGGTTTCGCCCGATCAGCCTGCCGCCTTGCAAGCAGAACGTGAAATCACGGGTGCCCGCCGTGGCCACCACGACATTGCCACCGATAGGCACCCAATCGTGCTATGTGAAATTCGACAACGGGTCGTTCCAGATCATCGATCCCGGTCAGGCGGGGTAACGGCCCGGCGGATTATTCCGCCGGCTCCGGTTCGTCCAGTTGTGCCACTCGCGCGCCCGATTTGTTCGAGGTCACAACCCCCAGCGATTTTAGTTTGCGGTGCAGCGCGCTGCGCTCCATCCCGACAAAGCTGGCGGTACGGCTGATATTGCCGCCAAAGCGGTTGATCTGGGTCAGCAGGTATTCCCGCTCGAACGCCTCGCGGGCTTCGCGCAGGGGCAAGGTCGCCAGCGCACCCGATAGCACCACACGACCCGAGTCGTCGGTCTTTTCTTCTTCGGCGGGCAATTCCTTGGCCTCGATCGGGCCAGAATCGTCCCCCAGGATCAGCACGCGTTCAATCAGGTTCTTGAGCTGCCGCACATTGCCTGGCCAAGTCATGGTCTGTAACAGCGCCACCGCCTCTTCCGAGATCTCACGCATCGCGAGCCCCTGCGTTTCATTACACATCTCAATGAAATGCTGCGCCAGAACCGGGATATCCTCGCGCCGTTCTTCCAGCGACGGCACTGCAATCGGCACCACGTTCAGGCGGTGATACAATTCTTCGCGGAACCGATCGGCGGCGATTTCCGTTTCAAGATCGCGGTTGGTTGATGAAATTACCCGCAGATCAACCCGCACCTTGTCCGACCCACCAACACGTTGGAATTGCTGATCGACTAGCACACGCAATATCTTGGACTGCGTGCCCATCGGCATATCGGCCACCTCGTCGAAATAGACCACACCGCCATGCGCTTCTTCCAGCAGGCCGGGCTCGATCCCACGTTCCGAGGATTCACGGCCAAACAGAACTTCTTCCACACGCTCAGGTTCAACCCCGGCGCAGTTCACGGTCACAAAGGGCGCATTGGCGCGGTTGGAATGCGCGTGGATATATCGCGCAGCGATTTCCTTGCCCGATCCGGCAGGGCCGCTCAGCATCACACGACCGTTCGACTTGGTCACCTTGTCCAACTGGCTTTGCATCGCGCGGAAAGACGCGGACTTGCCGATCATATCCGAATTGGTGACCTCTTTGCGCTTCAACGAGGCATTCTCGCGACGCAGGCGCGAGGTTTCCATGGCGCGTCGGATCACCACCATCAACTGGTCGATATTAAAGGGCTTTTCGATAAAGTCATACGCCCCTTGCTTGATCGCCGCCACGGCAATTTCAATGTTTCCATGGCCGGAAATAATCACCACCGGCACGTCGGGGTTGTCGCGTTTCACCGCCTTCAGAATGTCGATCCCGTCCATGCGGCTGTCTTTCAGCCAGATATCCAGTATCAACAGCCCCGGCGGTTCAGAATTGATTTCGGCCATGCACTCGTCTGAGTTGCCAGCCAGCCGGGTTGAATAGCCTTCATCCTCCAGAATGTCGGACACCAGCTCGCGAATATCGCGTTCGTCATCTACGATCAGAATGTCGCTCATCTTTGGCCTGCTTTCAGTTTGTTTGTATGAATTGCCTGCTTCTGTGGCGCTGCGGTCGGAGAGAGATTTCCCCCTGGTAAACGGATCACGGCCATCGCACCAAAATGGTCCTGTCCGTCAAAGACGGGTGCATCTTCCAGAGTGAGCGCCCCGCCATGTTCTTCGATAATCTTTTTGACGATGGGCAGGCCCAAACCTGTGCCTTCGTCCCTTGTGGTCACATACGGCTCGAACAGTCGCGCCCGATCTTCGGGCAGTCCGATGCCGTTGTCAGCGATGGTAATCACCGTACCCGCGTCATCGCTGATCACGTCCACCTTTATCTGTGGCTTCAGGTTATCTGGTGGGCCTTTTTGTTTTAGTGTTTCAATGGCCTCACCGGCATTCTTGATCAGATTAGTCAGAGCCTGATTCAGCATCGTGGCGTCCACATCCGTCAATATCGGTTGATCCGGCAGCGTTGCATCGATCTGCACGTCCGGCTGCCCGGCCTGCTGCAACAGCACCGCCTCGCGCACCAGTCCGACGACGTCTTCTTCGCGCCTGTCTGGTTCCGGCATCCGTGCGAATTTCGAAAACTCGTCCACGATCCGCCGTAGATCATTTGTCTGCCGCACGATAACGTCGGTCATAGATTCAAGGCTATCGCAATCCTCTTCATCCAACTTGCGTGCGAATTTGCGTTTAATCCGTTCCGCGCTCAGCTGGATTGGCGTCAGCGGGTTCTTGATCTCGTGCGCGATCCGCCGCGCGACGTCGCCCCAAGCGGCCATCCGCTGCGCACTGACCAGATCGGTCACATCATCGAAAGCAACCACATAACCCTCAAGCCCGCCATCTTCGCCACGGCGGGTCGCCATGCGGACCAGCAGGTTTTCAAGTTGACCTTTGCGGGTGACCTTGATCTCACCCTGCACGGCCTCTTGCCCACTTTCCTTTAGGCTTTCGAACAGCGGTAGGAACTCCGGCACCGCAATTCCGATGGCAAGCTGCTCATCCACGCGCGTCCAGTCTAGCAACCGCTCGGCCGAACGGTTCACGAATGTCACGCAGCCATCTGGGTCAACACCAACCACGCCCGAGGTCACCGAGCTAAGCACAGAATCGAACAAACGCCGACGGCGTTCAATCTGGCGGGTGTTCTCAAGTAACGTATCGCGCTGTCCTTTAAGTTGTCGCGTCATCTGATTGAAATAACGGCCTAACATTGCAATTTCGTCATCGTTGGCCTCTTCAATCACCTGCACACTCAGATCACCCGCACCAACGCGCTGAGCAGCCGTGGTCAATCGACCCACCGGGCGCGAGAGGCGTTCGGCGAACCACATGCCCAGCGACATAGCCGCCAGAATAAGGATCACTGCAAAGCCCAGATACAGCAGTCCGAATTCGAACAGCACCCTGCCCCGTTCGCTTTCCAACTGTTGGTAGAATTGCGCCGTTTCCTTGGTATCGTCCAGCAGCGTCAACAGCTGTCCATCCACCTCGCGGCTGACATACAGATACCGGTCCAGATAAGCCTGCAATGGAACAAGCGCGCGGAATTCATTATTTTGCCAATCGGCGATGATCAGGACGCCGTCATCCGTGGCCTGAATCATTTGTTCAGGTGTGGGGGCTTCGAAATCGAATAGATAAGAACGATCCCCGCGCGACTTGATTTCGCCAATACCATCAATGACATACGCCTCGCGCAGACCACGTTGAATCTGTGCTTGTCCTTGCGCAAGAACTTCGCGCAGCTCCGCGTCCGAAATGTAAAAGTCACGGTTACGCGCATTATCCAGGTACCGCGCAAGAATGGTTGCATCCTGCGTCAGACCCTGCCGGTGTTCCAACTCGTACGCCTCGGCCGCGGTCAGGGACGAGCCCACCACCTGACGTACGCGATCCGAAAACCACCCTTCCAGACCGATATTCACCGTCAACCCCGCAAAGATCGCAACGGTGACAGTCGGCACCAGAGCCAACAGCGTGAATGCGCCGATCAATCGAAGGTGTAGACGGGAGCCCGCGGATTTCGCCCGGCGCGCCGCGATCAGGTTGAAGACCTGCCCCAAAACAAGGGCGGCCACGACCAGCACATAAACCAAATCTGCCAGAAGGATCAGGCGCAGCGTTGGGGCCGTTGCCCCCAGATCAAAAGGACCGATGACAAGATAGGTCGACAACGCCAGCGCAGGGCCCAGAAGAACCAGCCCCAATGTGCCGAAATTGCGCAGTTTTCGGGATTTCCGCCACCGATTTATCGCTGGAATCGGCCCGCTCTGTGCCCGGGTTGCCACCGTCTGCCCTCATCCTGATGTGTCGCTTGCGCGACGTACCGCCATATGTCGTGGTCCTTGCCGGGTGAGAACCCAGATGCCACGATTTGTGTGGCGATATTACATCAGTTTGCGTCGACGTGTCACCTGAATATCGAGATCTGTAATCTTTTTCCGCAACGTATTCCGGTTAATCCCCAGCAGATCCGCACATTTCGCCTGATTTCCGCCAGTTGCGTCCAAAGCCTGTTCTATCAGTGGCGCCTCGACCTCGCGCAAAATCCGCTGATACAGGCCCGGTGGCGGTAAGAGATTTCCGTGAAGGTCGAAATATCGGCGCAAATGACGGGCAACTGAGGCCGATAATTTCTCACGTTCACCATCGCCCAGAATCGGTTCGGCCTCGGGCTGGCTGCCCAGAACCATTTCGACCTCAGATTTGGTAATCTCGTCGGTGCGGCTGGTCAGGCTCAGACGGCGCACGGCGTTTTCCAGCTGCCGCACATTGCCCGGCCACGAATAACGTCGAAACAGCTCTACAGCATCAGGGCTGAGCCAGCGTTTGGCGCCATGCTCACGCTCTTCGCGCGCCAGAAAGTGATCGGCCAACAAGATGATGTCGTCCACCCGCTCGCGTAAGGCGGGCACATGCACCGTTGCGCCGCACAGGCGATAATACAGATCTTGGCGCACCCGCCCATTCTCCATCGCTTCGGTCAGGTCCGACTGGCTGGTGGCCATGAAGCGCGGAACGTGATCACCGGGCGTATCCATCATACGCACGATGCGTGCCTGCAATTCGTCTTCGATATCAGCAATCTCATCGATCAACAGTGTGCCGCCACGTACGCGCGCCATGATGCGTGCGGGCCCTTCCAGATCGCGCAGGTCCGCCGCAGTGGCGGTTACAAACGGCAATGTGCGCCGATCCGAGAAGTCATGAATAGCGCGTGCAATCAATGATTTACCTGTGCCACTATCCCCAGATATCATCACCGACAAATCGGTATTCATCACCCGGGCGACCAACCGGTACAGCGCCTGCATCACCGGCGTACGCCCAACAAGGGGCAGTTCTTCCGGGCGATCTTCGGAAACTTCGATCGCTTCGGTCTGCACATGTTGCTTCTGCTCAAGCGCCCGAGCGGTCCGCTTCATCAGATCGGGCAGATCGAAGGGCTTGGGCAAGTAGTCATAGGCATCCGCCTCAGCCGCCTGAATCGCCGTCATGATCGTGTTCTGGGCCGAAATCACGATGACCGGCAAACCGGGTCGATCTTGCGAGATTTTCGGTAGCATCTCCAGCCCGTTACCGTCCGGCATTACCACGTCTGAGATCACGACGTCGCCTTTGCCTTCGCCAACCCAGCGCATCAACGTGGTCAGCGACGAGGTCGCGTGTACTTTGCACCCCGCCCGCGTCAGGGCCTGCGTCAGAACAGTGCGGATCGTGCGGTCGTCATCTGCAACCAGTACTGTACCATCCATCGGGTGCTCTCCTTGTTTTACATTGCGTCTTTTGGTGCCCGCCTCAGCGAGATGCGGAACACCGTGCGGCCCGGCACCGAGTCGGCTGAAATCCAGCCGTCATGGTCCGAGATGATCTTGCTGACCAGCGCCAGCCCAAGGCCGGTGCCGTTTTCCTTGCCTGAAACGAAGGGATCAAAAATATCCCCACGTATCTTCTCGGGCAGACCCGGGCCATCGTCGATGATTTCGATCTGCAGCGGCAGAGAATGTCCCGACCCGTCATTGCGTCGCAGCCGGAAGGAGTGTTCGAAATAGGTGCGCAAGCGGATCGTTCCGCCCTTGGGGTCAGCGGCCTCCGAGGCGTTCTTGAGCAGGTTCAACACCACCTGCAGGAACTGATCCGGGTCTCCGTAGGCCAGCGGCAACGAAGGGTCGTAATCCTCGATAATTTTCATATGCGCGCCAAACCCCAGCAGCGCCGACCGGCGCGCGCGGTCGAGGACGTCATGAACATTGACCGGTTTGAAATCAGGTTGTTGCAGGTTTCCGAATTGCTCGACCTGTTCCAGCAACTTAACGATGCGGCGACTTTCAGCGACAATAAGATCTGTTAGTTCTAGGTCTTGCGGCGGGATATTCATGCTGAGCAATTGCGCCGCGCCGGTGATCCCGGCCAGTGGATTCTTGATCTCATGCGCCAGCATCTCGGCCATGCCGATGGCGGACTGCGCTGCCGATTTCACCGTATTGCCCAAGGTCATTCGCCCGGCCAGTTCACGCGGTGAGATGATCATGATCATCGATCCGGGATGCCCGACCAAAGGCGCAATCTGCAATGCGCATTGCAGCGGGGCCCGGTTGCCCGACCCTGCATCCACATCGTTCACGAACAGGGGCGTGCCATGTTCACGCGCGCGCTCAAACGCTTCTTCCAGCGGGGCATCCACGGCAATCTGATCCCAGACCGGATGCCCGACAACAGCTTTGCGCGATGCGTTCAGAAACCCTTCGCCAGCCGAATTCACATCGGCAATCCGGTCTTCGGCGTTGATGATGAAAGCGGGAACCGGCAGCGAGGTCCAAATATCCTGATCCGAGGTCATGCCGCCGCCTCTGCATCTGTGTTCAGCGCATCACCCAGCAGGCGTAACACCTCGTCGGTATCGCGCGCAGTCAGAACGGAACGGCGCAGGGTGGCGGGCGTGCCGGCCTCATCCATGTACCAGCCCAGATGCTTGCGCGCGACGCGCAGGCCCAGATCGGACCCGTAGAACCCAAGCATCGCCTGATAATGCGCACGTACCATTTCGATCAGGTCGTCACCCGCCGGAACTTCCGGCGCGGCTGCGCCATAGAGATCATGACAAATCTGCGCCAGCAACCACGGCTTGCCCTGCGCCCCACGTCCGACCATCACTCCATCCGCGCCGGATTGATCCAGCGCAACACGCGCGGCGTCCGTATCCACGATATCCCCGTTCGCGATAACCGGGATCGACACCGCCTGCTTCACCGCGCGGATCGCCCGCCAATCGGCACTGCCCTTGTAGAACTGACAACGGGTACGGCCATGGATCGTGACCATACAAATACCCGCATCCTGGGCTCGTCTCGCCACGTCGGGCGCATTCAGCAGGTTGTCGTCCCAGCCCAGTCGGGTTTTCAGAGTCACCGGAACATTAACGGCTTCGACAACCGCCTCGATCAATGTCAGTGCGTGATCCGGCGTCTTTAACAAGGCTGACCCAGAATAACCGTTCGTCACCTTCTTGGCCGGGCAGCCCATGTTGATGTCGATCACCCGCGCCCCGCGATCGGCCACCTGCCTGGCGGCTTCGGCCATCCAATGCGCTTCACGCCCCGCCAGTTGAACGGCGGTGTTCTCAACATCTGCCGAAAGTTCGGCCCGCTCCCGCACGCCAGGCTTGGCCTGAACCATCTCCTGGCTGGCGACCATTTCGCTCACGACCATGCCCGCGCCAAAACGCATCACTAGATCGCGAAACGGACGGTCGGTGATTCCGGCCATCGGTGCCAGCAAGACCGGCGGGTTCAGGGCTTTGTCAGCGAGGAGCAGAGTCAACGTGCTTAATCCTTGGGCAGTTGCGGCTTTGATATCGAATTGAGCGCATATGAACAACAAAACGGCGACCTTCAAGCCCGCTAAATCATCATATGCCTATTTTTTAGGCAACTTTACGTGGGTGATTGCCTCTGCATTCACCGCACCCTAAAGATTGCCTCAAACCACCGGAGAGAACGCCCCCATGACCACCGCCGCCATCATCGTCGCCGCAGGACGCGGCTTGCGCGCCGGAGGAGGAACACCAAAGCAGTGGCGCCCATTGGCAGGGCGCCGCGTTGCGGATTGGACGATTGATCAATTTCAAGGGCAAGTCGACCAGATAGTGCTTGTCTTGTCCGAAGATGACAGGGACGCATGGGCCGAGTTCGAAAACTCTGATCTGATCCTTGCCAAGGGCGGTAGTGACCGGGCCGGATCGGTGCGCAACGGACTTGATGTGCTGTTGCCCTATGGGGTGCATCGCGTTCTTATCCATGACGTAGCGCGGCCTTGTGTTGACTTTCAGACCATTCAACAGGTTCTGGAAGCACTGGAAACCCACCCTGCTGCCGCGCCGGGGTTGGCGGTCACTGATGCGCTCTGGACCGGGGACGGTTCTATCGTGACGGGAACTCAGGACCGGACCGGGCTGTTCGCTGCGCAAACGCCGCAGGGTTTTCACTATGACGCCATCGCCTCGGCCCACGCGGCCCACCCTGGAGGCGCTGCCGACGATGTCGAGGTCGCCCGTGCCGCCGGGCTGGACGTGGCCATCGTGCCGGGCAATGCGGATAACATCAAAATCACACGGCCCGAGGATTTTGCCCGGGCGGAACGCATATTGGGAACGGATATGGATGTAAGGCTGGGCAACGGGTATGACGTGCATCGGTTTGGCGATGGGGATCACGTGATCCTGTGTGGTGTGAAGGTGCCGCATGATCGCGGCCTGCAAGGTCATTCAGACGCGGATGTGGGCATGCACGCCGTCACTGACGCCATCTATGGCGCGTTGGCGCAGGGCGACATTGGCCAGCACTTCCCCCCCTCAGACCCGCAATGGAAGGGTGCTGCCAGCGAGATTTTCTTACGCCATGCGGTCGAACTGGCCGGGCAGATGGGCTACAAAATCTCGAACGTCGACTGCACACTGGTTTGCGAATACCCCAAAATCGGCCCCCATGCGCCTGCCATGCGCAACGAGATGGCACGGATCATGGACCTAAGCGCGGATCAGGTCTCGGTCAAAGCAACGACGTCGGAACGGCTGGGGTTCACTGGCCGAAGCGAGGGGATTGCCTCACTCGCCACAGTTTGTCTGGTGAAATCATGACCGCCGCGCAACTGATCGGAACTGTCTGCGGCGTGGGCTATCTGCGACCTGCGCCCGGCACATGGGGGTCACTGGCCGCCCTGCCGCTGGCGTGGGTTCTGCATACACTGGGTGGCTTTCCGCTGTTGGTGATCGCCACACTGGCCGCGTTCTTTGGCGGTCTCTGGGCAACGCGCGTAATGACGGCAGGCCAGGACAATCACGATCCGTCCGAGATTGTCATCGACGAGGTCGCCGGGCAGTTCATCGCGCTTTGGGCAATTTCCTATCCCTCCTGGGCGCACGGGATTGAAATCACGGCACTTTGGCCGGGCTGGATTGCCGGCTTCGTGCTGTTCCGCTTGTTCGACATCACCAAACCGGGCCCTGTTGGCTGGGCCGACCGGCGCGACGACGCAATGGGTGTCATGCTGGACGATGTCATTGCCGGTATCCTCGCCGGGGTCGGAGTTCTGATCCTCGCCGGTATCTCGCACGGAGTTCTGGGCTTGTGACCGTTGCCGAAATCCTCGACCGCGCCAAGTCAAAGGGCGTGATGATCGCCACCGCCGAAAGTTGTACCGGCGGTATGGTGGCGGCGGCGCTGACCGATATCCCCGGCAGTTCAGCCGTAATCGAGCGTGGGTTTGTCACCTACACGAACACCGCGAAACAGCAAATGCTGGGGGTTCAGGGCGAAACACTGGTCGCACATGGGGCGGTTTCGGAACAGGTTGCGGGTGAAATGGCGGACGGTGCCCTGGCGCACTCCGACGCGCAATTGGCGGTTTCCGTAACCGGTATCGCGGGCCCCGGCGGTTCTGAATTCAAACCCGAAGGCCGTGTTTGTTTTGGATTGGCCGCGAAAGGCCATTCTACGCTGACCGAGACCGTCGAATTTGGTGCATTGGGTCGGGACAACGTGCGCGTGGCCGCGAGAGATCATGCTTTGGCACTGCTAGCACAAGGGCTTGTCGCGTTTTCTTAATGTGGCGCCAAAACTGCTTATCTTTTTCGAATGAAGCCCAGCACGAAAATCACCAGCAAAAGAACGACATTCGACGCCACAAGAAACAACAGCAGCTTTGGGCCATATTGGTGAATCCAGCCGGGCAACACAGGGCTGTCACCGCGCCGAAAAGACAGCAACGTCATGGCAAAAGAAGATATCGCCAATGTGTCCAGACCGGCGATGAAATACAGCAGTTTTGACTGTATCTCGAGTTGCAGCTTGGATTTTTCGTCGCTGATAAAACCGACATAATTCCGAAAATCACAGGCCGCTTTGTAAAGGCTGTCAAAGTTATCTTCGATTTGCCAGCGCGTGTTGGTCGAATCGTAACACCGGGCAAGCCAGGGCTTCAGGTTCGCCCGGTAATCAGCCCGCCTTTGACGGGCCACCTGTAGGAAAAAGATTAACTCATTTAGGGCGGTATTGAGTTCGCCAATTTTGCTTCCGTGATAGGATTCGGCGCGCTCATCCGCAGTATTGACGATCTTGTTGCGAATACGGCGCGCTTTGATCCAGTCCAGCTGCAACCTGAACATCAGCGCAACGAAATAGAATTCCTCGGCCAGGTCTTTGCGAACGATGGCGGAATAACTCCAGCCTCCGTAGATGGTCCAATCCCCATTTTCTGCCGCCGACATCTCGCATTCTTCCAATACCAGCCCTTCCTCTTCGAACAACTTCGAAAGGCGTTCATGGAATGGTGCCGTGTCCACCCCACCAAGGACGACTTGAATGGATGTGTCCAGATCAGCCTCAAGCCGCGATCCAACGCGAAGCTGCAAAACGGAAACCAGTGCGTCGACCAGTTCTGTAACTTCGGGAAGCGTGTGGTCGCGGTAGTAAGGCCGCGGGTTTTCGGGCAAGTGCGCAAGATCCGAGAAACTCGCGCCATAGACCAGACACATATCACCAGAAACCATCAGCAGAAGTTTGAAATACCACGCGTCGCAATGGGGTTCCGGGGATGTCACCAGATCCGACAGATCCCACTCAAGGCAGGCATTGCGACGCAGTTCAGTCAGACTTTTTGTGAAGGCGTTGCCAGAGAATGCGTGTAATTCATCAGTATGGTTTGCGTTAAGCCTGTTCTCCAAGATCTCCTCGGCCGCTTTACCGCAAAGCACTGGTCTTAAAAGGACAATTTCTCGAATGACAGAGGACAGCCGGATACGGGTCTCGGTTTCCAGATGCACTGGATGAATAAGATGATGAGTGAACATATTTTCAATTGTTACGCAGGTAATTTCCGTGTGGAGAATTTAGATAGGTTTCGGGAACGCCATGCTCGAGGTAATCAAGCGTCAATTCTTCTCCTTCACGAATATCCTTGCAGGCCACAATGGCCCAATCGGTTCTGAGTATTGAAAGATTGGGGGTAAACGAATGGTTAATCAAAGCGTATTGGGTGGCAAATGGGCGGCAGAGTACCTTGCTTCCGCCAACCCCGTTCCACTCCAGATCGCGAACCGTGGGATGACGATCATAATCGACGATTTGGCCGTCCAAATACCCCAAAACCGCGCCGGTTTGGATATCGGACCGCGCAAACAAGCCTGTGCCGTGAATGTCACTGATGCCCTCCAGGACTTTATCCAAATTCTGGATGCGTGGTCCTGCCAACTCCACCGTCATTCCGGCCCCTCCTGTCGTCGCAACCGACTTTAGAAGCCGCTTTCAACCAAGACAAGCAATCCCTTAGCGCAGGTCGCTTTCTAATGGGTCATACGTTGGCGGGCCTGACACCCGCTTACACGTCGGTTTCCCTAATGACACCAGTAGATCTGCGCCAACGCACCTTTCCCAAGTTGTTTAATTTTTGGGCATCCAGCACCATCAGGTGCCTGTTTTATCACCGCTTGGCCAAAAGCCCGTTAATCAGGCGCTAAAACCGCGTCTGCCTCTTTTTTCCGCGACTGCTGTCGGCTTCAACCCCTTCCACGCACGTAAAAGACGCAAAAAAGGAGACCGGCTGATGAATGGAGCCGATACCGCCTGGATCATAGTGGCAACCGCCCTAGTCCTGTTCATGACATTGCCGGGCCTGGCCCTGTTCTACGGCGGCCTAGTGCGCGCCCGCAACGTGCTGAGCGTCTTCATGCACTGTTTCAGCATCGCCTGTTTGATGAGCATCCTGTGGCTGGTCGCAGGCTATTCCATCGCATTTGGCGACGGTGGGTCGGGCCTTTGGGGCGGGCTGGGCAAAGCGTTTTTGAACGGTGTCGACGCCGACAGCCTGTCGGGCACCCTGCCAGAAGTCCTGTTTTTTGCCTTCCAGATGACCTTTGCCATCATCACCCCAGCCCTGATCGTTGGGGCCTATGTCGAACGTGTGGGGTTTGGGTTTGTCCTGACATTCTCAGCCCTGTGGATGTTGCTGTGCTACGCGCCCGTGGTGCATTGGATTTGGGGCGGCGGCATGCTGACCGATGGTGGCATTCTTGGTGAGGTGGGTGTCCGCGACTTTGCGGGTGGCATCGTTGTCCATGAAACCGCCGGTCTGGCTGCACTGATCATCGCCATTGCACTTGGACCACGCCGCAATCGCACGACGCCGCCGCACAACCCCGGCTTTGTCATGATTGGTGCCGCGATGTTGTGGGTCGGCTGGTTCGGTTTCAATGGCGGCTCGCAACTGGTCGCTGATGGTGGTGCGGCGATGGCGATGACTGTCACGCATATCTCGGCGGCGACCGCGTCACTGACATGGGCGCTGTACGAACGCATCAAATACGGCAAAGCCTCGATGGTGGGGCTGGTCACCGGCACAATCGCCGGTCTGGCCTCGATCACCCCGGCCTCGGGCTATGTCGATCCGGTGCAGGCGCTAATCATCGGTGCAGTCGCAGGTGTCCTATGTCAGGAGGCGGTCAACGTCATCCGCAACATCGCCAAGATCGACGACACGCTGGACGTCTTTGCCGTTCACGGCGTGGGCGGCATCTTTGGCACGCTGATGATCGCCGTATTCGGTTTGGGCGCTTGGACTGCCCAGATTGGCGGGCTGGTGATTGTGGGTGCCTTTACGGCAGTTGTCACTTTTGTGTTGATCAAACTGGTTGCACTTATCACCCCGCTTCGCGTAGACGCAGAAACCGAGACAAACGGGCTCGATCTGTCGGTACACGGTGAACGGGCCTATGATATGAGCAGCTAAGCCCACCTTAGCCTGCGCGGCCCGCAAGGGCGCAAAGCGGACCTCTTGCGGGTCCGCTTTTCTTTTGCGGCTCAGCCCTCTCGACTCTGGCCCAATGGACAGGCTATCAGCCCGCAATGTCATTTTGTCCCGAGGTTGCACCATGATCCCCAGCTCTTTCCCCGATAGCACCGAAATCGCCCGCCTGACCGCGCGGATGCTGCTGGAGATCAAGGCCGTCCACTTTAACTCGCGCGAACCGTTCACATTGGCCTCGGGTCTGCCCAGCCCGACCTATATCGATTGTCGCAAGCTGATCTCGTACCCGCGCATCCGCTCGTCCTTGATGGATTTCCTGACGGTCACGGTAATGCGTGATGCGGGTTTTGAGGCGTTTGATAACATCGCAGGTGGTGAGACAGCCGGCATCCCGTTTGCCGCCATGGTCGCCGAGCGTATGGCTCTGCCGATGACCTATGTGCGCAAAAAGCCCAAAGGCTATGGCCGCAACGCCCGTATCGAAGGCGCCATGAGCGAAGGTGAGCGTGTATTGCTGGTCGAGGACCTGACGACCGATGGCGGCTCAAAGCTGTCCTTTGTGGATGCGATCCGTGAAACCGGCGCAACCTGCGGACACACAGCCGTGATCTTCTACTATGGCATTTTCCCTGAAACCGAGAAAACGCTGGGCGATCATGGCGTGAAGCTGCATCACCTTTGCACATGGTGGGATGTTTTGGCAGAGGCCAAAGCGCAGAAAGCCTTTGACCAAGAAACACTTGATGGTGTCGAGGCCTTCCTGAACGACCCGCGCAAGTGGCAGGATGCGAATAAATCCACGTAAACTTGCTGTGGATTACTTGGGGATAAACGTCTGAGAATCGGCTTTGGGGAAACAATATATAGTGACATCTGCGTGATATCCTACATAATAGACCAAATCCATTCTGGAACTATGGCGTCTTCAAAACTTATCCCAAGGCGTTACCCATAGTTACCCACAAGTATTTCCAGATAGCCGACACGCCGGTGTCGCGTGTAATAACACCGTGGGCAGCGGGGACAAAATGAACGAGATAAGCAGCATCGAGCAGGCAGCGGCGAAGATTCAGAACGCCGAAACAATGCCGCATTCCATTGAAGCCGAACAACAGCTTCTGGGTGCGATCCTGACCAACAACGATCTTTATGACCGGGTGGCCTCGATCATCGGGTCCGAGCATTTTTATGATCCGGTCCACGCCCGCATCTACGAGGTTGCGGCCAATCGCATCGCCAAGAATGCGCTGGCCTCGCCCGTCACGCTGAAATCCTTTATGGCCGAAGATGAAGGTCTGAAGGAACTGGGCGGCCCCGCCTATCTGGTGAAGCTGGCCGGGGCTTCGATCAGCGCGTTTGCTGTGCATGACTACGCCCAGATGATCTATGACTTGGCTATTCGCCGCGAGTTGATCCGGCTGGGTCGGGATATCTCTGACAAGGCGGCGCGGGTGGATGTATCCAGCGAGCCCAAAGAACAGATCGTCGAGGCTGAACAGCAACTTTATCAGTTATCCGAGCAGGGCCAGACCGAACAGGGTTTCCAATCTTTCCTCAAGGCGGTCACAGAAGCCGTCAACGTCACCAACGAAGCGTATCAACGTGGTGGTGGCATGGCGGGAATTTCTACCGGTCTGGCCGACCTGGACAAACAGTTGGGCGGGCTGCATCCGTCCGACTTGATTATTCTTGCGGGTCGTCCGTCGATGGGGAAAACCTCGTTGGCGACCAATGTGGCGTTCAACGTGGCCAAGGCGTACAAGCGCGGCACCAAGCCGGATGGCACCGAAGGCGCGATTGACGGTGGCGTTGTGGGTTTCTTCTCGCTTGAGATGAGTGCCGAGCAATTGGCGGGCCGGGTTCTGGCCGAAGCCTCCGAGATTTCCAGCCACAAAATTCGTCAGGGTGACATGACGGAATCCGAATTCCGCCGCTTTGTCGACGCGGCCAAGGATCTGGAAGCCTGCCCTTTGTTCATCGACGACACCCCGGCCCTGCCGATCTCTCAGTTGGCCGCCCGCGCCCGGCGGTTGAAGCGGACGCATGGGCTGGACCTGCTGGTCATCGACTATCTGCAGCTGTGCCGTGGCATGGCCGAAAATCGGGTTAACGAGATTGCCGAAATTTCGATGGGCATGAAGGCCATCGCCAAAGAACTGAATATCCCGGTCATCGCCCTGTCACAGCTGAGCCGTCAGGTCGAAAACCGCGACGACAAGCGCCCGCAATTGTCTGACCTGCGGGAATCGGGCTCGATCGAACAGGATGCCGACGTGGTGATGTTCGTGTTCCGCGAGGAATATTATAAGGAACGCGAAAAACCCGGCGATCACGAGCTGGAAAAGATGGAAGAGTGGAAACAGGCCATGGAGCGCCTGCACGCCAAAGCCGAAGTTATCGTCGGCAAACAGCGTCACGGCCCCATCGGCACGGTCGAGCTGTCGTTCGAGGCTCAGTTCACCCGGTTCGGTAACTTAGTCAAACCCTGGCAACAGGACGGCCAGATCGAAGGCTACTGACCTACCACATCTCAGGCTTATTGAATGCGCTGACACAGCGGGACGGGCCCATAAGCGGCGCATCGTCGCCAGTCAAGGATTGTCCAAGCCAACCATGTGGCATGCTCAGCGGCTTGGGCGGTTGTGCGAATGTTTGTGCGATCGGTTGAAACCCGGTTTTGCAATAATATGCCGGATCACCGTAAGTCACTGCAAAATCAACCCCGTTATGGCGCAGTTGTTCCAATCCAAAGCCGATCAGTTTTTGACCAATGCCCAACTTTTGCCTGTCGGCGCGCACGGCCACCGGTGACATCAGAAAGACCTGGCGCGGGTCCTGATCATAGTTGAGCCGCGAGAAAAGGATGCAACCTGCCAGATTGCGGTCGTCCAAAGCCAAAACGCCCAAAAGATCTCCATCGGGTGTTGAAAGCAGCAGGTCATCCACCAAGGCAGCAACCGCACGCCCCTCTCCTTCGCCCTCTGAGGCGGTGAAGACGTCCAGAAACAAGCCGGGCAGTTCGGCAGCCCGGGCCCGGTAGTCGGCGGTCAGGTTCAGCATTACGGCCCCTTTCAGGTGGATCAACGGTCCCGTTTCATTCGCCGAGTTGATCACAGGTCGGACACAATGACGAGAGTTCGGCTGCCCTTGTCCGAGCCTTTTTTAGCCATGATCTTGCGATACCGGCCATAAGCTGCGTAGGAACACCGCGATAAGCACAAGAATTGCCACCTACCCCCTTGACCTGCCGCAATCCAATGTCATGAACAGCACCATGAGTACCGCACGTTTAACGATCAATCTTCAGGCGCTCGCCAGCAACTGGCGGGCGCTCAATGCAAAAACGGATGTCGAGACTGGCGCCGTGGTCAAAGCTGACGCCTACGGCCTTGGTGCCGGACCGGTGTCTGCGACCCTGGCCGAAGAAGGCGTTCGCAAATTCTTTGTCGCCGCCGCAGAAGAAGGCGCCGCCGTGCGCAAAGCCGTTGGCCCCGAACCCCAGATTTTTGTCTTCTCAGGGTTCATGGAAGGTGACAACGGGCTGCACTTTGCTGACAACCTGATTCCTTTGATCAACTCTCCGGAACAGTACAAACGCCTGCAACAGGCCATGCCGAGTCACCCATTCGGAGTTCAACTGGACAGTGGAATGAACCGTCTGGGCCTTGAACCCGCCGATTGGGCCGCGCTGAGGTCTGAGATGGAAAGCCAGAACCCACAGGTGGTTATATCGCATTTGGCCTGCTCGGATGAGCCCGACCACCCGATGAACCGTCAACAGCTAAAGACCTTCCGCGATATGACCGATGGTGTTACCGCACCACGGTCGCTGGCGGCAACGGCGGGCACGCTGATGGGCTCGGAATTCCACTTTGATTTCTGCCGTCCGGGCGTTGGTCTTTATGGCGGCATGCCATTTGCCGACGCCAAGCCCGTCGTAACCGTCGATCTGCCCGTCATTCAGGTGCGCGCGGTCGAAGTTGGTGAAACCGTCGGTTATGGCGGTAGCTGGGTTGCCCGACGCCCATCACGAATCGCAACCGTGGCCGCAGGGTATGCGGACGGGCTGCACCGGGCCATTGGCGGCGGTATCGACGCATTTGCCGGGGACCAACCCTGCCCAGTGGTCGGTCGCATATCGATGGACCTTGTCACCATTGACGTCACTGACCTGCCCGAAGACCCAGAACGCCTGCGCATCCTGAACGGTCACCAGACAGTCGATGACCTGGCCGAGGCCGCAGGCACCATCGGGTATGAAATCCTCACTTCGCTTGGCGCGCGTTATTCACGGGGTTACGTGGAATGAATCCTCTTTCTCTGCTGGGTGGGTTGGGCCGTGCGGTCCTGGCGCTGTTTGCCACCTTTGGTAAAGTCGCGCTGTTTACGATTGATGCGATCTCGCACATTTTTCGTCCGCCCTACTACCCGCGCGAATTTATCGTCGCGCTGATGAACATCGGCTGGCTGTCCCTGCCTGTCGTCGGCCTGACCGCCATTTTCACTGGTGGCGCGCTGGCGCTGCAGATCTACGCTGGCGGCGCTCGTTTCAACGCCGAGGCCGTGGTGCCGCAGATCGTTGCCATCGGTATGGTGCGCGAACTGGGGCCCGTGCTGGTGGGCCTGATGATCGCCGCCCGCGTGACCTCGTCCATCGCAGCCGAGATCGCCACCATGAAAGTGACCGAGCAGATCGACGCGCTGGTCACCCTGTCCACTCATCCGATGAAATACCTGACGGCCCCGCGCGTTCTGGCCGCGCTGATTACCGTGCCGCTACTGGTCGGGATCGGAGATATCATTGGCATCGCAGGCGGTTATGTCGTTGCGACCCAAAATTTGGGTTTCAATCCGGCGACCTACCTGCTGAACACAGTCAATTTCCTTGAGGCCCATGACATCATGTCGTCGCTGGCCAAGGGCGCAACCTTCGGCCTGATCGCGGCGGTCATGGGCTGCTTTTACGGCATGAACTCGGGCCGCGGTGCGCAGGGTGTGGGCCGCGCCACCAAATCCTCGGTCGAATCCGCTGCTATCATGATTCTGGCCACAAACTTCATTCTGACAGGGGTGTTCTTCTCGCTATGATCCGGATGGAGAACGTACAAAAGGCCTTTGGGGACAATCGGGTTCTGCAGGGCATGGACCTTGAGATCCCCAAGGGTACCTCGATGGTCATCATCGGCGGTTCGGGCACCGGGAAGTCAGTGGCGCTGAAATGCATCCTTGGCCTGATCAAGCCTGACAGCGGCATGATCTATGTAGATGGCAAAGACGCCACTAAGGGCGATAGGGATAAGTTTCTGGCCCGGTTCGGGATGCTCTTTCAGGGCGCGGCTTTGTTTGACTCACTGCCCGTCTGGCAGAATGTCTCGTTCCGCCTGCTGCGCGGACCGTTGAAGCGCCCGCCGGAATACGCCCGCGAAATCGCTATCGAGAAACTACGCCGCGTGGGTTTGAAATCCGACGTGGCCGACCGTTTCCCGTCCGAACTGTCAGGCGGCATGCAAAAACGCGTGGGCCTCGCCCGCGCCATCGCCGCCGAGCCCGAGATCATTTTCTTTGACGAGCCCACCACCGGCCTCGATCCGATCATGTCCGGCGTCATCAATGATCTGATCCGCGAGATCGTGACCGAGATGGGCGCCACCGCGATGACCATCACCCACGACATGAGCTCCGTCCGCGCGATTGCCGACAACGTAGCCATGCTGCACGGAGGCGTCATCCAGTGGACCGGCCCAGTGAGTCAGATGGATGCGTCGGGTGATCCTTATGTAGAGCAGTTCATCAGTGGGAGTGCAGAGGGGCCGATTGAGGCAGTGCGGTGATCGAAGTTACGACATTTGGCGACCTGGCGACTTTCATTAAACAGATTGGTTTTTCCTATTTGTTTGGTCTTGGCATTATATTGTCCGGCCTTATTCCCGGTTTCAAACAAACCTCTGACTCCGGTGAAAGCTACACAGACGCCATCGCCGCGTTCAGAAGGCAAAAGTTTGGCTGGGGCGCTGAAGAAAAGTACTCCGAAGCGGCAATGGAAACGTCTCCGTTTCAGACTGGTCTGGGGCTCGTTGTCTTGGCGGTCGTTGCTTTCGTTATGTCGTTTCTAATGAATAAGCTCGACGACCCATTGTTGGATATGGGTGTCGGGGTACTATTCATTCTCCTAGGTTTCAACGTCCGAAGGAATTTCCAAAAACGTTGGTCTGGAAGTATGCGGGAGTTTGATTTTGGTAGTATCGCAATAGGTTTGCTTTTCTTACTTCCCCGCATTTTACCATGATACTCCGCCTCGCCACCCTCTCCCTCCTGATCCTTTACCCAATCGCGTGGTTCGCCCCTCTTATGCGTGCGGGGCTACTCCCGATCTTCGGCCTCAGCGAAATCAGCGTCATCACTGGCCTGCAATCCCTATGGAAATCCGACGTCTTTCTGGCGCTGATCGTCACCATCTTCGCCCTCGTCGCGCCTTACATCAAAACCATCGGCACCGCCCTGATACAGTGGGACCTGCTGGATGCCCGCGTCCAACCCGCTCTGAACATCCTCGGCAAGCTGGCCATGGCCGACATCTTTCTGATCGCGCTCTATATCACTCTGGCCAAAGGCATCTCGTACGCGACCATCGAAACTGCATGGGGTCTGTACCTGTTCACGGCTTGCATTCTGGCCTCGCTCGCGTTGGGCCACATTACCGAAATGACACGCAGATCACGAAATACTCAGATGTAATTGATTGAAAACACTCATCTGAGTATCATCTTAGTATTTCGAGCAGTGACAATTTGTAGTTTTCGGGTCCGTAGCGGATCAATCTGTGTGTTTTGGATGCTCTCCGCTTGGGCCTGGTGTGTACCGGTTCTAGAAGGAGTTCGTCGAACATGACTGCCCTCCATAACATTACATTGCAATTTCAGAATGCCTTTTTAAGACTGACTTTTTTCCTCATTTGCGCGGCAGCCCTGTTCGCCGTTTCAGCCACATTATTATCTGCCTTGGGTGTATTGCCCTGGTTATCCATGCAAGCCGGTTTCGGCGGTGGGCCAGTGCAAGACGCCGGGATGTTTATCCAGATCGGCCTGACCGTTCTGATTCTCATGCTGGCATTCTATCTGCCAGCGAATGCCCGAATGATGGCATTGGAAAACAATCACCGCAAATTTGCCCTGAACATGCACGACATATCAGACGCCTATCAAATGGCCCACGCAGCGGACCGTGGCGGCCTGTTCATGATGTCGTCCGAGTTTGACGCGGTCAAAGAACGTATGGCCTTTCTGCGCCAGCACCCTGACCTACAGACACTCGAGCCCGAAATCCTGGAACTGGCCGCACAGATGAGCCAGATCAGCCACGAACTGGCCGAAACCTATGGCGACGTGCGGATCAATCGCGCCCGAACCTTCCTACAACAACGTCAGGAAGAGATTGAGCTGTTCCAGAAGCGTCTCGAAGAAGCCCAAGTGATCCAGAACGAATTGCGCCAATGGACGCGCGATGTCGAAATGGAAGAAACCATCGCCAAGTCACAACTGGCCCGCCTGCGGGATGAGCTGTTTGAGCTGTTACCCGAACTGTCGGCTCAGTTGCAAACACCTCCCAAGGACAGCTCGACCAAAGCCTCAAGCGTGGTCGCCATGTCCCCGCCCCGCGCGGCGGAATAGGCGCTTGGCGCCTTTGCCGCGGACAATGGCCCATCGGGCCTGAGGACGCGGCACCCCACCGGTGCAGATGAATGCCTTGCAAGGGCTTGAAGAACCGCCGATCCTCGGGCACCAAGGCCGCATGGCAAAAACGACTTTCTCCTGCACGGCCTGCGGCGCGTCGCATTCGCGCTGGTCCGGGCGTTGTGACGCATGCGGCGAGTGGAACACCATTTCGCAGGACGTACCCCTTTCGGCGGGTCCCGCCAAGAAATCCTTGGGCGGCAAACGCGGCCAGTCCATCGCACTTACCGATCTGTCGACCGAAGAAACACCCCCGCCCCGTACGCTTTGCGGGGTTGAAGAACTGGACCGCGTGCTTGGCGGTGGCCTTGTTCCCGCCTCGGCCCTGCTGGTGGGCGGCGACCCCGGCATCGGTAAATCCACCCTTCTGCTGCAGGCCGCGGCGCGCTTTTCCCGTGCGGGCGTCAAAACCATCTATGTTTCCGGCGAAGAAGCCAGCGCGCAGGTTCGAATGCGGGCCCGCCGTCTGGGGCTCGAGGACGCGCCGGTTCAACTGGCGGCTGAGACCAACCTACGCAACATCCTGACGACGCTTGAGGCTGAAAAGCCCGGTCTGGCCATCATCGACTCGATTCAGACCATGTGGGCCGATAATGTGGACAGCGCCCCCGGCTCAGTGTCACAAGTCCGGGCCGCAGCGCATGAATTGACCACGTTTGCGAAACGACACGGCGTATCAATCATCATGGTCGGCCATGTCACCAAGGAAGGCCAGATCGCAGGCCCCCGCGTGGTCGAGCACATGGTCGACACCGTGCTCTATTTCGAAGGTGAACGTGGCCATCAGTTCCGCATCTTGCGCGCCGTGAAAAACCGTTTTGGCCCCGCTGATGAAATCGGCGTGTTCGAAATGACCGGCAAAGGGTTGGCGCAGGTCACAAACCCCTCGGCCTTGTTCCTGTCGGAACGCGGCACCCCTAGCCCCGGTTCGGCCGTTTTCGCCGGAATTGAGGGTACCCGCCCTGTTTTGGTGGAATTGCAAGCACTTGTGGCACCGTCCCCGCATTCCCAACCCCGCCGTACCGTGGTCGGATGGGATAGTGGGCGGCTGGCCATGATCCTTGCCGTTCTTGAAGCGCGCTGTGGCATCCCCTTTGCCGGGTTGGACGTTTACCTGAACGTCGCCGGAGGAATGAAAATCAGCGAACCGGCCGCCGACCTTGCCGTGGCGGCCGCATTGCTGAGTGCCCGAGAAGACACAGCTCTGCCCGCTGATACGGTGATTTTTGGAGAAATCTCGTTATCCGGGGCACTTAGACCGGCCCCACAGACAGAAAACAGGTTGAAAGAAGCCCAAAAACTTGGTTTCACATCGGCAATCGCTCCGGCGGGCGGCAAAACCGGTACTGTGGCAGGTCTGACACTCACCCGACCCTCTGATTTGGTGGGGTTTGTTGGCGAAACCTTCGGAGCAGGTTAAGGTAACGCCTTGAGGGGCTGAAAAAAAGTACAGGCGAGGGCCATGGAAGGTTTTACAATTATCGACGGGGTGGTTGCCCTGATCATCGTCGTGTCAGGCCTGCTGGCCTATTCACGCGGATTTTTACGTGAGGTTTTGGCCATCGCGGGCTGGGTCGCAGCCGCCGTACTGGCCTTTATTTTTGCACCCCAGGCCGTTCCGCTGGTGAAAGAGATCCCGGTCGTCGGAGATTTCCTGCGCGACAGCTGCGAATTGTCGGTGATCACCGGCTTTGCCGCCGTGTTTGCGATCGCTCTGATCGTGGTCAGCATCTTTACTCCGCTGTTTTCATCGATCGTGCAACGCTCGGCCATTGGCGGGTTGGATCAGGCGCTTGGCTTATTCTTTGGCATCGCGCGCGGCATCCTGTTGGTGGCTATCGCCTTCTTTGTCTATGACACTGTTATGACCGGTCAATCTTATACGATGGTCGACGAAAGCCGTTCCGCCAAAGTGTTCGAACAATTCAGCGACCGCATCGAAGAACAAAACCCCGAGCAATGGCTGGGTTGGGTCACCCAACAATATGAAGAGCTGGTGGCAAGCTGTGGCGCCGGCACCGAGGCGCCAGAGGCATCGGAAACCACGGCACCGACCGCAACTGAATAAGAAAAAGCCCGGCATTGACCGGGCTTTTTTCTTGGCTGCCTTTCAGACGTATTCAGTTAAAAAACCTTCTCCACCGCAAACCGTGCATCGGGTGTTCTTCAGGCCAAAGCACCCCTCGCAGCGGCCCATAATGGGTTTGCCGTGGATATCGCGGCTTTTGATCACCTCGCCTGAGCCGTTGCAAATCGGACAAGGCGACCGGCCCATGCCACGGCAACGATGGCACCGGCGTTTTACCGGGTCTTCCTTTTTTCTTCCTTGCTTGTGTTCCCACATGGCTAACGTCCTATCGAAACTCATACACCAGGTAAAAAAACCGCTACTTGCACCATGACAGCACAAGCATGCCTATATGTCACCTATTCCAGTCACCTTTCATAAAACGCACCTGCGACGATTGGTGAATGTGATCCTTTGATGACACAGGGCGCATTAGGCATTATGTGGAGGCCGAACTGACATGGAATCGGAGCCACCGATCTTGCTGTACCTGTTTTCTCTCGCGCTTGCCCTCGTGACATTGGCGCGTTTGCATCATCAGCCGGGATGGAAACAAGGCGCACTGGCATACCCATGCAGACGTTCAGATCATCACCGCTAGTCAAAACGTCATGGAAATTGGAGCCCGTACATGTGTGGGATTTTAGGGATCGCAAGCAGGACACATGATGTCTTTGCGGAAATCTATGACGGGCTGCTGATGCTTCAGCACCGGGGTCAGGATGCCTCGGGGATCGTCACCTATAACGACGGCTTCTTCCGTGAAAAGAAGGCAAATGGTCTGGTCAAGGACGTGTTCAACGCACAAGACGCCGAGACCCTTCTGGGTAAGATCGGCATGGGTCATGTGCGGTACCCGACCGCAGGATCGCTCAGCGCGTCCGAGGCGCAGCCGTTCTTTGTGAACGCGCCCTATGGCATCTATCTGGTTCATAATGGCAACATCACCAACACCGCCGAACAGCGTGAGAAGGTGACCGCCAAATACAGCCGTCACCTGCGCACCACGTCGGATTCCGAAATCCTGCTGAACGTGCTGGCCGACAAGGTTGCCGATGCGATCAAGGTCAACGGCAACGGCGAACCGATCCGCAACATCTTTGCCGGTGTGAAGATGACGATGGAGCGAATCCAAGGCGCCTATTCGGTAATCTGTCTGGTTGCCGGTGTCGGCATGCTGGCGTTCCGCGATCCTTATGGCATCCGTCCTCTTTCCGTCGCCAAGCGCGATGTGGACGGCGACGGCGACGATTACGCCTTTGCCTCAGAGGATGTGGCCTTTGGCATCAACGGCTTTGAAAAGCTGCGCGACCTTAACCCGGGTGAGGCCATTCTGATTGATCTGGATGGAAACATGCACACCTTCCAGGCGGTCGAAGGCCAACTGACCCCGTGTATCTTTGAATATGTCTACCTGGCCCGCCCGGATTCGCTGCTAGATGGCGTTTCGGTTTACAAAACCCAGATGCGCATGGGTCAGACGCTGGCCCGCCAGATCCAAGCCGCAGGGCTTGAGATCGACCGCATCATCCCCGTGCCCGACAGCGCCCGCCCCGTGGCGCTTGAGGTCGCTAAGGCCACCGGCATTCCATACCGCGAAGGTCTGGTCAAAAACCGCTATGTCGGGCGAACCTTCATCATGCCCGGCCAAGAAGAGCGCCAGAAATCGGTGCGCCGCAAGCTGAACGCCGTTCCGTTGGAGTTCCGCGATCACAACGTTCTGCTGATCGACGATTCCATTGTGCGCGGCAATACAATCAAGAAGATCGTGCAGATGTGCCGCGAAGCCGGGGCTAAAAAAGTGTACATCGCCAGCGCCTCACCGCCGGTAAAATTCCCCAACGTCTATGGCATCGACATGCCCACCAAGCATGAACTGATCGCCAATGGCAAAGATATCGAAGAAATCCGTCAGGAAGTCGGCGCAGATGCCCTGTTCTATCAGGATCTCGACGACCTGATCTGGGCGGCCAAAGAAGGCAACCCCGAGATCGAAGCCTTTGACTGTTCCTGTTTCGACGGCAATTACATCACCGGCAGCGTCAGCGATGACTATCTGGACAGTCTCGAAAACAGTAATCGGGTCAGCAAGAAACGCGCAGATATGCAAGTTCCGGGCGGCTCGTGGAACAGCGCGAAGCTGGCCTCGGGATAGGATTTGATCCGAATCGACCTTGCTTTTTGGCCCGTTTCACCGATGTGATGCGGGCCTTTTTCTGCCTGCCTGGCAGGCCGCATCGGTAGATTTCCGCCACAACCCATCGGTGAAGAAATTGCAATCGCAAGGGCTTCGCCGCAATGCCGAATCCCCTTGGGAAGTGCACGGCCAACCGGGCTTTTCCTTTCTGATCCGGTTTGGTAGCCCGCAGGTTGCCAACCACTCAATCAAGGGGTCGGGCCGCTGTGGTCAGGCCGGAATACATGTCAAACGCCACTGTCAAAAGCGCGGCCACGCAAAAAGGCGCGCTGAAAAAAAGCTCTTTGTCTGTTCTGGGGGTCTTTGGCCCGAAATCGGACATGCGGGCCCTTATGCGTATGTCTTCGGGACGTGTGAAAGAGGTCAAGCTGGGCAGCCGCGTGTCTTCGGGCACCATCGTTGCAATTGATGCCGACGGCGTAATGCTGCGACAAAGCGGCCAGACCAAGCGGATCGTCATACCCGGCAGTTAATCTGTCTTGACGCCCTGCGTGCGGGGGTTCAAACCCCTGTCATGACCGATCAGACCAAAATTGCCCTCGTCACCGGGGCCTCTCGTGGGTTGGGCGCTGCCCTGGCCGAGGCACTGGCGCCCGAATATCACATTGTCGCCGTCGCCCGTACCACCGGCGGGCTGGAAGAACTGGATGACCGCATTCGGGCCAAAGGCGGTGCCGCAACCCTGGCACCGATGGATATCGCCGACCCCAACGCCATGGCGACGTTGTGCCGGGGCATCCATGATCGCTGGGGCAAGGTGGATTTGTGGCTGCACACGGCCGTTCACACCTCGGCCCTGACACCCACGCATTTCATCGACCCGAAAGAGTGGACCAAGGCCGTAAATACCAACGCCACGGCGACGTCAGTTCTGATCCCCTATATTGCCCCCCTGTTGGGTGAAACCGGCCATGCCGTGTTCTTTGACGATCCGAAAGCCGGTCAGAAGTTTTACGGCATCTACGGTGCAACCAAGGCGGCGCAGATGGCGCTGGCACGTGGCTGGGCACAAGAGACCAAACGCACCGGCCCGAGGGTTTCAATTGTCGAACCTGCCCCGATGCCAACCGCCGTACGTGCGCGATTCCATCCCGGTGAGGATCGCGATGCGTTGACCAGCACGGCAGACGAAGCCGCTCGGATTTTATCTTTGCTGTAAGGAATGGCCCTTTGGGCCATGCCTCCGGCATGAGTATTTGGGAAAAGATGAAGCGGGCGGGTTAGGCGATGTGCACGCCGTTGCGCCCGGCCAGATCGACGAAGAATTGCCAAGCCACGCGGCCCGACCGCGCGCCCCGCGTTGCCTGCCATTCGATGGCTTCGGCACGCAGGGTTTCAGCGTCAACCGACACGCCATATGCCCCGCAATAGCGGTCGATCATCGCTAGGTATTCGTCCTGATCACAAGGGTGGAAGCCCAACCACAGGCCGAACCGATCAGACAGTGAAACCTTTTCCTCGGCCGCCTCAGACGGATTGATCGCGCTGGAGCGTTCATTCTCGATCATATCGCGCGGCATCAGGTGGCGGCGGTTCGAGGTGGCGTAGAATACGACGTTTTCCGGGCGCCCTTCGATACCCCCGTCCAGCACTGCCTTGAGCGATTTATAGTGCTGGTCGTCATGACTAAACGATAAGTCATCGCAGAACAGAATGAACCGGTGCGGTGCGGCACGCAGGTGATTCAGAAGGCGGGCGACTGAGCCCATATCCTCGCGCTGGAGTTCAACCAGCTTCAGATCTGGGAAATCCATCTGCAGCGTGCCGTGAACGGCTTTGACGAGGCTGGATTTCCCCATCCCCCGCGCGCCCCAAAGCAACGCGTTATTTGCTTTGAAGCCGGCAGCAAATCGGCGCGTATTGTCCAGCAGAGTATCGCGGGACCGGTTGATGCCCACCAGCAAATCCAGATCGACGCGGTTGACCTGCGTGACGGGCTCCAGCCGATCCGGTTCAACATGCCAGACAAATGCCGGGGCAGCCGCGAAATCGGGCGCGTCCAAAGGGGCTGGTGCCATCCGTTCCAGCGCGTCGGCGATACGGTTCAGGGCTTGGTCGTCCATTGGGGCCTCCGGCGTCATGTCTTGCGCGGTTCAAACCATGTTCGAAGCGGCGCAACAAGGGCCAGACACTAAAAAGGCGCGCCGGTTAGGCGCGCCTGTTGCATGGTTTTCAGCGGGGTTACTTGTTGTCTTCTTCCCGCACGATCTCTTCGTCGGATTCTTCTTCGTCGTCATAGTAGCCGTCGGCACGCAGTTGCTCTTCGCGCTTTTTTTCGACCCGGGCGACTAGGAAGATCGAAATCTCATACAGGCCGTAGACCACCACAAACAGAATAACCTGCGTAATCACATCAGGCGGTGTCACCAGCGCGGCAAGCACCAGAATGGCAACCACTGCGTATTTCCGAACCGAGCCCAGCCCTTCGGCCGTAACCAGCCCCGCCTTACCCATAAGGGTCAACAAAACGGGCAGTTGAAAACACAGGCCAAAGGCCACGATAAACTTGATCGTCAGGTTCAGGTATTCCTGCGCCGAGCCCTGGAACACCACGCTCAGCGGAGCCGCGGTTGCGCCTTCGACCACTGCCTCTCCTTCGGCACCAAATTGCTGGAACCCGAGGAAGAAGTCATAAGCCAGTGGTGTTACGACATAGAACGCAAAGCTTGCCCCCAGAAGGAACATGAAGGGCGAGGCCAGCATGAATGGCAGGAACGCGTTCTTTTCCGATCGGTAGAGGCCCGGCGCCACGAAGCGCCACATCTGCATCCCGATATATGGGAAGGCCAAGATAAAGCCACCCAGCAGCGAGACCTTGATAGCAACGAAGAACCCTTCTTGCGGCGAGATGAAGATCAACCCGCAATCCTGCCCGCGTTCGGCCAAAACTTCGCACAAAGGGTTAGTCAGGAAGTTGAAAAGCGGCGTGGCCACAGTGAAACAGATGATCATCCCGACCAAAAACGCCACGACGCAGTGGATCAGCCGCGTGCGCAGTTCCGCCAGATGCTCGATCAGCGGGGCCGAGCTGTCTTCGATCTCGTCGGTCTTTGTCATGTCTTGCTTTCAGTCTTCAGCGCGGCCTCGGCCTCTTCGGCTTTGGCTAGCGCATCTGCTGCTTCTTTGGCCTTGCGCTCAGCCGCAGCACGGGCAGTTGAGGCCTGAATCTTCTTGGCTTGTTCAGCCCGTTCTGCGGCCAGCTTACCGGTTTCGCTGTCGGGGTCGAACTTGGTGGGATCGATGCTTTTGGCAACGTCCCGCGCCGCCTCGTTAACGCTGTCCATGGCGGTGCTGACGGGATTGGCGGCCGCGTTAAGACCCTTTTTGATCTCGTTCACACCTGCCTGATCCGCGGCCTCGTTCATGGCGCTGCTGAATTCGCGCGCCATACCACGGGCCTTGCCAACCCAGCGGCCAACATTGCGAAACAGAACCGGCAGGTCCTTTGGCCCCACAACGATCAGGGCAACAATGCCAATGACCAGAAGCTCGGTCCAACCCAGATCAAACATCTGCGCTTAGGCCTTGTCTTTGTCGGTCTCGGGCGTGACGTCCTTGGCCACTTCGGCAGCGTCCTGCTCCAGCTCGTCCGCGCCTTCTTTGACGCCCTTCTTGAACGAGGTGATGCCCTTGCCCACTTCACCCATCAACGAGCTGATTTTACCGCGGCCAAACAGCACCAGCACCACAACGGCGATCAGTAGCAGACCGGGAAGGCCGATATTGTTGAGCATGTCTCTTCTCCTTGTACGTCGACGCGTTGCGCCGGGAATGTGATCTGGGTCTGTGTCTACGCCTGCATGGCCCTGCGCAAAAGTGCGCCAGATCAATTCCGCGCCCAAAATTGATCCGATCACGCAATTTTTGCAGGCTGGCATTTCACAACTGACAGGTTTATGTCAGTTGAAGGACATTAGGTACAGGGCATCGAAACCTGGTCAACGGAGAATCAAATGACCCATGTTGCTGAAATCGTCACCTTCACCCTCGCCAACGGGACAACACCGGAAGAGTTCGTCAAACTCAGCCAGGCGTCCGAGGCGTTCGTTCGCAACGCCCCGGGTTTTGCCCACCGTCAGCTAAGCCAGGGTGAAGATGGCCGCTGGACCGACTATGTAATCTGGACGGATATGAAGGCCGCCAAGGACGCAGCGGCGCAATTCCCGCAGCAAACCTTTGCCCCGGCCTTGATGGCCGCGATCCAACCCGACAGCGTCCAGATGCGCCACGAGAATGTGCTATGGAACATGACCGCATAAACGCGGTCCGGGCGGCGTGTCATGCGCCGCTCTGATCGTCTGTTCGACATCATTCAGATCCTGCGCGACGGCAAACTGCACCGCGCGCAGGATATTGCGGACCGGCTCGAAGTGTCGGTTCGTACAATCTATCGCGATATGGACACGCTGGTGGCCTCGGGTGTTCCGGTAGAGGGTGAGCGTGGCGTAGGCTATATGGTCCGCGAGCAAATCACTCTGCCCCCGCTGAACCTGACCCCGGCCGAGCTTGAAGCGCTGAACCTCGGCATGGCCATCGTGGCCGAGGCCGCAGACCCCGATCTGAAGGCCGCCGCAGAAACCCTGGCCGACAAGATTGACGCTGTACTGCCCACCCAGGTCGTGGCCGAGGCGGACACGTGGAAATTCGCCGTCTACCCCTTTGCCGACGCTGCGCGGGGGCTGGCGCATATGGCTCCGATTCGGTCCGCGATCAAAACCCGGCAGAAACTGCACCTGTCCTATCGCCGTATCGACGGCGTTCTGACAGACCGCACCATTCGCCCTCTTCATATGGAGTACTGGGGCCGCGTCTGGACCCTTACCGCATGGTGTGAGTTGCGCGAAGGGTTCCGCGTGTTTCGCATCGACCTGATCGAAGCTGTCTCACCCCTACCGGAAATCTTCGCTGACGAGCCCGGCAAAACACTAAGCGATTTCGACCCGCACGCCTAAACCCGGCTGTCAGGTATATGGCCCGAAATGGGCCATTCCAATCACTTCAGATAAGGTTCCGGATCGACGGATTCGAACCCTTTGCGCACCTCGAAATGGACATAGGAATTGTCGCCGCCACGCAAGGATGCAATCTGTTCGCCTCGGCGCACGCGGTCGCCCTTTTTTACCGTGATCTTGTCAACGTTTGCATAGACGGTCAGCAGGTCGCTGTTGTGTTTAACCACTATGATCGGCACTTGATCCGCATCTGCGGTGATCGCCGCAACGGTCCCGGCTTCGGCTGCCTTTACCGCAGCTCCCGACTGTCCGGCGATGTCGATCCCTTCATTCTTGCCCTTGTCATAGGTACGAATGATCGTCCCGGTAACTGGCAATCCCAGGGCAGAATTACTTTGGTTTGTCGGAGCCTCGGCCGTCACGTCGGGCGCAGGTGTGGCCGGAGAGATCACCTCGTCCGGCAACGGTTGCGTGGCACTTGGCGGTGTCGGCGTGGGCGAGCCCTGGCCGGGTTGTGTCACATTGCTGGCGGGCACAGCCGCTTGTCTTGGAGCAGGCTGGTTCTTGATCGGGATTAACAGGAACTGATCCTCCCGCACAGTAAAGTCCGACCCCAAACCGTTCCATTCGGCCAGCGCATCCACTGGCACGTCGTAAAGCCGTGCAATGGTATAAGCTGTCTCGCCGCGTTTGACCTGGTGACGGATCGGCTCGGGCCCCGATGCCACAGGGGCCGGTGCAGGCGCGGCCGCAGGTTGGGCGGGCGCCAACGTCGATGTCCTAACCGAGCCATCTGCCGGCGCCTCATCAATCGCGGTTCCGGCAATCGAGGCGATATCCACTGAACTGGTCGAACTGACCGTGCGCGGCAGGGCGATAACCTCGCCGTCGCGCAATTTGTCCGTCGGCTTGAGACCGTTGAACACGGCCAACTCTCCCTCGGGCAAACCGACGCGGGCAGCAACCGAGGCGACCGTATCGCCGCGTTGCGCAACGGCCACCTGATAGTTCGGATAGGTGATGACCCCGCGCGCATCCGGTGCTGGCCGGTTCGCGGTCACCCCGCGCGCGGCATCTGCGGTCGAAAATCCGCCGACCTGCCCGCGCAGATCGTAGTCCAGCGGGCCTTCGCACCCTGCCAGAATCGCCAAAGCCGCCACACCTGTCACGCAGCGGAGCATCGCTGATTTGGAAACTGCTCTCATTGTACTGTCCTCAACGCCTGCCCGTGTTTTCCGGGGTTCCGGCGCATGTTGCAGAATATTCTTTTACGCCCCGTCCCTGCCAAGCCCTTCTAACAAGGGCACGAAACGAACGGGTAACAATTCGTCATAGTCCAGACCGGTCTCGGTCCGCCTGACCCGGATCAGGGTCTGAACCGCATCCGACTGTCCCACCGGCAAAACCATGATACCGCCGATTTTAAGCTGCGCCAAGAGCGGCCCTGGCGGGTCTTCTGCCGCAGCCGTCACAATGATCCTGTCAAACGGGGCCTGTTCGGACAAACCAAAGGAGCCATCCGACAGCATCGCGGTGACATTGGTCAGTCCCAGCTCGCGAAACAGCGCGCCGGTTTCGCGCACCAGCCGCTTGTGTCGTTCGACCGTATAGACCCGGCGCGCCAGTTTGGACAGGATCGCCGCCTGATAGCCCGAGCCTGTACCGACCTCTAACACTGTATCGCGCGGGCGTACGTCCAGCGCCTGTGTCATTAGCCCCACAACTGACGGCTGGCTGATCGTCTGCCCGCAGGCAATCGGCAAAGGTGTGTCCTCATATGCGCGCTCGGCAAACAGACCTTTGACAAAGCGGCCACGGTCGACCTGCTCCATGGCGGCCAGCACACGCGCATCCGTCACCCCGCGCGATCGCAGGGCAAACAGGAACTGCATGATTGTTTCTGGATCTGGTCCGGTCATTCGATTGTCTTCAATGCCTTAAGCGCGTCATGCGCCGTCAGATCCGCGCGCATCGGCGTGACCGAGATGTAGCCCGCCAGATTAACCGCCGCATCCGTGCCCGGCGCGGTTGGATTGTGCTGATACCCACCCTTGATCCACAGGAACCGCCGCCCAGAGGGCGAACTGTGCGGCTCGACCGAGAAATGCGTATCGCGGCGATATCCTTGCGGTGCGATCCGAGTGCCCAGAACCTCGTCCGCGGGCACGGGCGGGAAATTTACGTTGTAGAACAGACGGTAATCGCCCTGCTCGGCCGGGGTCGCGTCCAATATTTTCCGCACCAGCCCCGCCCCGAACCGGGTCGCGGCCTCGAACGGATCGTCCAGCCCCAGATTACGCGGACCAAAATATTGAGACAGGGCAATCGCCGGAATACCCTGCAACGCGGCCTCCATCGCGCCACCGACAGTGCCGGAATACAGCGTGTTTTCCGCCGAATTGTTGCCCCGGTTCACGCCAGACAACACCAAATCGGGCGGCGCGTCCTTCATCACGTCGTGCAGACCGGCCAGCACACAATCGGCGGGCGAGCCCTCGGCGGCGAAACGCTGATCACCCAGTTTGGCGACCATCATCGGATGGGTATAGCTGATGCAATGGCCGACACCCGATTGCTCGAACGCAGGTGCAACCACCCAGACTTCTCCGTCGGGCCCAGCCAGATCGGCGGCAATCGCCTCAAGCGTGATCAGGCCCGGCGCGTTGATGCCGTCATCATTGGTCAGAAGAATACGCATTTGCCCCATCCACCGCAGCGTTTTGACCTTGATAGACCCGCCCCCGCGCGGCGGCAAGCAAAGCACGCCTGCAATCTGAGGCTTTCGCGCACCACTTGAGCCTAAACTACGTTTTCAGGCCCTAAATGGGGAAAACAAAGCACCGATCCCGGCGAATGGTCAGCCACATGACCCGTCCCGGATTTGGTACAAAAACATTCGGCACCGTGGCCTTCAGAACGGAACCATCATGGTCCATGCGGAACTCGACCAGGCTTTCGTTGCCTAAGAACCGCGCTCTCTCGACCGTGCCGCGGGCCGCAACGCCATCGGTTGCCGTCGGCAGCGGGCCTTTGCCATTGCGGTCAAAGTCCAACCGCACGTGCTGTGGCCGGAATACAATCTCAACATCTGTGCCGTCGGGAATACCCGGCGCTAGAAACTGACCAAAGGGTGTATCGGCCAACGCTCCATTCACTTGCGCTTGTAACACGTTGACATCACTGAAAAATGCCACAGCCGCTTTGTCAGCCGGACGGGTATAGACGTTGTATGGCGCACCTTGCTGCACGATCTTGCCGCGGCGCATCAGTGCGATCTCATCAGCCATGCGCATCGCCTCTTCGGGCTCGTGCGTCACCAACACAACGGCGGCATCTTCTTCCTTGAGGATCGCCAGCGTCTCATCCCGAATACCGTCGCGCAGCCGGTTGTCGAGGCCAGAGAACGGCTCGTCCATCAGCATGATCCGTGGACGCGGGGCCAGTGCGCGGGCCAGAGCGACACGTTGTTGCTCGCCCCCGGACAGGTGATGCGGGAATTGGTCGATGAAGTGGATAAGATCAACTTTGCGCAGTAACTCATCAACGCGCGCGCGCTTTTCTTCTTTATGCCCCGTCAGGCCAAAGGCCACGTTGTCGGCAACACTTAAATGCGGAAACAGCGCAAAATCCTGAAACATCAGGCCGATCTCGCGGCGTTCGGGCGGAACCCGGAACACGGTGTCGCAGATCAGCTTGCCGTCGACATAGATCTCACCGGACTCCTGCATCTCAACCCCGGCGATCATGCGCAACGTGGTCGACTTGCCGCACCCCGAAGGCCCAAGCAGGCAAGTCACTTTCCCTGCTTCAACCGTCAAAGAGACGTCGTCAACTACAACCCGCCCCTCGTACCGTGCGTTAAGATTGCGAATTTCCAGACGAGGAGGAGTTACGTCTATTGTCACCGATGGGCCTCGTTGCCTTTTCCCGATCAAATTCATCGGTCTTAGGCGGGGATAGCAACCCCGCCCGTCCGGTGCAAGTGATCAGCAGCAGCCGCCCGAGGTAGCCTCGCCGGTCGACGCGCTCGTGATCGCGCCGGTGGCTTCAAACGGGCTTTCGCCGCCGCAACCATCGAAGACGCCATAATGCGTAGAGAAATCACCGATAAAGTCGAAATGCCGCGCGAAACGGGTATCGTTCAACATCATCCATGTATTGCCGCAGACCGGAAACACCTTGCCTGTCTCGATCGCGTGGTGGTCATCTAGTTCGAACAGATGTGGCGCGTGCGGGATGGTGCCTTTGTAGATGACGGCCTGCCCGTAATCCTCGCAAGCGGGTTCCAGTACGGACAGTTTGAACAGTCGATAAGTCGCCGACAGGAACTTCAGCGGTGCGACGCGTTCTTCCAGCACAGGGTTCTCGATGGTCAGCGGGCGGTGCGTGACGCGGCGTGGATCACCGAACCCCGCCTTGCGCGACATCGACAGAAAATCGTTCCAGTACAGTGCGCCGGACAGGCATTCGCCGTACAAGACTTCATCTTCGGCCATGGCCTGCGGAACACGACGGTCGGCGTAGACGTCCGAGAAATAAATCTCACCACCCTCTTTCAGCAGACGATGGGCACCGCGAAGGACGGCCTCTTTGTCGGTGGCCAGATTGATCACACAATTCGAGACAATGATATCGAAGGAACTAGGTTCCAGGTCCAGCTCATCCAGCTTTTCGATGTAGCCGTGATGGAATTCTACGTTGCTGGCGGCATGACCAAAGGCCTGCGCGTGGAAATCCTGATGCGCGCGGGCGACGTCTAGCTGTTCCGGCGTCATGTCGACCCCGACCACGCGACCCTTTTCACCCACCATCGCCGACAGAGCGTAAACGTCGCGACCAGCCCCGCAACCCAGATCAAGGATGCTCATCCCTTCCAAATCCAGCGGCGCGATCAGGCCGCAACCATAGTAGCGCGTCAGCACATCATCATGAATTTTTGAGAGGATCTTTTTGACATGGTCCGGCATGTCATCGGGAGTACAGCAAGCGTTGGTTTGCAAATCCGCGCTGCCCTGAAGGACCTCGCCATAGTAATTCTGCACTGATTCATGCTTCATCGCAGCACCCCTTTCCTCACTGGCTGCTTCGCAGCTAATGCAGCACTGCCGCCTGTGCAACCACTGCTACCAATTTTGACAAAAGCGTGAGGGTCCTGCCCTAGCTCAGCAGGTCGAAATCGACCGAGGCGCGAACCCGCCCATTCACCTGAATCTCTAGCCGATGTGCGCCGGGAACCAGCTTGAACGTGGTCGCATTGCCTTTCAGCTTGTGCTTCTTGGTCAGACTCAGCGCACCACCGCGCAAGGTCGCCTGCTTCAGCTTATGCACCTTGGCCGAAGTTTTGCCGCCAGGGCGTTGAAAGTGAATGATATAGTCGACCAGAACAGGTTGATCCCCCGCACCGTTCAGCGAGACATCGAACTCGAGCGCCCCACCAATCCGCGCCTCTTGGTTTACCTGCACGCTTGCGGTTATCTCGACCTCGGGATCGAAGCCCAACATCTTCATGGCACCGGGATGGCCTGCCTTCACCAGCCCCCGCAGCGTATGTGAGGTCATCCAGCACAGTTCGTCCCGATCCTGTGTCCCGGTTTCGGACCATTCCTGTAACCGGTCCAGCACCAGCGCAGGGTCTTTCTTGGTGATGTCGTTCAGATGGTTCGCCACAGACCGCGTAACATAGCGTGTTGGGTCACTATGCAGCCGGTCCAACAATGGCAGCGGGTCGGTCAGCTCCAGCCCTACCGCCTGCCCCCAAGGCAACCGTGGTCGTGTGCCTTCACTGACCAGACGGCGCACGTGATAGCTGTCATGCCCGCACCATAGTTCCATCCGCGCCAAGACCTGATCCGGATAGCGGTTGAGGAATGGGCGAATGGCCCACTCCATCGAAAATCGTTGGGTCAGTTCTTCAAGCACGTCCAAAGCCAGATCAGGATACTCCAACCCCACTGAAACGATCCAATCCCCCAAAGGCGCAAAGATGAAATCACCGAAATCATCATCTGTTTTGGTTGGGTCCAAAGGCGGTGGCAGTGCGCGCAGAAGGGTTGGCGCGACAGTCGGCAGCTCTCCGGGTACGGCCTGTTGCAGGCAGTCGGCGATCCAGGCCATGCGCTCTTTCAGTTCAAGCTCCAGCAGCCGCGACATGACCTGCGCCTCGAATGCCTTGGCATCAAAGGATGGATCAGCATCGGCGAAAAGGTCCGCTAAAAAACAGGTCTTTTCCGCATTAAACAACTGATCTTTGAGCGAGAAGTTCTGTGCCATGACTCACATCGTCAGATTGGTTCCGCCACCGTCCAGCAGTATATTCTGCCCGACGATAAAGCCGGCGTGTTGCGAACACAAAAACGCGCAGGCCGCGCCGAATTCCTGCCGCGTCCCATACCGACGTGCAGGGATCGTCTCGGCGCGTTCGGCGCGCGCCTGATCCATGGAAATTCCTTTTTGTGCAGCCACGCCACCATCCAGCGACTCCGCGCGATCCGTCGCGTGAATGCCCGGCAGTAGGTTGTTGATCGTCACTCCACGCGGTGCGACTTGTCGCGCTGTACCAGCGACATAGCCGGTCAAACCAGTCCGCGCCGCGTTCGACAGACCCAAAGCAGGGATCGGTGCACGCACGGATTGCGACGTGATGTTGACCACCCTGCCCCAGCCCTTGTCCATCATCCCCGGCAACAAGGCTTTCATGAAGGCAATCGGTGTCAGCATATTTGCATCCAGCGCCTTGATGAAATCGTCACGATCCCAATTCGACCACAGTCCGGGTGGCGGGCCACCGGCGTTTGTCACAAGTATATCAACGCCCTGCGCGGCTTCGATAACTTGCGCCTGTCCGTCTACCGAGGTCACATCGCAAGCCACGGTTTTCACATCGACGCCATATTCGGACCGCAAACGAGCAGCTTCGGCATCCAACGCCTCGGCCCCGCGCGCGTTCATCACCAGATCAACCCCAGCTTCGGCCAACGCCTCGGCACAGCCTAAGCCCAGCCCTTTTGAGCTTGCACAAACCAGCGCGCGCTTTCCGCGAATTCCCAGATCCATCTGATCCTCCCCATCTGTTGTTGCCCGCATGTCTAGCACCGGCCAGACAGGGAAGACCAGAAGTCACAAAGCTTCAGTAAAAGAACTCTTCGCGCACGATTTTTCCATTGGCGACGTGATAGATACCGACCTCTTTCATATCGAAGGTCTCGCCACTTTCCTTAACCTTGCCCTGCACTTCGAAAATTACGGCAAAGCGATCGTCGCCATGCAAATAAGGCTCACTGACCGACGCGCCCGAGACCTCATGCGCGCCTTCCCACCATTCGTGTTTGCCGCGGATGCCCTCGACGCCGTGCGTTTCACGCCCCATGCCTTCCATCACTTGCGCTTCGACCGAAACGGCATCAGGCGCGTATAATTTGTTTAGGTTTTCCTTGGCCCGGTCCTCACGACACCCAGCGACCAGTTCGTCTGCGATTTCTTTCAAATTCATTGATCCTCTCCATCTTTTGTTCACTATTTGTTCTTTTTGGCATAACCATACGATTCTGAACACCCCCTTTGTCTTGCTTCGGCAGGATTCCCCGCCTATACGCGCGTTCATGCTTGATACCGCCACCAACCAACCCGTATTGCCGCCCGAGATTGCCCGACGCCGGACATTCGCCATCATCTCGCACCCGGATGCGGGCAAGACGACGCTGACTGAAAAGTTCCTGTTGTACGGGGGCGCCATTCAGATGGCCGGTCAGGTGCGCGCTAAGGGTGAGGCGCGGCGGACCCGGTCGGACTTCATGCAAATGGAGAAGGATCGCGGTATTTCGGTTTCCGCATCGGCAATGTCGTTCGACTACGGGAACTTTCGGTTTAATCTAGTGGACACGCCTGGTCACTCGGACTTCTCCGAGGACACCTATCGCACGCTGACCGCAGTGGACGCCGCCGTTATGGTGATCGACGGTGCAAAAGGTGTGGAAAGCCAAACACAGAAGCTGTTCGAGGTCTGCCGCCTGCGCGATCTACCTATCCTGACCTTCTGTAACAAGATGGACCGCGAAAGCCGCGATACGTTCGAGATCATCGACGAAATTCAGGAGATGCTGGCCATCGACGTCACGCCCGCTGCGTGGCCGATTGGCGTGGGTCGCGATTTCATCGGCTGCTATGACATGCTGCGCGACCGACTGGAATTGATGGACCGCGCCGACCGCAACAAGGTAGCTGAAAGCATTCAGATCAACGGTCTGGACGACCCCAAACTGGCCGAACACGTACCCGAGCATCTGCTGGACAAGCTGCTGGAAGAGGTCGAGATGGCGCGCGAGCTGCTGCCTGCTCTGGACCCGCAGGCGGTTCTTGAGGGGCACATGACTCCGATCTGGTTCGGCTCGGCGATCAACTCGTTCGGGGTCAAGGAACTGATGGAAGGTATCGGCGCCTATGGCCCGCAGCCGCAGGTCCAGTCCGCTGAACCCCGACAAATTGCGCCCGATGAAAAGAAGGTCGCCGGTTTTGTCTTTAAGGTGCAGGCCAACATGGACCCCAAGCACCGCGACCGGGTTGCATTCGTCCGCATGGCAAGCGGTCATTTCAAGCGCGGCATGAAGTTGACACACGTGCGATCCAAGAAACCGATGGCGATTTCGAACCCCGTGCTGTTTCTGGCCTCTGACCGCGAACTGGCCGAAGAGGCCTGGGCCGGAGACATCATTGGTATCCCCAACCACGGTCAGCTGCGCATCGGTGACACCCTGACCGAGGGCGAAGCGCTGCGTGTGTCCGGGATCCCGTCATTCGCACCGGAATTGCTGCAAACTGTCAGGGCAGCCGACCCGCTGAAGGCCAAGCATCTGGAAAAAGCCCTGATGCAGTTTGCCGAAGAAGGCGCAGCCAAGGTTTTCAAGCCGTCGATTGGTTCGGGCTATATCGTCGGCGTCGTTGGCGCGCTGCAGTTCGAAGTCCTCGCCAGCCGGATTGAGATGGAATACGGTCTGCCCGTCCGGTTCGAGGCGTCGCAGTTCACCTCTGCCCGCTGGGTGAGCGGTGACAAGGCCGAGGTTGAAAAGTTCGTCAACGCTAATAAACAGCACATCGCCCATGATCATGACGGCGACATCGTCTATCTGACGCGCTTGCAATGGGATATCGACCGGGTCGTGCGCGACTACCCCGAGCTGAACCTGACAGCGACTAAGGAAATGATGGTTTGATCCGGGTCTTGTAGTTTGGGCACCGTTCTCTAGGGTTCCGAAGCATGGCGGATTTGGATCAGGAAAACTATCCCGGCGGCTTCTATTCGGTGATGCGCCATCTGGAACGCAAAGAAGTTCCTTATCGCGATCCACAACGGGTACTGCCGCCGCCGGACGTTGATCTGAGTGAACTTGCCCAAACACCCGTAGAAAAACCTGACCCGGACGCCAGCTTTGACCACAAGCAGGACGCGCGCAGGAAGTACCACGCGCTGCAGCAGGAATTTACTGGCCAATCGCTGCTGCATCTTGTTCACGCAATGTGCATCGCATTGCTGCGCCGGCATCCGTCACCGGCTGAGGCACGGGCGCTGTTTCTGCGGATGTGGCGGGAAAAGGGTTCAGAGTTGGCGCGGGACCTGCCTGTGCGTTGGCTTATTTCCTCGGCAACCACATTCGCCGACCATGGCGAAACACTGGATCAGCGCTTGGGCGGACAGGGTCTGTACCTGTTGTACGATCTGATCAAGCTGCATGATAGCGAGCGTCGGGTATCCCTTCGTCCAAACGATCAAGCCTTTGAGACGCAGGGTGAAAAACACCACGACGTTCCATTGGCATTCGGCATGGCGGGCTATTCGCTAAGGAATGGCGATCTGGATCGCAACCTTTTGGCACGCCTTTGGCGTCATGCAGAAAACGACGCGGTGTTGCGCCCGCTGGGGTACCGGATGTTGAAACTGGTGATGTACGACCCGCGCAGCATTTTTGGGCGTATCCAGCACTACAAGACCCGGCAGTCCCTGTTGGATCACATTGATGACTGACGGCTCTGGCTGGGGCATTGTTTCAACGGTTCGGGGCCCTGCCCCGGATATCCTGCGATTTGTTGCCTATCACCTCGATCTTGAGGTCGACCGGCTGCACATCTATCTGGATGAACCCAATTCCAAAGCTTTCGATGCCCTGGTTCGGCATCCGAAGGTCGACGTGCAAACATGCGATGAGGCCTTCTGGGCCAGCCGCAAGCGTGAACGGCCCGAACGGCATCAAAACCGTCAGACCGCAAATGCGTCATTCACCTATCGCAAGACCAATCTGAATTGGTTGGCCCATATCGACATGGACGAGTTTCTGTGGACGGACCGTCCCATTCCCCAGCAACTGACCGATGTTCCCGACCACATCCCTGCTGTACGTGTCCGCCCGATCGAAGCCGTGGGCGGTGGTACGGATCTTTATAAGGCGCATCTTCCAAAGACCCCCCACCGTGACGCCCTCGTACAATCGCTGTACCCGCGTTATGGCGCCTTTGTTTTGGGTGGGTTCTTCAGCCATTTGCAGGGTAAGCTGATCGTCCGGACGGGCCTGAAGAAACTGAGTTTTCGTATTCACAACCTGTTCCAGGAAAAAACGCTCTTGCCCTGCAAGTTCGAATTGCCGGGGTTGGAGCTGTGCCATCGGCACGCCCCCGACTGGGAACATTTTAAGGCTCACCTTCGATTTCGCCTGGCGCGTGGCTCGTATCAGCCAGGAATGTCCCTGAATGTTCCACGTGAACGGGGCGGCATGAACATGAACGAATTACTCAGCTGGATCGAGGCCGAAGGCGGCATGGATGGGCTGCGTGCATTTTTTGACGAAATCAGCGGTGCAGACCCCGACGTGAGAACCCGTCTGGAACAACATGACCTGATCCGATATCGGCCCCTGGATTTGGACGAAAAAGTCAGGAAACACTTTCCCGGAAGTGACTGAATTGTTGCGAGAAATCCGCAGAGCGAGCACAGTAAAAACCTTAAAGAGGTCTTCATTTGACCATACCCGGTGTTTTTGTTATGTCCCCCTCCAAGCCGAAATTGCGCAATGCAGCGTATGGCCATCCGGGCCCGGCACACCTTTGACGCGCGGGCCAGGTCTAATGTCCGCATGAACCGGACTTACATGACAAAATTTAACGAACTGAACCTGAACCCGAAGGTCCTCAAAGCCATTGAGGAAGCCGGATACGAATCCCCCACCCCGATCCAAGAAGGCGCAATTCCACCTGCGCTGGAAGGTCGCGATGTATTGGGGATCGCCCAGACCGGCACGGGAAAAACTGCAAGCTTTACGCTGCCGATGATCACAATGCTGGCACGGGGCCGCGCGCGCGCGCGGATGCCACGGTCGCTGGTGCTGTGCCCGACACGGGAACTGGCTGCACAGGTCGCCGAGAATTTCGACACCTATAGCAAACACCTGAAACTGACCAAGGCGCTGTTGATCGGAGGCGTCAGCTTCAAGGAACAGGACGCACTGATCGACCGTGGCGTCGATGTTCTGATCGCAACTCCCGGCCGACTGCTGGACCATTTCGAACGCGGCAAACTGCTGTTGACCGGCGTGCAGATCATGGTCGTGGACGAAGCTGACCGGATGCTGGACATGGGTTTTATCCCCGATATCGAGCGCATCTTCTCGCTGACGCCGTTCACCCGCCAGACGCTGTTCTTTTCGGCCACCATGGCGTCCGAGATTGAACGCATCACCGACACTTTCCTGTCCGCCCCCGCGCGGGTCGAGGTTGCCCGACAGGCGACCGCCTCGGAAACCATTGAACAGGGCGTGGTCATGTTCAAAGGCGGCCGTCGCGATCGAGAGGCCAGCGCCAAGCGCAAAGTCTTGCGCGCACTGATCGATGCCGAGGGTGAAAAATGCACCAACGCGATCATCTTCTGTAACCGCAAGACAGACGTTGATATCTGCGCAAAGTCGCTAAAGAAATACGGCTATGACGCCGCCGCGATCCACGGCGATCTGGACCAATCACAGCGGATGAAAACGCTGGACGGTTTCCGCGACGGCTCGTTGCGGTTGCTGGTTGCCTCGGACGTGGCTGCGCGTGGACTTGATGTCCCGTCGGTCAGCCATGTTTTCAATTTCGACGTCCCCGGCCACCCCGAGGATTACGTTCACCGCATCGGCCGCACCGGTCGTGCCGGGCGCGATGGCAAGGCGATTACTATCTGTTCGGGTCGTGACGAAAAAGCGCTGGCTGCGATTGAAAAGCTGATCCAGAAGGACATTCCAAAGCTCGACAATCCGGTCAAGGACGAACCCAAAGCCGACACGCAGAAGCCTGAGAAAAAGACCAAGTCTGCCGACACGCAAAAGAGCGAAGGCAAAAAGAGCGACCGCAAAAAGGACAAAGAACCTAAAGGTCGTGGCCGTCGTTCGGATAACGGCAACGCGGTTGTGGGCATGGGCGATCACCTGCCCAGCTTCATTGCCCTAAGCTTTGCCGAGCGCCGTGCTGGTTAAATCGCCAGCACCAGCGCCAGGATCGACAACCCCAACAACGCCATCCCGGCGATCTCACGCCGGGTAATGGTCTCGCGGAAAAACAGGATCGATGCGAACAGGCTGAGCAACAGTTCGACCTGCCCCAGCGCTTTGACATAGGCCGCGTTCTGCAAGGTGAACGCAAAGAACCAGCAAAACGATCCGCCCAGACTGGTCAAACCGACAAACACCCCTGTTCGACGTGTCTGCCACACCGCAAGCAGTTCGGTCCGGTCGCGCCACAGCAGCCATAGCGCCATGCTGAGGAACTGGAACGTCACAACCGCGGCCAGAGTGATCAGAGCGCGAAACCACGCGTCGATATCACCCAGTTCAAGCGACGCACCCCGGTAACTGACGGCGGAAAAGGCGAACAATACGCCTGACCCCAACCCTAGGCGCGACGCCCGGTTGGTCAGATGTTTCCACCACGCCCCGTCGCCTCCGGGTGATTTGGACAGCAAAAGCACCGCCATCAATCCCAGCAAGATCGCAACCAGACCCCCGTACGAGATCTGATCGCCCAGCACCAGAAAACCGACAATTGCGGTCTGAATTACTTCGGTTTTCTTAAAGGTAATCCCAACCGCAAAATTTCGTTGCTTGAACAAAGCGACCACGCAGATCGTTGCCAGAATTTGCGCGGTGCCACCGATGACAGCGTATACCCAGAACCACCCCGTCAGCGGCGGCACGCTGAAGCCAGTCACTTGCAGCGCCACAATCAGCCCCAAAAGCGCCAGTGGCATCGAATACGCGAACCGGGCAAACGTCGCCCCGGCCGCACTTAGCTTTACGGTGCTGAGGGATTTTTGCAGCATGAACCGCACTGTCTGGAACGAGGCGGCAGCGATTGTTATGGGAATCCATAAACTCATGGCCCCCTTGTGTCGCTAAATCAAGGCTTTGGCCAGAGAGGATGTTCCACCGGATCCTTGGCCCGCAGGAAATACGCCTTAAAGATCTGCGCGTAAGACCGGTAGACATAAGCCTCATTCCGGGTCTGATACCGATCTTTGCTGGCGCGATATAGCGCAGGCAGGCGGTACCACGGCGCACCAGGATTCATGTGATGAACCACATGCAGGTTGTTGTTTAAAAACAGAAAAGCCAGCAACCCACGATCTTCGATAATCACAGTACGGGCCTGCGGATTTTCATGCGCGCGATGTTCAAGGAAGGTGCGGATCTTCACCAGCCCCAGCCCGATATAGGCGGACAGAACATACGCCCAAATCGGCATTGCCGAGTGCCCAACCACCCACAGAACCAAGGCCACCCCAACCAGATGCAGCGCCCAGGCCCGCAGGATGCCAAGGTCGCCCAGCAACGCACCGCGCAATTCATTCCGCGTGAATATGAATTGGCCAATTGCCGGACCCAGCACCATGCGCCCCAACAACGTGTTGTTCACAGACAGCAGCCATCGCTGCCACCCGGCAAATGCGCCCCAGACCTGTGGATCCAGATAGTTGGTTTCAGGATCGTCATAGGGGTCGGTCAACGTCTCATCCCGGTGATGGGCCAGATGCAGGTCGCGGAACCTCTGATACGGGATGAACAGGGTCAGAGGCAGCGCCATCAGGCCCTCATTCAGCCAATTTGTACGAAACGGGTGGCCGTGCAGCGCCTCATGCGTCAACGAGGAATGGAGCGCCGCAACCAGACCCATCACCGGAATTGCCAGCCAAACCGGCATCAGGAAAATCACCGCCAACCACGCCCCATAGCAAGCCAGGATCAGGGCGAACGTGCCCCATTCGGGTGCTGCGGGCCTAGACATTGCGCCCCCATGAGATTTTGGCCCAGACGCGCTCGTAAATAACGTACATCGTCAATCCGATGGCCGTATTTACAATCGCCAGTGTCCCGCCCACAGCCGCCGAGCCAGTCGCGACCAGCCCGACCAGTGTCATCACCAGCAAGCCCATCGCATTCCACAGCACCGCTTTCACGACTGATCTGCGCCGTGTTTCCATTCCGTCACCCATATTATTGTTGTGTCTTCAAAATTACGGGTCACGGCATCCGTTGAAAATTCTGAATATGATTAACAAAACTCATCAACTGTGATATTTTTAAACAAATGCAGGAAAAAATCGACAAAAGAGACCGCGCGGCACAGTTCCGTACTCGCCTAGCCCGGGCGATGGAGGAGCGACACGTCAGTCAAAGCGCGCTGGCGCGTCAGATTGCGGTGGACCGTTCGACCGTATCGCAGCTTTTGACGGGTGAAGGCGCGCGCTTGCCAAATGCACATGTGGTAGGCAGTTGCGCCTCGGCGCTGGGGGTTTCGGCGGATTGGCTTCTGAGCCTGTCCGACCGACCCGAAAGCGCAGCGGAATTGTTGGCCAGCTCGCTGACAATGACCGAAGCACCACGTGCGCTGGTGGATGAGCGCATCTTTGAGTGGCATCAAGAAGCCGCAGGGTACAAAATCCGTTATGTTCCAGCGACTTTGCCCGACATGTTAAAGACCCGCGCGGTGCTGGAGTGGGAATATGCCCCGCATCTGGGGCGGACGGCGGATCAGGCCATCGGTGCCTCGGCTGACCGGCTGATGTGGATGCGCAGCGCGCAATCCGACTATGAAATCGCCATGCCGCTGTATGAAATCGATAGTTTCGTCCATGCGCGGGGCTATTACGACGGTCTTTGTCCCAAAATCCGGCTGGAACAGATCGACCATCTGCTGGAGATTTGCCAACAGCTTTACCCGCGTCTTAGAATCTATCTGTTTGACGCAAAACGGCTTTATTCCGCTCCGGTCACGATCTTCGGTCCTTTGCTTTGTGTTTTCTACGCCGGCAGCCACTATATGGCCTTTCGGGATCGTGATCGGATCGAAACCTTCACCCGCCATTTCGACCGACTGGTACGCGAGGCTGACCTGACTGCGCGCGACTTCTCAGAACACCTTAAACGGCTGCGCTCGCAAATTTCCGACCACTAAGGATGCACCTAAGCCTGTCTTGTGCTATCGTCGTTCGGCGCGAACCTTCGGGTATTCCGATCACAGACGGAGGACGACAGGAATGGACGCACTACAGACCGCTCAATACGCACGGGCCTTATATACTGTTCACGGCGACCGGGCCGAGGCGGAAGCCGCACAAAAGATGCGCGAATGTGAAGCCGCCGGAAATAGACAGGAAGCGCTAGACTGGCAAGCTGTCCGCCAGACCATCCGCCAAATTCGCGGGCCAAATCAGGGCTAGCTTCAGCGTTTCGAAAAAGCCCTGCCCCAAGCCGATTACCAATGCCCTTATTGCGCCAGGGCATTGGGGTTCTGTGTGTTTTCTAAACCGAGTTAGATTTTCGGATCTGGATTCACCGTGTGCCCATCCACGGCAATAACCTGCCCCGAAACAAGCCGCGCCGCATCCGAGGCGAGGAACACGGCCATGTTTGCGATATCGTGACCTTCAACAAAGCGCCCCATCGAGGTACCCGAGGCATACCCCGCATAGACCTGATCGCGGGTCATACCTTTTGCGGCCGCTTCGCGCGCCAGCACACCCTCCATCCGTGGGCCTTCAACCGCTCCAGGACAAATCGCATTTGCGCGAATACCGTGGGGGCCAAGTTCCATCGCAAGGGTTTTCATCAGGCCAATCACCGCCCATTTCGCCGCTGCATATGGCGCGCGGTACGGGTACCCGTATTGACCAGCAGTTGACGACGTCAGGGTGATGCTGCCCGCCTGCGCGGTCTTCATCAAAGGGACTGCATGTTTCACGGCCAGAAAAGCGCCCTCGAGGTTGACCGAAACGCAGGACCGCCAATCTGCCAACCCGATATCCTCGATCGCGTTTGTCGGTCCTGCCGTGCCTGCATTGGCGCACAGCGCATCCAATCCACCTTCGGCTGCGATATCCTGAAAAACGGCGCTCATATCGGACTCACTTGCGGCATCTGCGCGACGAGCCTCCCAGTGATCCGGCACCGTATTCAAAGCAGCCTCGTCAATATCCGTGATCCAAACACCATAGCCTGCATCATCAAATGCTTCGGCCATGGCACGGCCAACGCCCGAGGCGCCAGCCGTAATCAGAACCCGCCGGGTCATGCGGGTTTCCGGATCGCGGCGCCCGCGCCTTCGGGGTAGAGCAACCCGGCCTGCGCCTCAGCGATCCGCGCCATGGCGGCCTCGATTTCCGGCGACGGTGCACTGGGGCGGCGAGATTCAAGGCTGACATGCAGCAGGAAGCTTTCGCCCGTGGCCAGCAGCTTGTCGCCCTCATACATGCTGTGGAACACGTGCAGTTTCTTGCCCTGCCCCAACAGCATCTGCGTGCGCACTTCGATCTTGGCGCCTGCGTGTGCTTCGTCGACATAACGGATGTGGTTTTCAGCGGTGAAATAGCTGCCGCCCGAGGTTATGTAATCCGCGTCGCAGCCGATGATCTCCATGAACCGGTCGGTCGCGGCAGCGAAGGCTTCCAGATACCGCGCCTCGTTCATGTGGCCGTTGTAGTCGGTCCAATCCAGCGGTACCGCGCGCGACAATGTCAGGATCGGCTGGCTTAGGTCTGCCTGTTCCAGCGTCGGCAACGCGCCGGGTTTCAACCGCGCGTCATGCTGGTTCAGCACTGCGCCTGCTCCATAATTCTGCGCTTTGAGCGCGCGCATCATGCCCACAAGGTTGTTGTCACGGATCCGCTCCAGCTCGCGGATCGAGTGCATGCCCGACTGCGCGTCCGACTGATCCGCGATCAGGTCGACCAGTTCATCAGTAAAGTCCGGCACGTCCATCAACTTGGTCCACGGCCATTTCAACGCTGGCCCGAACTGAGCCATGAAGTGCCGCATCCCGGCCTCACCTCCGGCCACGCGATAGGTTTCAAACAGGCCCATCTGCGCCCAGCGAATGCCAAAGCCCATGCGGATGGCCTCGTCGATCTCTTCGGTCGTGGCGATGCCGTCTTTGACTAACCACAATGCCTCGCGCCAAACGGCTTCAAGAAATCGGTCAGCGATATGCGCGTCGATTTCTTTCTTGATGTGCAGCGGGAAAAACCCGACGGACTTCAGCAGTTCTTGCGCCTTGGCAACCATCTCGGCCGAGTTTTTGCCGGTTGGGACTAGCTCAATCAACGGCAGCAGATAGACTGGGTTGAACGGGTGCGTCACCACGATCTGCTCGGGCCTCAACGCGCCCTCCTGCAATTCGGACGGTTTGAAGCCGCTGGTCGAGGAGCCTATGATCGCATCTGGATCACAAGCCTCCTGCAACCCCTTGTAGACCTTCAGTTTCAGGTCCAGCCGTTCAGGCACGCTTTCCTGTATCCAGGCGGCACCCTGCACGGCCTCCGCCATATCTTCGTAGAACGTCAGAGATCCCTCGGTCGGCAATGGCACATCGCTCAGCCCCGGCAACGAGCGGCGCGCATTGTCCAGAACCTCACCAATCTTACGCTCGGCCTCGGGGTCCGGGTCAAACACCCGGACGTTCCAGCCGTTCAGTAGAAATCTAGCGGCCCACCCGCCGCCGATGACGCCGCCGCCAATGATCGCTGCTGTTTTTGTCATTGTTCCTCACTACAATCCAAAGTGCCGAAGATCCCTCCGACAGCGTCACGTATTGTGAATTTCGTTTTGCCCAACTGTTCCATTTCCCAAGTCTCGTTTAGCAAGACTACACCTTCATCTTCGCAAACCACGTCAAGAGCATAGGTCGCCGAAAGTGGCTGTACGCTGTTCACGCGACATCCACCCAGGCTGTGCCGATGTATCCAAAATGGTACCGACAAGACGTTTTCCTTCAATTGTGCACACAGCCCCGTCTGGGTCGCCAAATACTCATCGACAGCATCAGGAGTTTCCGCACTCAGTGGCGCGGCACAAATCAGACACACCAACCAGAACGGCTTCACTTCGCCACTGGCGCCCGCTTCACTAGCCCCAACTTGTCACGCACTTCCTGCGCGCCGATCACCCGCGCGCCCATGTTCTCGATGATAGTCCCGGCGCGTTCGACCAGTTGCCAATTCTCGGCCAGCACGCCCTTGTCCAGCCACAGGTTATCCTCAAGCCCGACGCGCACGTTGCCGCCCGCCAATACAGCCGCCGCGGCATAAGCCATCTGATTGCGGCCCAGAGCAAACGCGCTGAACGTCCAGTCATCCGGCACGTTGTTGACCATCGCCATGAAGGTGTTCAAGTCATCCGGCGCGCCCCACGGCACGCCCATGCAAAGTTGCACCAATGCCGGGCTGTCCAGCACGCAATCCTTCACCAGCTGCTTGGCGTACCACAGATGGCCGGTGTCAAAGGCTTCGATCTCGGGCTTCACGCCCAAATGTGTCATCATCCGACCCATCGCCTGCAGCATGCCCGGCGTGTTGGTCATGACGTAATCGGCTTCGGCAAAGTTCATGGTGCCGCAGTCCAGCGTGCAGATCTCCGGCAGGCATTCCGCAACATGTTCGACCCGCGCGGCTGCACCGATCATATCAGTCCCGTCCTCGCGCAGCGGCAGCGGAGATTCGGTTGGGCCAAACACCATGTCCCCACCCATCCCGGCGGTCAGGTTCAGAACGACGTCAACCTCAGCCTCGCGAATGCGGTCCGTGACTTCGCGATACAGGTCCAGACGGCGGCTGGGTACACCGGTTTCAGGGTCGCGTACATGGCAATGCACCACCGCCGCCCCGGCCTTGGCTGCGGCAATCGCACTGTCGGCGATTTGCTTGGGTGAGCGCGGCACATGTGGGCTGCGATCCTGTGTCCCTCCCGAGCCGGTCACGGCGCAAGTGATGAAGACTTCGCGGTTCATTTCCAGAGGCATTGTGTTTTCCCCAAGTTATACCCGGTTTTGCCGTGAGTTTTCCCCAGGCTTCTCCACGGATTCCGATTTGCGTTCACCCCCGACTCTGACGCAGCCTTGTGGAAACACTTGCCAGAATGCGAATCGAACTTGATGAAATCCGCAAAAAACATACTCCAACCCGAACATCGCGCCCTGAAAACGGCCGTGCTGGTTCTGGACGAATGCAACACGCTCAGCTTCGCCTCGGCCGTTGATCCGATGCGGGCTGCCAACCGTCTGGCGGATCGTCCTGCTTTCGATTGGGACTACGTGACCGCCACGACAGAGCCTGCAATGTTGACCAGCGCACTGAACGTACCGGGTGTTCCGCTGGCACGGTTGCAAAGTTGCGATCTGATGATCGTTGTCGCGGGGTTCCAACTGGCCCGACACGCCACACCCAGTCTGCTGGCCGGACTGCGCCGTATTGCGGGCACTGGTGCCACCATGGCGGGCATCGACGGAGGCCCCTGGCTGTTGGCCGAGGCTGGCCTGCTGGATGGACACGCCGCCACAACTCACTGGGAAGACTTGGACAATTTCGCCACCCGATTCCCCGATGTTGACGTTCGCCCCGATCGTTTCACCGTATCCGGCAATCGCCTGACCTCAGGTGGCGCTATCCCAGCGGTCGAAATGATGCTGCACATTATCGCCGCCCGCCACGGTGCCGGTTTTGCTGCCCGCGTCTCGGGTCTTTTCCTGTACGACGGTGCGCCCGAGCCCACAAAACCGCAAAGCCGGACCGGTGCCCCACACCGCCATACGGCGCTGACGGCCAAGGCGAACACCTTGATGGAATCTTCGCTGGACGAGCCGCTGCCACTGGCGGACATCGCCGAAACCCTCGGCACCAGCCCCCGCACCCTGCAGCAGCAATTTCGCCTGCGCCTGAACACAACGCCGCAAGACCACTATCTGCAGTTACGCCTGGCCGAGGCCCGCCGCCTGGTTACCGACACCGACATGCCGCTGATGGATGTGGCCCTGGCTACGGGGTTCGCCTCACAATCCAGCTTTGCACGTGCTTTCCGCACCGCACACGGCCTCTCGGCCCGTGACCTGCGGCAGGAACGCATCCAGCCCACCCATCACTGACGGGATCTTCTTCATCTGGCTAAAAATATCTCGGGGCGCGCGCGCAGCGCGTAGGTGGCAGAGCCCCCTAAAAGGGCATCGGATGCGTTCGGTGCGCCTGACTGATTTCTGCCACGACCTCATCGGACAGCCGCAAGTCCTTACCGGCCAGGATATGCTCCAGCTGTGCCACCGAGGTCGCGCCGAAAATAGCGGACATCACGAACGGCCGCGTCCGACACCAGGCCAGTGCCATATGCACCGGGTCCAACCCATGCCGCTCAGCAATCTCCAGATAAGCCGCCACGGCACCAAACACGCGTGGACCGGTGCGCCCGCCCATCTCGGGCACCAGCGACATACGTGATCCGACGGGCACCGCATCACCCTGATACTTGCCGGTCAGAAATCCCGCCCCCAAGGGAGAAAAGGCCATCAAGCCCACATCTTCATGCACACTGAGTTCCGCCATATCCGTATCGAAGTGCCGGCATAGAATCGAATACTCATTCTGAACCGAGGCCACACGCGGCGCGCCCATCTGCTCGGCAATCCGCAGCCATTGCGCCGTACCCCAAGCGCTTTCGTTGGACAGGCCAAAGGCGCGGATATTGCCCTTGTCGACCTGTACTTGCAGGGCCTCAAGGCAATCCTGCATGTTGTCCAATACTTCGTTGGTGTTGTGTCCCGAGGGTGAATAATTCCAGTTCTGGCGGAACATGTAACTGCCCCGGTTCGGCCAGTGAAACTGATAGAGATCAATGCAATCCGTGTGCAGCCGCCGCAGTGAGCCTTCGATCGCTTCGGGGATCGTCTTTCCCGAAATCTGCGCACCATCGCGGGCGTGGGCGAACCCTGCCCCCGAGTGTTTGGTTGCCAGTACGTAATCTGCACGACGGGACGGGTTGGCAGCGTTCCAGCTGCCCAGAATCTCTTCGGTCCGACCGACGGTTTCCCTTGCGATCGGGTTCACCGGATACATCTCGGCCGTATCAACGAAATTGATCCCGGCTGCCAGCGCCATATCCAACTGCTTGTGACCATCCGCCTCGGACGTCTGTGTGCCAAAGGTCATCGTACCCAGACATAAGTCTGTCACCGAAATTCTCGTGCGGCCTAATGGTCTTGTTTCCATTTGTCAGTCTCCGGAAAGCTTTTAAGATCAGCCTCTTAAGCCTCGGCCTTCTTCTCCCACCGGCCCGATTCCTCGGACCAGTATTGCGCCGAACAACCCGCGCTAGTTAGTGCTTTCCACTGGCCGCGCGCCTGCTGGACAGCCATATCATCATTGCCATCGAACAGGATGCAGACACGCTCCAGCGAAGCCACCTCGTCGGCGTTTACCGGCGCGCCGTCCACGGCCATGACACAGGCCGGTTCATTGGCTGCCTCTGGCCCGGTCGTCAGCAAAACAGGCTGCGCCGCGTCATGCGGGCCACCTTCGCGCCCATGTGGCAGGAACCCGTCCTCGGGCCCCAGCCACAGCTTTTCATCCAGCCAGTCCATCCGTGCCGGATCTGTGCCCCGCACGGCAATCTTCCACCCAGCCTGCCGCGCCTTGTCCAGCAGCACCGGCAAGGTGTGTTCCAAGGGCTGACGGGTCAGGTGGTAGAAATAGACGGCCCCCATACGATTACTCGAAGTTATCCTGCACCAAACGGCTGAGCGCGCGTACACCCCAGCCGGTTGCCCCTTTGGGCGCATAGGATGTTTCCGACGACACCGAGGCCACACCCGCAATATCGAGGTGAATCCAAGGCGTTTCTTCTTTCACAAAACGCTGCAGGAATTGCGCCGCTGTGATCGAGCCTGCCGGGCGACCGCCGACATTTTTCATATCAGCAATGCGCGACTTCAACTGTTTGTCGTACCCTTCGCCCAGCGGCAGGCGCCACGCACCTTCATCCTCGGCCTTGGCCGATTTCAGGAAGGCATCGCAGAACGTGTCATTGTTGGAAAATACACCGGCATTCTCGTGGCCCAGACCAATGATTACCGCGCCGGTCAGCGTGGCCAGATCGATCATGCCCACCGGTTGGAACCGCTCTTGCGTGTACCACATCACATCGCACAGAACCAAACGCCCTTCGGCGTCGGTGTTGATGATCTCGACCGTGTCGCCCTTCATCGACTTAACCACATCGCCCGGACGGCTGGCATTGCCGGACGGCATGTTTTCGACCAGTCCGACCAGACCGACCACGTTGGCCTTGGCCTTGCGCTTGGCCAACGCACGCATGGTGCCAGCGACAACGCCCGCACCGCCCATATCCATGGTCATGTCTTCCATGCCGCCTGCGGGCTTCAGCGAGATACCACCGGTGTCGAACACGACACCCTTACCCACCAGAGCCAGCGGCGCGTCGTCTTTGTCGCCGCCGTTCCACTGCATCACCACAACCTTCGAGGGGCTGACCGAACCCTGCCCGACGCTCAGCAGCGTTCGCATGCCCAACTCGGCCAGTTTGTCCTCTTCCAGAACTTCAACCTCAAGGCCTAGCTCCGCCATCTCGGCCAAACGGTCGGCGAATTCAGTGGTGGTCAGGACGTTTGCAGGCTCGTTAGTCAGATCACGTGTCATCCGCACCCCATCGGCCACGGCGTATTGCGGGGCAAAGGCGGCTTCGACCTCGTCGGGTTTCTGGTGACTGATGGTGACGGTGCCAACCTCTTCCGCCTCTTTGGTCTTGTGCGCGTCGAAATCATAGGTGCGCAGCACGATGCCCATAGTCAGATCTTCGGTCCGGACCTGATTGCCTGCCATCACCAGCACGTCCTTGCCCCCTGCCAGCTTGGCCAGCGCCGCGCCCGCCTTGCGGGCCTCGGCCGGATCAGGACGGCGGGGCAGGATCACGATATCCAGCGCCTCGGCCGCCATTCCACCAGGCCAGGCCATCGAGATCACATCGCCCGTCTTTACCTTTTCAAACCGGGAACTTTCCACCAGACGCGCCACCGCGCCACGGGTCAGACGGTTGGCCCGACGCACCGCGGGGCTCATCTTGCCGTCCGATGGGATGATTACCGCCACCCGGCCTTCGGCTTGCGCCATTGCATCCGTATCAAAGGGCTGAAACCGGATCGGGACAAGACTGCTCATTGCGAACTCCTCAAAAACTGTTCCCCAAGACCTAGCCCGCACCGCGCGGCTTGACCAGATAGCAGTTTTCCCCGCGTGCCAATTGCATTACAGTCGCGGAAAAATTCCGGCAGGATCGGGGGAGAACGAATTGGCGAGACAGGGCAGGCATATGCCGTTGCGCATTCGCGCAGGCGAAGGTGATTCTAGCCTTTTCGGTGCCGATTTCACCTGCTGCCGGATCAAGGCGGAGGCACAATCGTGATCCTCGACCGCTATTTCGCCCGCCGGTTCATGCAAAGCTTTCTGGTCATTGGCGGCATTTTTCTAACGCTGCTGATTCTGATCGATCTGGTCGAACAAGCCCGCCGGTTCAACTCAGAGGGGCTGTCCTTTGGCACGCTGCTGCACCTGACCTTGCTGAACTCACCCGCAGCGATCAGCGAGATGCTGCCCTTGCTGGTTATCCTTGCCACCATTGCATTGTTCATCGGCTTGGCGCGCAATTCCGAACTGGTGGTGACACGCGCCATTGGGCGATCCGGTATCCGGGCGCTGCTGGCTCCGGTCACGTTGGCATTGATCATTGGGACCCTCGCGGTGGCCTTGCTGAACCCGATCACCGCCGCCACGTCCGAGGAGTACCGACGCCTGTCTGATGCCTATAAAGACAAAGGCAACTCGGCGCTGTCGATCACCAGCGAGGGGCTTTGGTTGCGGCAGGGTTCGGAAAATGGGCAATCGGTCATCCACGCGCGCGGCACCACAAATGCGGATGCGTTGGAACTAACCGGCGTAACGATCGTTACATTTTCGCCGGATGGTAAACCAACACAGCAAATCAATGCCAATCGGGCACAGCTGTCGAACGGGTCTTGGATATTGCACAATGCCAAGATCTGGTCTCTGGCGGATGATATGAACCCCGAGGCGACGGCTCAAACACATCAGCGCATCGAAATTCCCACCACGCTGACGCGCCAACGCATTCTGGACACGCTGGGCCAGCAGGATTCCGTATCCGTCTACGACTTGCCACAGCTTATCCGTGACCTCCGCGAGGCCGGTTTTTCCACCAAGCAATATGAAGTCTGGTTGCAAGTTCAACTTGCGCGACCGCTTTTTCTGGTGGCCATGGTGATGATCGGCGCGGCCTTTACCATGCGCCATGTCCGTTTTGGCGGTACCGGCATCGCGGTTCTGTCCGCAGTGCTTTTGGGATTCTCAATCTACTTCGTTCGCAACTTTGCCCAAATACTCGGAGAAAACGGTCAATTGCCAATCTTCGTCGCAGCCTGGGCTCCGCCCTTTGCAGCCATTCTTCTTTCCCTTGGCCTTCTTCTCCATGCGGAGGACGGCTGATGCGGCTCATATCAAGTCTTTTGCTGTCCGGCGCTGTGGCTCTGGCAATGCCAACAGGTGCCGCCGCCCAGACCCAATCAGCCCCTGGCCCGGCGCAGGATACCCAGCAAGAGGACCAGCCCGCCCTGCTGGTGGCTGACGAAATCTTCATCACACCCGAACGCGTGCTGGTGGCTGAAGGCAATGTCGAAGCTTTTCAGGGTGACATCAAAATCACCGCTGACCGCATCACCTATGACCGCGATACCGGCGCGCTGACACTTGAGGGGCCAATCCGTATCGATCAGGCCGGTGATACGACAATCCTGGCGGACTCGGCCGAACTGGATGACGGTATTCAGAATGGCCTGCTGATCGGCGCGCGGATGGTGTTCGACCAGCAGGTGCAGATTGCTTCGGTTCAGGCCACGCGCGCGGCGGGCAGGTATACGCAGTTCAGCAAAGTTTCGGCCACCTCGTGCCATGTCTGCGCGAATGGCAAACCGCCGATCTGGCAGATCCGCGCCCGCAAGGTCACGCATGATCAACTGGAACGGCAACTCTATTTTGAAGGGGCGCAGCTTCGGGTGCTGGATGTGCCAGTGTTCTATTTCCCCTATCTGCGACTGCCGGACCCGACGCTCGAGCGGGCCACCGGGTTCTTGGTACCGTCGATCCGAACCACCTCGCAGTTGGGCACTGGCGTCCAGGTGCCGTATTTCATCAAGCTGGGTGACCACAAGGATCTGACACTGACGCCCTATGTCTCGTCAAAGACCAATACACTTGGGTTTCGCTATCGACAGGCCTTTAAAAGGGGGCGAATCCAGCTTGAGGGCGCCTATACCCGCGATGATCTGCAGCCGGGTGAAGATCGTGGATACTTGTTTGCCAATGGCTGGTTCAACCTGAACGACGGTTATCGGTTCCTTTTCAACATCAGAACAACGTCAGACGATGCTTATCTGGCCGATTATGGCCTGCCAGATCTGGATCGGCTGCGTAGCGAAGTTGCGCTGGAACGGATCAAACGCGACACGGCGTTCCGTACCAGTTTTACCCACTATAAAACCCTGCGCGATAGCGAGGAACAGGACGAAATCCCGTCACGGATCTTTGATCTGTATTATGAAAAGCGTCTGTTCCCGACCTCTGTGGGCGGCGAGGTTCGGTTGGGTTTTGTTACTCACGCGCATGAACGTACCAGCGACGAGGATATCGTCGGGCGGGACGTTGCTCGTGCCACCTTTGATGCCGAATGGCTGCGCGACTGGACTTTTGCGTCGGGCCTTCGGGCCGAGGTGCGGGCCGGTGCGTCGGTCGATGCGTTTAACATTCGTCACGACAGCGATTTTCCCGATAACGTAACGCGCACCACGCCACGTGCGGCTTTGACGCTGCGTTATCCGATGCGCAAGCGCGAGTCATCAGGGGCGACGCAGATATTGGAACCGATTGCCCAGATCGGCTGGACTCATGTCTCGGACGATGACGTGCCAAATGACGAAAGTACGTTTCAGGAATTCGATCAGGGTAACTTGCTGTCCCTGTCCCGCTTTCCAGCCCCCGACCGGCGCGAAGACGGCGTGACCGGCGTTGTGGGCCTGAACTGGTCCCGCTATGCAGCCGGCGGCTGGCGGGCTCTTGCCACGATAGGTCAGGTGTACCGTGCAGATGCTGACCCCAGTTTCAACCTGACCTCGGGCTTGCAGGGGACAACCTCAGACTTGCTGCTGGCAGGTCAGATTCAAACCAATAACGGCTGGCGTCTGGCCGGCCGTGGCTTGTTGAACGGAGATTTCAGCTTTTCCAAAGCCGAACTGCGGGTCGGCTGGCAACAGCCGCGGGTCGGCTTCACCGGAAGCTATGGCTGGCAAGAGCCGGACCCGGCTGAAGGTATCGACGACGAGATTTCCGAAGTTCGGTTGACCGGACGTTACCGGGTGGATCAGAACTGGAACACACGGGCCCTGGCGCGCTATGACCTAAGCGAATCCGAACCGATCCGCTATGGGTTGGGGGTGACGTATCAGAATGAATGCGTACAGGTTAACATGAATGTCAGTAGGCGCTTTACTTCATCATCAAGTATTGAGCCTTCGACAGAATTCGGCTTTACCGTAGCCTTGACGGGGTACTCCGTTAACAGTGGCGGCCAACAGTACAAGAGAAGATGCAGTTGATTTCAGGTTTCACCAGTTTCCTCCGCTCCGGTTGGCTTAAACCGGTCGCCCCAATGCTGATCGGGGCTGCGCTGGCTTTGACGTCGCCACAAGCTGGTGCCCAAAGCCTGTTTTCCCCGGCGATCAAAGTCAATCAAGACATCATCACCTGGTACGAGCTGTCACAACGGCAACAATTCCTGACCGCACTGGGTGCCCCCGGTGCGTCCGACGCCGAAGTCCGTGATGCGCTGATCGACGAAAGGCTGCGTCGCCAGATTATGCGCGAGGCCGGAATCCAGGCAGCCCCCGAAGACATTCAGGTCGGCATCGACGAATTTGCCGCGCGTGGGCAATTGTCGACTGACCGGTTCCTGCAACTGCTCGCTGATCAGGGTGTTGATCGCGAAACCGTTCGGGATTTCGTGGCCGATCAGGTTGCTTGGCGCGACTATGTCAGTGCGCGTTTCCTGTCACAGGCGCGCCCGTCCGAGGACGAGATCAACCGCGCCCTGGGTCAAACTGACAGCGGTGGCCTGCAGGTGCTGCTGTCCGAAATCATTATCCCAGTGAACCAGCAAACCATTGCCCAGGCTGATCTGCTTGCCCAAGAGATTGCCCAACTGCAGGGGTTTGACTCGTTTTCCGCCGCAGCCACACAATACTCAGCGGCAGCCACCCGCGATAATGGTGGACGACTTGACTGGCTGAGCCTCACCAGCCTGCCGCCAGCACTGCAACCGGTGATCCTGGGTTTGAAGGACGGAGAGATCACACAGCCGCTTTCGTTGCCCAACGCCATTGCGCTGTTCCAGATGCGCGGACTGCGTGAGGTCGCGACCAGCGCGACCAACTATTCCGAGATAGACTACGCGATCTATAATATGGCCGGTGGCCGTAGTGCTGAAACCCTGGCACGGGCGGCCAAACTCAGAGAAGAAATTGACACCTGCGATGACCTCTACGGCATCGCCAAGGACCAACCACCAGAAGTATTGCAACGGATTCAGGCCAGCCCCGGTGAGATTCCGCGTGACGTAGCGCTGGAGCTTGCCAAGCTTGACCTGAATGAGGTGTCCACCACGCTGACCCGCAACAACGGCCAGACCCTGATGTTCCTAATGCTCTGCACCCGCACCCGAGATCTGGGCGAAGAGACATCACGAGTGGACGTTGCCAACGCGCTGACGCAACAACGTCTCGAGGCTTTTGCTAACAGCCTTGTGGCACAGCTGCGCGCCGAAGCAAACATTGTCGAGCAATGACATCCCCAATCGCGCTCAGCTGTGGTGACCCGGCCGGAATAGGCCCGGAAATCGCAGCCAAAGCGTGGTCGGGCCTTCGCGACACATGTCCGTTCTTCTATATCGGTGATGCAACCCACTTGCCGCCGGGAACGCCGGTTGTTCGCATAACTGACCCGTCCGAATCTGTTAAAATCAGCGCCTCGGCGCTGCCGGTTCTGCAATTGGATTTTCCGGCGCCCAATGTCCCCAGCCAACCCGATCCGGCCAACGCGCCCTCAGTCATCGCCGCTATTGAACGCGGTGTTTCGCTGGTGCAATCCGGTGCGGCCTCGGCGCTTTGTACCGCGCCGATCCACAAGAAAGCCCTAATCGACGGCGCCAGCTTCGCTTATCCCGGCCATACCGAATTTCTCGCCGCCCTCGCCGGTCGGGACCGGGTGGTCATGATGCTGGCCAGCGCGCAATTGCGTGTGGTGCCCGCAACCATCCATATCGCGCTGTCCCAGGTGCCTTCGACCCTGACCCCGGACCTGCTGCGCGACACCATCGCAATCACCGTCCAAGGACTGCGCAATCAATTCGGTATCGCGCATCCTCGTATTGCCATCGCGGGTCTGAACCCCCATGCTGGTGAAGGCGGGAAGATGGGCCATGAAGAGTTGGACTGGATCGCGCCCCTGATCGCCGACCTCCCTGACGACAGCTATACCGTTACCGGGCCACACCCTGCCGATACGATGTTCCACGCCGCTGCGCGCGCCCGTTATGACGCAGCGATTGCGATGTATCATGATCAAGCACTGATCCCGATCAAAACGTTGGATTTCGATCGCGGGGTCAACGTGACGCTTGGCCTTCCCTTTATCCGCACCTCACCCGATCACGGCACCGCACTGGATATCGCAGGCCAAGGCATCGCCACACCCACCAGCCTGATCGAAGCACTGAAGCTGGCCCAACGCATGGCACAAAGCGCTTGACCCTTCTGTTGGCTGAAAATACCCCAACCAAAGGCAAAATCATCGGCGCGCCCCGCGTCACGGCAACCGGATCATGAGTGCAATCGACAATCTCCCTCCGCTACGCGAAGTTATCGCGACCCACCAGCTTTCGGCCCGCAAGTCGCTAGGGCAGAATTTTTTGCTGGACCTGAATCTGACGGCCAAGATCGCGCGTCAGGCCGGAGATCTTACGGAATGCGACGTGTTGGAAATTGGCCCCGGCCCCGGAGGCCTGACCCGTGGGTTGTTGTCAGAGGGCGCACGCAAGGTCGTGGCGGTGGAAAAAGACACACGCTGCATCGCGGTTCTGAACGATATCGCAGCCGCCTACCCCGGTCGGCTTGAGGTGATCAACGGCGATGCTCTTGAAATTGACCCGCTGGCGCATCTGACTTCACCGATTCGCATCGCAGCCAATCTGCCCTACAATGTCGGCACCGAGTTGCTGGTTCGCTGGCTTACCCCGCCGGAGTGGCCGCCCTTCTGGCAGAGCCTGACCCTGATGTTCCAGCGTGAGGTAGCCGAGCGTATCGTCGCCCAACCTGGCAGCAAGGCCTATGGCCGCCTCGCCATCCTCGCCCAATGGCGGGCCGAGGCGCGGATCGCAATGTCATTGCCGCCCGGCGCGTTTACCCCACCCCCCAAAGTCTCAAGCGCCGTTGTTCATCTGACCGCCCTGCCCGAGCCGCGTTACCCGGCCGATGCTGCCACACTGTCACGCGTCGTCGCGGCTGCCTTTAACCAGCGCCGGAAAATGCTACGCGCATCGTTAAAAGGTGTTGCATCGGATATCGAAGACAGGTTGCTCGCAGCTGGTATCCAGCCCACCGAACGGGCCGAACAGGTCCCGCTTGAGGCGTTTTGTGCTTTAGCGCGCGAAGTCAAAAAAGGCTGAAAGCAAAGAAAAAGCCCCGGACCATCCCAGGGCTTTCGCAATTTCGGAGGTTTATTTATTCCGCCGCTTCTGGCGCATCCCCATCCGTTTTGGGGGCATCCTCAACCGGTGCAGCCTTGGGCTTGCGCGCACGCGGGCGGCGTGCAGGTTTTTCTTTCTTCTCCGATTTCTCGGGCGCATCGACCACCGGGGCGGCATCTTTGCTTTCCGGGGTCTCGACCAGACCGGATTCGGGGGCGGAAGCTTCGGCTCCGAAATCCATCACGTCGGGTTGCGGTGCCTCGGCGGGATCGGCCTGACGGGCCGCTTCGCGCTCCTGTCGTTCGGCACGTTCCCGGTCACGCTCGGCCTGACGTTCGCGATTCTGGCGCTCCTGCTCTTCGCGGCGCGCTTCGATTTCGCGCTGCGCTTCGCTGAGCAGACGCAGATAATGCTCGGCGTGCTGCTGAAAGTTCTCAGCTGCCACACGGTCGTTACCTAGCTGGGCGTCGCGCGCCAGCTGGTTGTATTTGTCAATGATCTGCTGGGGCGTGCCGCGCACCTTGCCTTCGGGGCCTGAACTATCGAAAACCCGGTTAACAACGTTGCCGCCAGAGGGGCGATTGCGGTTATTCTTGGCCCGCGAGCGGGATTTAGAAGATCTCATCGTACTTTACGTCAGCCTTGTCATTCGGTGCCGATCAAGTCGCGTCCTGCACTGCTCAATGGCATTAGCCGTCACGCGATGTCGACTTTTTTGGGCTTGGCGTCAGGGGCCCGCTGAAACAGCGTCAACCTCTCCGACTAACTCTGAGTAAGCATGTCCAGCGCCTACAGACAAGAGGTTTGTCCAAAAATTCGCAGCTTTTTTACATTGATCGGCGCATTTCAGCCTCATCTTGCGCCAATTTTACGGCATTCTGGCGACAACAACACGATCTCGACCGTCCAGATCGGGGATAACGCCTGCATCAACTAGCCCAGCCGCTTGGAAAAGGGCTGCAACGGCCTTACCCTGTGTCGGTCCGATTTCAACCAGAATCCGCCCGCCGGGCATCAGAAAATCCGGGGCCGAGGCGGCAATATGGCGGTATGCGCCCAGCCCGTCCCCTTCGTCCGTCAGTGCCATGCGCGGTTCATGTTCACGCACCTCGGGGGACAGGTCCTGCATCTCCTCCAGCGAAATATAGGGCGGGTTTGCAACAATCAGGTCAAACAACCCTTCGATATTTTCAAACCAATCCGAGCGTAAAATCTCGACCCTGTCCTGCACCTGATGCTGCACCGCATTGGCGCTGGCTTGCAGACAGGCGGATTCGCTTAGATCCGCACCGATACCCGAAGCACTGGTGCGCTCGGCCAGCAGAGTAATCAAGATACAGCCAGAGCCTGTGCCCAAGTCCAGAACATGATCGAAAGGTTCGCTCAACGCCGCCTCGACCAGAGTTTCGGTTTCAGGGCGCGGGTCCAGCACATCTCGGCTGACACGGAACCTGCGACCATAAAACTCGCGCTCTCCCAGCAAGTGCGACACCGGCACGCGGATAGCCCGCAGCGAGATCAGGTGATCGTACCGTTCGGCAATCTCGGGCGACAGTTCCTCGGGCGCAATCAACGTGACTCGGCTGGCCTCTATCCGCGCGGCATGGGCCAGCAAAACCCGCGCATCTCGTGCCGGATCATCGACTCCAGCAGCGCGCAAGCGGGCGGTGGCGGCAACCATGGCCTGGGCGGCTGTCAACGCAGCGATCATTGTGCCATCTCGGCCAGCAGGCGGGCCTGGTCGTCAGCGGTCAGCGCGTCGATCACCTCATCCAGATCGCCCTGCATCACCTGATCCAGCTTATAGAGTGTCAGGTTAATGCGGTGATCCGTCATCCGCCCCTGCGGAAAATTATACGTCCTGATCCGCTCGGACCGGTCGCCCGAGCCTACCTGACTGGCGCGATCAGCGGATCGTTCGCTGTCGATCCGTTGGCGTTCAAGATCATACAGGCGCGTTTTAAGGACCTGCATCGCTATTTCACGGTTGCGGTGCTGAGACTTCTCGGAACTCGTCACCACCAGACCGCTGGGCAGGTGTGTGATCCGCACAGCCGAATCCGTCGTGTTAACGTGCTGCCCGCCCGCGCCCGAACTGCGCATTGTGTCGATGCGAATGTCATTGGCGTCGATCTGAATGTCCACATCCTCGGCCTCGGGCAGAACCGCCACGGTGGCTGCCGAGGTATGAATCCGCCCACCGCTTTCGGTTTCGGGTACTCGCTGAACGCGGTGTACACCGGATTCGTATTTCATGCGGGCAAAGACATTGTCGCCCTTGATGTGGGCCACTACCTCTTTAATACCGCCAAGGTCCGAGGCTTGCTCTTCAATGATCTCAAACTGCCAGCCGCGCGCTTCGGCATAGCGTTGATACATGCGCAGCAGATCGCCCGCGAACAACGCAGCCTCATCCCCGCCCGTTCCCGGGCGGATTTCCAACATCGCTGGACGCGCATCGGCCTTGTCCCGCGGCAACAACGCCAGTTGCAGGGCTTGTTCAGCCTGCGGGATACGGGCCTGAAGCTCAGGGATTTCTTCCTCGGCCAGCTCTTTCATGTCGGGATCGGCCAGCATCGTTTCCGCCTCGGCCAGATCGGCGACCAGCTGACGCCACGCCATGATCTGATCCACGACCGGCTTCAGATCAGAATACTCCTTGGCCAAGGCCGCAATATCCCCGCCCGAGGCGCCATCTGCCATGGCTGCTTCGAGATACTGGAATCGCTGAGTTATCTGTTCAAGGCGTTCTTCGGGGATCATCCGCGCGGTGTCTCTTAATCCGGCGCTTTGGTCAAGGGCCGTCCCTGTGCTAAGCTGACGCTATGACACGTTTGGCACTTGTTATTTTGTTGTGCGCAGCCCCGGCCATGGCCGATGTGGTCGGTCCCGGAGGCAAGGTACAGGACTGCTATTGCACCGACAAATCCGGAACGCGCATCGAGTTGGGTGAGATGATCTGCCTACAAGTCGACGGCCGCATGTTCACCGCCCAGTGCCAAATGTCCCTGAACGTCCCCATGTGGCGCGAAGTGCAAGAGGGGTGTTTGTCCTCAGGGCTGCAAAGCAGCCAGCCAGCCATCGACCCTGTTTCGGTTTACCCCGAAATCTCGCCGACCGAATCTTAACCGACCGTGGACGCGCAGAGTGTCTCCATCCTGCTGAATCGTGGTGTAATCTGGGAAGCCAAATACTTTACTGCGCGTTATGTAAGTGACCATCCCCTCTCGCACGGATCCCGCCAGCACATAGGTTCGGGGAGTATCTGTCACGATTTCATGCAGACGCGCAAAACGGTCGGGGTAACTTTCGATCCCCCGAAACACGCCGCCCGGCATATCGCGATCCGTGTCTCCGACAGGAGCGACGTGCCAACGATTGGGGTCTGATGGGGCTAAGCGAATGGCAGCCATGGCGATCAAGCAGGCAACCAATCCCCAAAACAACATTCTTTTCATCCCGATCCCATCGCTTTGCAAAACAATATTCGGATCGCTGGTCGTGGCAAGGCGCCACTGCCCCTATCGTGACGTCACGCCAGGTAGAATGCACAACATCTCGAACAGCAGGTTCGCCGCTGTCAGTGCGGTGTTGCCGGTAGCGTCATACGGAGGGGAAACCTCGACCAGATCACAGCCCACCACATTCATACCCGCCAGCGCGTGGATTAGCTGTAACGCCTGTGGCGTGGTCAGCCCGGCAATCTCGGGCGTGCCGGTGCCTGGGGCGATAGAGGGGTCCAGGCTGTCGATATCGTACGAGATGTAAACCGGATGCTCGCCGATCTCTTTGCGAATCTGGGCACCTGTCACGGTCAGATTTTGCTGCCACAGCTCCCAAGCAGGGAATTGGCGAAAGCCCCAGCCCTTAGCCTCGGTAAAATCCGATGCTGCGTAGCCCGAGCCGCGAATGCCGATCTGAAAGGTTTTATCAGGGACGATCAGCCGCTCTTCGTAGGCGCGGCGGAAAACCGTGCCATGCGTTTCTCTTTCACCAAACATCTCATCATTCACGTCTGCATGGGCATCGACATGGACCAGTGCCACCGGCCCGTGTTTGGCAGCGATTGACCGCAGGATCGGCAGGGTGATCGAGTGATCGCCCCCCATTGCCACTGGCGTCACACCCTGTGCCAGGATGGCATCATAGCTTTCCTTGATGATTTTCAGACTGTCGGCCAGCGAGAATGTATTGATCGCAAGATCGCCGATATCCGCGATTTGAAGGCTGTCGAACGGGGCCGCAAACGTGGCCATGTTATAGGGCCGGATCATCGCACTTTCGCTGCGGATCTGCTTGGGTCCGAACCGCGTGCCCGACCGCCACGAGGTGCCGATATCCATCGGAATGCCCAGCACGGCCACGTCCAGCCCGGCAAGCGAATCCACCTGCGGCAGGCGCATAAACGTGTTTGGGCCGGAGAACCGGGCCAGATCATTGCCGCTGATGGGTTGGTTATATTCTGTCATGCCCGTCATTCTCCCGTCCGGCCTTTTGGTTAACCTGATATCGGAAAGATGGCTAACCAATGGTTAAGCCTGTTGAACTAATCCGAGACCAGCTTATTCCACCCCAGCAGACAAATGATCTGCGTCGCCACATGCGCGCCCGCAATCGCCGTGGCACCGGACGTATCAAAAGGCGGAGAGACCTCGACCACGTCCCCCCCTTTGATGTTGATCCCGGCAATGTCGCGCAGGATGATCTGCGTTTGTATCGAAGTCAGCCCACCCCAGACGGGCGTGCCGGTGCCGGGGGCGAAGGCCGGGTCCAGACCGTCGATGTCAAAACTCAGGTAAACGGGGCTGTCGCCCAGAATACCCTTGATCTTTTGCGCCACGGCGGCAGGACCAGATTCATACACCTCGCGCGCGTCTATGATGTTGACGCCCAGCGTGTCCTCATTCGTAGTGCGAATTCCGACCTGAACCGAGCGTTTAGGGTCCACGATCCCCGATTTCACCGCCTTGTAAAACATCGTCCCGTGATCGACGCGGGACATGTCGTCATCGGCCCATGTGTCCGTGTGCGCATCGAATTGCAGCAGCGACATTGGCCCGTACTTCTCTGCATAGGCTTTTAGAATCGGAAAGCTGATATAGTGATCTCCGCCCAACGAAACCGAGGCCACGTCGGCCGCCAGAATAGTACGGATATGATCCGTCAACGTATCGGGAAAGGCCGGGATATTGGCGTAGTCATAGGCCATATCTCCGTAATCCACGATTGCCAATTCGCTGAGCGCGTCGAAGGGCCAACCATAGGGTGCATCCGGCGATTGCAGCGCGCTGGCCTCGCGAATTGCGCGGGGGCCAAGACGGGTACCAGGGCGGTTGGTCACGGCCTGATCGAACGGCACGCCGGTCACGGCGATATCTACGCCCTTCAGCTCTTTAGTATAGAGCCGCCGCAGGAATGACGTCGCACCACCGAACGTATTTTCAAATGACAACCCTTTGAGGTCCGGATTGGTGAATGCCTCATCCACCTGATTTTTTGCGTCTTCCAGTGCCATGTCTTCCCCCCATCAGCCCAAAGGCTGCGCCTTTTCAACGATCCGTGCAAAGAACGAGGCGCCAACCGGCGCAATCTCGTCATTGAAGTTGTATTTGGGGTGATGCAGTCCTGCGCCCTCACCCTGCCCCAGGAACAGATATGCGCCGGGCCGAGCCTGTAACATATAAGAAAAATCCTCGGCCCCCATCTCACGCCCTGCGTTGGCGGTTACCCGGTCAGCGCCCGAGATGTCGCGCGCGACATCGGCTGCGAAACCAGCCATTTCGGCGTCGTTGATCGTGGCGGGATAGTTCTTTTCATAGTCCAGCCGCGCCGAGACCCCATACGAGGTCGCCTGTCCCTGCACGATCTGTTCCATCCGCTCTATCACCATCTTCTGAACAGCAGGGTCAAACGTCCGGACTGTACCGTTGATGAAGGCCGTATCAGGGATCACATTGTTCACCGTTCCCGTGTGGATTTGCGTGACCGAGACCACCAGATCATCCAGCGCATAGTGGTTGCGGCTGACAATAGTCTGTATCGCTTGCGCGATACCACAGGCCGCCATCACCGGATCGCGTGTTTCATGCGGCATGGCGCCGTGGCCTCCGACGCCCTGAATATGAACCTCGAACGTGTCCACTGCCGCCATGATTGGCCCCGGCGTGGTGTAAAAGGACCCTTCGGCAAAACCGGGCGCGTTGTGCAGCGCATAGACCTGAGAGATATTGAACCGATCCATGATCCCCTCTTCGACCATGACACCAGCCCCGCCGCCCTCTTCTTCGGCGGGCTGAAAGATCAGCGCCACGCGACCGCGGAAATTCCGCGTCTCTGCCAGATAGCGTGCCGCACCCAAGAGCATCGTGGTGTGCCCGTCATGCCCGCAGGCGTGCATCTTGCCGGGGTTTTTGGACGCGTAAGATACGCCCGTCTCCTCAGGGATCGGCAAGGCGTCCATATCGGCGCGCAAGCCGATGGTCGGCCCCTCACCCTGCCCATTGATGATTGCCACTATGCCCGTCTTGGCAATACCCTCATGCAGCTCATCCACACCGAACTCGCGCAGTCGGTCTGCTACGAAGGCCGATGTTTCATAGCATTCGAACTCCAGTTCGGGGATCGAATGCAGGTGCTGGCGCCATGCGGCCATATCGGCAGAGAAATCTGCAATTCGGTTGACGACGGGCATCTGGGGTGGACTCCTGATCCTGACTGCGGAATGGATGCATCTGACACCGGAACGAAAGGGTTCGCAATGGCCGAAAATCCTCTGATCCACGACAGCGAAGCGGGTATCGAGCGTTTGCTGGAAATCATGCGCCGCCTGCGCGACCCGGAATCAGGCTGCCCGTGGGATATCGAACAGGATTTCGCCACCATCGCCCCTTATACGATCGAAGAAGCCTATGAGGTCGCCGATGCCATCGAACGCAACGCCTATGACGAGCTGAAGGGTGAGCTGGGTGACCTGCTGTTCCAGTCCGTCTTCCACGCGCAAATGGCTGAAGAGGCTGGACATTTCACTTTTCAGGACGTGGTGCGCACCATGTCGGACAAGATGGTCGACCGCCACCCGCATGTGTTCGGTGACGAATCCCGCGACAAATCTGCGGAACAGCAAACGGTGGATTGGGAAACCATCAAGGCAGCCGAGCGTGAGGGCAAGGAACAAAAAGGCGCTTTGGACGGTGTGGCCGCGAACCTGCCTGCCCTGTTGCGCGCCCATAAGCTGCAAAAACGCGCCGCCCGCGTGGGATTCGACTGGCCCGATGCCAGCCATGTGCTTGCCAAAATCACCGAAGAGGCAGCTGAGCTGGAAGAGGCCCGCAACAGCATGGATGCCGATGCGCTAGAGGACGAGTTTGGAGATTTGCTGTTCGTGATGGTCAATCTGGGCCGTCACCTGGGCATCGAACCCGAAGCCGCCCTGCGCCGTACCAACGCCAAGTTCACGCGGCGGTTCGAACAGGTCGAGGCACGTCTTGCCGCGCGCGGAAAAACGCCGTCGCAAAGTGATTTGGCCGAGATGGATGCGCTGTGGGATGAGGTGAAGATCGAAGAGCACCGCGCCAATGGCAAACTCCCGCCTGTGGACGCCGCGACCGAGGCCTGAAACCGCTGGACAAGTGGGGTGACACTTGCGAGTGTCCGCGCTTCAAGACCCCGGAGGCAAATCATGGCACCGCGCAAGATCATTATCGACACTGACCCCGGTCAGGACGACGCTGTCGCAATCTTGCTGGCGTTGGCCAGCCCTGATGAGATCGACGTGCTGGGCATCACAGCTGTTGCCGGGAATGTGCCGCTGGAACTGACCGCCAAAAACGCGCGGATTGTTTGTGAACTGGCCGGGCATACGCATATCCCCGTTTACGCTGGATGCGACCGTCCGTTGAACCGCGCTTTGGTCACCGCGGAGCATGTGCATGGTAAGACCGGGCTGGACGGCCCTGTCCTGCCCGATCCGGAGATGCCGCTGGCTGATGGGCACGCGGTCGACTTCATCATCGACACCCTGCGCGCGCAGGAACCGGGGACGGTGACGCTCTGCCCGCTGGGGCCCTTGACCAATATCGCCACGGCCTTTCAGAAAGCGCCCGATATCGTCGAGCGCGTGCAGGAAATCGTGCTGATGGGCGGGGCGTATTTTGAGGTGGGCAACATCACACCCACCGCTGAATTCAACATTTACGTTGACCCGGAAGCCGCTGAAATTGTGTTTAAATCTGGCGTTCACATCGTCGTGATGCCGCTGGATGTCACCCATGACGCCTTAGTCACGAAACATCGCAACGATGCGTTCCGTGCACTCGATTCAAAAGTCGGCCATGCGGTTGCCGAAATGACAGATTTCTTCGAACGCTTCGACAAAGAAAAATACGGCTCAGAGGGCGCGCCGCTGCACGACCCCTGCGTGACCGCATATCTGATCCGGCCCGAACTGTTCTCGGGCCGTCACGTCAATGTGCAGATCGAAACGCAATCCGACCTGACCCTTGGTATGACCGTCGCTGATTGGTGGCGCGTGACGGATCATCCCCCCAATGCCATGTTCATGGGGGAAATCGACGCTGATGGATTCTTTGACCTGCTAACAGAAAGGCTGGCCCGCCTATGAGCGCCGCGCTGAAACTCGCCCGTCCCACAGATCTGGATCGCCTGATGTCGCTGGTCGCGGCCTTTCACGCCGAGGCCGGAATTGAACAGGACGCCGATCAACGTCGCGAGGCTCTGGCCCCGCTTCTTGAGGGCATCCCCCACGGGTGCGTCTATCTGATCGGACCCGGCCGCGCGCCGCTGGGCTATATCGTGCTGACCTTCGGCTGGTCGGTCGAATTTGGCGGTATGGACGGCTTTGTCGACGAGATCTACATCCGCCCCGCAGTTCGTGGTCGCGGGATCGCCACCGAAGTCCTGCTGGACTTGCCCAAAGCCCTTGCCGGGGCAGGATTGACCGCATTGCATCTTGAGGTCGACCGGACCAATGAAGCCACACAAAGACTGTATCTGCGCACCGGTTTCAAAGCACGAGACCGCTATGTGCTGATGAGCAAGCCGCTTTAGCGCGCCTCAACGCCCATATCGAATCCAGGAATGTCCATATCCATCACCGGGTCAGTGGACGACGCCTGCATCCCCGATACCGGATAAGTCCCCGGCCCCGAGCAGGCCGCCAAAAATACAGTGCTGATCACTGAAACTACGAGAAGGAATTTCGAACCAGTCATGGTGTACCCCCTTTTCTGTAATCCAGTCACAATAGGCCAGCTCAAATTGAGACAAATAGGAAAAAGTTCACACATAACGCGAATTATGCTGAGAAATATTTAGGGTTATGTTTTTTCCACACGTTAACAACGAGAAAGCGGCGCAAAATAATTCGGCAAAAAGGTCTTTCTTATCCGTTCCGCTACAATTTCATCTCGAAAAACAGCAGATGACCCTCGGCGATTTCCGGAATCTCGGCGTATGCGTCCCGCAGAACGAACCCCATTGAGAGGTACAGTCGGGTCGCTGTCTGCAAGGGTTTGCCAGTGTCCATGCGGATCAGGTCAAACCCCTGCTGGCGACATTGCTGGATCAAAGACAGCATGATGGAACGACCTGCCCCCGTACCGCGGGCGCTGTCCTGAACGAATACGCGCTTGATCTCGGCCACGCCCGGCTCGATCGTGTGGAACATGCCACATCCAACGGGCTGATCACCGACCAGCGCAAGACGCGCGCCACCGTTCGGCGGGCTGTGTTCGGCCTCGATGGCCTCCATCACACGGGCATATTTATCCTGCGAATAGATGGTTTGAACAATACGTTGCGACTTTTCATCCAGCGTCAGGAGGAAATCGCGGTATTCCCAACACAAACGCCGGACCGCATCAAAGTGGTCCGGCGTTCTGGGTTCTATGATGCTAAGCAACTGCCGATCCTCGATAAGGTACGAGGATCAGATTAACACTCAGCGCTTAAGGATCGAAGCCCCGGCGTATTCGGCAACTTCGCCCAACGATTCCTCGATACGGATCAATTGGTTGTACTTGGCCAACCGGTCCGATCGCGCCAGCGAGCCGGTTTTGATCTGACCGCAATTCGTCGCCACGGCTAGATCGGCGATGGTGGCATCCTCGGTCTCGCCCGAACGGTGCGACATCACGTTGGTATAACCCGCGCGGTGCGCCATATCGACGGCGCGCAGGGTTTCGGTCAACGAGCCGATCTGGTTCACCTTGACCAGCATCGAATTGGCGCAGCCGCGGTCGATCCCTTCAGCCAGACGTTCGGGGTTGGTCACGAACAGGTCGTCGCCCACCAGTTGAACACGGTCACCGATGGCATCGGTCAGCGCCTTCCAGCCGTCCCAGTCATCTTCGGACATGCCGTCTTCGATTGAGATGATCGGATAGTCTTTGACCAGCGCCGCCAGATACTCGGCGTTTTCTTCGGAGGTTAGCGAGATATTCTCACCCGACAGAACGTATTTGCCGTCGCGATAGTATTCAGTGGCAGCGCAGTCCAGCGCCAGGTGGATTTCTTCACCGGGTTTGTAGCCAGCCTTTTCAATGGACTGCAGGATGAAATCCAACGCCTCGCGGGTGGATGCGATGTTGGGGGCAAAGCCGCCCTCGTCGCCTACGCCGGTGGCTAGACCAGCAGCCGATAGTTCGCGTTTGAGGGTGTGGAAAACTTCGGACCCCATGCGCACGGCTTCGCGGATATTTGCGGCCGAAGTTGGCATGATCATGAATTCTTGAATATCGATCGGGTTGTCCGCGTGCTCACCCCCGTTGATGATGTTCATCATCGGCACTGGCAGAACACGAGCCGAGGTGCCACCCACATAGCGATACAGAGGCTGCGTGGTGAAATCCGCCGCTGCCTTAGCCGTGGCCAGCGAAACACCCAGAATGGCATTGGCGCCAAGCCGACCCTTGTTCTCGGTTCCGTCCAGTTCGATCATGGCGCCATCGATGGCAACCTGCTCGGTGGCGTCAAATCCCACCAGTTCTTCTGCAATCTCACCGTTCACGGCGGCGACGGCTTCAAGCACGCCCTTGCCCAAATAGCGCGATTTGTCACCGTCACGCTTTTCCACTGCTTCATAAGCGCCGGTCGACGCGCCCGAGGGCACAGCGGCGCGGCCCATGGTTCCGTCTTCCAGAATCACGTCGACCTCAACGGTCGGGTTGCCCCGGCTGTCCAAAATTTCGCGTGCGTGGATGTCGATAATGGTGCTCATGAGGCCCGTTCCTGTGGCTGCAATCAGTTGCACGCCTCATACCATCACCGGGCAAAAAGTAAACCAGTCATGTTATCGCTAACATGTATATTTCCGGTCCTTTAGGGCTAACAATTACCTGTTTGCGCCAACGTGCGACGATCCGTCAGGCTGCAACTGCCAGTTCACGGGCCAAACGGCGTTCGCGAATAAAGGTGTACATGCCCGACCCCATGATCAACGTGGCCCCGGCCAGCGTCATCAGGTCCGGGCGTTCGCCGAACATCAGCATCCCCGCGGCGATCGAGAAGATCAGCCGGGTATAGCGGAAGGGCGTCAGGGCCGAAGCCTCACCAATCCGCATGGCGATGACGATGCCGTAATAACCCAGGAAACCAAAGCCAACGGCACCCAGATAGGGACCGATCTGCCAAGTATTTAAAGGCACAACGGGTTGTGCGGAAAACACCATCAACGCCACGCCAGCAAATGCCACGGCGACATAGGCCTGCAGGGCGACCACGGACGAGGCCACGCGAACATCCAGCTTACGGGTGATCAGGTCGCGCGCGGCGATGGCAAGCACACTGGCCACGACAAACAACGACTCGGGTTGAAACCCGGCCAGCCCGGGGCGGATGATCATCAGCACGCCGATGAAGCCGATGCCAATCGCGCTCCACCGTCGCCAACCGACATGCTCGCCCAGAAACAGCGCGGCCCCCATGGTGACGGCCAGCGGCATCGCCTGAAACACAGCAGCCACGGTGGACAGATCAACCAGAGACAGCGCGGTCACAAAACTCAGCGCCCCAACCGCTTCGGTCCCGGCGCGCATCAGAGGCAGCGGCTGCCACGCCACCGGATCAAGGATACGTTTGCGCGTGGCCAACGACATCACGACAAAGGCCAGGCTGCAGATCACACCCAACACAACCATGATCTGACCGGTCGGCACTGTCACCGACAGATGCTTGATGAACATATCCTCAAGCGCAAAAGCCGCCATCGCGCCGACGACCAACAAAATGCCGTGTACGTTGTTCATGACCGTGTCCGTTGAATCCTGCGGCCCCAATGCCGCTTTTCTCAGCAAAATCGCAAGAAAGCCGTTCAGGCAAGCATTATCCGCCCGGAAAGCATGAATTCCCGTGCGCCTGTCGTTCGCGTTTTGTGATGAGTCAGTCCTGTTCCAGCGGCACGCCGTACAGTTCCAGCCGGTGGCCTTTCAGCTTATACCCCAGCTTGGCCGCGATCTTTTCCTGCAACACTTCGATCTCGGGGTCGACGAATTCGATCACCTTGCCGGATTGCATGTCGATCAAATGGTCATGATGATCACGCTCAGCATCTTCATACCGCGCGCGCCCATCACCGAATTCCAGCCGGTCAAGAATTCCCGCTTCTTCGAACAGTTTGACAGTGCGATAGACCGTGGCAATCGAGATGCCCGAATCCACTTTCGAGGCACGAGCATACAGTTCCTCAACATCCGGGTGATCCTCACTTTGTTGCAGCACCTGCGCGATTGTGCGGCGCTGGCCGGTCATGCGCAGACCTTTTGATTCACAGCGGGCGATGATCGTATCGGACATAAGTGACCCTCAGAGTAGTTCGGGATTCTGTCTTAGTACGTCTGCGCGGATCGCGCCACAGGGGAATTGCGGCCTAGGCCACCCGTCTCAGGTCCGCCCAGATCGGCAGATGATCGGACGCAATATGCGCAGGCCGTGCGTCGTGCACGCCGTGGACGACCGCCTCAAGCCCTGCGCCCAGCGCGATGCGGTCAAGGGCCCCCAGGGGCTGTGCGGCCGGAAAGCTTGGAACCGGTGCCAAAAAGCGCATATCCGGGGCCAAATGGTCCAACACAGGCTGGCGCGACCATTCGTTGAAGTCCCCGGCCCAGACGGTGGGCATGTTGTCCAGATCATCGTCAAAGCGGCGGATGTGCGTGATCTGCTGCCGCCGGGATGCGGGCAACAGGCCCAGATGCATCCCCATCACGCGCAGCGGCCCGATTTGGGTGTCGAATTCCACACGCACGGCTCCCCGCGGCTCCAGCCCAGGCAGATCGTGGTGCCCGGCCTGCCGAACCTGAATCGAATTTCCGCGCCAGATCACAGCGTTTCCATGCCAGCCCAGACTGCCGGCCCCACCCAGATCAACGATCTGCCAGCCGGCCTCATCCAACATGAAATGTGGTAAGGCGGCAGGTCGGGGCGGCAAGCGTTTGTCGGCCTCTTGCAACACCACGATATCAGCCTGCATGCTCTCGATGACCTGCATGATACGCTGGGGCTGCCGCCGAAAATCCAGCCCCACACATTTCTGAATGTTATAGCTGGCGATACGCAGGGTTGATGGTTTGGTCATTAGCATCCTGTGTCTGACATCAAAGGTTCCTCGGCCACCCGGCCCCTATTTAAATTGTGTAATCATAAGGTTGGCGGGCTCACCCCCTTCTGCGGATGAGCTATGGCCTGTTCCCTTGACATCTTCGGCCCAAAACAAGTCACCCGTTTTGAAATCACGTATTTCGCCCGACCCCGCCTGAACACGGAACGTACCGGACAGAACCGTCGCAAGTTGGGGTTTCGGGGAACGGTGTTGAACCCCTTTCCACCCAGCAGGCAATGACAAGAAGGCAATACGCGCGGCATCGACCTCTTTTGAGACCAGAAACGGTGCGGCCGGGGGGGCAAACGTCTTGAGCTCGAAATCAATCTCACGATTTTCAAAATAAGACACTCCGTCCGCGTCTTCCAACAAAATGGCGTAGCGCATTTTATGCTCCCTAAAACAAAACTGATTTTATCTGCAGTTCCCCCGGTTGCGTCCATTATGCAGCATTATGTGCCGATGGTAAGTCGCTTGGCATTATGTTCAGAAGAACGCCCACTAGACAGCTTAAAAACTAGACGTTCAAGTTTTGATATTCGCTATGTCCCACAGAACGTCGCGTGGACCACTTCGCTTTCGGCCGGCGGATGTGTCAGGTCGGTTGCGTCGGGTTGATCCTCATAGGCGCGGGCAAGCACCGCATTTAACCGATGGAACGGGGCAAAATCGCCTTGGACAGCAGCCTGTATCATCTGCTCGACCCGGTGGTTGCGCGGGATAAAGGCCGGGTTGGCGGCGTTCATCACCGTCTGCGGGTCATTTTCACGGGCCAGCCGAGCCTGCCATCCGTCGGCCCATTCATCATAAGCTTCGGGGTTCACGAACTGATTGCGGGCCTTGTCACTGCCCAGCGCACGGAACGTATTGGTGAAATCGGCACTGTTGTGCGCCATCCGAGTCAGCAGATCGGTGATCAACGCCTCGTCGCCCTTATCCTCGGTCGTCAAACCGATCTTGGCGCGGAAGCGGGCCAGCCATTCCTGTTGGATCAGTCCCGGCATTGCATGCACGATCTCAGTGGCCTCTTGAACGGCGGCTTCGGGGTCCTCGACCTGCTGAATCAAAGAGGTCGCCAATTGCGCCAGGTTCCACACGGCGATGTCCGGCTGATTGGAATAGGCATATCGTCCCATCCGGTCGATTGAACTGAAGACCGTATTCGGGTGATAGATGTCCATGAAGGCGCAAGGTCCATAGTCGATGGTCTCGCCAGTGATCGAGAAATTGTCGGTGTTCATCACCCCGTGGATAAACCCGACGCTCATCCATTGCGCAATCAGCCGCGCCTGCGCGTCCCGGACCGCGCGCAGCAGGCCCATTGGATCTTCGGCCTGCGGATAGTGTCGGGCGATGGCGTATTCGGTCAGCCGCTTCAAGCTGTCGACCTGCCGTCGTGCGGCAAACACCTGAAACGTCCCCACGCGCAGATGGCTTTGCGCAACGCGAGTCAGCACCGCGCCCGGCATCGGGCCTTCGCGCAAGACGATCTCTCCTGTCTCAACCGCAGCCAGCGCACGGGTGGTCGGGATGCCCAGCGCGTGCATCGCCTCGGATACCACGTATTCGCGCAGAACTGGCCCAAGCCACGCGCGGCCATCGCCCTGGCGGCTGAACGGGGTCTGTCCCGAGCCCTTCAACTGAATATCCCGCCGCACGCCGTCTGTTCCGATCGTCTCACCCAGCAATACCGCACGCCCATCGCCGAGCTGCGGGTTGTAGGTGCCGAACTGATGGCCGGAATAAAGCTGAGCAATCGGCTCGGCCCCTTCAGGCAGGGCATTCCCAGCGAAAACCTCGGCCATTTCCTGCACATCGCCCGGAGTAACCCCCAGAACGCGGGCCAGATCTTCATTAAACGCAATCAAACGCGGAGCGCGCACCGGCACCGGCACTTGCCGGGCGAAAAAAGTGTTGGGAAGACGGGCATAGCTGTTGTCAAACGGGATATTCAAGGTCATGCGGCAAACATATGGTGGATACACGTAAATACCATAGCGGATCGCACGCCTGCGTGCATAATCACCACAACCAAGCAAGAGGCCCTAATGACCGCGCAAGAGATCATCGACCACCTTCAGTTGCAGCGCCACCCCGAGGGCGGTTGGTTCCGCGAAACTTGGCGAGCCGACAACCAAGGCCGCGCCACCGGCACCTGTATCTATTTCCTGCTGCAAGCAGGTGAGCACAGCCACTGGCACCGCGTCGATGCGACCGAGATCTGGCTGTATCATGCCGGCGCGCCACTGACCCTGTCCCTCAGCGCCACCGATGACGGCCCTGCCACCGATCACTTGCTGACCACCGACCTGACCAAAGGCGCGCCACAATTGGTTGTACCCAAGAACCACTGGCAATCAGCGCAATCGACCGGGGACTACACACTGGTCAGTTGCACTGTCTCCCCCGGATTCGAATTCGACGGCTTTGTGCTGGCCGCGCCGGGGTTCGACATCGCGCGCGGGTAGGTCATGGATCACCGCGCCCTCATAGCGTCGATCCCGCCCGAGGCGAAAGACAGCCTTCAGCAACGATCCAATGCGGCCGGGCTGAAGCATTTGGCGGCGTATGGCATAGTACTGGCGGGCACCTCTGCCTGTATCGCATTGCGGGTGCCGCTTTGGCCTCTGTTTATCCTTCCCCAAGGCATCCTTCTGGTTTTCCTGTTTACGCTCAGCCACGAGTGTACGCACAAGACACCGTTTCGCAGCGGCTGGTTGAACGATGTCATCGGGCATCTGGTTTCGATCCCTATCGCCCTGCCCTTTACGTGGTTTCGGTATTTCCATCTGGCCCATCACAAATGGACCAACCACCCGGAAAAAGACCCGGAGCTGGGTGGTAAACCGCGACCCGGGAATTGGCGGGACCTGCTGATTTACCTAAGCGGCTGGCCGTATTGGACCGGGATGGCAAAGGTTCTGATGCAAAACGCTTTTGGCCGGATCAACGCGCCCTACCTGCCTGCCCGCCAACACCACGCCATGCGTATTGAGGCGCGGCTATTGCTGGTTCTTTACGTCCTTGTCGGTCTCAGCCTGCTCTATTCTTCAGTATTGTTCTGGCTATGGATTCTACCGGTGCTGATCGCGCAACCCTTCTTGCGCCTCTATCTATTAGCCGAACATGGCCTCTGCCCCTCAGTCGCCAATATGCTCGAGAACTCTCGCACCACTTTCACCAACCGCATCGTCCGGTTTCTGGCCTGGAACATGCCCTACCACGCCGAACACCACGCTTTTCCCAATGTGCCGTTCCATCGGTTACCAGCGCTGCACAGATGGACCCAGGCTCATCTAAAGACGACCTCGGATGGATACTCGAAGTTTGCGGGCGATTACACACGCGCACTCAAGAGCTGATCTGCTGTTCAATGATCGGTTGGATGTACGAATACCCTGATAGCTGCACGGCCTGTCCGAACGGTATCACCATCGTGTACCGGTGCAACCAAGGGAGTTGGAAGCCAGATGAAATGAAACTTCAGCTCTCCTATCGCCCCTTTCTTTTGCCGTGGCACTAGAGCCGCATTACTCAGATATGCCGTGTAAGAAATACTCAGTTCTTGATCACCGGGGCGCTGTTCTCCCGCGAAGGCAAACCTAACACTCTCGACCCGGCCCACGCCCAAATCTCCCGAAAACAGAACTTCCCCAGACGTCGGTATAAAATGGCTTCGAAACGCACAGCCGGTTACCGTCATCTGCATCACCAAATTCGGATTGCTCTGCGCCAATTTCTTATCGCTCTCATTTTGAGCGAAGAGCTCTGAGCCTTGGTACTTCACCGCGAATTCTTCGTACTCATCAAATTCGGTGGACATGTGAACGGGCTGAAAATAATCCGGGCATGCGTGATCAGCCGGTTGCATGATCATGGTGATGACGCCACCGGTACTAAAGTCCAAATACCAATTACGCGCATTGGCGACGGTGCCAAGAGCGGTCAACAGCAGGGTGAAAAGTGCAATGAGGACACGTGCCATTTCTAGTTTTCTGCCTTTAGATTACCGAACCAACCACGGATTCGCAGCTCTACGGGAACTTGCACCTCAGTGTTCTCAATATGAAAACGAACGGCACTCTCCCTGTACTCGATTCTCATCGAGCCGATAACGGGGCTCATACTGTTTTCGCCGCCAAAACGCCCTGGCGGTTTAACCTGATATTCATCCAAGTCAATATGTTGTTGGCTTTGAAATGTCAGGGCCAGTTCAGCTGATCCCGGTGGAAGCGTCTTGTGGTGATCCACGGTGAACTCTCCAACCTTTCCCGATAAGGTGAGCTCTGCCCCCATAAACTCTGGGAACCCCATATAGTCGCAAAAGAACAATGCTCCGCTCAGCAGCAGGCGATTGTCTTCTTTAAGTTGTTCTTCTTTCAGGAACGCTTGCGGAAACCGAGCTGATGAGACCGAGCTGTTCCAGCTTGGCCCCGTTCGGTCCGGCTCAATCTTTCCAGCGCGGCGCACCACGACGGCTCTGTCTTTTTTCCCTGTTTTCACGAACTGCTTCAGATCAATTCTGTATGCCGGTCCAACATCTTCAAAAAGCTCGATTACTGCGGGCGTTGCCGGAACAGTACAGCTGTATGTGCCCCCCGTTGTCACAGGTGTCAGCCGTTTTTTCCCGGAGTTTGCCACGAGGTGGATCTTGGCCTCATCGGACAGCACCGCCCCCACAGAAAACGAAAGAGCAAGCACAAAGCAAAAGACATAGTAATTTCTGTGTAACGTCACTAAAAAAAATCCAATTTCTGATCTCTGGTAGAAACGGTCTTACCCCGCCACCGTACTCACCACCCCACCGCCAACCAGCGCCTTGACACCGGTTGTTCCAGGGCATGAGGTCGGCAACCCACGTGCCACGCGTACTGCGAGATAGGCGAAGGCCTGTGCCTCGAGCATGTCGCCGTCCAACCCTACCGCTTCGACCGGCTCGACCGGGCAGTCCAGTGCGACGCGCAGCATCTCCATCAGCACCGGGTTATGCCGCCCGCCGCCAGTGACCAGAAGACGCGCAGGCGGTTTGGGGCAATGTTCCATCCCCTGCAGCACGCCCGCCGCACACATGCCGGTCAGTGTGGCAACCGCGTCGGCGTCGTTTAGCTCCTGAACCAACCGGATCATCTCGGCAAAGTCGTTCCGGTCAAGAGACTTAGGGGGCATTCGGGTAAAGTAAGGCTCGGCCAGAAACAGTTCGAGCGCGCCCATCTCGACCGTGCCGCCACGCGCAACCGCACCATCGCGGTCCATCGGCAGGCCCAGACGCGCCTGCATCAGGTCATCAACGGGTGCATTGGCGGGACCGGTGTCAAAGGCCAGCAGAGCTCCGGGCGCTTCCGGGCCGTCAAAGCCGGGGTCCACATAAGTCAGGTTTCCCACCCCGCCGAGGTTCAAAAAACACAGCGGCTGGGTCGCCCCGATCCATTTGGCGCAGGCAAAGTGAAAGAATGGTGCTAGGGGCGCACCTTCCCCCCCCATCGCCACGTCGTCACTGCGGAAATCCCAGACGACCGGCACGCCTAAAGCCTGCGCCAACCCCTCGCCGTCGCCCACTTGTAACGTACCCCGCCCATGTGGTTCGTGCGCCAGAGTCTGCCCGTGAAAGCCGATCAGGTCGACCTCTTCAAACTCCGAGAGCGCCTCGGCGTGCGCAATGGTGACCAGCTCAGCCGCCTTGTCCACGTCCGGGCCGTGCCATTGACCCAGCGCCGCGCGCAGATCGCTGCGCTCGGCCTCGGTATAGGCGCGATAGCCGCTTGGGCCAAAACCGATGATGTGATGCCCATCGGTTTCCACCACCGCAGCATCCACACCGTCCAGCGACGTGCCAGACATTGCACCCAGGGCTTTGATCGGCCCGCCTTTCCTGATGGCCCGGTTCACGCTCACCTCATTTATCTTGTTTTATGGCGCTCAACCTGCCTGTTCATCGCCCCACTAGGCAAGTCACATCACGCGGTCCACGTGCTTTTTTGCTACAACCTGCGCGCCTGCAACCACAACACGAGCGACGGGACGGTTGCACCGGCGCACGGCCTGAGTAAGCATTGCGACCAACTGCACCCCAAACGGACGACCATGACGGACACACAGACACCCAACCAGCCCGCGCAGGGACGCAATTACCAGCTTATCTTTTGGTCAGGTTCGCTGGCCACAATTGGCGGACAGCTGGTGAACCCCAATCTGGTGCTGCCCTTCCTGTATCTGGCCTTGGGGGCGCCTACGTTTTTCGCGGGCCTGTTGCTGCCCTTCGTGACCGGATCGCGCCTGATTGCCGAGATTTTCATGTCTCCGTTCATCAATCGGGTGACCCGCGCGAAACTGGCGGTTTACGCACCCAACATCCTGACGGCCGCCATTCTGTCGGTCGTGGCATTGTTCGCAACAAACCTTCCCAATCTTTTGATTGTGTTACTATTTCTGACAACCGCGGTTGTAATGGGACTGTGCCAAGGGATCACCAGTCTGGGTACCAGCCAAATCTATGGCATCTCGGTGCCCGAGGCGAAACGAAATCGGATGGTGTTTGCACAGGCCACAATCTCAGGCATTCTGGCCATTCTTGTGGTCTGGGTGACGCGCGATCTGCTGGCCTCGGATGAACCAATGCAGCGCCACATCGTCGTCCTGTGGTGCGGCGTCGTCGCCATGTTCGCCGCCGGCGTCAGCTTTGCCGGTGTCCGGCTGCTGGAACAAGAGCAAGCCCGTGCCCCCGCACCCAAAAGCAAACCCAAACCGCTGGCTGAGTTGGTGACCGGTTTCAAAACCGGCATGGCTTATTCGTGGTATCGCAAGTTTCTAACGGCGCGTCTGATCTTTGTCTCGGTTGAGCTGGCCATGCCGTTTTACACGATCCACGCTGCGACCTTTCACGTGGGCACCAAACACTCACTCAGCTATTTCGTGATGGCCGCCAGTCTTGGTATGGTGCTGGGCTCGATCCTGTGGGGTTGGCTCAGCGGTCGGATCTCGGTCAAGCCGGTGATGTGGCTGGGGTGCTTGATCTCGGCAGTTTCAGCCATACTGGCGCTGGCCTTCACATTCCTTGGCTATGCGCAGAACGTCTGGGTTTATGCGCTGGTCATCCTGCTGCTGTCACTGGGCGGGAATGGTGTCATTTATGGCCGCTATCTCTATATCATTGAAAAAACATCGGAACAGGAGCGTCCCTACCTGGTCGCCCTTGGCGATGTTAGTGCCGGACTGATCGGTATGGTCTTTGCTGCGATCCTGGGCGCGGTGGCACATCTGCACGATCCAATCACCCCGATCTTTGCACTGGTCGCGCTGAACCTGATCGCAATGCTCTATGCGTTGCGCCTGCCTCCGGTCAAAAGCTGACACTGCCCACGTTTTTCTTGGAAATGGTGGCTTTTCCTTGCCCAAAGCGACGCCTATACAGTGCCCCGCAACATCAACCCAAAGGGCACGATATGACCTACCACCCCAAATCGGATTTCATCGCCACGATGATCGAGCGCGGCTTTCTCGCCGACTGCACCGATTATCAGGGCCTTGACGAAGCGCTGATCAGTGGGTGCAAGCCGGCCTATATCGGCTTTGATGCGACGGCAAAATCGTTGCATGTGGGCAGCCTGATCCAAATCATGATGCTGCGCTGGTTCCAGAAAACCGGCCATCAGCCGATCACCCTGATGGGCGGCGGCACAACCAAGGTGGGCGATCCGTCGTTCCGCGCGGATGAACGCCCCCTGTTGGGTCCCAAACAGATCGACGAAAACATCGCGGGCATCAAAAAGGTGTTCTCGGCCTTTATCGACTATGACAGTGACGCCGAAAACAAAGCTCTGATGCTGAACAATGCCGAGTGGCTGGACGACCTGAACTACCTCGATTTCCTGCGGGACATCGGGCGGCACTTCTCGGTCAACCGCATGCTTTCGTTTGAGTCCGTGAAATCGCGGCTGGATCGAGAACAATCGCTCAGCTTCCTCGAATTCAACTACATGATCCTGCAGGCTTATGATTTCCTTGAGCTGAACCGCCGCTATGGCTGCGTTCTGCAGATGGGCGGCTCGGATCAGTGGGGCAATATCGTCAATGGGATCGACCTGACCCGCCGCGTGCTGGATCATGAGATCTTTGGCCTGACCTCGCCCCTGTTGACCACCAGCGACGGCAAGAAGATGGGCAAATCTCAGGACGGTGCCGTGTGGCTGAACGCCGAGATGCGCTCGCCCTACGAATTCTGGCAGTTCTGGCGCAACACCACCGATGCGGATGTCGGGCGGTTCCTGAAGCTCTACACCGAAATGCCGGTGGATGAGTGCGAGCGCCTGGGCGGGCTGCAAGGGTCCGAGATCAACGAAGCCAAAATCCGCTTGGCGAACGAAATCACCACCCTGCTGCACGGGGCCGAAGCCGCAGCCAAGGCCGAAGCAACCGCGCGTGAAGTGTTCGAAAAGGGCGGCGTGGGTGGCGATCTTCCGACCCTGACTCTCAGCGCGGATGAGCTGGGCGACGGAATGTCCATCGTGCAGGTCATCGTGAAATCGGGTCTGGCCAAATCGGGCAAAGAGGCCAAGCGCCTGATTGCCGAGAATGGCGCCAAGTTGGATGACGCGCCGCTGACCGATGCAGGGCTGATGATTGACGCGGGCGCGCTGTCCTCGCCCATCAAACTGAGTGCTGGTAAAAAGCGGCACGCGCTGGTGCAATTGGGCTGATCACAGCCCCGCCCATTACAAATAACGGCCACCCCGTTGGGTGGCCGTTTTCCTTTTCAAAGGTGTAGGTTCACATCGGCGCGGTTAACGCTTGCCGCCCTTGCCGCCGCCTTTACCGTCGCCGTGGCCACCCTTACCACCGCCATGGCCTCCTTTGCCGCCGCCTTTACCGTCGCCGTGGCCGCCTTTGCCACCGCCATGGCCTCCTTTACCGTCGCCGTGGCCGCCTTTGCCTCCGCCGTGACCGCCGCCATTGCTGCCCCCATTGCCGTGACCACCGCCGCCATTGCCATTGCCGTTATTGCCGCCACCGTTTCCGGTGCCGGGGCCAGAGCCGCCGTTATTGCCACCGCCGTTGCCGGAATTCCCGTTGTTTCCGTTACCATTACCGGGGCCGCCGTTGTTGCCACCGTTGCCGCCGCCGTTGCCACCACCGTTGTTGCCGCCATTGCCGCCGCCGTTGTTGCCGCCATTGCCGCCGCCGTTGTTGCCGCCATTGCCGCCGCCGTTGTTGCCGCCATTGCCGCCGCCGTTGTTGCCGCCGTTGCCTGGGTCACCGCCGCCGTCACCGGGATCACCACCACCGTCGCCGGGATCACCGCCACCATCACCGGGATCACCGCCACCATCACCGGGGTCGCCGCCACCGTCACCGGGGCCACCGCCGCCGTTGCCGGGGTTACCACCTTCGCCTCCGCCGCCAGACCCGGAACCACCTCCGTTATCTGAATCAAGACCGGCAAACTGATCATTTCCCCGCGCCTCGCCTGGATTTCCCGATGCACCAATCGAACCCGTTGGCTGGTCGGTCAACAACGAAGCCAATCCTGAGCATTGCGCCGTTGTGTTGCGCAATGTGGTCGCGAAATCCGACCGTTGTTGCAGGCGTTCCAGAAAGCTGGGTGTCACCTGCTGACAATCACACAGCGCCTGATAATCCCCCCGATTTGCAGCATCCCGGGCGGTTTTCCAGTTGCACACCTCTGGCGCAGCTGCGGCGCTGCTTACCGCCATCACAGTCAGAAAAGGTGCTGTTACCAGCACAGGAATTCCGACTTTCAAACTCTTACGCATAACACTTGTCTCCTTGTTCGGCGCCCCCTCGACGCGTCAAATTGATAGGTACCGATGTGAGACTTGCGCATTAAGCGCAGTTAAAGTTCCTCTGAGAATCGCTTGAGAAACGGCATAAAACTTTGAAAAATCTCGTCCGAATTGTGGACATCACCTAAATCCTCAGATTAACTGAACATTCGTTCATATCCTGAGAGGAGACCGCCGCCATGCAATTGTCCACCACATCCGCGATCATCACTGGCGGTGCTTCGGGGCTGGGCGAAGCAACCGCACGCCACTTTGCCGAGCGCGGCGCACAGGTCACTATTCTGGACCGCGACGCCGTCCGTGGCACTCAGGTCGCGGAGGAGATCGGAGGGCATTTTGCTGAAACGGACGTGACGAACGAGGAATCCGTGGCCGCAGCGATCGATCAGGCGATGAACAATATGGGCCAGATCACAGCCGCCGTGAACTGCGCCGGAATCGCTTATGGCATCAAGACGGTGGGCAAAGACGGCCCCCACCCACTGGACGCCTTTCAACGCACCATCGACATCAATCTGGTGGGCACATTCAACGTCTCGCGCCTGGCTGCGGTTGAAATGGCAAAGAATGACCCTGAGCCCGACGGCGCACGCGGTGTGATCATCAATACCGCATCTATCGCGGCCTTTGACGGGCAAAAGGGACAAGCGGCCTATGCGGCCTCAAAAGGTGGAGTGGTCGGGATGACCCTGCCGATGGCCCGCGATCTGGCCTCGACCGGGATACGGGTGATGGCCATCGCCCCCGGTATCTTCATGACCCCGATGCTGGCCGGTCTACCAGAAGAGGTACAGCAGCAACTGGCCGCTGACGTCCCCAACCCGGCCCGTCTGGGTGATCCGCGTGAATACGGGCGACTGGCCGGGTTTATCGTCGAGATGGGATACCTGAACGGAGAGGTCATCCGCATCGACGGTGCCCTGCGAATGCGCTAGGTCAGTTTCATGACCGAACGCGAAAAGATGCAGGCCGGAGAGTGGTATTGCTGTCTGGATCCGGAATTGGATGCCCTGCGCGCACAGGCCCGACGCGCGGTTCACGCGCATAACACCTGTCCGCCGGATACCCGCGGTGCGATAGCACCGGAATTGCTTGCGTTGTTCGGCAACGTCGGGTCGGATTGCTTTCTCGAGGCTCCTTTTCACTGCGCCTATGGGTTGAACATCCATCTAGGCCAGCACGTTTACTTCAACGCAGGCTGCGTGGTTCTGGATACCGCGCCGGTGAGGGTCGGAGACGGCACGATGTTCGGACCGCACGTTCAGGTTTATTGCGCCCAACACGCCAAAGACCCGGTTGAGCGAGCGCAGGGTCTAGAAATCGGCCTGCCAGTGACGATTGGGCGGAATGTCTGGGTGGGCGGTGGAGCCATCTTGATGCCCGGCATCACCATCGGCGACAATGCCACCATCGGTGCGGGCAGCGTCGTGACCAAAGACGTCGCGGCCGAAGAAACGGTCGTTGGAAACCCTGCCCGAGCGCTGAAACAGTCCTAAACGCCTTCGGCCTTTTCTTCGAGCATCAGCCACTCATCCTCGGCTGCGGCCAGTTTTTCCTGCCGCTCGACCAACGCCTCGGTCGCCTTCTGGAATTTAACCGGTTCGCGAGTGAACAATTCGGGATCGGACATGAGGTCTTCCAGTTTGCCGATCTCGGCCTCAAGCCGGGCGATTTCGGCGGGTAGTTTCTCAAGCCGGTGTTTTTCCGAGAAAGACAGACCCGATTTCGCCTGACTTTCCGGCTTGACCTTTGGCTTTGAGGGTTTTGATTTTTCTACCTTCTTTTCCGCAACGTCCCCTCGCTGTGCAATATAGTCCGACCACCCACCCGCATAGACGATTGCGCGGCCATTGCCCTCCATCGCGATGGTCGTAGTGGCGACGCGATCCAGGAAATCCCGGTCGTGACTGACCAGCAGAACGGTGCCGTCATAATCGTCCAGCAGTTCCTGTAACAGATCCAGTGTTTCGACATCCAGATCGTTGGTCGGTTCGTCCAGCACCAGCAGGTTCGAGGATTTGGCCATCAGCTTGGCCAGCAGCAATCGCGCTTTTTCGCCCCCTGACAGGGATTTAACCGACGCTCTGGCCTGCCGTTCGTCAAACAGGAATTCCTTGAGGTAGCCGACCACATGCTTGGGTTGGCCACCGACCATCACCTGATCAGCCTTGCCGGAAACCCGCATCTCGGGGTCGCCGGTCAGACTATCCCAAAGGCTCATTTCCGGGTCCAGTTGCGCGCGGGTCTGATCGAACACCGCAACCTCAAGATTGGTACCCAGGGTCACCGACCCCTCATCCGGTTGCTCTTGTCCAAGCAGCATTTTCAGCAGGGTCGTCTTGCCTACACCATTGGGTCCGACAAAAGCCACCCGATCACCGCGTTGCACCAATAGGTCGAAGTTCCGCACGATCTGTTGCGCATCAAAGGACTTGGACAAGCCTTTGGCTTCGATAACTTTTCGTCCGGATTTTGGCCCTGCCTCAAGCGCCATAGCGGCCGAGCCCTGGCGTTTGATTTGCGCCGCCTTTTCGGCCCGCAACGCCTGCAGGGCGCGCACGCGGCCTTGATTGCGCTTGCGTCGTGCGCTGATGCCCTCGACAGCCCATTTCGCCTCGGATTTAATCAGGCGGTTCAGCTTGTGACGTTGCTGATCTTCCTCATCCCAAACTTTGTCACGCCAAGTTTCGAATGCGTCGAACCCCTGTTCCTGTCGCCGCACCATTCCGCGGTCAATCCACAGCGTGGCTCGGGTTAATGCCCGCAAAAACGCGCGGTCGTGCGAGATCAGAACAAACGCAGCCCGCGTCGCGCCCAGCTCACGCTCGAGCCAGGCGATGGCTTCGATATCCAGGTGGTTGGTCGGCTCGTCCAGCAGCATCAGGTCTGGCGCCTCGGCCATCAGCTTGGCCAAAGCCGCGCGTCGCCGCTCGCCGCCCGAGGCCGTTTCGACCGGGCGCGACGGGTCGAATTTCAGCCCCTCTCCGGCACGTTCAACCTTGTACAGCTCACCTGGCTCTAACCCGCTTGAGGCATAGTCGCCCAGCGTCGCGAACCCTTCCATGGTTGGGTCCTGCTCCATGTAACCTACAGATTTTCCAGGCGGAATCACAATGTCGCCTTGGTCTGGCTCGACCAGACCGGCCATCACTTTCATCAAGGTTGATTTGCCGGACCCATTGCGCCCCACCAACGCGACACGATCGCCCGGCTGCACCACCAGGTCCAGCCCCGAAAACACCGGATCACCCCCAAAGGTCAGGGAAATGCCGGACATCTGCAACAAAGGAATTCTCGCCATGCCCGCCAGCTAAACCGGCAAGGCCAAGGGGTCAACGGGGATTACCGAACCACCGCTCGCAACAAACGTTTCCTTGCCGGGGGAATCGCACCAATCTCAAGCCCGGTGAACACATGCAGCGTGTTCATATGCCGATCGACGACCGCATGGTCACTGACCCAGCCGCCCATCATCAGATAAGTACGCAGCAAAGGCGGCATCCGCAACATCGCCTTTTTCACATCCGGCCTGCGACGCAGACGCGTGGCAAAGCGGAATACATCCGGTGCCTTGACCCGTGGCAGCCAACGTTTTGGGGCGAGATGCCTGTGCTTTAGAATCGCGAACGCATCCAGATACTCCTCGGTTTCGGTCCCAGCGAAGGACGAACAGCCAAACAGCATCTCGACATTATTCTGATCTACATAGGCCGTCATTGCACCCCAGGCGACACGCAGAATGTCTGGGTCGGTCCAGTCCGGATGAACGCAAAACCGCCCCATCTCAACCATCCGACCGCTAAACCCCGTAAGCGCCGAAAGATCATAGAACTGCGCCGAATAGCTGCGGCCGATTTCAGTGCCATCCGCCATGGTCAGCATGCGGAAACAACAGACCACCTGCCCGCCTGCGCGCACATCTTCGACCAGAATATGGGCACAGACCGAATCGAAATCGTCCTGATCGATTTTTTCTGTCCCAAAGGCCAACATCCGCAGCTGCTGTGCCGCCGCCAGGTCCTGCCGCGACTGCGCCAGCCGGGCGCGATACCGCCCCTTACCAAGCAATAGTGCCATGGTCGCATCCTCCGCGGTTGCTGACCTGTTTCCTCTTGCCATGCCCCTATCACACAATGTGTGACTGCCGCATGACCATCGCAAGATGTGGCTATAAATTACTGTGACGTGCCGGGAATATTGGCCGGGTTAAAGTTACCGATGTTACCCAACAGCTGACGGATAAAGCCCTGACCCTGAATCGTGGACTCGGTAATCCGGCGATCCAGCGTGACGACAATACCATCCTCAAGCCCAAACCGTTCGATATTCCGAACCACGCCCCGGTCATCAAAGCTGATCGCCACCAACTCACGCGAGACCACTTCGGGCTTTTTCGGGCCGTAATGACGAATGCGTGACCGGACGTAATAGAACCCGGAATCGCGGATCACGCCGGACGAACTGGGGGCGCCGACCGCCTCGATCACACTGTCGCGGGTGTCCACACCCACTTTGACCTCGGCCAGATCCTCGGGCGTTGGGACATATCCGTGATTCTTGAAGACCGGCGAACATGCACCAGCCGCTGCCAGACAGGCCGCAAAGACAAGCGTTTTCGACGCCGGTTTCAACCTGTTCACAACCTTCAACATTCACACCCTCTTGCCTTGGCCCGTTACGGACCCTATCCGCTTACATCAAACCGCAGCCCCGGTTCAACACAGGAAAGGGTCACGAATGAGCAACCAGACATCTCTGCGGGTGGCCGATCTGCCCCAAAATGCACCAACCCCCTTTGAGTTGCGCCCAGACGCCAAGGCTTTGGAGGCTATCAGGGACGAGTTGGGCTTGCTTGGCCTACGCAAGCTCAGCTTTGTGGGTGACGTAAGGGCACAGGGCAAGCGCGACTGGGTATTGAACGGAAAACTGGGGGCTACAGTGATTCAGCCCTGCGTGGTAACATTGGAACCGGTGACCACCCGCATCGACATCCCGGTCGCGCGAATCTATGTGGCCGATTGGGTTGATCCAGAAGAGCCCGAGTTTGAAATTCCCGAAGGTGATGAAACCGAACAGCTTGGTGCTGAGATCGACCCAGCGCTTGTCATGGTCGAGGCCCTGTCGCTGGCCCTGCCCCAATACCCACGTAAAGACGGTGCCGAACTGGGACAGGCCGACTATACCGAGCCGGGCAAACAGGCCATGACAGACGAAGACGTCAAGCCCTTTGCCGGTCTGGCCAGTCTGCGCGACGCGCTGAAAAAAGACGAGTGACATAGGTCTGTTTTCCTGTCATATCAGGCCCTCAGAAAAATCGCTTGAACATGTCGAGAATCGCAGTATTTTCGCGCGCTCATCGGAATTTGGGTTGGACATTGCGGGGATCGTCCCCTAAACGCGCGTCAAACCACGAGATAAACAAAGAATGAAACCCGGCCCACAGCGAATCTGTTGGCCCTCAGTAGACAAAGGTTGAGACCATGGCCGTCCAACAGAACAAAGTTTCCAAGTCGCGTCGCAACAACCGCCGCGCACACGACGCTCTGGTTGCTGCAAACCCGAACGAATGCCCCAACTGCGGCGAGCTGAAGCGCCCGCACCACGTCTGCGCGTCCTGTGGCCACTACGATGACCGCGAAGTCGTCGCACAGGCCGACGAAATCGACCTGGACGAAGACGCGGCCTAAGCCTTTAAAAGCGCAGGCAAGGAATGACTGAACAGCCCTCGCACGCCGGACGGATTACCATCTCGGTTGACGCTATGGGCGGAGACTCGGGCGCCGCGACTGTGGTTGCGGGCATTGCCAAATCGGCAATAAAAAATCCCGATATCGCGTTTATTCTGCACGGGCCTGAGCCTACGCTGCGCAAACTTGTTGCCAAACGGCGTGTCCTGCAGGGGCGCGTCGTTTTTCGTGATTGCCCCGATGTAGTCACGATGGAGGACAAGCCCAGTCAGGTTGTCCGCAGCGGCAAGCAGACCTCGATGTGGTCAACGCTGGAATCAGTGCGGCAAGGTGAGGCGCATGGCGCCGTTTCCTGCGGCAACACCGGCGCACTGATGGCGCTGTCGATGATGCGGTTGCGCAAATTGCCGGGTGTAAACCGTCCGGCGATTGCGATTCTGTGGCCATCGCGCAACCCGCAGGGGTTCAACGTGATGCTGGATGTGGGCGCGGATGTGCGCGCCGACGCCAAGGACCTGCTGCAATATGCGCTGATGGGCGCATCCTATGCGCGCAACGGCATGGCGCTGGAACGTCCTCGGATCGGTCTCTTGAACGTGGGCACCGAAGAACACAAGGGCCGCGCCGAGCTTAAAGAAGCACATGCTATGATCACGGAATTCGCAGAGCAGGCGAATTTCGATTTTGTCGGTTTCGTTGAAGGCAGCGACATTCCCGGCGACAAGGCGGATGTCATTGTCACTGATGGGTTTACCGGCAACGTCGCCATTAAGACCGGCGAAGGCACCGCCAGCCTGATTGGCGACCTGTTGCGCAAAGCGTTCAAGTATTCACCGCTGTCACGCCTCGCTTCGGTACTGGCGATCACGTCGTTAAATCGTTTGAAAAAGCGTATCGACCCGCGCCAAGTAAATGGCGGCGTTTTTCTTGGCCTCAACGGAACCGTGGTCAAATCACATGGTGGCGCGGATGCCATCGGAGTCTCGGCAGCAGTCAAACTGGCCTTTACCCTGGCCCAGTCTGGTTTCGCCGAAAAATTGGCGGCACGGGTTGCATCGACAGCCGAGCTTGCACAAGATGCCGCCCACACGCCGCCAAAGGCTGGCGAATAACAAAAAAGGCAGTACCCAAGCATGGCAGGCCGTTCAGTTGTCGTTGGTGTCGGACACTATTTGCCAGAGCGCATCGTTCCGAATTCCGAGTTTGAAAAGACGCTCGATACAACGGATGAGTGGATTAAGACCCGCTCGGGTATCGAGCGCCGCCATTTCGCCGCCGAAAACGAAACAACGTCCGATCTGGCCACCAAAGCGGCCGAGGCCGCGCTGGCCGATGCGGGGCTAGTGGCTGACGATATCGATGCGATCATTGTGGCAACTTCGACCGCCGATCTGACTTTCCCATCTGCCGCAACCATGGTGCAGGCACAGTTGGGCATGACCAAAGGCTTTGCCTTTGACGTTCAAGCCGTCTGCGCCGGGTTCGTCTTTGCGCTGACCAATGCCAACGCCCTGATCGTATCCGGTCAGGCCAAGCGCGTTCTGGTCATCGGGGCCGAAACCTTCTCGCGAATCATGGACTGGACGGACCGGTCCACCTGCGTGCTGTTCGGTGATGGCGCTGGTGCGCTAGTGTTGGAGTTGCAAGAGGGCGAAGGCAGTGCGCAGGATCGTGGCATTCTGGCGACCGACCTTAATTCAGACGGCCGGTACAAGGACCTGCTTTACGTCGATGGCGGTGTGTCGACCCAATCGACCGGACATCTGCGGATGCAAGGTAATCAGGTGTTCCGCCATGCGGTCGAAAAACTGGCCAAAACGGCGGAAACCGCGTTGCAAAGCGTTGGCCTCAGCAACACTGACGTCGACTGGATTGTGCCCCATCAGGCAAATATCCGCATTATTCAGGGCACCGCCAAGAAAATGGGCCTGCCGATGGAAAACGTCGTCGTCACCGTTCAGGACCATGGCAACACATCGGCCGCGTCGATTCCTCTTGCCTTGTCCGTCGGCAAACAGCGCGGGCAAATCAAGCAGGGCGATCTGCTTGTGACCGAGGCCATCGGCGGCGGTCTGGCCTGGGGCGCGGTTGTGCTGCGCTGGTAACCGGCGCAATTCGGCTTACACGCAGACTTGCAATTCATTGATATTGACAGCGAATTTCCCCTCACCGTATTCTGCGGTATCAACAGGGGAAATGGTATGGGCGATAAAACACTGACCCGAATGGATCTGAGCGAGGCCGTCTTTCGTGAGGTTGGCCTGTCACGCAACGAAAGTGCGCAGCTGGTCGAAAGCGTTCTGAACCACATGTCCGACGCTTTGGTGCGCGGTGAGCAGGTGAAGATTTCGTCATTCGGCACGTTCAGCGTTCGGGACAAAACTGCCCGCATCGGCCGCAACCCCAAAACCGGCGAAGAGGTTCCGATTCAACCCCGCCGGGTTCTGACGTTCCGCCCGTCGCACCTGATGAAGGATCGCGTCGCCGCAGGGAACCGTAAGTAAGATCAGGACGACACGGTTATGAGCAAGTCCCCCGACGCCTTTCGCACGATCAGTGAAGTTGCGGACTGGCTGGGCGTTCAGGCTCATGTCCTGCGATTCTGGGAAAGCCGTTTCAATCAGGTCAAACCGGTAAAGCGTGCCGGAGGGCGGCGTTACTACCGTCCCAACGACATGCGCCTGCTGGGCGGTATCAAGAAACTGCTGCACGAGGACGGGATAACCATCAAAGGCGTTCAGCGTATCCTGCGCGAACAGGGCGTGGCGCATGTTTCCGCGCTTTCGCAAGGGTTGGACGAGGTGGCCAAACCGGACGCCACCGCTAACGACAGTGTAGTTGTGCCCTTCTCTTCTAAGCCAGTCGAGACAAGCGAACAGATCAACCTAAATCTGGACGACGCTGCACCCGTTGCTGAGGCCCCTAAGGTGGAGCCTGCTGAACCGAAACCGCAGCCGGTCGCGGCGCAACCCACACCGGAGTTTCTGGATGAGGCCCCCCTGTTGGGTGGAATCGCAACGCAGGCATGGAATCGCACCGATTTCGATGACGATCTGCTGAAACAGATTGCCCCGGTGGCAAAGGACCTGCGCGCCGTTCTTAACCGCATTGAAAACCGAACGGCGGGATAAGAAAAAAGGCGATGATTTCCTCTTGCCCCTGCCGGGAAAGTCTTTATGAACACCTCAACGTCGGGCTATGGCGCAGCCTGGTAGCGCGTCCGTCTGGGGGACGGAAGGTCGCAGGTTCGAGTCCTGCTAGCCCGACCAAATCATACCGACGTTTATGGCAGACAGGCCAGATCCCGCTCTGGCATCAAGGGGGATCGGAATGACAGGTGTATGCCCAAATCAGCAAATCGAAGCGATGATCGCGCGCGGTGAAATCACCGCCAACCCCGAGGTTATCCCTGCGCAGGTTCAGCCTGCCAGCCTTGATTTGCGCTTGGGAACAGTGGCTTACCGTGTTCGCGCCTCGTTTCTGGCCGGCGAAACCCGATCCGTCGCGGATCGGTTGTCTGAGTTCGAGATGCACCGCATCGACATCACGGATGGTGCGGTTCTGGAAAAAGGCTGCGTCTATCTGGTGCCGCTGATGGAATCGCTGGCCCTGCCCGAAACCGTGACGGCTGTGGCTAACGCCAAAAGCTCGACCGGGCGGCTGGACTTGCTGACCCGCACCATCACCGATGGTGGCACCGAGTTCGACCGCGTGCCCGCGGGCTATACCGGCCCGCTTTACGCGGAGATTTGCCCGCGTTCCTTCTCGGTGCTGGTACGTCCGGGGATGCGGCTCAATCAGATTCGCTTCCGCCAAGGTCAGGCCGTGCTTAGCGATGCAGAACTGACCGCGTTGCACAGTGACTCGCCCTTGGTTGACGGTCCTGCAGTGATTCAGGACGGGTTAGGTTTTTCGGTCGACTTGCAATTGCCCGACACCGATCTGGTGGGCTATCGCGCCAAGCCGCATACCGGAGTGATCGATCTGGACCGGATCGGAGAATACGACCCGCAGGAATACTGGGAAGAGGTCCGCACCACCGATGGCCGCATCATCTTGGACCCGGGCGCCTTCTACATCCTGGTCAGCCGCGAGGCCGTCCACATCCCGCCCCTCTATGCCGCCGAGATGGCGCCGTATCTAGCCATGGTGGGTGAATTCCGGGTGCATTACGCAGGTTTCTTCGACCCCGGTTTCGGCCACGCCGCCGCCGGAGGCGCTGGATCACGTGGAGTGCTTGAAGTGCGCTGCCATGAGGCACCTTTTGTGTTGGAGCACGGTCAAGTCGTCGGTCGGCTGGTCTATGAGAAAATGGCCGAAATGCCCACCCAGCTGTACGGGGCTGGCATCGCCTCAAATTACCAAGGACAAGGCTTGAAATTGTCCAAGCATTTCAAGGCAGTTAGCTGATCAGAACTTCATGAACCGGCGCGCTTGACGGGTTATTCGTTGCGCTTGTTTCAGGTTCTGGGATGGGCGTGGGCCTTTATTGTTGGCACGGTTGGCCTCGCCGGGCTGTTCGTTCTTACCACCCATACGGCTTGCCATATCAAAGCCCTTGTCAACGCTTTTACTGACAAGGCGGCGCATGACCTGACGTACGATCATGTCGATCATCCGATTGGCATTCATTGCTCAACTCCGTTTTCTGACCCTCAACATAGGCGAATTGTGTGACACCAAAAGGGTCGTTTGATCACTCTTCCTCGAACAGTTCGGTCTGATCTTCATCCTGCTCTTCTTCGCGCCCCTCACCCAGTGGGATGGTGCCCGGCGGTGGCCGGTTTTCCAGCAGGCCAGCGGCGCGCAGTTCCTTGAGCCCCGGCAGGTCGCGAGCGTTCTCAAGCCCAAAATGGTCCAGGAAATGCGGCGTCACCACAAATGTCACCGGACGGCCCGGTGTCATTCGGCGACGGCCTAACCTGATCCACTCCATTTCCAGCAGTTGGTCGATCGTCCCGCGTGAGACCGAAACACCGCGAATTTCTTCAATCTCAGCCCGCGTACAGGGTTGATGGTAGGCCACGATAGCCAGCGTTTCGATGGCCGCACGGCTCAGTTTGCGGGTTTCAACTGTTTCTTTTTGCATCAAAAAGCCCAGATCGGGGGCGGTTCGAATGGCCCAGGCCTCGCCAACCTTGACCACCCGCACACCGCGTCCTTCATAGCGTTTCTGAAGCATTTCAACCGCTTGCGCCGCGTCGCTGCCATGGGGCATCCGGGCCTCAAGATCAGAGGTAGTCACCGGTTCGGCGCTGGCGAACAGCACGGCCTCGACCATGCGCTCTTGCTCTGCCAGCGGCGGTGCTTCGAACAGGGTGCCGGTGCCTTCGTCTTCGGGGGCGTCAGTCACGTGTGTCAGTCCTCTTGCGCAGATGGATCGGGGCAAAGGTCTCGCTCTGCTTGATTTCCATATGTCCTTCTTTCACCAATTCCAGCGAGGCCGCAAAGGTCGCCGCCGTGGCCGAGCGTTTGCGGACAGGGTCCGCGTCCCAACCATCGGGCAGATAGGTCTCCATATCCGTCCAGGTGCCCGCAAAGCCGATCAGGGGGCGCATCCGCTCCAGCGCCTGTTCCATCGTGAACACGGCGTCACGGTCCATCACGAAGGGGCGGAATTCGTCGCGTGTGCGGATGCGAGCGTACCCCTGCATCAAATCCAGCAGGGTTGCCGAATAAGTCACAGTGCGGATGCGGGTGACATCCTCGCCCTGCCCGCGTTTGAAGAAATCGCGGCCCAGCTGGTCCCGCGCCATCAAGCGGGCCGCAGCATCACGCATGGCCTGCAAGCGCTCTAGCTGAAACGCCAGATGCGCGGCCAGTTCTTCACCTGACGGACCCTCGTCATCCGGATCAGGGGGCAGCAGCAGGCGGGATTTCAAAAAGGCCAGCCACGCCGCCATAACCAGATAGTCAGCTGCCAATTCAATCCGCAGAGCCCGGGCTTTTTCAACAAAAGTCAGATATTGCTGCGCCAGCGCTAGAACCGAGATTTTCCGCAGGTCGACCTTTTGTGTCCGCGACAGGGTCAACAACACGTCCAACGGGCCTTCGAACCCGTCGACGTCAACGATCAAGGCTTCGGCCGCAAGGCGATCCGCGACCGAGACCGGGTCTTCGCTGAAAAGGTTATCGTTCATATACCTGCCCGCCCATTAGGGCAGATAGTTCCGCCTCAGTCGCGGGGATGTCAAGTTCCGCAGGCTTTTGCCGCATTGCCAGCGCCTTTTCTGCGCGTATCTCGGCCTGCTCGGTCATTTCTCCGGCAGCTTCCAGCACTTTGGCGCGGGCTTCAAACGAGCCGTTGCAATGCAAAACCAAGTCGCATCCGGCGTTGAGCGCCTGACGGGCAATCTCCTCGGGTGCGCCGCTGAGGGCCTTCATCGAGATATCATCGGTCATGATCAGGCCATCAAACCCAATCTTTTCGCGGATCAGACCGATCATTGTGGGTGAAATCGTAGCCGGTTGTGGGTCGATCCGGTCATAAACCAAATGCGCCGTCATCCCCATCGGCAGGTCGTTCAAGGCACGGAACGGCGCGAAATCGGTCTCTTCCAATGCGTCTTGCGTCAGATCGACATGTGGCAGGTCGTGGTGGCTGTCCAGCGTGGACAGGCCGTGGCCTGGCATGTGCTTGATCACTGGCAGAACACCACCATCCAGATGCCCCTTGGCAACCGCCTTTCCGATCCCGGAAACTGTTGTTGAATCAGATCCATAGCAGCGGTTCTTCAGAAAGGCATGCGTATCATCACGCGCCAGATCCACCATCGGGGCACAATTGCTGTCGATCCCCAGCTCAAACAGCTCATTCGCGATTAGGCGATAGCGTAGATACATGGCGCGTTCAGCCTGATCCCCCGCGCCCGCGACATGATCCAGCGGTGGCATCCATTCCCGCGCCAGTGGTGCGCGCAGCCGTTGCACGCGGCCGCCTTCCTGATCAATGGTGATCGGGCAATTGCGTCCCACAGCCTCGCGGAAGTCGTCGCACAGGGCGCGGATCTGATCGGCGGTATCGATGTTGCGGGCAAACAAAATGAACCCAAACGGGTTCATTTCTTGAAACAGACTTTTTTCTTCGGGCGTCAGGCGCAAGCCTTCGGCATCAGTGATTGCCGCGCCGAAACTCACCGAGCGGCCACCGGGATACAATCGGCGCCTTGTGCTTCGAGGGCAGCGCAGAACTGACGCGAGTCGCTCAGGTCGTCAAATCCCAGAACCCGCAAACGATAAAAGGTTCGACCACCACGTGAGGTTTTCTGGATAACACGTTGTTTTCCATCCATATATTCACCGAAACGGCCATTCAGGCGATCCCATTCAGCCCGCGCTACATCCGTGCTTTCATAGGCCCCAAGCTGGGCCATGCGCGTGCCTTTGGACAATGTGTCCGGGTCAATATCCAGCCCCACAGCAGCTTTGACCGCAGCGTTGATCGCGTCTTCAGTACTGCTGCTGGTGGTGATCCCGCTGGGTGAAGAACGGGCCGGGCGCGTGTTGGGACGCAAAGACCGGCGAACCCCCGGCAGTGCGGCCAGTTCCGGATCGGGCAACTGTGCGGCCAGATCAGCGGGGTCAATCGCGGGCTCTTCTTCGGGCACGACCAAAGAGGCCAGTTGCACGCCCTGCTCGGTCGGTTGGTCGAATTGTGCCGCATCGCCAGCCAGTTCGGCGACCAGAGCGTCTACCGAACCCTGGCGCAATTGCGCAGCCTCCTGACCAGAAATCTCTTCCTGCACCACATGCACGGCCGGGGTGGGCTTCAGAGGCTCAACCGGCGTGTCCTCATCCGACAGGGACACCGGGCGCGGCGCAAGGATCAGACGATCCGCCGGTGGTGCAGCAGTTCCGACCGCGGCTACTGTGTTGACGGCCAGTCCTTGATGATCGGCAGGTGTTCCACCGGGGCTTTCTGGCTGAATGCGCATGGGCCCTTCGATGGCACGTACGACCGGTACGCCGCTAACATCGCGCATCACCAGCTTGTAACCCCAAACACCAATGCCAGCGACCAATGCCAGGGACGCAACCGCGCCCAGCGCGTTTACGATACGACCCAGACCCGCCGCGCGCGGCGCTTCTTCATACCCTTGCATGTCGTCGGAATAGTCATACCCATCCTGAGGATGTGGTTGATTCGTGTAATGCATCTGCTCGGGGCGCATCTGCCCCGAGTAATCGTAACGTGCCATGTCCGCCTCACCGCCCGATTCACGCCAGAAAATAAGGCGCGCGGGTCATTTCTTGCCTACCTCGTACCGGTGCTTCGGGCGGTGTTTGTTACCGCATCTCCTGCGCCGGAGTAACGCCAAGAATACCCAAGCCCGCTGAAATCACAACAGAAACGGCGCGGGCCAATGCGATTTTTGACTGGCTTGTGGCAACATCGCCATCCTGGATGAAACGCAGTTGAGTCTCGTCGTTGCCCTTATTCCACAGCGCGTGGAAGTCTCCTGCAAGCTCATACAGGTAGAAGGCAACCCGGTGCGGTTCATTCGTGCGCGCGGCGATCTCAACCAAACGAGGCCATTCAGCCAGCTTCTTGGCCACGGTCAGTTCCGAGGCGTGATCGTTCTTGCTGAGGTCCGCACCCGCAAGGGTCACGTCATCAGCGACAATCCCTGCCTCGGCGGCGCGGCGCTGCACGCTCATGATGCGGGCATGAGCGTATTGCACGTAGAACACGGGGTTCTCGCGGCTCTGCTCAAGCACCTTGTCGAAATCGAAATCCAGGGGCGCGTCGTTCTTACGAGTCAGCATCACGAAGCGGGTCACATCCGGCCCAACCTGATCGACCACATCCCGCAGGGTGACAAAGTTCCCGGCCCGCTTGGACATCTTGAATGGCTCGCCGTTCTTCCACAGCTTCACAAGCTGGGTCAGCTTGATATCCAGCGGCACTTTGCCATCAGACAGCGCCGATACTGCTGCCTTCATCCGTTTGACATAGCCGCCGTGGTCCGCGCCAAACACGTCGATCAGAGCATCAAACCCACGGGTCACCTTGTCATAGTGATAGGCAATATCCGGGGCGAAATAGGTCCAGCTGCCGTCCGACTTCTTCACCGGGCGATCGACGTCATCGCCATGTTCGGTGGACTTGAACAGGGTCTGCTCGCGCGGCTCCCAATCCTCGGGCTTTTTGCCCTTTGGCGGCTCCAGAACGCCTTCATAGATCAGGCCCTTTTCGGTCAGCGACTCCAGCGCGGCCTCGATCCGGCCCGTCCCATAGAGCGATTTTTCCGAGAAGAACACATCCATCTCTACGCCCAGCGCCTTCAGGTCAGCGCGGATCAGGTCCATCATCGCGTCGGTCGAGAACTCGCGCAGATCGTCCAGCCATTCGCTTTCCGGCTTGTCAATCAGGCTGTCGCCGTATTTCTCTTTCAGCGCTTCGCCGATTGGGATCAGGTAGTCGCCCGGATACAAGCCTTCGGCAATCTCGGGGCTCAACCCGTTGGCTTCGCGATAGCGCTCGTAGGCCGAGCGTGCCAACACGTCGACCTGCGCACCGCCGTCGTTAATATAGTATTCGCGGGTCACATCATGGCCGGAATAGGCCAACAAGCTTGCCAGCGCATCGCCAAACACCGCGCCCCGCGTATGGCCAACATGCAGCGGCCCAGTCGGGTTGGCCGACACATATTCCACGTTGACCTTTTGCCCCTGCCCCATAGTCGAGCGGCCATAGTCCGTGCCTTTCTCCAACACTGCCGCCAGAACACCCTGCCAAACCGAAGGCGCCAACCGCAGGTTCAAAAAGCCCGGCCCCGCAACCTCGGCACTGGTGATCCGGTCATCCGCCGCCAGCTTTCCGGCCAACACATCGGCAATGTCACGCGGCTTCATCTTGGCCGGCTTCGCCAGCACCATCGCGGCGTTTGTCGCCATGTCGCCATGCGCGGCATCGCGCGGTGGTTCGACCGCCACATTGTTAAAGCTCAGCCCCTCGGGCAGCGCGCCTTCGGACTGCATCTGTGCCAGCGCGTCCAGTACAAGACCGCGGATCTCGGAAAACAGGTTCATTTCGGATGTCCTTTTGCTTGTCCGGCGGTTTACCACGCAAAGCGGCAAGGTCAATGGAAGCGATCGGTTTCCGCTTGGATTAGCGGTAAACCGGGCTAAGGTCACAGGAAATTCCTAACCTCGGAGATCGTTCCATGCGTCTTGCCCTGCCCCTTGCATTCGTCCTGACCACTTCGATCCCGGTCTGGGCCGATATGCCCGCGCCGCAGGGCCATGTTCTTCTGACGCTGGGCGGGGCGGTGACGGAAACCAACTTACCGGCTCGGGGTGAAAATGACGGTGGTCTGTTGGGCTATCTCGAAGTGCAGCACAGCGGCGGCGCCGGATTTGACGCCGCGATGCTTGACGGTCTAGCGCAAGTGGAGATCACAATTGCCTACGGCCCCGAAGACAATCAGCGCGACGTCGCCTTCTCTGGTCCGCTTTTGTCGGATGTGATGGTCATGGCAGGGGCCGAAGGGAAGACTGCCAAACCAATGGCGATGGATGGATACCAGTCCGAAATCCCATGGGACAGTATTCAGGCGCACCAACCCATCGTGGCAACCCATGCGGATGGCAGTCCGATGGGGATCGGCGGCTATGGCCCTACGATGATCGTTTTTCCGCCCACAGATGATGCTGATCTGGCGGACGAGCAATCCGGGCAACAGGTTTGGGCGCTAGCCTATATCGGCATCGAGTGACGACCGCCCCGTCAGCCTTTTGTGATCCTGCAAGGCAAAGCGGTCGGTCATACCTGCAATGTAGTCCGACACAATCCGTGCCAGCACCGTCTCATCCCGGGCCGCTTCTATATCGCCGTGCCAATGGGCTGGCATTTGTTTGGGATCGTTCAAGTAGATCGGGAATAATTTTTCAACGACCGCAGACACTTCGGCCCTGACCTTCATGACGCTGGGCGCACGATACATCCGCGAAAACAGGAAGGCGCGGATCTCTTTAAGTTGCGCCCAAAGCACCGCCGAGAACTGGATCACCGGATAACCCAGATGCCGGATATCTTCGACCGTTTGCGCGCCAGACTCAGCGATCAGGTCGCGCGAGGTGTCGATCACATCCGAAACCATCACCCCAAACACGCGACGCAATGCTTCGTGCCTGCGCCGATACGGGTCCAGACCAGGGTACTTGCGGTCCACTTCCGCATAGCAATCACCGACGATGGGCAATTGCTGAATTTCCGCGTCCGTGAACAGATCGGCCCTGAGCCCATCCAACAGATCATGATTGTTATAGGCTATATCGTCAGACAGCGCGGCCACCTGTGCCTCGGCACTGGCATGGGTGTGCAGTTCAAGGTCAAAACCGCCATTGCACTCGGCCAGCGCCCACGGCAATTCGCCTGTCACAGGCCCATTATGCTTGGCTATGCCTTCTAGACATTCCCATGTCAGATTGCAGCCGTCGAATTCGGCATAGTGGCGTTCCAACTTGGTGACGATCCGAATGGCCTGCGCATTGTGATCGAAGCCGCCGTATGGCTCCATCAAAGCGTGCAAGGCGTCCTCTCCGGTATGACCAAAGGGCGTGTGCCCTAGATCATGCGCCAATGCCACGGCTTCGGTCAGTTCGGGGTTCAATCCCAAAGCCCCGGCAATCGTGCGCGCCACCTGTGCCACTTCGATAGAATGCGTCAGGCGCGTGCGGTAACTGTCGCCTTCATGTTCAACAAACACCTGTGTCTTGTGTTTCAGCCGCCGAAACGCGCTGGCATGAATGATCCGATCCCGGTCGCGCTGAAAGCATGATCGGAAACTGCTTTCCTCCTCAGGTACTAGCCGCCCCCTTGCGCGGCCTGGATCCGAGGCAAAACCTGCTCTGTCCAAAGGCCTTATCCTTGTCGCCTGTCCTTGCAATTTCTATATTGTAAGGCGTAAAGGAAATAAACCTTTGGAGACCGGCATGAATCTGCCCCCCACAGTCACAGAACGCGCCTTTGACCGTCTGGCCGAGATTGGCGCAGCGGATCAGGGTCAGGCCCTACGCGTCGCAGTGGAAGGCGGCGGATGTTCCGGTTTTCAATACGAAATCGCGCTGGACGAACCCAAAGACGACGATCTTGTGCTGGAAGGCAAAGGCCAAAAGGTCATTGTCGATTCGATTTCTCTGCCGTTTCTGGAAAATGCAGTGATCGATTTCACGCAGGAACTGATCGGTGCGCGGTTTGTGATCGAAAACCCCAACGCGACCTCATCCTGCGGCTGCGGTACGTCTTTTTCAATGTGACCTTGCCCTGCCCGCGTGGTTGAGGGATAGATCAACCGGCAGTCAGCCGGAGGATCGCGCATGAAAATCGCCACGTTTAACATCAACGGCATCAAAGCGCGGGCCGAAGCTCTGCCCCGGTGGCTTGACGAAGCACAACCTGACGTCGTCCTCTTGCAGGAAATCAAGTCGGTCGATGAAAACTTCCCGCGCGAGATATTCGAGGAACGTGGTTATAACGTCGAAACCCACGGCCAGAAAAGTTTTAACGGCGTCGCCATCTTATCAAAACTTCCACTTGAGGATGTGTCCCGTGGCCTGCCCGGCGATGATGAGGACGAACAGGCGCGCTGGATTGAAGCGACCGTGATCGGCAAGCAAGCGTTGCGGATTTGCGGGTTGTACCTGCCCAACGGCAACCCGGTACCCGGACCGAAATACGACTATAAGCTGGCCTGGATGGAACGGCTGTATCATCGGGCGCGCGAACTGATGGCCAGCGAAGAACCGGCACTTATGGCGGGAGATTACAACATCATCCCACAGGCCGAAGATGCCGCCCGCCCGGATGCCTGGCGCGAGGATGCCTTGTTCCGACCGGAAAGCCGTGCGGCGTTTCGCAAAATCCTCAATCTGGGCTTTACCGAAGCGTTTCGGGCCCGCACGCAAGGACCTGGTCACTACTCATTCTGGGACTATCAGGCGGGTGCGTGGAACAAAAACGATGGCATTCGTATCGATCACTTTCTGCTGACACCTCAGGCTGCCGATCTGATGCAAGATTGCCAGATTGATGCAGCCGTGCGCGGGCATGAGAAACCGTCGGACCACGTGCCAGTCTGGGTTCAGCTCGACCTGTAATCAATCATGCGGTCGGTTCGTAGGCGTAGATCCACTCGTATTTTTTCGAAAGCCTTGGTCCAACGGCCATCAGCACCATCTGTGCCGCCAGTCGCATGGGACCGCGCAGGTGAAAATTTCGCGCGTTGGCTCCGGCGGCAGCCACAACCCGTTTGGCCCTTGGGCGACGGCGGGTTTCATAGGCAGCAAGAGCTTGTGTCACATCGGGTTGTTCTTCGAAGGTGCGGGCTAGAATCCACGCATCCTCTAACGCCAAACAGGCGCCTTGCGCCATGAACGGCAAGGTAGGATGCGCCGCGTCACCAAGCAGCGCCAACCGCCCGTTCTGCCAGCTTTGCGCCACAGGCCGCAGGAACAGGGCCCAAAGATGGGTTTCGGTCACGTCAGACAGAATATCACCCACTGGCCCCCCGAAATCGGCAAAACGCGCGCGCAGATCATTCGGATCGCCTTGCAGTCGCCAGCCTTCCTCTTGCCAGTCCGAGCGCTCCTCAATTGCCACCACATTCATCAGTTGCTGATCGCGCAGCGGATAGGTGACGACGTGGCGTCCAGGCCCCATTGTCAGTGAGGCGCAAGGCATCTCCTCTCGTTCTGACAAGGGGATAGTCGCACGCCAGGCAATCTGGTGCGTAAACTGAGGGGCCTCTGGCCCGTTCAGGGTCGGACGTATGGTGCTGCGGCCCCCGTCCGCCGCGATAGCACAGTCGCACCGCAAGCGTTCGCCGTCATTGAGAACGATTTCCGCCTCTGCCGGATGTTGGAGAACCTGCGCCACCTGCGCGCCCAGCTGGATAGTAACGCCCGCCTCTAAAGCCACCCGGCGCAACAGATCCAGCAAATCCGCGCGATGGTAATAGTAGGTCGGTCCGGCTGCCGGTGCGGGAATACGGCTTATTACTCGACCTTTGCGATAATCTCGCAGAATTGTGCCGTGCGATAACTGCCCGCCCTCGGGCTTATCCCCTAACACATTCAGCGCCCGCAAAACCGCCATGCCGTTGGCGCTGATCTGCAATCCTGCGCCAACCTCAGTCAGGGCCGGAGCCTGCTCAAGAACCGTGACCTGCGCCCCGCGTTGCCGCAGTGCCAAAGAGGCTGCCAGTCCCCCTATTCCGCCGCCGATGACATTGAATTTCAGACCGTTGATATCCATGGCACCGGCTTAACGCAAAAACGCCGGAGCAACAGGCCCCGGCGATTGAATTATTACCAAAGTTCCAGCGATCAATCGTCGCGGTGGACCTTTTCGCGACGCTCGTGACGTTCCTGTGCCTCAAGCGTCATGGTCGCGATTGGACGCGCATCCAGACGTTTCAGCGAAATTGGATCGCCCGTCTTTTCGCAATAGCCGTACTCGCCCTCTTCGATGCGACGCAGGGCCGAGTCGATCTTGGCAACCAGCTTGCGCTGACGGTCGCGGGTCCGCAGCTCCAGCGCGCGATCTGTTTCCTCGCTTGCGCGGTCTGCAACGTCCGGAATGTTACGGGTGTTGTCCTGCAGCCCTTCGATCGTGTCGCGGCTGCCCGCCAATAGTTCATTCTTCCAATCCAGCAGCTTGCGGCGAAAATACTCAAGCTGACGGTCATTCATGAAAGGTTCATCTTCGGCCGGGCGATAATCCTCCGGCAGAAAAACTTCCTGCTTCATTTTTGCTCCCTCGGTATGGCCAGTAACGTCGGTTGCTGTTGTTTGACCTGACATTTGGCACTCCCTTCTGCGGTGCATGTATCCGACGCACGCACGAATGTCACTACACAAACGTCGTCTTAATACGTCACGTCCCCGGCATGTCTAAATATGAGACAAATAACAACAAAACCTTGTTATACTGTGGAAATTGTCAGGCGAAAATTTGGCAATCCCCAACAGATACGGCACTCGCCGGACGTCGAATCACACAAAAGGGATTGGAGTCGTTACGAAAATCTGATCCCGCGACGCCGTGGCCCGCTTGTCAAAATCATCGCCTCTCTGTAACCCGAACAACACAGATTGCGCAAAACCAAACGAGGGGCCCATGACCGCACGTTTCCAAGGCACCGCCGAATATGTTGCCACCGATGACCTGACCATTGCGGTGAATGCTGCCGTGACGCTGGAACGCCCCCTGCTGGTCAAGGGGGAACCCGGCACGGGCAAAACAGAACTGGCCAAACAGGTGGCAGGTGCACTGGGGCTGCGCATGATCGAGTGGAACGTGAAGTCCACCACCCGCGCGCAACAAGGTCTGTACGAATACGATGCGGTCAGCCGGCTTCGTGACAGTCAGCTGGGTGAAGAACGCGTGCATGACGTGTCCAACTACATCCGTAAGGGCAAGCTGTGGCAGGCGTTTGACGCCGACGAGAAGATTGTTCTGCTGATTGACGAGATCGACAAGGCGGATATCGAGTTTCCCAACGATCTGCTGCAGGAACTCGATAAGATGGAGTTCCATGTTTACGAGACTGGTGAAACCATCCGGGCCAAACACCGCCCCATCGTCATCATCACCTCGAACAATGAAAAGGAGCTGCCCGACGCGTTTCTGCGCCGCTGTTTCTTCCACTATATCCGCTTCCCTGACGAGGCGACCATGCGCCGGATCGTCGAGGTCCACCACCCCGGTATCAAAGATGCGTTGCTGACCACTGCCCTGACGCAATTCTATGAAATCCGCGAAACGCAGGGGCTGAAGAAAAAGCCCTCAACCTCCGAAGTGCTGGATTGGCTGAAACTGCTGTTGGCCGAAGACCTGACGTCCGAAGACCTGAAACGCGATGGTGCGAACGCTTTGCCCAAGCTGCACGGTGCGTTGCTGAAGAACGAACAGGACGTGCATCTGTTCGAGCGACTGGCCTTTATGGCGCGCAGCAAACGCTAAACCTGTTGAACATCTGGTTATCGCTGCTTGCTTTGGACAGGTCTGGCTGTCAGCATTGCAGGTGGCGGTCCGGTTTATCTGGGCTACCTATAACCGGATCAGATGGGACCCTGTGATTGACTGACACTTTGACTATCCGCGCCTTGCGGCCTGAAGACCGCGCTGAATGGTCCGACATGTGGCGCGACTATCTGGCGTTTTATGAAACAACGGTCGCAGATGAGATCTATGACAGCACCTTTGCACGATTGCTGGGCGATGATCCGCACGATTTCTCATGCTTTGTTGCGGAACAAAACGGGCGCCTTGTTGGTTTGACCCACTATCTTTTCCACCGCCACGCGTGGAAGGTTGAATCCGTGTGCTACTTGCAAGACCTGTTCGCCCGCCCCAAGGCGCGCGGCACAGGTGTCGGCCGCGCCCTGATTCAGGCGGTGTATGATGAGGCCGACCGACAGGGCGCGCCGTCAGTCTATTGGCTGACGCAGGATTTCAACCACACCGCCCGCAAACTTTATGATCGCATCGGCAAACAGACGCCCTTTATCCGGTATCAGCGCCCATGATGCGATGGGTGGCCCTTGTTGCAGGTGTGGCGCTGGCAGGCTGCGCAGCGGTTGAGACGACCGAAGTACCTACCCGCGTGCAGGCGATTGAAGAGACGTTGCCCCCGGCCAAGACTTTCACCCGCGCGTTCCCGATGCCACCGGGCCGGTCGAACGCCAATATCGCGGCGGATTTCGTATCGTTGCATTTCGCGTTGGAAGGGGGCGCGAAACTGCCGGTATTCACGCGGTTTGAAACGCCGATCACCGTGCGTCTGACCGGCTCACCTACGCCCTCGATGCAGCGCGACCTGACCCAATTGCTGACCCGCCTGCGCCGCGAGGCCGGAATCGACATTCAACAAATTTCGGACGGCACAGCCAACATCACCATCGAGGCCGTCAGTCAGGCAGAGATCCACGAAATTCTGCCACAAGCGGCCTGTTTCGTGGTGCCGAACTCTTCGAGCTTTGAAGAGTACCGCCGTAACCGGCGCAAACAGATAAGCAGCTGGAGCCGGCTGCGCAGCCGCGAACGTCTGGGCATCTTTATTCCATACGACGTCAGCCCGCAGGAAAAACGCGATTGCCTGCATGAAGAGATTGCGCAGTCACTAGGGCCGCTGAACGATCTGTATCATCTGCCGGATTCAGTGTTCAACGATGACAATATCCATACTGTCCTTACTGGGTTCGACATGCTGATCCTGCGCACGGCCTACGCGCCCGAACTGCGCAGCGGAATGACAAGCGAACAGGTTAAGGCCGCCCTACCCGGTATTCTGAGACGCCTGAACCCGCGTGGCGAGAACATACCAATGCAGCCGCTATCTGAAACGCCGCGTGAATGGATCAATGCGGTTCAAAAATCCCTGCGCCCGCAACTGAATACGCAACGGCGCCTGCGGGCCGCGCAAAAGGCCGCGCGGATCGGTCAGGAACAGGGCTGGACCGATCATCGCCGCGCCTATCCCTATTACCTGATGGGGCGGATGGGTCAGTTCGACAAACCGCAGGACGCGCTGCGCAATTATCAGACCGCTTTGCAATACTTGCGCGCAACCCCCGGCACCGAAATCCATCAGGCCTATATCACTACACAGACTGCCGCTTTCGCACTAGCACTAGGCAAAGGCCCCGAAGCCCTGCCCGAATTGGATAAGGCCATCGACGTGATGATGCGGGCCGAAAATGCCTCGCAACTGGCGACATTGTTGCTTCTGAAATCCGAAGCCCTCAATCAGGCGGGCCGGACGGCTGAGGCACGCTCTGTCAGGCTGGACAGTCTGGGATGGGCACGTTACGGGTTCGGCTCGGAAACGGTGGTCCGGTCGCTTAATCAGGAAGTTGCGGAAGGATCCCCCAACAACAGAGGCGGATAACGCATGGTCGTAATTCTGGGAATGGCGATATTGGGGGCAATCCTTGGGGCGATGACAGCGCGCAAGCGCAACGGCACCGGCGCCGACATGGCGCAATATGCAGCCGGGTATGGCATTGCCTTTGCATTGGTCGGTCTTGTTCTGTCCCTTATACTCATACGTTTTGTGGTCTGACCCATGTTCCTGCCCTTTTTCGAAAATCTCAGAAAAGCGGGCATTCCCGTATCCTTGCGCGAATACCTGACCTTTCTTGAGGGTATGAAAAAGGGTCTGGCCACATATGATGTCGAGGCGTTTTATTACCTCGCCCGCGTGTCGATGGTTAAAGATGAACGCAACATCGACAAGTTCGACCGCGCCTTTGCCGCCAGTTTTGAAGGGCTGGACGAGATCAGCTTTGAACAGGTTCTTGAAGCAGTCGACATTCCCGCCGATTGGCTGGCAAAGATGGCCGAAAAACACCTCTCGGAAGAAGAAAAAGCCGAAATCGAAGCCATGGGCGGATTCGACAAACTGATGGAGACGCTGCGCGAGCGGCTCAAGGATCAGAAAGGCCGCCATCAGGGTGGCAACAAATGGATCGGCACCGCTGGCACCTCTCCGTTCGGGGCCTATGGATATAATCCCGAAGGCGTACGCATCGGTCAGGACGAGAGCCGCCATCAGCGTGCGGTCAAGGTCTGGGACAAGCGTGAATTCAAAAACCTGGACGACACGGTTGAACTGGGCACGCGCAATATCAAGGTCGCCTTGAAACGCCTGCGTCGCTGGGCGCGTGAAGGAGCGGCGGAAGAGCTGGATCTGGACGGCACCATCCAAGCCACAGCCGAACATGGTTATCTGGATGTGAAAACCCGCCCCGAACGCCACAACGCTGTCAAAGTGCTGCTGTTTTTGGACGTCGGCGGCTCAATGGACCCGCATATCAAAGTGGTCGAAGAACTGTTCTCGGCCGCCCGGACCGAGTTCAAGCATCTGGAGTACTACTACTTTCACAATTGCCTGTACGAAGGCGTCTGGCGCGACAACCGCCGCCGTTGGGATCAGAAGACCCCCACGCATGAGGTGCTGCGCACCTATGGCTCGGACTACAAATGCATCTTTGTCGGCGATGCCTCGATGAGCCCCTACGAGATCGCCTATCCAGGCGGCGCCAACGAGCACTGGAACCAAGAGGCCGGGCAGGTCTGGCTGCAACGCGCCCGCGAGCAATGGCCGTCAAACCTGTGGATCAACCCGGTGCCCGAGAAATACTGGGAATACACCCACTCGATCGGCATGATTCAGGAAATTTTTGAGGATCGCATGGTGCCGATGACCCTAGCCGGACTGGAGCAGGGAATGAAGGAATTGACGCGTTAACTCAGGATCAACTGCTCGTGCGCGATTGACGCAGGTCGCGCAGGATTGCGTTTTCGGTGGGTTACTCCGGCAGAGGAAAACTTGGCCGCGTTGGCGGGACGGATTGGTCTTTGTTGGGCAAAATCCCGTAGAACAGGCCCGCCCAACCCATCACAGTTCCCAACACCAAAGCGGGAAACGCGATCAGAATGGACAGCGATTTACCCAACTGTGTTTCAAACCCCAATGGTCCAATGACAGCGATGGCCGCCACGCCAAAAACAAGCATAAGTGGGCCTGAACCCACAAAGACGATTAGTGCTTTTACAATGCCATCCGGATCAGCCAACCAATTCGGCGTTAGTTTTGAATTGGTCATTGCTACACTGAAACCGAGTGTAATCAGCGTGGCCAAAGCCATCGGTCCAATACTCATTCCCTGAGACCAACCGAAAGTCAGTGTCCAAGCAGCCATGAAACACAATAGAAGCCCGTATAATCCCATTGATCTTAGGCAAGCTCTGTACGCGCGAAAACAAAACTTCTTCATAATCAATTGAATCCTAGTGAATTTCTTACACCGTTTTCCCGCTATCCGGGAACTTCGACAAAAATTGGACGTCCGCTCTGTTTACTGCACAAATGTTTAAGGCTGGTTGCCTATTCCCCCACTCAGAGCCATATCTAGTGCATGCTTCGATTGACCCCGATCCTATTGGCGATTGCTTATGCCTTTGTGATGTACCGGATTTCCGTCTGGCGAACGCACCGAGAGCTGGATGCGAAATCGACCGAACTGGCTGATCCGGTGCTGAAACGCATGACTGACAGGCTGGCCGCCGCGCTCGAGATCGACCGGGTCCCGGTTTACATCTACGAGATCGACCCGGTGAACGGTCTGGCGGCTGCTGACGGGCGGATATTCATTACGCGCGGCTTTTATCGCAAGTTCCGTAACGGAGAGGTTTCGGCCGAGGAAATGGCCAGCGTTATTGCACATGAGCTGGGACATGTTGCGCTGGGGCATGCGCGGCGGCGGATGATCGATTTTTCCGGCCAGAACGCATTGCGGGCGGCTTTGATGATGCTGTTGAACCGGTTCATTCCCTTCATCGGCGCGTGGATTGCCAATATGCTGACCCACCTGCTGGCCTCGCGCCTGTCGCGCAGCGATGAATATGAGGCGGATGAATATGCCGCCGCTCTGCTGACCAAGGCCGGGATCGGGATTGGGCCGCAAAAGTCGCTGTTTCACAAGTTGGAAGACCTGACACAACAGCGCGCGGGTGTTACTCCGGCCTGGCTGATGAGCCATCCCAAAACGGATGAGCGGATTGCAGCGCTGGAAGCCCTTGAGCAGCGTTGGGGCGCGGGCGGTTAGCTTCGGGGCCAGCCCCACCGGGATATTATTAACCAGATGAAGTTGGATACGGCCTAATGGCTGAGCGCCTTGCCCAACCTTGGCAGACGGGCCTTTTTCATCAGCGCGCGCAAGGTCCATTGATCACCGGACAGCCGGTTGGCTTCGGCTAAAACACAGTCGGCGAGTTCCGCCATGCCGTCGGGGTCGTCCAGCAAGAACCCATATAGCAGGCCGTCAGGATCGCGGCGTTCAAGCCCTTCTTCCAACAGGATGTTTCTTGGGAAATCCTTGGCGTTCACGGTGACGATAACATCGGCCGAGGCCTCAACGGCGGTGGCGAGAACGTGAATATCGGCGCTATCGGGCAGCCAGAGGCGTTGTTCAAGCCCCGGATTGGCCGCGCGTTCGGCCTTAGGCCACTGCGCCTGCGTCAGGGCGATTTCGGCACGGGCCTGCGCCTCACCTTCCGGGCCCAGTTTGCGGGTGGCGCGGGCCCATTCCTCGAGGATACGAGGAGACCAGATCGGCGTGAAGTGACCCAATCTGGCAGCGCCCAACAGCATCTCTCGCATCACCGTGGGGTAGATGACGCAGGTATCCAGAACTGCCTTCACAGCCGGTAAAACACGGCTTTGAGATACCCGCTTTCAGCCAATTGCGGCAGTTGCGGGTGGTCGGGGCCGGCAAACCCCGTGTGGATCAGTTGTGCCTGCCGCCCTGCCCGACCAATCCCGCGCGAGGACGCGTCGCGGAACCTACCCAGATCGGCCGCGTGTGAACAAGAACAAAGCCCCAGATAGCCGCCCGGTTTTACCAAGGGTGCGGCCAGCCGTGCGATACGCTCATAAGCGCGCAGGCCCGCGTCCAGGGCTTGTTTCGACGGCGCAAAAGCGGGTGGATCACAGATGACCACGTCAAATTGCGCGCCTTCTTCGCCCAATTTGGTCAGCACCTCGAACGCATCGCCCTGACGGGTTTCAAATCGATCCGCGCATCCCGAAGCCTCGGCACCCTTCGTCGCCAAGTCCAGCGCCGCAGCCGAACCATCGACAGACAGGGCCTGCGCCGCGCCGCCAGCCAGCATCGCCAGACCAAAACCGCCCACATGGCTGAACACGTCCAGCACTTGCGCACCCGGCTGCACCAGCCGTGCAGCGAATGCATGGTTGGGGCGTTGGTCGTAAAACAGGCCGGTTTTCTGGCCTCCGGTAAGATCAGCCATATAGGTCGCGCCATTCATTGGCACCGGCAGCGGAGCGTCAGGCGCAGTTCCACGCAAGGTCTGGTTTTCATCATCCAGCCCTTCCAGTCCCCGAGTGCGGCCCGAGGCATTTTTCAGCACAGTTGTCACACCCGTCACAGCAACCAACGCGTCGGTCAGCGTTTCCAGATGCGCCTCGGCCCAGGCGGCGTTGGGTTGGATCACGCAGGCATCACCAAAGCGGTCGATGATCACGCCGGGAAAGCCATCCGCTTCGGCGTGGATCAGGCGGTAATAGGGGGCGTCAAACAGGCGTTCGCGCATGCCCAAAGCGCAGCGCAGGCGGGATTCGAACCATTCAGCATTCAGATCGGCATCAAGGTCGCGATCCAGTACGCGGCACATGATTTTCGACTCGGGGTTCACGGCGACCAACGCAATGGGCGCGCGTTTGTCATCCTCCAGCACGGCCAAAGCGCCAACCGGTATCTTGCGTGTACGCCGGTCGGTGACAATGTCGTTGGCATAGACCCACGGGAAGCCATGGCGCAGGCCGCGCGCGTTGGCTTTGGGTTTCAGGCGGATACGGGGGCGGTCGGTGGCTTGGGTCATGACGCCCTCATAGTGGTGAACGCGCCGGGGGAAAAGCCCTAGCGGGGACGAGAGCGCCAGCCGCCGCGCCTCTTGGGTGTCTGAGCCGATTGTAGCCCTTCGGCCAGCACCTGTGTCATGGGATGATCGGCCTCTTGCTCGGCATAGATAGCGTGTAGTGCGGTCAGGGCCTGTGTCTGATCGCGATCCGCTGGCAGGCTCAGCGCCCAGTCCAGAAAAATGCTGCGGCATTCGGGCAGCGTGATACCGTCGATGCGGTACGCCTCGCGGATCAGGCCCTTGTGATCGTTTGGATCGTCATTGCGCGGCATCCTGCCCCTCCTCAAGCACGCGACCGATAATTCCGGCGGCGGCGGTGTAGCTGTCTTGCAGTGCGCCTTGCAGGTGTTCGACCTGTTCGAAACCGGTGGCCCGACACAGGAAAGCCGCGCCGCCCTCGCCGATCTTGTCCGCCTCGATCCCCTTGCCCGACAACAGCCTGGTGGCGCATTGCACGGACCAGCATAGATCGTAGCACTCTTTGAGCGTTTGCGCCTGAGCGACGTCCAGCAAACCGGCAGCGACAGTACCGTCCAACCCGGAATACACGTCGCGCTGTGTGACACTGGACAACAGTGTTCCAGCTTGAGCCATTAACTCGATATCCATCATCCGCCCGGCACCGTTCTTGGCATCCCATATCCCCGCTGGGGCCTTGGCCGCTGCCAAACGCACGCGCATCTCGGCCACTTCGCGTAGCACTTTCTGACTGTCCTGTGGCTGAGACAGAAATTCAGTGCGAAAGGTTTCGATATCCTGCGCCAGCCCTGCGTCGCCTGCGACCACGCGGGCACGGGTCAGGGCCAAATGCTCCCACACCCAGGCTTCGTTGCGCTGGTAATTGGTGAAGCTGGCCCAGCTGGTCGCCACCGGCCCCTGATTGCCAGACGGGCGCAAGCGCATGTCGACCTCATAAAGCCGCCCCTGCGACATCGGAGCAGAGAGCGCCGTGATCAGCGCCTGTGTGAACCGGGCGTAATAGGTGCGCGTGGCCAGAGGGCGCGGACCGTCCGACATGTCCTGATCCAGCGGGTCATAGATCACGATCATGTCCAGATCGGATTGCGAGTTGATCCGCCCTGCCCCCAGCGATCCCATACCCAGTACAGTCGCCCCGCGCCCCGGCGCAGGTCCGTGCTTTTTGGCGAATTGTTCGGTCACGCAAGGTAGGATCGCGGCTATAACAGCACTGGCCAGTTCGGCATATTGCTGTCCGGCCTGCACACCGTCAATCAGACCGCGCAGGTGATGTACACCGATACGGAAATGCCATTCCTTGCACCAGCGACGTGCGAAATCCAGCTGCGTTTCATAGTCCGTTTCCTGCTGCAGCGCCTGCTCAAGATCAGACTGAAGTGCCGTTTGCCCTGGCCAGTCGCTGAAGAAACTGCCCCCAATCACCGCGTCAAACACGGCGGCGTTATGGGACAGATGCGCCGCCAATGCGTGCGAGGTGCCCACGATATCGACCAGCAGGTCGATCAGGTGGGGATTAGCCTCGAACAGGGAAAACAGCTGCACACCTGCTGGCAACCCTGCAAGAAAACCGTCCAGCGCCCGCAGTGCCTCGTCCGGTTTTGCAGTTTTCGACAGGCGCGAGAGCAGCTCGGGCTTGAGACGTTCAAAGATCCGCGCGCCGCGTTGCGAGCGTAGCGCTGGATAGGTGGTCCAGCGGGCCAGGACATTCTGGTCAAAATCGGCCTCACCGGCAGGTGCGGGCGTCGTAGATCCTGGGGCAAAGAACCCCTCGGTCAGCTCATGCACTTCGGTCAGACGGCGGGTCAGATCTGCGGTCAACTCGGCGCTTTCCATCCCCATCAGGCAGGCAACGCGTTCGATCCCATCCGGTGATTGGGGCACCTTATGGGTCTGAGCATCGTGAACCATCTGAATGCGATGTTCGACCTCGCGGTGGGAGCGGTAGTGGTCGGTCAGCTTTTCGGCCACGTCCTGCGGTATCCAGTCTTTTCCGGCCAATGCAGCCAGACCGGGCACCGTGCCGCGCACGCGCAGGTCAGGGTCGCGACCTCCCGCGATCAACTGGCGGGTCTGGGTGAAGAATTCGATCTCACGAATGCCACCCTGCCCTAGCTTCATATCGTGGCCGGGAATGGTCAGCGTGCCGCCGGTACCTTTGTTCTCACGAATGCGCAGGCGCATGTCATGGGCGTCCTGAATGGCGGCGAAATCCAGATGCCTGCGCCAGACAAAGGGGCGCAATGCATCAAGAAAGCGTTGCCCGGCGGCAATGTCACCGGCACATGGGCGCGCCTTGATATAAGCTGCCCTTTCCCAGGTGCGGCCAAGGCTTTCATAATACCGCTCGGCCGCCTCGGTCGCCAAACAGACCGGGGTCACCGCCGGATCGGGACGCAATCGCAGGTCAGTGCGGAACACATACCCATCAGCGGTCTTGTCGCTGAGCGTGGCGCAAAAATTGCGCGTGGCCCGCACCATCCCCTGACGCGCATCGAAGAAATCATCGGGGTCAAAGCGGGTCTCATCAAACAGAACGATCAGGTCGATATCCGAGCTATAGTTCAGCTCGTGCGCGCCCATCTTGCCCATGGCCAGAATGATCATCCCGGCAGCGGTTTCCACATCGTCTTCGGTCATCCCCGGCAGCTTGCCGCGCCGGATCAGTGCCGCGATCTCGGCCTTGGCGGCAACATCCGCAGCCAGCGCGCCGAAATCCGTCAGCGCAGCGGTCACTTTCTCTAACGGCCACGCGCCCGCCAGATCGGCCAGCGCGGTCAGCAAAGCCATGCGCCGCTTGGCTTGCCGCAAACCGGATTTCAACTGATCCGGTGGTAAGGCACGCGCTGCATCCATCACATCCGCAAAAGCCTGATCGGGCTCTTGCAAGGCCGACGGCAACCAATCGCGTTCGTGTTCGATCAATCCCTTTAGGTATGGACTCGAACCCGCCGTCCCTGCAATCAGCTCCCCTTGTTCAGGCGTGATACCAGATACCGCATTCAGCGCTTCATCACCCAGCGATGCATCAAACGCCCGCGGAACACGGTGGATGGTCAGCGGACCGGTCATTGCGCCTCCAATGGAGTGTCTTGACTGAAACTGTTGACCCAGACGTCATGGCGGCGCTCCCACAGGGAAGAGATCAGCATCGCCTCCCAAGCATCACTGTCCGGGCGTTGGTAATCGGCACGATAGGACAACAGGACAATATCAGCGTTCAGAACCCGCAGTTTTGTCTCGCTCAACTCGTACCGCGACATCGTTGGCGCATCAGCGAATTGCCCGACATGATCATCGCGGTTGGCGAACCCGGTGGGATAGACCCCCAGAAAATCCGCGCTCAGCAACGCCCGGTCGGCCGAGGCATTGCCTTCAACTAGTGCAGTCCAGACTTGCTTTTCCAGTTCCAGAATTTCGGCAAGTGACGGGGCGGTTTTTCGTTCTTCGACAGACATTTTTGCAAACTGCTTTGTTCTCTGGGTGACGTCAACCAAACTCGGCCCCGACCCATAATGTAAATCTTTTTCACATCGACCCCTTGCAACCAGACATCTGCTTCCCATCTTATCAATGTGAAAACGATTTACATCAACCCCGGAGACCCCAAATGACCGCACTGTCCGACCCCGCCGTCCCAGAAAATCCGGGATGGCTGCACCGCATCGAAACTTGGCTTGATGACAAAGGCAAAGGCGCCTGGATCGCCGTCATGGTCCTTGGTTTCATCTTCTTCTGGCCCGTTGGCCTGGCCCTGTTGGCCTACATGATCTGGAGCAAACGCATGTTCAGCAAATCCTGCAGCCGCCGCAAATCCTGGCACAGTCACATGAGCGCCATGAAACCCTCGGGCAACAGCGCGTTTGATGCCTATAAGGCGGACACTCTGGCGCGGCTTGAACGTGAACAGCAGGACTTCGAAGCCTTCCTGCGCCGCCTGCGTGACGCCAAGGACAAGGCTGAATTCGACCAGTTCATGGACGAACGCGCCCGCGAAAACCACGACGAGTCCGAAAACGGCGAGCGCGCCTGATCAAAGCTTGCCCTGTCCCGCCATCCGGGACAGGGTAATTTCCGAACAATATCCGGATATTACAACATGACCCACCTGCCCGACCCTGATACCCAGCCCGAGTTCTACCAGTCGGTAGCAACCAAACGCTTTGTCGCGTGGCTGTTTGATATCGCCTTCATTTCGCTGCTGTGCATCGTGCCGGTTTTCCTGACATTCGGCGCGGGGCTGTTGTTTCTGCCCTTGATCTATGGCGTCATCAGCTTTGTTTACCGCGTTGTTACCATCGCCAACGGATCGGCGACACTGGGCATGCGTTTCATGGGCATTGAATTGCGGGACGCATTCGGGTCCCGTCTGGATATGGGCAAAGCCGTGGCCCATACCGCCGGGTATTTCATCAGCATGGCGTTTTTCGTGGTTCAGATCATCTCGGTCATCATGATGCTGACCAGCGCACGTTGTCAGGGCCTGACGGATTCGTTCCTTGGCACGGTCATGATCAACCAGCGGGCTTAAATATCTGCCAATTGAATCACTTGGCGGCTCAGGGAACCGTTGTTATCATCCTGTGTCAGGAAACACGGAACCTTCATGCGACACACGCTGCCCATCGCGCCGCAATTTTATGTGACGGCCCCGCAACCCTGCCCTTACCTTGAGGGCAGGATGGAGCGTAAGTTGTTCACCGCCCTACAGGGCGAAGGTGCCGATCAGCTGAACAATTCCCTGTCGCAACAGGGGTTTCGCCGATCCCAGAATGTGCTTTACCGCCCATCCTGCACTGATTGCGCAGCCTGTCTGTCGGCCCGCATCGATGTGTCGGCTTTTCGCCCCAGCAAAAGCCAAAAGCGCACGGCCAAACGCAATGCCTACCTACAGCGCCGTGCAAACTCGCCTTGGGCAACTGATGAGCAATACGAGCTGTTCCGCCGCTATCTGGACACACGCCACGCCGATGGCGGTATGGCCGATATGGATGTGTTCGAATTCGCCGCAATGATCGAAGAAACTCCGATCCGCAGCCGCGTGGTGGAATATGCCGACCCCGAAAACGGAGAGCTGATCGCCGTCAGCCTGACTGACGTTTTGGATGACGGGCTTAGCATGGTTTATTCCTTCTATGACCCTGAACAGCCGCAAAGCTCTCTGGGAACGTACATGATCCTCGATCACATCGACATCGCTCGCGAGGCTGGCCTGCCCTACGTCTATCTGGGCTACTGGGTACCAGGCAGCCCCAAGATGGGGTACAAGGCGCGGTTTTCAGGGCTCGAAGCCTATATCCAAGGCAATTGGAAGCGTATTAACAATCCGTCTGAACTGGCGGACGGCAAGCACCACCCGCTATCCACCGCACCGATTGCCGAGCAGGTCGCCAGTATTCAACTGCCCGACCGCCACCCGACCAAGGGCTAAACTTCCATGCGCCAAACACTATACGCCGTCACCCTTGTGGTGCCGGATTACGATGCAGCTATTGCGTTCTACACCCAAAAAGTCAGCTTCGCTCTGACGCAAGACGTTGACCTGGGCGGTGGCAAACGCTGGGTGCTGGTGTCTCCTCCAGGATCAGATAGCGGGTCACTGTTGCTGGCGCAGGCAGACGGTCCAAACCAGATCGCCGCCGTGGGCAATCAGACTGGAGGCCGCGTTGGCTTCTTTCTGCAAACGGATGATTTCGAACGCGATCACGCCGAAATGTTGTCCAAAGGCGTCCATTTCGAAGAAGACCCCAGACAAGAACCCTACGGTTGGGTCGCCGTCTGGCGCGATCCGTTCGGAAATCGCTGGGACCTGATTCAGTTCACCTGATCTGCCTTCATCTGGCCAAAAAAATTTCTCGGGGTTGAATTGACCGCAGGCCAAGAAGGGGCTGGCCCATACAACAATCCAAAAAAGCAAAGGGGGCCAATTGGCCCCCTTTTCCGTTGGATCACAGTAACCAATCAATTCGGGATCAGATCCGGCACGATGGTCACAATCGACGGGAAGGACCACAGGATACCAATCCCCACCACCTGAATGATCACAAATGGTATGATCCCACGATAGATATGGCCCGTCGTCACCTCTTTCGGTGCAACCCCCCTCAGGTAGAACAACGCAAACCCGAACGGTGGCGTCAGGAACGAGGTCTGCAGGTTCACCGCCACCATGATCGTCACCCATTTCGGATCGAACGACCCGCCATAGATCACCGGGCCCACGATGGGGATCACGATGTAGATGATCTCGAGGAAATCCAACACAAAGCCCAAAATGAACAGCACCAACATCACGATCAGGAAGACCGTGAACTCGTTGTCAAAGCTGCGCAGGAACTGCTGAATGTAATGCTCGCCGCCAAACGAGATCACCACCAGGTTCAACAGCTGCGATCCGATCAGGATGGTAAAGACCATCGACGTTACCTTGGCCGTCTCGCGCACCACAGGGGTTAGAACCCCGCTTGAGAACAGAACCCAACAGGCAAAGATCAGACCGAACAGCGCATAGAGGTAAGCCGCGTAGGCAAAGATAAAGGCGATCCAGCTTTCGACCGAGACATCGCCTTGATTGATGCGCAGATCGAAATTTATGCCCATCAGCATGCAGATGATGACGGCGAAAGTTGACCAGATGATCACCTTCCCCGAGCGCCCCTGGTCCTGCAGCTTGCGATAAGCCGCCAGCATGATCGCCCCGCCCGCACCCAGCGCCGCCGCCGGTGTCGGGTTGGTAATTCCGCCAAGAATCGACCCCAGCACCGCGATGATCAGAACCAACGGTGGAAAGACCACACGGATCAGATCGTTGGTGGCACAGCGTTCAGCCGCGAACTTGCAGCCATAGATCGCCAGCGCAAAGGGTATCGCCATGATCACGAAGGCCACCCCTGACGAGGTCGTCGGCGCGATCAGCAGCACATCTACTAGCACCATCAACAACAGGCCGATGGATCCGATGATCAGTGGTTGTGTAGACTGCGACGGCGCAATGCCGCGGCCAAACAGCAAGGTCAGACCCAGCAGCACGACTATAACCGCGACACCAGTACCAATGGGTGCAGTAGCGGCAATCTTGGCCTCCTGCGCAGCGGCCAGCTCTTCTTCGGTCAGGCGCTGAGCCTGAGAAACACCGCCCGCCTCATCCAATGCTTGCTGCTCGGCCACGGCCTGATCCCAGGCGGATTGACCGTGCAGTTCGATCATCGAGACCTTGCATTCCTCAGATACGTTGGTTCGCAGCGAAGCGCCCTCGCCGATATCCGAAAAGGCCGAGACAGTGATGTTCTGGCTGCCGATCACACCCGTGCTGCCCAGCAGAACGGCACCCACAATCAGCGCGACGGGCGCGCCCAGCAGCCACGTCAGGCCTTCACCGCGCGTGATCGGTTCACCGCCACCGCCGCCCAGTTCCACGGCCGGGGCTTTTTCGGGGTTCATCAACGCATAGCCGAAGGCATAAAGCGCATACAGCAAGGCCAGCATGATCCCCGGCAGCAAGGCCGCCTGGAACAATGTGCCGACTGAGACCACCGCAGGCTCACCCAGATAGGTCAGCGCGTCGGTACACCCGGCCTCAACCGCGCGGGTTTCCTGTGCGGTCGAATACAAATCACCAGCCAACGTGCCTAGCAGAACGATCACGATAGAGGGCGGAATGATCTGCCCCAACGTCCCCGAGGCCGCGATCACACCGGTTGCCAGTTCAGGCGAGTAGTTGTTTCGCAACATGGTCGGCAGAGCCAGCAAACCCATGGTCACAACGGTCGCGCCCACAATCCCGGTCGAGGCCGCCAGAAACGCGCCCACAACCACGATCGACACGGCCAGACCACCCGGCAACGGGCCAAAAACACGCGCCATTGTGGTCAGCAGATCGTTGGCGATCTTTGAACGCTCCAACGTGATGCCCATCAGGACGAACATCAGCACGGCCAACAGGGTTTCGATGGATTGCCCGGCCAGAACACGTTCGTTGATACGGTTCACAATGAACGAGACGTTGCGGTCCAGCGCAGTTTCCCAGCCAGAGGGGAAGACCGGCTCGCCTATGGTTGGCAATTCCGGGTATCGGAAAACAGATATGGTGTCAGGTTTGACGCCCGAATTCACCAGATCCCGATAGGCCTGCGTGCCCGAGTCGATGGCCTGATGCACCAGCAACCCGGCACTGTCCAATGCCGCGATGATCCCGAATGAGATGATACCAGCCCCACCGATGGCAAAAGCCACCGGGAACCCGGAAAGGATGCCTCCGAAAAGGCAGAAAAATACGATTATGAGGCCTATCTCGACGCCATCAAGTCCGAATAGCATAGTCTTGGTCTCCGTCCTTAATGTACGCCTTCGAAGGCTTCTTCACCCTCGCCAAGGCTGTCTTTGTCGAGGTATTTTCCGGCACTGTCCGGTCCTTCCACGTATTCAAGATACGACCGGTACAGGAATGCTATTGCTTGCAGGAAGACCAGCCCGGCAAAGGCCACCAGCATGATCTTGAACAGGAAATACGCAGTGAAACCGTTGGGGCTGAAGCCGATGGTTTCGACATTCCAGCGCATCGCCTTCGATTTCAGCAGCAGCCGCTCCAGCGTGTCACTGGCCGAGGGTTTCGGCACGATCAGGTGCCGCCACATGAAGTACCAGCCATACATCCAGACCAGCACCGCCAGCGGCATCATGAAGAACACCGAGCCCAGCATGTCGATCACCTTTTTGGTGCCGAACCGTGCCGGGGCATAGAATAGATCAACCCGCACATGCCCGCCCTGCACAAAGGTGTACCCTACACAAAGAGACACCACCAAAGCGTTGTAAAACTTCAACATTTCAGCATACCAACTGATGTCGTATTGCAGCGGAATGCCAAAGGCGATCACGATGTCGGGGCGGGTGAAAATCCGCTGCATGATCACGATGATGATTTGCTGTAGCACCATCAGCAGACCAGCCCAGGCAAAGAAACGGCCCAGCGTGTTGGTGAACCCCTCAAGTCCGCGCACACACCCCCACATGAAGTTATTGCGGACCATGCCGATGATTGTGATAACCAGAAAAACTGCAAAAACGGCAAAGAAGAACTCAACCGATCCGCCATAGTAGACGAAGCGCATGACAGCTTCTTTATCGGACCAATCCAGCCAGAGGCTTGGATGGGTCAGTGCGTAGCCAATGTTGTAGAAGGCTTGGGCCAGATTTTGCAGAACCCAGACAATCCCGCCGCCAACTGCGGCAAGAGCGTCGGTCAAACCAACCGAGCTGCTGTCGTCCATGATGTCCCTCACTCAGCTGAATATCTGTGACTTTCACCTTAGCAGGGGTCGCAGGATTCAGAGAATTTGTATTGAAAAGAGGCCCCACTTTCGTGAGGCCTCTGAGATTTCCGGCGCCTACTTAGCCACCCAGAACGCGAACGCGCTGCTGGACGTAGTATCCATCCGACTTGTTGATCCACGAGGCCGACGTCGCCAGCGACTCTTCGAACGAACCGCGGATATTGGCAAACAACTCGTCATTCATGTTCTCGTCCATGACCTCGGCGGATGCCTGGCCGAACGCGTCCCAGACGTCGTCCGAGAATTGCAGCGTTTTAACGCCCTGCGATTGCAGACGCGCCAGTGCGGCACCGTTGTTGGCCAGCGTTTCAGCCAACTGATAGTGGGTTGTGGCCATCGACGCATAGCGCAGGATTGCCTGCTGTGCCGGTGTCAGGTCATTCCAGACATCCAGGTTGACCGATGCGGCCAGACCCGAGCCCGGCTCATGGAAACCCGCAGTGTAGTAGACCTTGGCAACTTCCTGGAAGCCGGCGCGTTCGTCCGCCATCGGGCCAACCCACTCCAGACCGTCCAGCGCACCCGAAGACAGCGCCTGATACAGTTCGCCGCCGGGGATGTTCTGAACCGAGGCGCCCAGTTTGCCCAGCACCTTGCCACCCAGACCAGGCATACGGAACTTCAGACCGTTGAAGTCTGCGGCCGAGTTAATCTCGTTACGGAACCAGCCACCGGACTGCGAGCCCGAGTTACCGGCCAGCAGGCCCTTGAGGTTAAAGATCTGACCCAGCTCGTCGTGCAGCTCTTCGCCGCCGCCATGGTAGTACCAGTTGGTCAGTTCCTGCGCGGTACCACCAAACGGCACAGCGGTGAAATAAGCGTAACCGGGGTGCTGACCGATAAAGTAGTAGTCGGCCGAGTGGTACATGTCAGCCTGGCCCGACGACACGGCGTCGAACACTTCCAGCGCGCCCACCAGTTCACCCGGGGCCTTCTTGTCGATGGTCAGCTGACCGTCGGACATCTCGCCGACCATCTGCTCCATATAGCTGGCTGCGTCATCCAGAACGGCAAAGCCACGCGGCCATGATGTCACCATCGTCAGGGTCCGCTTGCCCTGCGCATATGCCGGTGCTGCCAGCGCGGTAGCTGCGGCCGCGCTGCTGCCTAGTGCCGTGGTTTTCAAAAATGAACGACGATCCATATAGTCAGTCCTCCCAAAGTCATGGTCTGCCTCTTGGGGCAGTTGATCGTTGTCGATGGGGCGGATCATATCCATGCAATTGAAGATGAAAATACCTACTACTACGTAGAAACGGTCATTCGTTGGGTCAAACCGCTGGATTCACCGCGATTTTTTACTCGGCACCTACCTATTCCCGGCATTGAACGGTCCGACTTTGCTTTTTTTGTGAAATTTGCCTATCGCAGAGATATGGGGAGATTCCGCAACGTCTTTCGACCGAATTACGCGCAAAAGCTGTCGCTGCTGGCAACACTGCCGCTGATTGTGGCCGTGGCGGCGATTGCCATTCTCGTCGCGCATCAGTCGCGCAAACTGGCCGAACGTGAAATCGATCAGCTTGAGGCACAGCTGATCGAAGCCAAAAAGGCCGAACTGCGCAACTATGTCACCCAAGCTCGCAACGGATTTTACTTTGTCTACGGCTCGGCCCAACCCGATGATCAGGCGGCCAAGGATCAGGTCGCGCAAATCCTGTCGGCAATGATCTACGGCGATGACGGGTTCTTTTTTGTCTATGACTATGACGGTACCAATCTGGTCAGCCCGCGCCAAACCGACCTGATCAACAAGAACTGGAGCGGCCTGACCGACAGTGAGGGCACACCAGTCGTGGACGAACTGATCCGGATCGCCCGACAAGGTGCGGGGTATCACACCTATCTGTGGCCTAAACCTTCGACCGGGGAAGAGGCACAGATGATCACCTACGTCACCAGCTTTCCCAGCTGGCAGTGGGCTGTTGGAACCGGGGTGTTCATTGACGATGTTGTCGCATCGATCGCCGCCGCCCGGGCCGAGGTCGAAGCTCGCGTACGCCGGACATTCTATTATATCGGCGGAATTACTTTGGCGGCAGTGCTGGTCGTTTTTGCATCCGGCATGCTCCTGAATTTCCGGGAAAGGCGGCTGGCGGATGCCAAACTGAAGGAACTGACGCAACGGGTTCTCGACGCGCAAGAGGAAGAGCGGGGCCGAGTGGCGCGCGAACTGCATGACGGGATCAGCCAGATTCTCGTCGGTGTACGCTACGCGCTGGACAATGCCCGGCGGCGGCTTGCGCGGGGCGATGACGACGGGGCCCACGCCCCATTGGACAAGGGGATCGAGCATCTCGGCACCGCAATCACCGAGGTGCGCCGCATCAGCCGCGATTTGCGCCCAGGTGTGCTGGACGATCTGGGCCTTGGCCCCGCAGTGAAGGCGCTGACCGACGATTTCCGCGAGCGTACGGGGATTGAGACCGAATTCTCGACCGTCGTGTTTCGAAACCGGTTGGATCAGGACGCCAAGATCGCCCTTTACCGTATCGCACAAGAAGCCCTGACCAATATCGAACGCCACGCCGACGCAACGCATGTTACAATTGATCTGCGCGGTCACAAAAAGGGTGCCACCATGCGCATCACCGACAATGGTCGCGGCCTGCCCCGCGAGGCTGAAGGCGTCAGCACCGGGATCGGGCTGCGCAACATGCAGGAACGCATCGAACAGCTTGACGGATCACTGCGTATTCTGTCATCACGCAGCCCGCACGGCGGCACCGTGATCGAGGTTACCCTGCCGCTTAGCCACTTGCTTCCGCCGCAGGAAGACGCAACTCCGAACCGAAAGGCCGGTACATGAGCGCACAGTCGATCCGGGTCCTGATCGTGGATGACCACCCGATGGTGGCCGAAGGGATTCAGTCGATCCTTGAAAGCTATCCCGACATCGAAGTGGTCTGCACACTAGGCACCGGGCAAGAAGCCGTTGATCAAGTTGCCGATCTGTCCCCCGATGTGATCCTGATGGATCTGAACATGCCTGGCCTAGGCGGGCTCAGCGCCACCGAGATGATTTTGGAGCGCCTGCCCGAGACCCGCATCCTGATCCTGTCGATGCATGACAGCCCCGAATACATTTCGACCGCACTGAACCACGGGGCCAAGGGTTATGTCCTCAAGGACGTACCGACGGATGAGATCAAACAGGCCATCGACGCGGTGATGCGCGGCGAACAGTACCTTTGCACCGGTGCCAGCGGGTCGCTGCAGCCCAAACAAGACAGCGCACGTGAGGCGCTGACCGGCCGTGAGCAGACCATCCTGCTGGAACTGGCGCAGGGAAAGTCCAACAAAGAGGTGGCGCAGACCTTGGAAATCTCTGTGCGCACGGTGGAAACTCACCGCAAGAACATCAAACGCAAACTGGGTATCTCATCCACTGCGGGCCTGACCCGATACGCGCTGGAACACGGTGTCCTGCAAGGCACCAGCCCCGGTTTCTAAACACGCCCGCAGCGCGCAGCGCTGCCCGGCCTAACCGGAGGAGATGCGCCGCAGGTGTATTGACAACGGGCGGGAGGGCCTACCCCCTCGGGCTGATATCCTGTCCAAAGAATACCAACGTCCCGTCTTCGTCGATAACGTGAAACTCGCGCTGCAGATAGGGTTGATCAAACGGCGGGCGCACGCGCCCTTCGGGCAGATCAGCCAATCCCGGCAGCAAACTGTCGTACAAATCGTCGATCTCGTCGACGTCTATGTAAAACGACTGATCTTCTCCCAACGGGCGACCATCATCGCGTGGTGGGCATTCCAACAACCGTATGGCCACGGACCCCAGTGACAAAAAGGCGTAATTGTCCTGCCGAAACCCGCAAGAAAATCCCAAACGGTCGCAGTAGAAATCAATCTGCTTTTGCAGGGAAGAACACAGAACAAATGGCGTAAGCTGTATAATCTTAGGCATCGGACCCTCCGGTCGCTGAAAACCTCTTTATTTTAACCCCAGATTTTTTCAGTCCAGCAATTGATCCTTTCGCATCCCTTCTCGCGCATGATGATGCGGTAACACACGCCCATAAAGTTGTCGTGTGCGTTCAACCCCGCCGCACATCCCTTCGGCTTCAACGAACGAGAAAATCCCAACATATCGGGTGCGCGCACCCGTAACTGGCGCCACCCTATGCAGCGCGTACCGTCCCTTGAAAATCTGTAGGTCCCCCGGTTGCAACTCTAGCTCTCGCACCCGTGCCCTGTCTCCGTCCAGAACCGAGGCCACGGACTTGAAGTTTTCATCCTCGGCCGTGCGCAGGTTCGGCACATATTCAAAGGTGCCCCCGACTTCTCCATTCTGAATGGCCAGCGTAACGGTGTAGTTGTTGGTGTCGAAATGCCAGGGAAAGCCCTGCCCCTCTTCGACCACGTTAATGATCACATCTGCCAGCGGATCATCATAGCGAAAGAACCGATCCTCGGGCTCGTCCAATGCGTCACGGACAAAAGGCATGAACCATTCATATTCGTAAATCCGCCGCAAAGGACCCGACGTGGGGAAATTATCTGCGGGAACAAAGGCGTTTGAGCGGTCATAAAAACGGCGTATCGGATGCCCGATCCCAAAGCGCGGATCATCCTTAGTGAAATAGGCGTTGGTCCTGTTGAAAGAGCGATGCGCTTGTGGGGCAACCTCATCCGCCTCGCGCACCAGCAACTCCAAACCGTCCTCATGCACAAATCCTGGCAGAACCGCGCAGCCGTCTTGATCAAGTTCTTTCCGCACATCTGCAATCGTCTGATCATAGCCCCGCGACCCGGGCCGATCGATCGGATACCGCCCTAGATCTATGAGGTCTTGCAACATTCTTCGCCTCCCTTATCTGTTCAACTGAGACCAGCGTGCCGCACAGAACCGGGTCGCTCATGTCAATTTTGGACATTGCCTTGACGCTTTCAGACCTGCCATTTGCCAGCCCAAATCATCATGAGCGGGCAGAAATTCGCGGAAATTCCCAACCTGCGGCAATCTGCGCAATAAAATGTCGCAAAATCTGCATCTCAGGTTACAAAATTGGTACGATTGCCTGTTGACGCCCCTTTCGCCCGCCCATAATGTCCCTGCCAAGCTGAAAAGGAGCCTCTGGCGATGAAAGCGCTAGTCGTAATCGTAGGAAACACGCGCATGGGCCGGTAACGGTAAACCATAATCGAACCCATGCGCCTCCGAAAAATCTCGGGGGCTTTTTTTATGCTAAACGCAAGACACATGTCGCGAACGGAGCAAAGCAGATGACACGTGAGATGACCGGCGCAAAAATGGTAGTTCAGGCCCTCAAGGATCAGGGCGTGGACACGGTATTCGGATACCCCGGTGGCGCCGTGCTACCGATCTATGATGAGATCTTTCTGCAAAACGACATTCGGCACGTTCTGGTGCGCCACGAACAGGGCGCGGTTCACGCCGCCGAAGGCTATGCCCGGTCAACCGGCAAACCCGGCGTTGCACTGGTGACTTCTGGCCCCGGCGCCACTAACGCGGTGACCGGCCTGACCGATGCGCTGCTGGATTCGATCCCGATTGTGGTTCTGACTGGGCAGGTTCCGACCTTCATGATCGGCTCGGACGCCTTTCAAGAGGCCGACACAGTCGGTATCACCCGCCCTTGCACCAAGCATAACTGGCTGGTGAAGGACTCGGATTCGCTGTCTGAGACGATGCATGAGGCATTTCACGTCGCCATCTCGGGCCGCCCCGGGCCGGTGCTGGTCGATATTCCCAAAGACGTTCAGTTTGCCTCGGGTGAATATACCGCGCCAAAACCGTCAACATCGCACTACCAACCGGTTCTGAAAGGCGATCTGGAAGAGATCACCGAACTGGTTGCGGCAATCGAGACCGCAAAGAAGCCGGTCTTTTACACTGGCGGCGGCGTCATCAACTCGGGCCCTGCTGCCAGCCAATTGCTGCGCGAATTGGTTGATGCGACGGGCTTTCCGGTCACCTCGACCCTGATGGGGTTGGGCGCCTATCCGGCTTCGGGCGAGAACTGGCTGGGCATGCTGGGGATGCACGGCCTGTACGAGGCCAATCTGGCCATGCATGACTGCGACCTGATGATCAACGTTGGCGCACGGTTCGACGACCGGATCACCGGACGGATTGATGCGTTCTCGCCGAACTCGAAAAAGGCGCATATCGACATTGATCCCTCGTCGATCAACAAGGTGATCCGCGTGGACATCCCGATTGTCGGCGACGTGGCACATGTGCTTGAGGATATCCTCAAGGTCTGGAAGTCGCGCGGGCGCAAAACCGATGCGGCTGCCGTCAAGAAATGGCAGGCGCAGATCAGCGACTGGCGCAAGGTGAATTGCCTGGCATTCACCAACAGCGAAAAGACCATCAAACCGCAACATGCGCTGCAACGCCTTGAAGAGCTTACCAAAAAGCACGACCGCTACATCACGACCGAGGTCGGTCAGCATCAAATGTGGGCGGCGCAGTATCTTGGGTTCGAAGACCCCAACCGCTGGATGACCTCGGGTGGTTTGGGCACGATGGGCTATGGTTTCCCGGCCTCTGTTGGGGTGCAGATGGCGCACCCGGACGCGCTGGTGATCAACGTGGCCGGTGAGGCGTCGTGGCTGATGAACATGCAGGAAATGGGCACGGCTGTTCAGTACCGCCTGCCCGTGAAACAGTTCATCCTGAACAACGAACGCCTCGGCATGGTCCGTCAGTGGCAGGAGCTGCTGCATGGCGAGCGGTATTCGCATTCGTGGTCCGAGGCCCTGCCCGATTTCGTCAAGCTGGCCGAGGCGTTCGGCGCCAAAGGCATCCTGTGTTCTGACCCTGCCGATCTGGATGACGCGATCATGGAGATGATCAACTATGACGGTCCGGTGATTTTTGACTGTCTGGTGGAAAAGCACGAGAACTGCTTCCCAATGATCCCGTCTGGAAAGGCACATAACGAGATGTTGCTGGGCGAGGCCGAAACGCAGGGCGTGATCGACTCCAAAGGCTCGGTTCTGGTTTGACGAAATTTGTTGGGCGCGGCGGCGCGCCCAACACCACAAGGATGATGAAAGGGACGTAAATGTCTGCCCTACATATCAAAAAAGGTTCTACCCGCCATTCTGCCTATAACCTACGCCCGACCTTTTCGGACGTGCAGGAGCGCCACACGATTGCGGTTCTGGTCGAAAACGAACCCGGTGTCTTAGCCCGTGTGATCGGGTTGTTCTCGGGCCGAGGTTACAACATCGAAAGCCTGACCGTAGCCGAGGTCGATCACACCGGGCATCTGAGCCGTATCACCATCGTCACCACCGGTACGCCGCAAGTGATCGAGCAGATCAAGGCGCAGCTGGGTCGTATCGTCACCGTTCACGACGTGCATGATTTGACCGTCGAAGGCGACGCGGTCGAGCGGGAGCTGGCGATCATCAAAGTGGTTGGCGCAGGCGACAAAAGGGTCGAGGCGCTGCGTCTGGCCGATATCTTCCGCGCCAACGTGGTCGACAGCACGCTGAACTCTTTCATTTTTGAAATCACCGGAGCCCCGGACAAAATCGACGCCTTTGCCGATCTGATGCGCCCTCTGGGTCTGGTCGAAGTGGCCCGCACTGGCGTTGCGGCCCTGCTGCGTGGCGAGTAACATTTACCCCACCCTGTCGGCTCGCGCATGGGTGGGGGAACTCTGGCCTGTCATGCTGCCTTGTAAGCTAAAACTGGCCGAATAACGTTTATTGGCGCCAAAGCGCCCAAAAAGATCACACAAAACAAGATAAAGCCTATTGCGTTTGTAAGATTGGACGTTAGCCTCTGGGGGTGACGTGGCGTTGGGATGCGCCCGTTCGTGTCATCTGTACGATATGTGCGTTATGTCGACCGTCAGGTCGAACATGTTGCGTACTATAAAACAAGTCGCGAGAACCTGGGACACCTATGACCAAAGACATCCGCAACCCGGACGAATTGCGCAGGATGTTCGGCGCCAATCTCAGACAACTTGCGCAGCAATATACATCAGTATCAGAACTTTGCCGACAATTGGGCGTCAACCGGACGCAATTCAACCGATACCTTGGTGGCGAGAGTTTTCCAAGACCTGACGTACTTGACCGGATTTGCCGGTTTTTCGAAGTGGACGCCCGTATTCTGCTGCGCCCGCTGGACGAGATCGACCGCTCTCCGACACATCCCGCAGCGTCTGCCCTTACAGATTTTCTGGGCTCGGGCCCCACAACACTGACCGAGAACCTGTTTCCGGCGGGGTTCTACTATGCGACGGAGACCGAACTGGATGATCCTAAGCCCTCGCGTCATCGGTTGATTCACGCGCGCCGGTTGCCGCAATGCACGCTGGTGCGTGGTTATGAGCCGCGCCCTGGCATGCCGAGCGCCGCTCCGACAGAACGTGAAGTGCAAGGCATCGCCGCCTGTGCTGGCCGGCAGATTTATATCCTGATGTCCAGCCGAGCCTCGCAAAACAGCCGTATTTATCTGGTAACGCGCGGGACCGATGAGCATTCGGACCGTTGGCGCGGGGTGGCTATCTGTTTGTCCAGAACGACCGCCAGCGAGACAACGACCCGGCGCATTCTACTGCGTCATCTGGGCGAAGACCCTTCGGCCGTTCTGGCAGCGGCGCGAACAGCCCGCCGTGCAGAACGCTCGCTACAGCAAGCGGCAAGCTGACGTCACGCAGCGTTTTCGCCCGACGCTTGAGTGATCAGCCGATATAAATGCCAGCTAGCATGCCCCAACAGCGGCAGCACAAAAAACAAGCCCAAAAACCACGGAATCATGGCTAGAAAAGTCAGGATGGCGATAAAGATTCCCCACAACAACATGACGCTGAAATGATCACGGACATAGCTGAAACTGGCGATCATAGCGGTCACGAAATCCAGCTCTCGGTCCAACAGCATGGGGATGGAAAGTACGGTGATCATATAAAGCACCGTCGCAAACACAGCACCCACGACGCTTCCCACAGCCAACATCGTCAACCCGTTGGCGGTCAAATACACCTCTAACGATGTCGACACGTTTGTCATCGTCGACAACCCCATGAACAGGGCAAAGATCATGTGGCCCAGAAAGAACCAGAATAAAAACATCACCACAATAATCGCGCATATCGAGGGCAACTGACGGCGCCCCTGCTGCACCACCACTCCGAAAATGGACTTAAATTCCAAGGTCTCACCCTGCTCCAGCCTGTGCGAGACTTCATACATCCCCACCGCCGCAAAGGGCCCCAGCAAAGGAAACCCGATAGCAGCCAGAACCAACCAGTACGACGTGCTCGTCTGCAAGGTGATCCAGGCCATGAACCAACCGGCCAGCACGTAAAACCCCGCAAACAGAAGCCCAAAAACCGGAGCCCGACGAAAGTCTGTCCAGGCCCGGCGCAGGGCTTCGCGCAACATCCCCAAATTCACCGGCCCCATTTCCGGAACACCAAATGGCTTGTCCATGTTCTGTCCTCCTCCCTTGCCGACCCTACGGTTGGGCCGGTCGTTTTTGCGGCCACATGGTGGCGGCGTGATAGGCTGCGCCAATCGACAGGATGCGGGCGTCGGAGCCGCGTGGACCAAACACCTGAATTCCCATCGGTAATCCTTTGGCTCCGAAACCCGCCGGTGCTGACAGGCAGGGCAAGCCGATCAGGCTGACTGGCACCATGACCTCCATCCACCGATGATAGGTATCCATCCCTCGCCCCGCAATTTCCGTTGGGTATGGCGTCTCAATCTCAAAGGGCCAAACCTGCGCAGACGGCAACACCATGGCATCATAATCACGCATTAACTCTGCCAGGCATCGAAACCATTCGGACCGGATGACGCTGGCTTCATGCACTTGCATCGCCGTCAGAGTCTGCCCTCGGGCCAACTCCCATTGCGCCGTGTCTTTCAGCACGTCACGTTGATCTGCAAGCGGCGCAAGGCTTGCGGCCACGCTCCAGGATCGCAGGGTTATCCAACTCTCCCAAAGGCGCTCAGCCTCAAATGGCGGCGCAACGGGGATGACCTCGGCCCCCAGCTGAGTGAACACATTCAAAGCACTTTCACATTGCGCGTGTATGCCATCCTCAAATGGATAAGCCCCTCCCCAGTCATCCAGCCACCCAATCCGCACGCCGCGCATGTCTGCCGCCTGCACCGGCGACACTATGGGGGTGGCCCCACCAAAAGGCTGCCGCACATCCGGCCCTGAGATCACGTCCAGCAACAGGCCCAGATCCTCGGGGCTGCGCGCCATCGGGCCAAGCGTGGACAGCTGATGCAGAAAGCCATCACCTACCGGTTCCGACGGCACCCGCCCCCAACTTGGCCGAAACCCGTAAACATTGTTCCAGGCCGCCGGGTTGCGTAGGCTGCCCATCGCGTCTGACCCATCCGCAAGCGCCACCATCCCGGTCGCCAGCGCCACCGCCGCGCCGCCGGATGACCCGCCGCAGGTCCGGGCCGGATTATAAGGGTTCGTCGTCGCGCCATGGACCGGATTAAAAGTATGGGACCCCAGCCCGAATTCGGGAACATTGGTCTTGCCGATCAGGATCGCCCCGGCCGCCCGCATCCGCGCGGCAATCAGATCATCCCTTTGCGCAATGTGATCCCTAAAAATCGGAGATCCCTGCGACGTTACGATCCCCGCCACGTTCACCAGATCTTTGACCGCAATCGGCAATCCATGCAGGGGGCCACGGATTGGACCAGAATCCAAAGCGCGGGCCTCGGTCATCAAATCATCCCGCTCGCGCAAAGCCACAATGGCGTTCGCGGCCTCGTTGACCCCGCCAATCCGCTCCAGCGTTTGCTGCATCACCTCTTGCGCCGACACCTGCCGGTCCGTCAGCGCGTTCAACAGGTCACTTGCAGTTGCTTGGCTCAGATTCATCCCAGGCTCGTCCCTTTTGCAAGGTCAACCTAGCCGGGGCATCCCCCCATTTAAACCCACTGTTTAAATGAATCTTTTCCGTTCCCACAGAAAACCGGGATCCGCTTCATCTGGCTAAAAATATATCGGGGGAGGCTCCGCTTGCGGAGACCGGGCAAAGCCCCTGTCCGTCCTAGTCGCCCTGCGCCTCGGACCGGCTTTTGCCCGCCACGTTCAACGCCAGTGTGGCTGCCATGAACCCATCCAGATCACCATCCAGCACACCCTTGGTGTCTGATGTCTCATGGTTGGTGCGCAGATCCTTGACCATCTGATAAGGCTGCAGGACATAGGACCGGATTTGGTTGCCCCAGCCCGCGTCGCCCTTGGCCTCGTGCGCAGCGTTGATATCCGCGTTGCGGCGATCCAGCTCTTGCTGATACAGGCGCGACTTCAGCGCCTTCATCGCAATATCGCGGTTTTGGTGCTGCGACTTCTCGGAACTGGTCACAACGATCCCGGTCGGAATGTGCGTAATCCGAACCGCCGAGTCAGTGGTGTTCACGTGCTGACCACCCGCGCCCGAGGACCGGTATGTATCGATACGGATGTCCGAGGGGTTCACCTCGATCTCAATATTGTCGTCGACCACCGGATAGACCCAAACTGAGCTGAACGACGTATGCCGCTTAGCCGCCGAGTCATACGGTGAAATCCGCACCAACCGGTGCACACCACTTTCAGACTTCAACCAGCCATAGGCGTTATGACCGGAAATCTTGTAGGCGGCGGATTTAATCCCCGCCTCTTCACCCGAGGTCTCGGATTGCAGCTCGACGGTATAGCCCTTTTTCTCGGCCCAACGCACATACATCCGCGCCAGCATCGAGGCCCAGTCGCAGCTTTCCGTGCCACCCGCGCCCGAGTTGATTTCGAGGAACGTATCGTTGCCATCAGCCTCGCCATCCAGCAGCGCCTCCAGCTCTTTCTTGGCGGCTTTGGCCTTCAGGCTTTTGATGGCGTTTTCGGCGTCGGTGACAACCTCTTCGTCCTCCTCCATCTCGCCCAGTTCGATCAATTCGATATTGTCGCTTAGATCGGTTTTGATGGTTTCATAGGTTTCGATGGCATCAACCAACATCTGACGTTCGCGCATCAGTTTCTGCGCGTTCTCGGGGTTGTCCCAAAGGTTGGGGTCCTCGACGCGCGCGTTAAATTCCTCAAGGCGGTGGGGCGCAGTTTCATAGTCCATACGCTGCGCCAGCAGCTCCAGCGACTTTTCAATTTCCGCCACGGTATTCTGGGTTTCGGCGCGCATGGTCTTGTCCCAACTTGCTCAATCAGGCCTGCGTGATAGCAAGAGGTTCGGGGCACCACAAGACAGCGGAGCCCCGAAACATATCGGTTATTAGTAAAGCCCACCGGTCGAGAGATCACCCTGGCTGGCATTGGGGCCAACAGTGACGGTATTCCCGGTTGATGTGGTCACCTGACGGCCGGTGTTGACCTCTTCGAACAGCGGCAGGTCCGAACCAACCGCAAAGCCGCCGTCATACACGCGGTCAATAAAGCCGTCGACGCCATCGCGGAAATACTCGGCAACGACATAATCCCCGGTCGCATCCGCAGGCAGGCGCGCGCCACTGAAACGGTCGATTTTGATAAAGTGGCCACCCTCGGGCACTTCAAACGGACCGCCGCCATATTTCTCGACAGCTTTTTCCATAAAGCTTTGGAAAACCGGGCCACACATGGTGCCGCCATAGGCCCCCCGCCCCATCGGGCGCGGGCGGTCATACCCGATATAGCAGCCGGCCACGATATTGGACGTAAAGCCGATGAACCACGCATCTTTGGATTCGTTGGTCGTACCGGTTTTACCCGCTGTGGGCACGGGCAGATTAACGACGCTCGACGCAGTTCCCCGATCCACCACGCCCTTCATCATCGACGTCAGCTGATACGCGGTGATCGCATCCATAACCTGCCAGCGATCGGTCACGATCGTGGGCGACTCGTCCGGCTCCAGCCAGCTAGAGTTACAGTCCACACACTGACGGTCGTCATGTCGGTAAATCGTCTTGCCGAACCGGTCCTGAATTCGGTCGACCAGAGTGGGCTCGACCCGTTCGCCACCATTGGCGAACATCGCATAAGCCGCGACCATCTTGTACAACGTGGTTTCCTCGGACCCCAGCGAGTTGGCAAGGAACGCACCCATCCGATCGTAAACACCAAAACGCTCAGCGTAGCCCGCGACAACCGGCATCGTGACCTCTTGCGCCAGACGGATCGTCATCAGGTTCCGCGACTGCTCGATCCCGGTGCGCAGTGGCGTCGGACCATAGAACTTGTTTGTCGAGTTCTTGGGCCGCCACAAACCCTGCGGCGTGTTCACCTCGATCGGGGCATCCACCACGATTGTTGCTGGGCTATAACCACTGTCCAGTGCCGCCGCGTAAACAAAAGGCTTAAAGCTGGACCCCGGCTGGCGCTGCGCCTGCGTGGCGCGGTTGAACACTGTATCCTGATACGAGAAACCGCCCTGCATTGCCAGAACACGGCCCGAATTCACGTCCATCGCGACAAATCCGCCCTGTACTTCGGGAATTTGACGCGCCGACCACTGACCTTCTTCGCCGGCCATGACCAGGATGACGTCACCACGTTTGAAATTGGCGGCGAAATCGCCCTGCATCCATTTGATATCGGAACGGGGCACAACGCCGTCGGCTGGGCCGTTCTCGATACCGACCGTTAGGGATTGATCGGCCACGTTCAAAACCACCGCCGGATACCACCGCGTTGGCAGCACTACGTCGCGCGGGATTTCCAAGATCGCCAACGCCTCGCGCCACTGGGCTTCATCGGTCAGTTTATCTTCGGCGATCACTTCTTTCGTGCCGCGCCATTTACCGCGTGAGCGGTCGTATTTCTGCAGCGCGGTACGCAGAGCCTTGGCCGCTTCAACCTGCATCTCTTCGTCCACCGAGGCGCGGACGGTAAAACCGCCAGTAAAGAACTCACCCTCGCCGAAATCCTCGCTCAGCTGGCGGCGGATTTCGTCGGTGAAATAGTCACGTGGCGGCAGCGCAGTGCGGAAGCTTTCGAAATCGCCATTCTGGACCGAGCGCAGCGGCTGGTCGACCTCGGTCTCATAGGTCGCCTTATCGATATAGCCATTCTGGTGCATTTCGCGCAGCACATAATCACGGCGCGCCAGCAGGCGTTCTTTCTGGCGAACTGGATGGTAATCGGACGGCGCTTTGGGCATTGCGGCCAGTGTGGCCGCCTCATGCGGGGCCAGTTCCTGCAACGTCTTGTTGAAATAGGTCTGCGCCGCAGCCGTCACACCATACGAGTTCTGGCCCAGAAAGATCTCGTTCATATAAAGTTCGAGAATCTGTTCCTTGTCCAGCGTATCCTCAAGCCGGGTGGCGAGGATGATTTCCTTGATCTTGCGCTCGGCCCGGCGGTCGCCGGACAGCAGGAAGTTCTTCATCACCTGCTGCGTGATCGTGGACGCACCACGCACGTTTTCACCCTTGGATTTCACAGCCTCGACACCGGCAGCGATGATGCCGCGCGGGTCATAGCCTTGATGCGTGTAAAAGTTCTTGTCCTCGGCCGAGATGAACGCCTGCTTCACCAGGTCGGGAATTTCTTCGGACGGGGTAAACAAGCGGCGTTCCTGCGCGAACTCGTCGATCAGTTGACCTTCGCCCGAATAAATCCGGCTGATCGTCGGCGGCTTGTATTGCGCCAGCGATTCATGGCTGGGCAGGTCACGCCCATACATCCAGAACACCGCGCCGATCACCAGCGCAGCCATGAAGATACCCAGGGTGACGAGGCTGAAGATCGCCCCGAAAAACGAAAGAATGAAACGGATCACGTTACTGCCTTTTACTCGCGCTGCCGCCTATATAGTGGTGCCCCGGCGCAGGGTCAAAACACGATGGCCAATTTTAGCCGGTTTGCGCCGCAGGGTCACTGCCCAATCAGGGCGCGTTTAACCAGATCGTCCTGCCGCCATTGCTCCAGCCCGGTCAGGATTCCGCGCGCCATCCGTTTGCGCCATTCTGGATTCGTGACGTTTTTTAGATCTCTGGGGCTGGACAGAAACCCAAGCTCGACCAAAATCGACGGGATATCCGCCGCCTTAAGTACAGAAAAAGATGCCGTGCGGATCGGTCTGTTGTTCATTGGCCCGCCCTGCTGCGTCATCCCGTCGGCCACGGCCCGCGCCAACGCGTCGGTGCGTGGTTTGGTCTCTTGCCGCGCGATATCCAGCAGGATGTCGGCCACCTGGTCGTCGGCACCGCTGAGGTCCACGCCCGAGATCAGATCGCCCCTATCGTGACGTTCGGCCAATTTGTGGCTGGCAACGTCCGAGGCATCGTCGGACAGTGTATAGACCGCCGCACCATGCGCGCGACCCTCGGAGAGACTATCGGCATGAAGCGAGATGAACACGTCCGCACCCGCCCGATGCGCCAGAGCTATGCGCCGTTCGAGGCTGACAAAATGGTCGTCCACACGGGTCATCACCACCTGATATCCCCCGGCCCGAAGCAGTGTTTCCCGCAACTCGCGCGCGAAGGTCAGCATCAGGGTCTTCTCGTTAGATCCCGCGACCTCGGCCCCCGGATCAATACCGCCGTGGCCTGGGTCCAGCATCACCAGCAAAGGGCGTGTTCCGTTTGGACCGGGCTTGGCAGGCGTCACCGACGGTTCCGGCAGGTCCCATCCTGGCTGGCGCGGCGCCCCGGCGCTGGCCGCGAAACTGTCGAAATCGGTGCCGCTCAGACCAAGCGACAGGTGCGCTGTTCCATTGACCTGATCCACCCTCAAGTCAGAGGTATCAACGGCCAGTGGTGCGCCCAGCTCCAACACCATGCGCGACCAGCCGGGAACATAGGCGCCGAATTGCACACCACTGATCCGGTCGGTTTGCAGGAAAGTGTCGGCGTCCAGGCCGGTCCAGTCGACCTCCTGAAAATCCAGCACGACACGGTACGGATCGCGCAGTGTGAAGACACGGTAAGGAACGCCCTGACTGAGGCCAAGTTCAACGCGAACTCCGGCGCGGCCATCTTTAGTTATGCGGCTATCGTCGGGCAAAACCCGCGCAAGCGCGCTGAAATCATGTGCGAGCGCAGCACTGCTCAGCGCCCAGATCAGCGCGATGGCGTAGAAAATCCTGCTCATGGCCTCAAGTTTTCCCGAGATCGTTTGACGGTCAGACTAGCGGACCGAAGCTAATTTGTGAACGGGTTACGCCGGAGTTGTGATCGCACCGCGTTCAACCATGAAACGCTGAAGCCGCATCAGACCTTCCTCGATATCCGCAGTTGATCGCGCATAGGAAAACCGCAGCGTGTGGTGCCCGCGCACTGGGTCAAAATCCAACCCCGGCGTCACGGCCACCCCGGCCTTGTCCAGAATCTCGGCCGCGAAGGCACGGCTGTGTTCGGTCAGGTCCGAGACATCGGCGTAAACGTAGAACGCCCCGTCAGGCGGCGCGATATTGGTGAAGCCGGCCTTGGGCAAACCGTCCAACATCAAAGTGCGATTGCGGCGATAAACATCCAGATTGGCTTGCAATTCCGCGTCGCAATCCATCGCGGCTAGTGCTGCCAACTGGCTGGCATGGGGCGCACAGATGAACATGTTCTGGGCGATACGCTCGACGACGCGCACCTGATCCTCGGGCACCACCATCCAGCCAACACGCCAGCCGGTCATCGAGAAATATTTCGAGAATGAGTTGATCACATAGCACTCGTCCGTCAGTTCCAGCGCAGTGACGGCTTTGGCCTCATATTCCAGACCATGGTAAATCTCATCGCTGATGAACGAGGCCCCCTGCCCGTGCGCGGCCTCGATCAGCGCGCCCATTGACGCATGATCCAGCATGGTACCGGTCGGATTGGCAGGTGACGCGACCATCAGCCCCTGCAGATCAAGCCCTGCGAAATCTGCGGGCACCGGTTGCAGGCGGTTTTCCGGCGCAGTGGGCAGGTCAACCGGCACCAAACCCAGTGCTTTCAGAATCTGCCGGTAAGACGGATAGCCCGGCGCGCCGATGCCGACGCGGTCACCGCTGTCGAACAGCGCGGTGAAAGCCAGTAGAAATCCGCCAGAAGATCCCGGAGTAATCACAACGCGTTCGGGGTTCAGATCAACATTATACCAATCGCCATACAGACGTGCGATCCGTTGCCGCAGCTCAGGCAATCCCAACGCGACCGTATAGCCCAACGGGGCTTGCTCCATGGCCTTCCCCAGAGCCTTAACAGCCCCCTTAGGCGCACCGGTGCCGGGCTGGCCGACCTCCATATGGATTATGTGGCGCCCGGCCTCTTCGGCGCGGCGCGCGGCCTCCATCACGTCCATCACGATAAAGGGATCGACCCCGGACCGGGTTGAGTTTCTCATGCCAATCTCCCATGTTTCAGCCATGGCTTTTGAACGCTTATCCAGGGTGGCGTCAATCCCGACCCTGTTGCTGGTGGCAGTGACATGGATGGCAAGCCTTGTTCCGGCAAACGCTCAGGGCCTGATCCGAGACCCCGATATCGAACATGGGCTGCGCGAACTGGCCTTTCCGATCCTGCGTGCGGCCGGACTGAACACCAATCGGGTCAAGATATTTGTCGTCAATGACCGCACGTTCAACGCCTTTGTCATCGATTACAGCGCGATTTACCTGAATTACGGGCTGATCCTGACCGTCGAAAGCCCTGAAATGCTGCAGGCCGTGATCGCGCACGAGGCCGCGCATATCGCCAATGGCCATCTGGCCCGGCGGACGCAAAACCTGCGCGCGGCGCAACGCAAGGCGGGGTTAGGGACTGCGCTGGCCCTAATTGCCGCTGCCGCCGGAGGTGGTGAGGCCGCAGTAGGCATTGCCGCAGGAACCCAAAGTGCTGCCCTGCGCAGTTTTCTGGGACATACCCGCGCCGAAGAATCCTCGGCCGACCAAAGCGCCGCCAGTTACCTCCGATGGGCCGGTATCTCGCCCATCGGGATGGTTGAACTGCATCGAAAATTCGCAGGTCAAGAGTTACTAAACGCGGTCAACCAAGACCCCTATATGCGGTCGCACCCCACCAGCCGCGAGCGCCTGCGCGTGGCCGAAAGGTTTCTAGCGCAATCTGGCGACTGGTCCAAATCGGACCCAAATGCCGACTATTGGTTCGCGCGGGTCAAGGGTAAGCTGTCGGCTTTCCTCCGATCCCCAACATGGACCATGCGACGCGCAAAAGAGGAAGACGCGCAAGACATCCGCCTGATGCGTGAGGCATCGGCCTATCATCAGAACCATGATCTGGCCAACGCCCGCGCCGCGATAGATGGCGCCCTGGCCATTCGCCCAAATGATCCGTTTTACTATGAGCTTAAGGGCCAGATTTTACTGGAAAACCGGCAAATGCAAGACGCCGTGAAAGCCTATGGCAAAGCTGTTGAAATGGCCCCTAATGACGCGTTGATTCTGGCTGGGTACGGGCGTGCATTGCTGGCGCAAGGTCAGACAAAGAACGCCTTGCAAATGCTTGTAAAGGCACGTCAAAGAGATTACCGAAATGCCCGACTGATGCAGGACCTCGGGGTCGCATATGCAAAGGTCGGCAATAATGGCATGGCTTCGGTCGTGACCGCTGAACGATATGCCTTGCGCGGCCGGTTGGCCGACGCGGGTATTCACGCAAAACGGGCCTTAGGGCAATTGCCCGAAGGCTCTCCGGGTTGGCAAAGGGCGCAGGATGTGCTGATTGCCTCGGAACGCGCTAAGAAAGCAAAAAGGAAACGGAAATGATCCTCAGACATGCAGCACCTGCCCTACTGGGGCTTTCCTTGATCACTGGCCCTGCGCACGCGTTGGATTTGAACGCGCTTAGCGCCTCGGAAAAGGAAGAATTCGGCGCCCAGGTGCGCGAATATCTGCTGGAGAACCCCGAAGTGATCATCGAGGCGATCAACATCCTTGAACAACGCAACGCGGTTGCCGAGGCCGCCGCTGACCAAGAACTAGTGGCCGCCAATGCCGAAGAACTGTTCAATGACGGCTATAGCTGGGTGGGTGGCAATCCAGAAGGCGACATTACTCTGGTCGAATTCATGGACTACCGCTGCGGCTATTGCCGCCGTGCGGTGCCCGAAGTGGCCGACCTGCTGGCTGAGGACGGCAATATCCGTTTGGTGATCAAGGAATTCCCGATCCTGGGCGAAGCTTCGGTCCTGTCTTCGCGCTTTGCGGTGGCGACCAAACATGTGGCCGGCGACGACGCATATAAACAAGTTCATGACGCGCTGCTGGAATTTGGCGGCGAACCAACCGAGGTTTCTCTGCGTCGCATTTCCGATGGTTTGGGTCTGGACAGCGATGCAATCGTCGCGGCGATGGACAGCGATCAGGTGACCGATGAGATCACCCGCACCCGCGCCCTTGCACAACGGATGCAGATTTCGGGAACTCCGTCGTTTGTTTTGGGCACTGAAATGCTGCGCGGTTTCCTGCCTGCGGATCAAATGCTTCAAATCGCCAAAGGCGTGCGCGCTGAACAAGGCTGAGTAAAGGGGCGGTTCACCCGCCCCCCCTCTCGCTTCTGACGCAAGTATCCGGGCAATAGGTCGGACTTGTTCAGCAACCTATTGCCGCGCAAACCTATCAAGGTTTGAAATCCAAATTTTTGTGTTGAACGAGATTTTGGTCTCGGGCATTGAACACGCTAAAGTAATTTATCCAAAGTCAGAGGCACGCATGAGCGATAACAAGAAATCTGGACTGTCCCGCGCGGCGCGAAGCGTACGCGAAGCAGGTCGTGTTCTGCGTGGCAAGAAAAAACCGATTGCCAAGCCATTGCCTAAGGAAGACGAAACTTCAGTTCAATCTTTGTATCCCGAAGCCCGCGAAAGCATTATCGTCGACATCGGCATGAATGACGGAAAAGACACAGTCTATTACCGTAAAAGAGGGTTCAACGTCATCGCCGTAGAGGCCATCCCAGATTTGTGCGCTGCGGTAGCCAAGCATTTCGAAGACCTGGGCGTGGACGGCGTCGATATCAGAAATTTTGCTGTAACCGACGGCACATCGGATGAAGTCACTTTCTACGTAAACAAATTCAATTCGGCCTGGAGCTCGGTCAATGAGCGGATCGGAAGCCGGAAGGACGGGGCCGAAAAGATCGTTGTTCCGGCGGTTGATCTTTCGAAAGAGCTGGGACCGGTATCCGATCAGATCCTTTATGTAAAGATCGACATCGAAGGCTTTGACAGCGTTGCACTTTCGCAAATTATGGATCTGCCCATCCTGCCTAAATATGTGTCGGTTGAGAATGGCAGTCTGGATATGCTCGAGACGTTGCATAAGAACGGGTATGACAGGTTCAAGTTTTCAAACCAGAAATATGTCGAGTACCAAACCATCTCGCCTGCGTCACCGCACGGGCCAGTTCCCGATCACAAGTTCAAAACCAGTGCATCCGGAGTATTCGGTGAAGACATCCCTGGAAAATGGATGTCTTACGAAGATGCCGTAAAAGTTCAGGAAGGGCTGAATTTCGCCTCTAGTATCGCCCCTGACAACCTGTTTGCTGTGGTTGTCGGATGGTTTGATCTGCACGCAAAGCACTCATCCGCCGAGTAAGGTCATCCGCTATGTCGGGGAAACCGGATCAGAGGTATTGCGAAATGCCAATGCCTTTGACCCTAAGGGTTCGACCCTGCCAGCCTTCGCAGTGGCCAGCCTACACTGCGTCATTCGGAAGGTCCAAAACCCTAACTACTTTCGGGCCATGAAACGATGACGTGCTTTAACGTCCGGGAACCGATATAAGATTGCCATGAACAGAAGGCATTTGATCCTGACCGGAGGCGCGCTGGGATTGATGGGTTGGTCCAATCACTCTGCATCGCAACCGGACTTGGGCTATTTTGTACCCGCCGAGGAAACCCGCCATCAGCGCACCTTTATGCAATGGCCTAACAGCCGACGGGTGTATTGGGATGCAGCCCATCTGGAAGACACGCAACAGGTCATCGCCGACATAGCCAACGCCATATCCGCATTTGAGCCCGTGGTCATGCTGGCTTCTGCGGCTGAGCATGCATCGGCAAAGCGAAAACTCTCGCCATCCATCGAACTCTGGGACATTCCGACCGAAGATCTTTGGTGTCGCGACTCTGGGCCGGTATTCGTCGTTAATGAAAGCGGTCAGTTGGCGATCCGTCAGATTCAATTCAATGGTTGGGGCAAGAAGCAGGTCCATACGCATGACGCGCGCATCGCTGGTCGCGTAGCGGGACACTTGGACCTGTCCCTGCTGCCAAGCGGTTTACAAGGCGAGGCTGGAGGGGTTGAACAGGACGGGCACGGGTTGCTCATGGCGCATGAAAGCTCATGGGTGAACAAGAACCGCAATCCCGGCCTATCGCGGGACCAGATCGAAACGCGCTTGCTGGCCGCCTACGGAGCAGATCGCATGATCTGGTCCGCGGGGGTATGGGGCGAAGATATCACCGACTACCATATCGACTCTTTGGCTCGTTTCACGGGGCCGGGGCGCGTTTTGATGAACCTGCCCGATGAGCCCGACATGCGGGACCCGTTTCATCTGGCTGCACTGGATACACATGACCGATTGGCCGCCGAAGGGCTGCAAATCGAGGTGATCCCAGAGCCCCATTCACCGCGCATCAGAGACCTGGATTTCGTCGCGTCTTATGTGAACTATTATGTGTGCAATAATGGTGTGATCATGCCTGAGTTCGGCGATATTGAAACCGACCTACTAGCGCAAGATGCAATTGCTCGCCACTATCCTGGGCGCGAGGTCGTTGCCCTGAACGTGGACGTATTAGGGCAATCTGGCGGCGGGATTCACTGTGCAACACAGCAGATGCCTGCGATCTAAAACTGCCCACCCGAGGTTAAGTTATTCTGCCGCTTCCTGCGCGGCGTCAAGCTCGGCTGCCTTCTTTTCGACCTCTTCAACGATGTGGTCGATCATCTGGTCGTTGGACATCTTGTGGCTGGCCTTGCCCGCCAGATAGACCATACCCGACCCAGCCCCACCGCCGGTAAAGCCGACATCGGTCATCAAGGCCTCACCCGGGCCGTTGACCACGCAGCCGATAATGGACAGGCTCATCGGGGTCTTGATGTGTTCCAGCCGCTGCTCAAGCGCCTCGACCGTCTTGATCACGTCGAAGCCCTGCCGCGCGCAGGACGGGCATGAGATGATGTTCACGCCGCGATGGCGAAGGCCCAGAGATTTCAGGATCTCATAACCCACCTTCACCTCTTCGACCGGATCGGCAGACAGGCTGACACGGATTGTGTCGCCAATACCCATCCACAAGAGGTTACCCAGCCCGATGGCCGATTTGATGGTGCCGGACACCAGCCCCCCTGCCTCGGTTATCCCTAGGTGAATGGGGGCGTCGGTGGCCTCGGCAATACCCTGGTAGGCAGCGGCGGATAGGAATACGTCACTGGCCTTCACACTGATCTTGAATTCGTGGAAATCGTTGTCCTGCAGGATGCGGATATGCTCCAGCCCGCTTTCGACCATCGCTTCGGGGCAAGGCTCGCCATATTTCTCAAGCAGCTGCTTTTCCAGACTGCCCGCATTCACGCCAATCCGGATCGAGCAATTGTGGTCGCGCGCCGCCTTGATGACCTCTTTCACGCGCTTTTCGTCACCGATATTGCCCGGATTGATCCGCAAACAGGCAGCACCAGCCTCGGCAGCCTCAATCCCACGGCGATAATGGAAATGAATGTCAGCGACGATCGGCACCGGGCTTTCGCGCACGATCTCTTTCAGGGCTTTTGATGACGCCTCATCCGGGACAGACACACGTACGATATCGGCACCGGCCTCGGCAGCGGCTTGCACCTGTGCCACGGTCGCCGCAACATCGGTTGTCAGCGTGTTGGTCATCGTCTGAACGGCAATGGGTGCGTCACCACCGACAGCTACATCCCCAACCATGATCTGACGGGACTTGCGGCGGTAGATATTGCGCCACGGGCGAACGTGATTGAGCGACATGAGGACGGGTCCAAGACAACCTAAGTTGCGTCTTTAGATAGTCCGCCTGCCAGGACACCGCAATGGCTAGATCACTCGGCGGGGTCTTCTGAAACCTGTGCCTGAAGTTCAGCCACCAATTGTTTCAGCGCGCTGTTCTGATCAGCCTCAAGATCGGCAACCGCGTAGGTTTCGGCAACCGCGTCCTTGGACAGAACAACGCCTTTGGCGACGGTCCCCGGCGCGCCCGCCGGTCCGTAATGTTCGCCGTTCATCGAAAAGAACACCGAACCCGAAGCACCCGCGCGCAGTTGAGGCGGCTCTTCCGTTAGCGGAACCTCGAACACATTACCTTGTTCAACCGTGCCAAGGGTGCCTTCGAAGATCACGCTTCCATCAGCTGCGGTGACCCGCATCCAGGCTGGTTTCACGGCGACAATTTTCAAGGTGGTGTCGATCTGCTCGACCACCTGCGGCAAGGCCGGGCGTTCGACAGTGTGGACCTCGGCGACCTCAACCTTTGGCAATTCCTGTGGCAGGAAGGTGCCCACAGTGCGCGGGTCCAAGGTAGAAATCGGAGCGTCACGGGCGACCAGAACAGGAACGTCCAGCGCCTGTGGGCGATACAGACGGTCCAACGCCTCGGCGCTGGGGGTGGCCGCAACGGCAACCTCTGTTTCGGCACTGTCGCGCGCCGCATCCAGCGGATCGAGATCGGAAAGAACCACCGGGGCCTGTTCGACCGGACTTACCTGTACCTGCTGAATCTTGTTCAGCACCGACCAGCCGCCATAGCCAATGCCGCAGATCACTGCGACCAGAACCAGTGACGAGCCGATAGCCCGCGGTTCAATCTGGCTGACAAGGGATTCGCGACCGGGAATGTATGGCGTGTTGGGCGAGGTAAACGGATCACGCCCCATCGGACCGCGCGCCGGAACCGCGCCCGTGGGCTTGCGAACAACCGAAGCCTCGGCCGACATGCCATGCGCAACTTCGAACCCGCTTTCCTTACAGAAGGCAGCAAAAGTCTCATCCGGGTTCATCCCCAGATACCGGGCATAAGAACGCACATACCCGGCAATGAAGCCGGGTGTGTCGAACGCGTCAGGATCGGCGTCTTCGATGGCAGCTATGTAGTTGGCTTTGATCCGCAACTCGCGCTGAACATCCAACAGGGACTTGCCCATCGTTGCCCGTTCGCCGCGCATCCTGTCACCAAGCCGCACTTCGTAATCGTCAAAACCCTTTGGCCTGACGTCGGCTTCGTCCTTGGAATCGCGCTGAGATCTGCGCCCAATCATCCCTGCTGCCCCATTCTGCCTGCGCGCGTTTCGCGCTAACGGCGAATCATCCCATTAACGATTCGTCCGATACTTTTGTTAGCCTAAGCTTAACACGCGGCAAACGCGTTGCACACTTTAGCGTGAGGTTAACCGGCAAGTTCGGCGCGATTTAGCGCACAATGTGACCAAAGTTCGTCCATCGCCTGTACCAAACGGTTCATTTCGTCAGGCCCATGTACCGGAGATGGGGTAAAGCGCAGACGCTCGGTTCCGCGCGGGACAGTGGGGAAATTGATCGGTTGAACATAGATGCCATGATCATCAAGCAGCCGGTCGCTGAGGATCTTGGTGTGTACCGGATTTCCAACAATCACCGGCACGATATGTGTACCGTGATCGATCAATGGCATGCCCAGCCCCTTGAGCCGCAGCTTAAGGATCTTGGCCTGTGTCTGATGCTGCTCACGCAGATCGCTCGCCGTTTTTAGGAAAGCGACCGAGGCCGCTGCCCCTGCGGCCACTGCAGGCGGCAACGAGGTGGTGAAGATGAAGCCCGGTGCATAAGAACGCACGGCATCGCACATTTTCTCGCTGGCGGCGATATAACCGCCCATTACGCCAAAGGCTTTGGCAAGGGTTCCATTGATAATGTCGATACGATGCGCCAGGCCATCGCGCTCAGTCACGCCGCCACCGCGCGGGCCGTACATGCCAACTGCGTGGACCTCGTCGATATAGGTCAGCGCACCAAACTCATCGGCCAGATCACAAATCTCTTCTATCGGACCAAAATCGCCGTCCATCGAATAAACGGATTCAAACGCAATCAGTTTGGGGGCTTTGGGATCGTCGGCCTTAAGCAATTCGCGCAGATGGGCAACATCGTTGTGACGGAAGATACGCTTGGCCCCACCATTGCGGCGCACGCCCTCGATCATCGAGGCATGGTTCAACTCGTCCGAATAGATGATCAGACCGGGGAACAATTTCGGCAAAGTGCTGAGCGTCGCGTCATTGGCGATATAAGCACTGGTGAACAGCAGCGCGGCCTCTTTGCCATGCAGATCGGCCAACTCGGCCTCAAGCTTTTTGTGGTAGACGGTCGTCCCCGATATATTGCGGGTCCCGCCCGAACCGGCGCCGGCTGCGTCAACGGCTTCGTGCATTGCGTTCAGAACAACCGGGTGCTGGCCCATGCCCAGATAGTCATTGCCGCACCACACGGTGATATTCTGCTGCGACCCGTCCGGGCGGGTCCGCACCGCATGCGGGAAATGACCATTGCGACGTTCGATGTCGATGAAGGTGCGGTAACGTCCTTCATCATGCAGCTTGGCAATCGCTGTATCGAGCTGAGCAGTATAGTCCACCGGCATCTCCTTACATGCCCGACCCCTTGCATTTGTAGCCGGACAAAATTTCTGACGCTCTCACCGGACGAATCCGATTATACGCCAATGCGTTCCCTTGTGCCCCGTACGTATAGACAACATTGGGATCACACATTTGATTTGCATCAAATATCCCCTCGCACTCGCATCGACAAGTAAAGTTACGGCCATCGGGCGCGAGGAAACGACGCAGGCGCCACTCGGAGTTTCCGATATTATATCATATTCCCGCCAAAGCGCACTGGACGGCGCCGATTGCGCTGATAGGTTCTGCCAAATCTTGAAAGCAGGAGAACCCCATGTCGCTGGACGCCGTTCTGAACCGCATCGACACTGATCTGCAAACCTCAATCGATCGCCTGATGGCGCTGCTGCGCATCCCATCCATCTCGACCGACCCGGCCTATGACGCGCAAGTGGATCAAGCCGCGGACTGGTTGGTCGCTGACCTACAAAGTATTGGCATCGCAGCGGAAAAGCGTGAAACCACCGGCCACCCCATGGTCGTCGGCCATGTCGGAGAGGACAGCAACGCACCGCATGTGCTGTTTTACGGGCACTATGACGTGCAACCCGTTGATCCGCTTGAGCTGTGGAAACGCGACCCGTTCGATCCTGCGATTGAAGACACCGACAACGGCCCTGTCATTCGTGGGCGCGGGTCGTCAGATGACAAAGGCCAGCTAATGACCTTTGTCGAAGCTTGCCGGGCCTGGAAGGCCGTCAATGGCTCCCTGCCCTGCCGCATCACCTTTTTCTTCGAGGGTGAAGAAGAATCAGGATCGCCGTCCCTGGTGCCTTTCCTGCGGGAAAACGCGGCCGAGCTGAAAGCTGACTTGGCACTGGTGTGCGACACTTCGATGGTATCTCGCGGCGTACCGTCAATTTCCTCGCAACTGCGCGGCATGCTCAAGGATGAATTCACTATCACTGGCCCCCGCATCGATCTGCATTCGGGCCATTACGGCGGCCCCGGCCTGAACCCCCTGCGGGAATTGTCCAAGATCATCGCCTCGTTCTATGACGACGAAACCGGCCGTGTTGCGGTCGAGGGGTTCTATGAAGGCGTTCACGAAGTGCCCGCCGAGCAACTGCGCCAGTGGCAAAACTGTGGGTTTGACGAGGTCGAGTACCTAAGCTCGGTCGGCTATTCGCAACCCCATGGCGAAAAAGGGTATTCGACGCTGGAACAGCAATGGGCGCGCCCTACGCTCGAGGTTAACGGGTTGTGGGGCGGTTACAATGGTGCAGGCTCGAAAACCGTGATCCCGTCGCAGGCACACTGCAAGATCACCTGCCGTCTGGTCGGTGACATGGACCCTGACGCTTTGCGCACCAAAATCCGCAAACATGTGCAAGAGCGTCTGTCACCCGACGCCAAGGTCGACTGGGACAATGATCTAGACGGGTCCCCCGCTTCGGTTATGAATCTGGACCGCCCCGAGTTCGAAGCCGCCCGCGGCGCCCTGTCGGACGAATGGGGGCGCGAAGCCGTGTTCACCGGGATGGGTGGTTCGATCCCCGTCGTCGGTTATTTCAATACTGAACTTGGGTTGGATTCGATGCTGGTTGGCTTTGCCAACGATGACGATGCAATTCACTCGCCGAACGAAAAATACGACGTGAAAAGCTTTCACAAAGGCATCCGGTCCTGGGCTCGCATTCTGGACGCGCTGACGCGCTGATGAGTCCAAGCGAAGCTCTGCCTCGCGCTCTGAGGTGTATTCGGCCAGATGAAGTTAAGGATCCCTTGCTTCATCTGGCTATAAATATCTCGGGGGAGTCGCCCGGAACGGGCGGCGGGGGGCAAAGTCCCCACCCACCGCAGATTACATGTGGATGACCTTTCCATAAGCGTCCAGAACGCTTTCATGCATCATCTCTGAGAGTGTCGGATGCGGGAAGACCGTGTTCATCAGGTCTTCTTCCGTGGTTTCCAACTGACGACCAACCACATAGCCCTGAATCAGCTCGGTCACCTCGGCACCGATCATGTGGGCCCCCAGTAATTCGCCGGTTTTGGCGTCAAATACTGTTTTGATCAGACCTTCGGGTTCACCCAGCGCAATGGCCTTGCCATTTCCGATAAAGGGGAAACGACCGACTTTGATGTCGTAACCCAACTCTTTGGCTTTTGCCTCGGAGTATCCGACCGAAGCCACTTGCGGCTGACAATAGGTGCAGCCGGCGATGCTTTCGGGCTTTACGGGATGCGCGTGTTTGCCTGCGATCAGTTCGGCGACCATGACGCCTTCGTGGCTTGCCTTGTGCGCCAGCCACGGTGCGCCCGCGATGTCACCAATCGCATAGAGACCATCAACTCCGGTGCGACAGAACTCATCCGTTACAACATGGGTGCGGTCGATTTTCACGCCCAAAGCCTCAAGCCCAAGGTCTTCGACATTCCCGACGATCCCCACGGCCGAGATCACGGTATCGAAATCGTGCTTTTCAACCTTACCCTTCACTTCGATATGCGCGGTGACCTTGCCCTTGGCCCGATCCAGCTGCTTGACCATCGCTTTTTCCATGATGGTCATGCCTTGCTTGGTAAAGGCTTTCTTGGCCAGCCCGCTGATTTCGGCATCTTCTACCGGCAGCACGCGGTCCATCACCTCGACAACGGTCGTGTCAGCGCCCAACGTGTTGTAGAAGCTGGCGAATTCGATACCAATCGCGCCCGAGCCGATGACCAGAAGTTTCTTGGGCATCCGCGGCGGTTGCAGCGCGTGCTTATAGGTCCAGACCAGATCGCCATCAGCTTCAAGCCCCGGCAATTCACGCGCTCGTGCGCCGGTGGCCAATACGATGTTTTTGGCCGTCAGCTCTTCGGTTCCTTTCTCGGTTTTGACCGAGACTTTGCCCTTAGCAGGAATCGTCGCTTGCCCCATCACCACGGTGACTTTGTTCTTTTTCAGCAAGTGACCGATGCCGCCTGAAAGCTGCGCCGCCACACCGCGCGAGCGTTTAACGACAGCATCAAGATCGTATCCGACCTTGTCCGCCTTGAGGCCGAAATCCTTGGCGCGCTCCATCAGGTGAAACACTTCGGACGAACGTAGCAGTGCCTTGGTAGGGATACATCCCCAGTTCAGGCAGATGCCGCCCAGATGCTCACGTTCAACCACGGCCGTTTTAAGGCCCAGCTGCGCCGCACGAATGGCAGCGACATAGCCGCCCGGACCAGCGCCGATTACGATCAGATCAAAAGATTGTGCAGCCATGTTTCCCTCTCGGCGCAGGACGGTTGAAAATTTAGTTTACCATTAAACTAATTTTCGAAACGCATCAACACACCAATCCCGCGACAAATACGACGTGGGATCATCGGTATCAGTTTATGCGGTTTTCAGCCTATACCGGGCATCCTTCAATGGCTAGAACATAGATGTCGGGTTCGCCCGCCATTTCATAAACGCAAATCATTCGAGAGGCTTACCATGGCCAAAACACTTAAAGATCTGCTGCTTGCATTGCTCAACGCGACACTCATCCTCGTGGCTCTTTGCTTATTTCTAGGCTGGAAACTGGCATCGACAGTCGAGGGCGTCACCACGGTCTTCTCGGAAAAAGTCCAGTTTATCGCGCCCTTGAAGGACGAAATTCTCGGCGTTCGGGGGGAACTTGCGGCGCTACGCAATGATCTTGCCGAGGTGCAATCAAGCGGCTCAGTCACAGATATTGCCGAAAGACTGCGGATATCCACGGCGCTGGTAAAACTGGATAATCTGGAACAAAGAATGCAAGGCGCGCAAGCCAGCATTGCCGAGTTGACCGACTCTCCGGACAAGCTGATCAATTCCGCCATAGAGAAATCGGCCGACGTGGTCGCCGACCGAATTATTGCCATTCGAGGTTGCGTGCCGCAGTACTAGAGGGACGCCTGCAATTCGCGTACCGTCGAACCATATCCACCCATGTCGACATAGGCGGCTTCGTGTTCGGTCATCGGACGGTCCAGTGCTTCGTTCCGATAAGGGAAACGCCCAAATTTGCGTATCACCTCACGATGTGCTCGTGCGTGCAGCAGATTGCTTTTATCGCTGTCACTCATGTTCTGGCACATCAAACGGACACAGCGTTCCTGATCACACAGATTTTCCGAATGCATCATCGGCAGGTAAAAGAACTGCCGCGCTGGTTCGTCGATCTTGAGATCCCACCCCTTGTCCACCGCACATTTCGCGGCCGACAATGCGGCGCGATCTGACGCAAAAGCCTTGGCGCTGCCGCGGAACATGTTGCGCGGGAACTGGTCCATCAAAATGATGTAGGCCAGTGACCCACTAGGATACGTCAACCAAAGAGAGAATTTGCCTTCATTCGCGGCTTCCCAGGTGGTCAAAAACCGTTCGCGAATTTCTGCGTCCAAGGCATCGTCCTGTAGATACCAACCCTTGGGACCAATCTCATCTAACCAATAACTCAATACTTCTTCAGGCCCTACCATTGCCCTAACTCCGTCGTGTTGCCCTCCCCAGGGACGTAAGGTCATTTAAGGATGTTTTTCAGGATTGTAACAGTAAAAAATTGCAACATTCGCGACATATTCTTGTGTCTTAGGCAACATCTTGCGTTTCGGCCTCGGCTTCGGCGGCTTCAATGGCAACCTCTTGCGCCACTTCGACCGCAACTGGCGAGGCTGTCGCGTAGACAGGAGACATGGTGCCGGTCTCATCCACCGGGATCGCCGCACGCTGCGTCATTCGGTACAGCGCATAAACAGCCATCGTCGCAAGCAACGCGGCGATGAACAGGAAGAACCCCTGCGGGCCAAAGACGCTGTCCCCCATCAGCCAGCCGGTGATCAGCGGGCCGGCAATCGCGCCAAGACCGTTGATGAACAGCAAACCACCCGAGGCTGCGGCCATATCTTCATGATCCAGAAAATCGTTCGCGTGGGCAATCAACAGCGAATACAGCGGGTTCGACATGCCTCCGATCACGAAGGCCGCGCCCAGCAGGATTGGAAAAGTGACTCCGAACAACATGCCCGCCAATGCTGCACACGTCCCCACTCCTGCAACCAACATGATCAGGAAGCGCCGATCCATGCGATCCGACATCCAGCCCAACGGGTATTGAAGCACCAAGGCACCGATATAGAACGCAGCAATAAAGGTCGAAATTTCAACCAGAGTCAGGCCTGCGCGGGCACCGTAGACCGACGCCATACCGAACTGAGCCGAGAACACACCACCCAACAGGAACATGCCGACGCAGCCCAAAGGTGAGCTTTTGAAAAGCTCGCGCAGTGTCATCGGTTTGGTAGTATCGAATGCTGGTGTTGGTGAAATTGACAAAAGAATGGGAGCAAAAGAAATCGAAACCAAAATAGATGCGACAACAAAAGTGTCGAAACCAGCTGGGTCCCCCAACAAGACCAACCCTTGGGCAGTGATGATGCCAGTCATCTGGAAGATCATGTACAGCGACAAGGCCTGACCACGATTTTCATTGCTGGCCGCATTGTTCAGCCAGCTTTCGGCGGTGACATACACGCCGGAAAAGCAGAACCCAATTACGAAGCGACCCAGAATCCAGACAAACGGATTGGTCATCAACGGGTAAAGGATCATGACGGCCGAAATGAAAGACGCCAGTGCAGCAAACACCCGAACGTGTCCGACCCTTCGGATCATTTCCGGTGCAAGGCGCGAACCGCCCAGAAAACCCATAAAATACGCTGACATTACGAACGACATCTCAAGGGTCGAAAAGCCCTCGATCTCGCCCCGAACTCCCAGGATCGTGCCTTGCAGGCCGTTGCCGACCATTAGCAAGCCCATACCAAGAAGAAGCGCCCACGCGCTGGACAGGACCTGAATCATTGGGGCCTCCGAAAAATGCCGACCTGTATTATGGATTCGTTTTTATATGAAAAACGGCTCTGATCGCGCTTGTCTACGACATTGCAGGTAGACGATCCCGACAACGCGCCCCTTATGGGATCAAAAGCGACGCGTCTCCGTAGGAAAAGAAACGATATTTCTGTTCAATCGCATGCGCGTAGACATCACGCATCCGGTCCTGCCCCATCAGTGCCGAAACCAGCATCAGCAGGGTGGATTTCGGCAGATGGAAGTTGGTCATCAACGCGTCGGTGACGTGGAATTCAAAACCGGGATAGATGAAGATATCAGTATCACCCTCCCACGGCTCGATCTGCCCGGACCGTGCGGCGCTTTCGATCAGGCGCAGGGCGGTGGTGCCCACGGGGATCACCCGCCCTCCGGCGGCTTTGGTGGCGCGGATTTCTTCGACGGCCGAGGCGCTGACCTTGCCCCATTCGGCGTGCATCTTGTGGGTGGTCACGTCTTCGACTTTGACCGGCAGGAAGGTCCCAGCCCCCACATGCAAGGTTACATGGCTGATGGCGACGCCGCGGCCTTCAAGTGCCTGCATCAGCGCCTGATCAAAATGCAGTGACGCCGTGGGGGCCGCGACGGCACCTGAATTGCGCGCCCAGATCGTTTGATAATCGGTCTTGTCTTGTTCGTCCGCCGGGCGTTTGGCCGCAATGTAGGGCGGCAACGGCATTGCGCCGGCCTGTTCCAGCGCGGCATCGAAATCCTCGCCCGTCAGGTTGAATCGCAAATAAGCCTGGCCATCTTCGACCCGGTCCAGCGTGGCGCTGAGGTCATCGGAAAACTTTATGTCTTCACCCAGCTTGACCTTTTTCAACGGTTTGATCAGCGCCGCCCATGTGCCGTCAGCCTGCGGGTCCAGCAAGGTCGCTTCGATCGCGGCCGAGACCGGCCCCTGTGCGGTGTCGCGATGGCGGCGACCGTTCAGGCGCGCGGGGATAACGCGCGTATCGTTCAGCACCAGCCGGTCACCGGGTTTCAGCCAATCCGGCAGATCAAACACATGGGCGTCCGTTACCGTTTCACCATTGGCCACAAGCAGCCGCGCAGACGAGCGTGGGCTCGCCGGGCGTGTGGCAATCAGGTCTTCGGGCAGGTGGAAATCAAAGTCGCTGAGTTTCATGGCCGCGCCATACAGCGCCCCACTTCCCAATTCAACGGTCTGATGGTGGTGCCCCGAAAGTTCGTTTCGGCTCATCCGGTTTTATCGGCTGTGCATTTGGCCCATCGGACACCGTGGGTGCTGGAGCCCTCAGTAGGTTTCGCAGAAACAGTGGTGCCAGCCCAGACAACGGATTGACCGACACTTTCGGGTCCCGCAACGGTCCGGTCAGGGTATAGTTGAAACCGATGACGCCCTCACCTTTTTTAGTGAAAACACTGCCAATCGCGTTCACCAGATAGATCGGAGAAATCGCGCCACGCAGGTTCAGCGTTCCGGCAACCGTGTTGATGGTGCCGTCAAAGGACAAACCCATCGACGGACCTACCGCGCTGCCGCTGAGGACTTTGACTTCGGTCGGGGTGATGCGCATCCGGCTTTCGATTGACGAGAAAAAGATGCCCTGCCCGGCCATTTCATTGACCAGACCAACAAGGCTGATGGCGTTCAGCAGCGCGGCCATGGCCGGGGCATCCTTGATGTATGTATTGGTAATTTTCGCGATCACGTCATAGTTGCCGGGCCCGGCAACCGGTTCCAGTTGCACGTTCAGAGACCCGCTTCGCGCCTGTGTGATCATGCCCGCAGACCGCAGTACCGCCCCCGCGTCATCCGAGGTCAGCGTCACCGCGCTGCGATCCGCACGTGGAGAGACCTGCCCGCGAACAGACGCGCCCCCGTTTACGTTGGCGGTGAAGGCGCCGTTGACACCGCCGGTGGTTTGAAACGCGCCCTTGAACCCGGTCAGGGCTATGGTCTCGGTTACTTGCAAACGGTCCAATGTCACGTCCATTCGGGGGCCGGTACCGGAACCGCCACCACTACCGCCGCCGCCACTGCCAAAAGTCGCGCGCCCCAGATCCATCACGCCACCCAGCACCCGAATATCCGGCACTGCCCCACCTCGATTGACCAGCTCGGCCGGAACCGCCAGCCAATTGCCCAGATCAAACGAGCTGAACTGAACTCGGTCGAAATTTCCGTCGTTGAACGAGATCGACGCAGTGGTGCGCAATCCGGCTGCATCCAGCTTGAGTTCGTCCACTCGCAGGTTGTCCCCCAGCGTGGCCTCAAGCGTCATCGTGCCGGGCGTGCCCGTCCCCTTGCGCCAGCCCAGTTCGGGAATAGCCAGCGCGACGCCTTTCAAATCGGACGATGCGGTCAGCTTTGGCGGAGTACCTGCGCCAATACCCAGCGCAATATCCGCCGTGCCCTGCCCCGTCAGCATCCCCCGAGGCAACCCGGCATTCAACTCGGTCATCAATCGGGGGGACAATTCGATCTGGCCCGTCAATTCGCTGCGCTGCGCTTCGGTTCCACCGATCGGTTGTCGCCAAGCAGCTTGGATGGGAACATCGCCAAACAATCCTTCGCCGGAAATTTTAACGCCGGTTTGGTTGCCTTCAAGCGAAAGCTGGTCGGCGCTGACCGAAAAGCCAGGAACCAGTTTGTCACTTTCTACATTATCGATATCACCAAGAAAGTGGAATTCGGTGTCTTCGAATTTCAACCCCTTCTTCATTGGCAGCGACAATGTTCCGGCAAGATTTACAGTACCTTCGACCAGATCAACCGGCAGGTTCGCTTTGGTTAGCAAGCTGAGCGGCGGGCGATCAAGCAGCGACAACGCAGCGGTCGCACTCCCTTTGGCCGTGATCCGGGTAATCGACGGGGAAATCCCCTTGATCTCGGTATCGGGGATGATGAAGGACGTGCCCGTGGCATCAACTGCGCCCCCTTCATCCGCGATGACAACACCCGATTCAGCGGTGGCGGTGAAACGGTGATTGATCAGACTGGCCTGTCCCTGTGCGTTCTCAAGCGGCGGCAGGGTCTTGGCGAACCTGATCTTTGCCTCGTCAAAACCGAAATCCAGATAGATATCTGGTTTGCTGTCTGGCCGCAGCCGCAAAGCAAAGTCAACGTCCGAGAACCGCCCTTCATACAAATTCTCTTGGACCCAAAGCCGTGGTTTTGACGCCAGGCGTTCAGGCCAGTAGTTCAACAGCTCATCCCCGTTCATGCTGTCCAGATGCGCATCCAGTTGCGCCGCCCAACCCTCGGGTTCGCCGATCAGCTTGCCAGAACCCAGCAACCGATAGTTGGCGTCTTCGACCATGATCTGACCCAACCGCAATTCGAACGGGGCCAATTTCATCTTCATATCAAGTTCGGCGCGTGCCAGGTTCAGCGATTCTGGAAACAGGTTGGCCGGGTTGATGTTGATGTTGCTGAGGCTCAGCTGCGAGGTCAGGCTTTCTAACGCACCGTTTTCAATTCCACGCAGGAACGCCTTGCCCTCGGCATGAAACGCGCCCCATGCGGACACCACCGAGACTTCGTTGAAGTCCAGCTCCTGCCGCGTGGGGTTGTAGGTGAAGTAGGTTCTGGCGGACTCGAATGGAATGGGGCGCGTTTCCTGCGTGGGCTGCACCGCGCCTGCCCCAAGGTTTAGCGTTGCAAACAGCGGCCCCAACGCCGCCTTGTCGTCAATGCTACCGCGCAACGCCCCAGAGATCGGTGCTTTGAGAACCTGCAACCACGACAGGGCAAGACTTTGGCTGGCGATGTCTTCGGCTGGCAGGTCGGTGATCGAAATGCCGAACCGCGCCTGTGGCGTACCCAGAACACTGGTATAGTTCGCCTCGATCGAGCTTGCATAGTCGCGCCCGGTCAGCACGGAAAACCCCGTGGCCAGATGCATTTCATCGCCGGTGCGGGTCACAGTGATATGCCCACCGTCGAATACCCAGGCCCGCCCAAGGCGCAGATCCTGATAATCCAGCGTCAGCGATTCCAAGTCGACCGAACGCAACCCGGACAGGATAGGCGACAGGAATACATCATCCGATTGCTCGATCAGTTGGGCCAGGTCCGGTGCTTGCTGCACAGGGGCGCTGCCCGAACCAACTGTCAGCGACAATGCCCCGTCCAGGCCCCGGGTCAGCGCGATCTGTGCATCGCGAAGGATGATGCGGCGCGGGCGGATTTGACCCCGTAAAAGCCCGCGCATCGACAATCGGGTGCGCAGGTCCGAAACCTGCGCAATCTGCTGCCCGGCTGCGTCGCTGATCGTCACGTCGCTCAGCTGCAGACGGGGACGCCATTCCTCGTTCACGATAAAGTTGACGTCGCCAAACCGGATTTTCAGCCCTCCGAGGCTGTGTTCAAGGCGCTGTTCAACCTGCTTTCGCAACCATTCGGGTGCATGAAGATTCTGGCCGATCAGAAAAAACCAGCCCGCAAAGACCAACAGCCCCAGCGACAGGACCGTCCAACCAGAAAAATGCGCGGCAATACGACGACGGGACCGGCGACGCCGGGGCTTTTTGGGCTGCGACGCACTTTTGTCTTCGTGCTGCACCAATTTTCTATCCACGTCTTCCAACCCGCCCGCGCCGCCCTATGATGTCGAGCAGCCCTTAAAAAACTTTAGCGGAGTTTCCAATGCCCGACGTTTCAGACATCGCCCCTGATTTCACTTTGCCCCGCGACGGAGGCGGCGAGGTCACATTGTCAGCCCTGCGCGGCGGCACCGTCGTTCTGTTCTTCTATCCTCGTGATGATACGCCGGGCTGCACCAAGGAATCCATCGGTTTCTCGGAACAACTTCAAGCCTTTGGTGACGCGGGCGCTCACGTTTTCGGCATCTCGCGGGACGGCGTCGCCAAGCATGACAAGTTTGTCGCCAAGCACAATCTGACCACTCCGCTGTTGTCGGATGAGGGCTCGTCGGTCTGCGAGGACTATGGCGTATGGGTTGAAAAGAATATGTACGGTAAGAAATCGATGGGCATTCAGCGCTCGACCTTCATCATCGATGCCGATGGCAAAATCGCCAAGATCTGGCGCAAGGTTAAAGTGCCCGGTCACGTGGATGAGGTGCTGGAAGCCGTACGGGCGATGTAACGCCCCTCGACCAAGCGCGCCATCCGGTCTAAGAGCCGCGCGTGCAATCAAGCGGAGAAACATGGTGCCCAAAACGCTGACCCAGATGGCGACTGAGGTTCTGACAACGGCGGATGGTCGGGAAAAAACCACCCTGTCCAAAAGTCATGCCGCCGCGTGGTTCGCATCGCGCAGCGGTGACGCGCCAGAGATCGAGATCGGCACCGCTACGCCACCGCTGCAACCCGCGCGCCCGGATCAGCCTGAACTGCTTTCCCCGCGCGAGGTACCGAAACGGAAACCGGGTACAGAAGCGGGCCGTATCGCCCTGCTACACGCCGTCGCGCATATCGAGTTGAACGCCGTCGATCTGCATTGGGACATCATCGCCCGCTTTGGTCATGTACCTATGCCTGTCGGGTTTTATGACGACTGGGTTAAATGCGCCGAAGAGGAATCGCGTCATTTCGAGATGGTGTGCGATTGCCTTGAGGCCATGGGCAGCAACTATGGCGCTCTGCCCGCCCATGCCGGGATGTGGCGCGCGGCCGAGGACACCGCCGAAGATTTGATGGGTCGATTGGCCGTGGTTCCCATGGTGCTTGAGGCACGCGGGCTGGACGTGACCCCCGGCATGATCGACATATTCCGCAAGGCCAAGGACGAAAAAGCTATCGCTGCGCTGGAAGTCATTTATGCCGAAGAGGTTGGGCATGTGGCTTATGGCTCGAAATGGTTTCATTTCCTGTGTGGGCGCGAGAATGCCGATCCCAAGGATGTGTTTCACCAATTGGTTCGCCGGTACTTTCACGGCGTGTTGAAGCCACCTTTCAACGAAGAAAAACGCGCCGAGGCCGGGTTGCCGCCTGATTTCTACTGGCCCCTGACCGAGGAGCTGCCCGCGCCCGGCTCGGCGCAATAAACGCGCGCAAATTGATGTTATCGGCAATTTCCCGCCGAGATTTGGCGGGAATAACGCGGTTTCATGTGTGAACTAGTTTACAAACTTGCCCAAATCACGCGTGCCCTCTATGCACTTCGCCAAAGGGACGGCTATCACTCACGACCGGTCCCGAATCTTGGGGATGAGAGGTGAAGACGCGTGCGAACACGTCTGGCAATTAAGTTACACTCACTGCTCGAGCGGCATTTTCCCGAACGCCGGGTTTTTCTGAAATCTGACAACGACACGCGGTTTATCCGGCTCAGCTCGGAAACGCAGATATTCGCCGTCGCCGGCGTTGCGGTGTTTGTTGGCTGGACCACAGTCGCTACGGCGATTTTGCTGATGGACAGCATCGGATCGGGTAATTTCCGCGAGCAAGCCAAGCGGGATCAGGCAACTTATCAAGACCGTCTGAACATCCTGTCGACGGAACGGGATGCCCGGGCGCAAGAAGCGCTGGCCGCGCAAGACCGGTTCAACGCGGCGCTGGAACAGATATCGGCGATGCAATCGGAGCTGCTGGCGTCGGAAAACCGCCGCCGCGAGCTTGAGACCGGGATCGAGGTCATCCAGACCACCCTGCGCGCCACGATGAAACAACGCGAAGAGGCCCGCACCGAGCTGGCCAGCATGCAGGTCGAGACCGATGACGGCGACATTTATATGACCGCTGCAGGCGACCCGGAACAAATGAATTTCATGACCGACGCTCTGGTCCGGACGGCACAAGAGCGCGACCAAATCGCCGCCGATGCACAGGATGCTTTGGCACAGCGCGACGATCTTGAGTTGGAAATCCGTTTGATGCAGGAACGCAGCGACGAGATTTTCCGCCAACTGGAAGAGGCGATGATTATCTCGGTTGAGCCTCTGGACAAAATGTTCCGCCAGGCCGGTATGCCCACCGACCGTATTATCGAAGAAGTCCGCCGCGGCTATAGCGGCATGGGTGGCCCCCTCACCCCCATCTCATTCAGCACGCGCGGAGAGGACCTGACCCCCGACGAAATCCGCGCAAATGTGTTGCTGCAACAGATGGACCAGCTGAACCTGTACCGCATTGCCGCCGAAAAAGCCCCCTTTGCCAGCCCGGTGCATGATGTGGTGCGCTTTACCAGCGGCTTTGGCACGCGACGGGATCCAAAAACCGGGGGGCGGCGCATGCACAATGGGGCGGATTTTGCCGGTGCCCACGGAACCGACATCTTTGCCACCGCCGACGGAATCGTCACCCATGCGGGCTGGCAATCCGGGTTCGGCAGGCTGGTGAAAATCAAGCACGCGTTCGGGGTTGAGACTCTTTACGCTCATAATACCAAGATCCGGGTCAAGGTTGGCCAAAGGGTCTCGCGCGGGGATCATATTGCTGATATGGGTAGCACTGGACGGTCTACCGGCACGCATCTGCACTATGAGGTTCGCGTCGACGGTGTGCCAAGAAATCCAATGACTTACATTAAGGCTGCGAGAAATGTTTTCTAAGAGCAAAATCAACGAGCCCGCATCCGACGCCCCCGAGACAGCAAAACCTGCTGCTCCGGCGACACCGGCTGCCCCTGCACCGGCGGAAACCAAGGCCAGCACCGCGCCCAAGCCCAAACCTCCGGCATCGGTTCTGTCCTCGGATCTGCACATCACAGGCAATCTGAAAACCACGGGCGACATCCAGGTCGAAGGCACAGTAGAAGGCGACATCCGCGCACACCTGCTGACCATCGGCGAAACCGCGACCATCAAGGGCGAAGTCACCGCTGATGACGTCGTGATCAACGGCCGCATCGTGGGCCGCGTGCGTGGCCTGAAGGTGCGCCTGACCTCGTCTGCCCGTGTCGAAGGCGACATCATTCACAAGACCATCGCCATCGAAAGCGGCGCGCATTTCGAAGGTTCGGTGCAGCGTCAGGACGACCCGCTGAATCCTGGCCGCAGCGGCAAGTCGGGCGCCAACCCAGCGGCCGAGGTCAAGCAGTAACACTGCCCCTAAATTTGAATAAGCAAACGCCGCGGGTCAGCCTGCGGCGTTTTTCTTTTGCCCTTGCCGGTTGCTGTGGTCGGTATAGGGTTCTGACATGTTGATCTTTTTCTCTATCCTTCTGTTGATTGCGGGCTTCTTTCTGTACCGCCACTGGTCAAAGTCCCAAGCGCGGCAGGCCCTGCTGGCCACGCCCTTGACCGACCACCAGCGCAGGCTGATCGAGCAGCAAGTACCACTGATCCGCCGCCTTCCCGCCGATCTGCGGGCCAAGCTGGACGGCAAGGTGAACCTTTTTCTGGACCAGGCGGAGTTCCACGGCTGCGACGGGCTGGAGGTCACCGAAGAAATGGAGCTGGCCATAGCCGCGCAAGCCAGTCTGCTGCTGGTTAACAGCGACCTCTGGTACGATCACCTGACAACCATCCTGATCTATCCTAGCGCCTTCAAATCACGTCAGCGCCGGCAGGATGGCTATGTCGTCAGTGAAAAAGAGATCGTACGCACCGGCGAAAGCTGGGATCGCGGGCCGGTCATTTTGTCCTGGTCACACAGCAAGCAAGGCGCCGCGAATGATCACGATGGGCAGAACGTCGTCCTGCACGAGTTTGCGCATCAGGTCGATGACCTGTCTGGGGGCACCAACGGCGTTCCGATCCTGAGCGACGGTCAGAGCTTTGCGGAGTGGGAACGTGTTTTCCTGACAGCCTATGACTCCCATGTCCGCGCAGTCGAGCATGGCCAACATACGGTTATCGATCCTTATGGTGCCGTGGGTCACGAAGAGTTCTTTGCCGTGTCGGTCGAGGTGTTTTTTGAACAGCCCCGGCAGCTCAAGGCCGCTGTTCCCGATGTTTATAAACAGCTGTCAAAGCTGTTTCGACTTGATCCAGCCAGTTGGGACAACGCAAAGAAATGAAGCCAACAGGGACGTCAAAAGTCATCCCTGAACACAGTTGGAGAATTTTCTCCTTATCCTGACATTGCACAAATTGTAATTTTTGAATTACGCTTAAACCAGTGTTTTCAGGAGGGATTTTCATGGCACCTAAACTCATGGCCGAGTTCTTCGGCACATTCTGGCTGGTACTGGGCGGGTGTGGCAGCGCCGTTCTGGCGGCTGGCGTTGCTGACGTAGGCATCGGCTGGTTGGGCGTTTCCTTTGCCTTCGGCCTGACGGTTCTGACCATGGCATACGCGGTTGGACATATCTCGGGCGGGCATTTCAACCCGGCGGTCAGCCTTGGTTTGATGATCGGTGGCAGGTTCCCGGCGCAAGAACTGATCCCCTATTGGATCGCGCAGGTGATCGGCGCCATTGCTGCTGCGGCCGTTTTGTACCTGATCGTCAGCGGCGCACCAGGGTTCGAAGGTGTTGGCGGGTTCGCCTCGAACGGGTACGGCGAGGCGTCACCCGAAGGTTATTCAATGATGTCCGCATTGGTGATTGAGATCGTGATGACCGCGTTCTTCATTGTGGTCATACTAGGCGCAACATCCAACTTTGCACCTGACGGGTTCGCTCCGATCGCGATTGGCCTCTGCCTGACCCTGATCCACCTGATTTCGATCCCGGTGACCAACACGTCGGTCAACCCGGCACGTTCTACCGGCGTGGCCCTGTTTGCTGACGGCCCGGCGCTGGCGCAGCTCTGGCTGTTCTGGGTCGCCCCACTTATCGGCGCAGCCATCGGGGCGCTGATTTGGCAAATGATGGGTGACGACTGAGACAAAAAAGCCCCGATGCCGATGCGCATCGGGGCTTTTTTTATTATTCGGTGACAGTGACTTTTTTCATCACGTCCGGTTGACCGATCACTGCGCCGTTCGGGCCTTCGCCGCGCTTGATCGCGTCCACCACGTCCATGCCGTCAGTGACCTGACCGACAACCGTGTATTGGCCGTTCAGAAACGGACCCGGTTCGAACATGATGAAGAACTGCGAATTCGCGCTGTCTGGATCCTGCGCTCGCGCCATGCCGACGACACCGCGGTCATAGTTGAAATCCGAGAACTCGGCAGGCAAATCGGGGCGATCAGATCCACCGGTTCCGGCACGACGCATGTCGCCACCGATACGGCCGAATTCAACATCTCCGGTCTGCGCCATGAAACCGTCGATGACACGGTGGAACACCACGCCGTCATACTTGCCCTCAGAGGCCAGAGCACTGATCTGCTCGACATGTTTGGGGGCGATGTCATCAAATAGGTCAACGGTGACGGTGCCGTTGGCGCCCTCACCTTCGATCTCGATCTGCAGGCCCGTGGCCAGCGCAGGGCTGGCCAGCAGGGCAAAAGCGGCGGCCAGCTTATACATCAGACGCAACCTTGACGCTGATCATGCGGTCGGGGCTTGCAGGCGGCTCGCCACGCACGATGGCATCTACATGCTCCATCCCGTCGATGACGCGGCCGTAAACGGTGTACTGGCCATTCAGGAAGTGGTTGTCTTTGAAGTTGATGAAGAACTGCGAGTTGGCCGAGTCCGGGTTTTGCGAACGGGCCGCACCCAAGGTGCCACGGTCATGTGGCAGCTTCGAGAATTCTGCCGGGACGTTCGGCAAAGACGAGCCGCCAGTGCCCGCCATACGCAGGTTGAACCCGTCTTCCATGTCGCCGTGCTGCACGTCGCCGGTTTGCGCCATGAAACCGTCGATCACACGGTGGAAGGCCACGTTGTCATACTCACCACCACGCGCCAGTTCCTTCATCCGGGCGCTGTGCTGCGGGGCAACATCCGGCAGCAGCTCGATGACGACATTGCCGTCTTTCAGTTCCATGATGATCGTGTTTTCGGGATCCTTGATCTCGGCCATGAGGCCCTCCTGTCGTTTATCTTGCGCAAATACCTATGCGCCACGCGCGTGAATGCCAAGTGACGCATTGACCTGAAGGCAAAATGCAGGAAAAGAACCGCCTGAATCTGTTGTAATGGCAAGGATAGAGCGATGGGCTGGAAAACTCTGGACGATATGGACCTGAACGGCAAACGCGTGCTGGTGCGCGTCGATATCAACGTGCCGGTCGTTGACGGGGTTGTGACCGATGCGACCCGTATTCAGCGTATCGTCCCGACCGTTCGCGATATCCTCGCAGCCGGGGGCAAGCCTATCCTGCTGGCCCATTTCGGTCGCCCTGGTGGCGAGCGGCGCGAGAACCTGTCGCTGAAACAACTGATCCCCACGCTTGAAGCCGCCTTTGGCACCGAAGTTCTATTCGCCGCAGATTGCGTCGGCACCGAGGCTGATCTGGCCGCCGAAGCCCTGAAGCCCGGTCAGGTGCTGCTGCTGGAGAACACCCGCTTTCACGCCGCCGAAACCAAGAACGACGCCGATCTGGCCGCGGGCATGGCCAAACTGGGCGACATCTATTGCAACGACGCGTTCTCAGCCGCCCACCGCGCCCACAGCTCGACCGAGGCCATCGCGCGGCTACTGCCTGCTTGTGCTGGCCGCTTGATGCAGGCCGAGCTTGAGGCGCTGGAAGGCGCACTGGGTGCGCCCAAGCGCCCTGTGACAGCGGTTGTTGGGGGGGCAAAGGTATCAACCAAGCTAGAGCTGCTGGGCAACTTGATCGACAAGGTTGATTACCTTGTGATCGGTGGCGGTATGGCGAATACGTTTTTGGTCGCTCAGGGAGTTAGCGTTGGCAAATCATTGGCGGAAACAGCGATGAAGGACACCGCAGCCGAGATCTTGACCAAGGCTGAAACCTCGGGCTGTAAGATCGTACTGCCTTCGGACGTTGTGGTCGCCGAGAAATTCGAGGCAAATGCCCCACATCAGGTGTTGCCAGCCGATCAATGCACCGAAGACGGAATGATCCTGGACGCTGGTCCTGAAAGCGTAACGACCATTACGGACATATTTGGTCAGAGCCAGACCCTGATCTGGAACGGTCCGCTGGGCGCGTTCGAGATCGAACCCTTTGACACCGCCACCAACGCAGCGGCCCTAAAAGCGGCGGCGCTGACACGGTCGGGACAGCTGGTTTCGGTCGCTGGCGGCGGTGACACAGTCGCAGCGCTGAATGCATCCGGTGCGGCCAAGGATTTCTCGTATATCTCGACCGCTGGCGGCGCGTTCCTGGAATGGATGGAAGGTAAAACCCTGCCCGGCGTCGCCGCCCTAGAAGGTCAGGCGTAAGGTCAAAATTGGTCGCATTTCGGGCCTCATGGTAGTCTCTCCTTGTTGAATCGGAGATTTTGTCATGAGGTTCATAGTCTGCCTGGTCACCATATTGATACCTGCCTACTCTGCGGCACAATCCAGCTGCGAAGGGCAAACGCAACTCGACGCCAATTTCTGCGCCAAGGAAAAGTGGGAAATCGCTGATCGCGAACTGAACCGTATCTGGGCTGAGGTCAAACCAATGGCCGACGCACGTGGAAACGGTCAGGCCCTATTGGACGAACAGCGCGCCTGGCTGAAAGCGCGCGACGCAGCCTGCGACCCGGAACTGGATAGTGACGGCAGCGCGGCGCCCATGTTCTATTGGGATTGCATGGAACAACAAACCCTGACGCGCAATCAGATCCTAAAGTCTGCGCGCTGAGAAACTTAATCCGACCATTCGCGAAAAAGTGCGAATCAAGGGATTCACAAGCCGAATCACCTGTGACATAGTGCGAACAGATGCCCGCAAAGGGCACGTTTTTGAGGCAGACTTCATACGGCGGTAAACAGAGTGTCCCGTTCCCATCGGCCCGGTTTGGGCGCAGTTGTATTCTTCATGGTGGCTTTCATGCTGGGTGTGTATTTCACCTTCGCCGCCGTGCAGGGCGACTATGGCCTATTCAGACGGGTCGAGATTGCAGCGGAACGGGACGCCCTGTCACAAGACCTGGCCAAGCTTAAGGCCGAGATCGCCGAGATGGATAACCTGACCCGCCGTTTGTCCGACACTTATTTGGACCTCGATCTGCTGGATCAGCAGGCCCGCTCGGTTCTTGGCATGATCCGTTCGGACGAAATTGTCATCCGCTAAGCCGGACCGCCATTTTTCTTGGAAATCCAACTTTGCCCGAAGGTTCCCCCGGCCTGAAGCCGCGCGAAATGACGATGCGTCATATTTACTCTCGCCAGATTGCCGGAAATGCTTTATGAGATAGTTTAACGCTAAACTATCTGTCCGGAAGGGGGAGATCGCCACGATGGCTGCGCGAAAAACCACAAAGAAACCAAATGTTTCTGCGGAAGAGCTTAAAACCTACTACCGCGAAATGCTTTTGATCCGCCGATTCGAAGAAAAAGCAGGTCAGCTTTACGGCATGGGCCTGATTGGCGGGTTCTGCCACCTGTATATCGGGCAAGAAGCTGTCGTTGTGGGCCTTGAGGCCGCAGCCAAGGAAGGTGACAAGCGCATCACCTCATACCGCGACCACGGCCACATGCTGGCATGTGGGATGGAGCCGGGTGGTGTGATGGCCGAACTGACCGGGCGCGAAGGTGGGTTGTCCAAAGGTAAGGGCGGCTCAATGCACATGTTCTCGAAAGAGAAGCACTTCTACGGCGGCCACGGTATCGTTGGCGCGCAGGTGCCATTGGGTGCAGGTCTGGCTTTTGCCGACAAGTACAAGGGAAACGGTGGCGTGACCTTCACCTATTTCGGTGATGGCGCAGCGAACCAGGGTCAAGTCTATGAGACCTTCAACATGGCCGCGCTGTGGGAACTGCCGGTGGTGTTCGTGATCGAGAACAACCAGTACGCCATGGGCACCGCTCAGGCGCGTTCGACGTCTTCCGCTGACATCTACCACCGAGGTCAAGCCTTTGGGATACCAGGCGAAATGGTCGACGGCATGGATGTTCTAGCGGTTAAAGCCGCAGGTGAAAAAGCCGTCGCGCACTGCCGCGCAGGCAAAGGCCCCTACATTCTGGAAATCAAGACCTATCGCTATCGCGGCCACTCGATGTCCGACCCGGCCAAGTACCGCACCCGCGAAGAGGTTCAGAAGGTTCGTGAACAAAGCGACCCGATCGAACATGTGCGCGAGCTGTTGCTGACCGGCAAACACGCGACCGAGGAGGATCTGAAGGCGATCGACAAAGAGATCAAAGAGATCGTCAACCAGGCCGCCGAATTCTCGAAAGAAAGCCCCGAGCCGTCGCTGGATGAGCTCTGGACAGATATCTACGCCTGAGAGGACGATTAAGACATGGCAACCGAAATTCTCATGCCCGCACTCTCGCCCACGATGGAAGAGGGCACATTGGCCAAATGGCTGGTCAAGGAAGGCGATACCGTTTCTTCCGGCGACATCATGGCCGAAATTGAAACCGACAAGGCGACAATGGAATTCGAAGCGGTCGATGAAGGCATCGTCGGCAAGATCCTGATCGCGGAAGGCACCGAAGGGGTCAAGGTTAACACCCCAATCGCGGTTCTGATCGAGGAAGGCGAAGACGCCTCGGCCCTGCCCGCGGCTACGCCTGCAGCCACAGCGGTGGCCGAGGCCGCCCCAGCGGCGGTTGAGGCCCCCGCTCCATCCACGGCGCCGGCAGCACCAGTTGTTGATCTGTCACCCGATTGGCCTGCCGACGCCGAGATGAAATCTGAAACGGTCCGCGAAGCCCTGCGCGACGCCATGGCCGAAGAGATGCGCCGCGACGAAGATGTCTACCTGATGGGCGAAGAGGTCGCCGAATATCAGGGCGCTTACAAGATTTCCCAAGGCTTGCTGGACGAATTCGGGTCCAAGCGCGTAATCGACACCCCGATCACCGAGCATGGCTTCGCCGGTATCGCGGTTGGCTCTGCCTTTGGCGGGTTGAAACCGATTGTCGAGTTCATGACTTTCAACTTCGCCATGCAGGCGATGGACCAGATCATCAACTCGGCCGCCAAGACGCTCTATATGTCCGGTGGTCAGATGGGCTGCCCCATCGTGTTCCGTGGCCCTAACGGTGCCGCTGCCCGCGTGGCCGCACAGCACTCTCAGGACTATGCCGCATGGTACATGCAGGTCCCCGGCCTGAAGGTAGTGATGCCCTATTCTGCAGCCGACGCCAAAGGCCTGCTGAAATCAGCGATCCGCGATCCCAACCCTGTGGTCTTCCTGGAAAACGAAATCCTCTATGGCCGCTCCTTCGATATGCCACAGGTCGATGACCTGGCCATCCCTTTGGGCAAAGCCCGTATCTGGCGCGAAGGCTCGGACGTGACCATCGTCAGCTTTGGCATCGGCATGCAGTTCGCGTTGGAAGCAGCCGACAAGCTGGCCGAGGAAGGCATCAACGCGGAAGTGATCGACTTGCGCACTATCCGCCCCATGGATACCGGCGCGATCATCAACTCAGTGATGAAAACCAACCGCCTGGTGACCGTAGAAGAAGGCTGGCCGCAAGGTTCGGTCGGCAGCTACATCTCGTCCGTAGTGATGCAGGAGGCGTTCGACTACCTCGACGCGCCCATTATTAATTGCACCGGCAAGGATGTGCCAATGCCCTACGCCGCCAACCTTGAAAAGTTGGCTCTGATCACCACCGATGAGGTGATCGCCGCTGTCAAACAAGTGACTTACCGGTAAGGAGCGACAGATAGATGCCCACAGAAATTCTGATGCCCGCCCTGTCACCGACGATGGAAGAAGGCACGCTTGCTAAATGGCTGGTCAAGGAAGGCGATACCGTCTCGTCCGGTGACCTGCTGGCCGAGATCGAAACCGACAAGGCCACGATGGAGTTCGAAGCCGTCGACGAAGGCACCATCGGCAAGATCCTGATCCCCGAAGGCACCGAAGGGGTCAAGGTCAACACCGCCATCGCAGTTCTGCTGGACGATGGCGAAAGCGCCGATGATATCGCGTCCACGCCCATCGCCGCACCCGCGGCTGCCCCCGCAGCCGCCGCGGGCAACGAGGCCGCCGCGCCAGCGGTGTCCGAGGCGCCCGCCCCTGCCCCAGCTGCTCCGGCCAAGGCGGATGGCGGTCGTATCTTTGCATCTCCGCTGGCCCGCCGGATTGCGGCACAAAAAGGTCTGGACCTGACGCAAATCGCAGGGTCCGGTCCGCATGGCCGTATCGTCAAGGCAGATGTCGAAAGCGCCAGGGCTGCTCCGGCCACTGCTGCCGCTTCGGCCCCTGCTACTGCCCCCGTACCCGCTGCGGCACCGGCTGGTCCCTCGGCAGATGCCGTGGCCCGCATGTACGAAGGGCGGGAATATGAAGAGGTCAAGCTGGACGGTATGCGCAAGACCATCGCCGCGCGCCTGTCCGAGGCCAAGCAAACCATCCCGCATTTCTACCTGCGCCGCGATATCAAGCTCGACGCGCTGCTCAAATTCCGCGGCCAGTTGAACAAACAGCTGGAAGGCCGAGGTGTAAAGCTGAGCGTCAACGACTTCATCATCAAGGCCGTCGCCAACGCCCTGCAGCAAGTACCGCAATGCAATGCCGTCTGGGCGGAAGACCGGGTTCTGCAACTGAAACCTTCGGATGTGGCCGTTGCGGTTGCTATTGAGGGTGGCCTGTTCACACCGGTTCTGCAGGATGCCGACACCAAATCCCTGTCGGCCCTGTCGACCGAGATGAAAGACCTTGCGGGTCGCGCCCGTGAACGCAAACTGGCACCGCACGAGTATCAGGGCGGCACATTTGCCATCTCGAACCTAGGTATGTTCGGCATCGACAACTTCGACGCCATTGTGAACCCGCCTCACGCCGGCATTCTGGCCGTGGGCTCGGGCGTCAAGAAACCGGTTGTCGGCGGCGATGGCGAACTTACCGTTGCCACAGTCATGTCGGTCACCATGTCGGTGGATCACCGGGTCATTGATGGCGCGTTGGGTGCGGAATTGCTGCAAGCCATCGTCGATAATCTTGAAAACCCCATGGTTATGCTGGCGTAAAGCCTTTTGAACGCAGGTCACGCCGGATCATTCCCTGGCGTGGCCTACCAAATCACTGCCATGTTGTGAGCAGTCGTGATCGCTGCGATAGTTGCTCAGACACACGCAACAGACCACCTTGATTGCATTGATAGTTCTGATGCAAAGGTGCCCCATGACCCTCGTGAACTCGGCCAAGTGCTTTCTAGTGGTTTCATTGTTGGCGACGTCGCTGCCCGTTGCTGCGATCGCAAAACCCAACGGCTATCCGGGCGAGAACTCGACCTATAACCCGGATCCCGCCGAAGTCGCCAAGCGCAAAGCTGAGCGCGCCAAACGTATCGAGGCGCGCAAAAAGCGCCGCGAGGAAAAGCGGATCGAGCGGTTGAACAGAAAGAAAAACCGCTCGAACTAAGGTTGAATTACTGGTCTTTGCCCAGCATATGATCCATCGAGATCGAGGGCTGATCGCACCCAGCCTCGCCGACGATCTTTGCGGGAATACCTGCCACGGTCTTGCATGCAGGAACTTCTTGAAGAACCACAGACCCCGCTGCGATACGGCTGCAATGGCCGACCACAATGTTGCCCAGAACCTTGGCCCCGGCCCCGATCAGCACACCGTTACCGATGGTCGGGTGGCGCTGCTCTTCTTCCTTGCCTGTCCCACCCAGTGTCACGGAATGCAGCATCGAGACATTGTCACCGACAATAGCTGTTTCACCAATGACAATCGAATGGGCGTGGTCGATCATGATGCCTTTGCCGATTTTCGCAGCAGGGTGAATGTCGATCCCGAAAATCTCGGACGAGCGCATCTGGAAGAAATACGCTAGATCGTGACGCCCTTTTTTCCACAGCCAATGCGCCACGCGATAAGCCTGCATCGCCTGGTAGCCTTTGAAATAAAGGATCGGCTGCAACAATCGGTGGCATGCCGGATCACGTTCATAGACTGCCATCAGGTCCGCACGGGCCGCTTCAAGCAGCGAAGCGTCATCCGCATAGGCTTCATCCACGATTTCACGCAGTACCATCATCGACATTTCGTTCGAACACAGTTTGGCCGACACCCGGTATGAGAGGGCCCGCTCAAGGCTTCGGTGGTGCAGGATGCAAGCGTGAACCAGACCACCCATCAATGGTTCGCTTTCGACCGCTGCATGAGCTTCGGTCGTGATACGATTCCAAACCGGGTCGACCGGAGTAACCTGACTGCGCTTTTCCAACATGGCTTTTGATCCTTTGCTGCGCCTAGAATGCCATTTAGTGGGAAAAACGCCAAACGCAAACCCGTGATCGGCAGAGTAACGAAAATGAATGAAACAGATTTGGCAGGCTATGAAGCGAAAATTCAGGCAAGATTGGCTGAACTTTCAGAACATTCCGCGGCGGAAAAGCAGGCTCAGGCCATTGTTGAGCTTGATCAGCAGGCCGTCGGCCGCCTTAGCAGAATGGATGCCCTGCAGAATCAGGCGATGGCCAAGGCACAACAGGCCAATCGGGATATCGAAACGCACCGGTTACAAGCCGCCCTGGACCGCATACATGACGGAGAATTCGGGTATTGCGAAGATTGCGGCGATGAGATTCCTGGCGGTCGATTGAATCTGAACCTTGCCGCCACGAAATGCGTCAGTTGTGCGTCCGGCTGATCTGAAACCGGATCAGATGCTGCAAAACCAGTTCGAAACAGCGACAATATTGCACATCATCAAATCCGGGTTCATCCGCCAGCCGCCTGTTTCGCGCGGCTGCCATCAAAGATCCATTCCCGAACAATGGATGAAGATTACCCGTCTGGCCGACATATTGGTCGGCCAGCGCAGCTTCTTGGATGAGACGTGTACAAAGGCGGTCGCGATCCTGCGGCAGCGCGGCCAGCAAGGCCCGCGCCGCCGCCGCGACATCTCCATGCAGGATAGGGCGCATTCAGTGGATCACCCGACTGCCACTTGGGCGAATAGTCCCGGCCCGTAGCTGGCTGAAACCTGTGCAATGTGGACTTCATAAGGCCCGTTGATCCCATCGTCTGCTTTCATTGCTGACGTGTAGGTCCAGTTTGGAACGCTCACGATCTGTTCCCGTACCAGGGTCCCGTTGGTTCGTATTTGCAGAAGGTAGGATTCGCTTTCCTCGGCCAGCGGAACCTCGATCCCCGCCCAATCGTCCCCATCCAGCCGGGTTCGACGTATCCACGAAAGTTGATCACCCGCGGCTGTTCCCATCGCCTTCAGATGCACCGGTGCGTATGGGCGCAACCCGTTGCCGTCGAACGCCTGGACAAGATGTACATAGGACGGATCATCATACCCGCGCGTTGCCGGACCAATGCGGTAGTGCTTACTCACGCGCCGCTCGGACCGCAACAAGCCGGTTTGGTAAACACGCTGATCCAACAGGACGAACATCGACCCATCGGGCCAGACATCGGGAATGATCGCATCCGTCCCAAGCTGACCGCGCAAGCGACCGGACAATGTATAGATGCCCGTTTCTTGCAGCGTGGCGTCGGCGAATTGGAACAGCTCCCAATTGCCGGGTGTTCCATCACCAATCGCGGCCAGATTGGCCCCGTTCAGCAACGCATCCCGAGGGCGCGATTCCAGCAGGCCATCAACCAGATTGACGCGCAGCGGCATTCCTTCATCCCAGACACCGGCGCTTGCCCGCCTCAGCGGGGTTTCGGTAAATCCAATTACCGCTTGCCCTGAGATCACCTCTTGCAGAGCATAGTTTTCGTCACTGGCCGCCGAATAGACGGCAACACTGCCGGGCCATGGGTTGGCCGAAGTAGCAAGGTATGGGGCATGCGGTGCCTCTGAGCCGGTCAGCAGCGGCAAATCCATGAACACAGGCAAAACAGGAACCGGTGCCACAAAGGGTTTGATCGAAACTTGATCGTCAGGCAGATCAGATGGCGCATAGACGCCGGGTTCGATGCGCACTGCCTCGGCCAGTTGAAGATCGGCCTGTTCTAGTCGGTCGATGCGATAACGTGCACTCTGCCCGTCTTTGGTCAGCCTCACGACGTCACCCGCCCCCAGATGCAACATCGACGGCGGCAATGCAAAGCGCGCTGTCTCGCGTGAGACTCGCGCCTCGCTTAGCCAGCGTTCAGCGGTTTGGCGGCCTTCGGCGCGTGTCAGCGATAGAGGCATCTCGTTCACGGCCACCGAATGCGTTCGAGTGTCCGGCAAGATGGCTTCTTCAGACACTACATCATGATCGGCGTCCGATTGTACAAAGCGCAACCGAACGCGGCCTGTCATTTCGGCCTCGGCTTCTCTGCGATATTCCACGCGGCCTTCGATATCAGAGCTGTCTGCCAGATCGTCTGTATCCAAACCGACCACCTTGCGACCGTCGCGCATCTGAAACAGCAGCACACCATCCCGTTCAATCGCATCAAACCCATAACGCAGCATCAAGGGCTGCAATGCCGCGCGTGCGCTGGAGATATCTTGAACCAGGTAGCCCCGTACGACGCCATCCAGACGCGACACGTCGATATCCGTTACTCCGGCACCGTGGCAGATCTCAGTGACCACAGAGGCCAGAGTCCGCGTGCCTGACCGTCCATTCAACCAATGACCTCGGGGATAGTTCGCCCCGTCGCTCCACTGGCTTCGCAGGTTCGGAAACGTTGGAAACGGACGCGTATCCCATGCCCAAACATAAGCGTTCGCCATATCAACCATTTGACCATCATATTGATCCGAAAGCGGGTTGATTGCCGGATCAGACCAGTAGCCATACATCGCTTTCAAGTACTGCACCTGCATGAAATCATCGCGCCGACCGGAAGAGTATTTCGGCAGGCTGGATTCCGAGGATTTCGGGTCAAGAAACTTGTTCGGCTGATTGGTTCCTTTGTCGATGGCCGAGCAACCCAGTTCCGTAAACCAGATAGGTTTTGAGCCAGGCACCCAATCGGTCGGGTTCGATTGACGCACACTGCCAATGCGTTCGTGATGCCGGTTCGACCACCAATTGCGAAGGTCCTTGTAACGCCAGACCCATGCCTCATCATGCTCCTCATCCGTGATCGGCGTTCTTATCTGGGCTTCGGCCTCTTCCGGCGAGGCATAATACCAGTCATAGCCTTCTCCGCCTTCGATATTGCCTCGAAGGTAGTCGAGGTCATAGATCGCGTCTGTGCCGGCCTTCAGATCCACGTGATCCTCGCCATCCCGCCAATCCGACAGGGGCATGTAATTGTCGATGCCGACGAAATCGATGTTTTCATCTGCCCACAGTGGATCAAGGTGAAAATAACGGTCCCCGGTTCCATCATTCGGCTGATAGCCGAAATACTCGCTCCAATCCGATGCGTACCCGATTTTTGTGCCTGGCCCCAAGATTTCGCGCACTTCGGCGGCCAAGGCTTGCATTTGGGAAACTGCTGGAAAGCCGGTCAGACCTCGGATTTGGGTCAGCCCGCGCATTTCGGAACCGATGCAAAAAGACTCCACCCCTCCAGCAGCTTTACACAATGCCGCATAATGCAGAATGAAGCGGCGCAAACCCCATTCCTGAGGGCCGCTATAGGTCACTTCGCCATCGCCAACGGCAAAGTCACTAGCGCGTGCGCGTCCAAAGAACGCGGCCACCTGCGCGTCGGCCGTTGCCGTTTTATCCGGTGATCCTTTTCTACCGGGCGCGGTGCTAAGCGTGATGCGCCCCCGCCAAGGCAAATGCGGCTGGTTGGCGGCATCCGACCACGGGTCTGGCAAACCGTTGCCTTGCAATTGATCCATCAGGATAAACGGATAAAACATAACCCGTTTGCCAATACTTTTCATATGCCGGATTGCCTGAACTACGGATTGATCCGCAGGGGTTGCGCCATAGACGGGACGGTCATTTTCATACCGGACAGCTTGGGCGGTCTGTCGGGTCACACCTGCCACACGCCAGGGCATGTTCTTGCCTTCGATGTCTTTGCGCAAAACCTTGGGCTGAATTTGACATTGCCCGCACCGCAAGTCGTCGCCAAACCACGACACGATCAAAGAGGCCGCCTCGCAGGAAGGCAACTCACGTTGCAGCGCCCGGGTCGAGGTCACCAGGTCCGGCCTCCCTGAGGCAGAGTTTACATTCGCCGCCCAGCTTTGCCCACGCCCTTTGGTGTAATTGATCTGTTCGCTGGCCATTGCATATTCACCGGTGCCCGGCATCAGAGCAACGCCCCGGATGGTCTTGCACAGGGCATCCGGCGTATCCGGCAATCCCGGCTGTTCTTGACGTACGACTTCGAATGAAAATTGCGGCACCCTGTTTCCAAACGGCGCCAGTTGCAAATCTTCAATCACAACATAAGCCGTGCCACGATAGGCCGGAACGTTGCCTGCGCCCTCAATGGCTTCGATCAGAGGGTCCGGCAATTGATGGTCGTTCCCCTGATAGATACGCATGTTCAGGGTTGAGATCTCCAGTTCCTCTCCATCCGCCCAAATGCGCGGGACGTCCGAAATTTGCCCCGCCCCTACCGCAATGGCCAGAGAAATCGAATAGCTGTAGCTGTGCGTGGTTGTTGTGACTTCGGGCGATTTCGGAGATCCCTTGCCACCTCCGCCACCCTGCGAGGTTGTGCTTGTGCTTTTGGTTTCCAGAAAATCCGACGCCCAGATAACCTGACCACCCACCCGCATACGCCCGAAAACCGTAGCGACCGGAGAACCCTCTCCGGATTCGGTCAGGCGGAAACGGTCCAAGCGCCCGGTTTCGACCACTTCGCTGCCGCCACCCATGACCGACTGGCTCATTAACCGCTGGTCGATGACCCGGCCCAGCGTTGCCCCAATGGCGCGGCCGATCACCGCGGTCGACAGCCCCGCAACAGTGCCGCCAATCGCTCCGCCGATCGCGGCTCCTGCCGCAGACAGAATTATTGTAGCCATCACATATCCTCCAGCGGGAATTCAAAACAGGCGACCACCCGGCGGCGCCAGGGATCACTAAGCGTGTTTTCGACAACCCCATAGCCGGAATAGGCGTGAATAAACCGCAGCGCGGGTGCGGTTTCGCTGACGATACCTACATGCTTGGCAACACGCCCATCGCGCATACGGAACAACAAAACATCGCCCGCCTTCGCAGTACTGGGGTTCGTTTCAATCAGGTGACGGCGGGCCGCTGCCCACATGCGCTCTTCGCCCTGCGGCTCTGACCAGTCCATGCTATAGCTCGGCACCGTTTCGGGTTCGTGCCCCAGCAGCGCGCGCCACACACCACGCAAAAGGCCCAGACAATCCGTACCCACCCCTTTGACCGAAGCCTGATGCACGTAAGGTGTTCCCAACCAGTCGCGCACCTCGTCGACAATATCCTGCCTATGGCCGCTCATCGTCTGCTTCCCCCAGTGTTAGGATTGCCTTGCTTGGGCACCGCCATTACCCAGTCTTCACCGGGCAGGTCAGGAAACCCCTGAAAGTTGATGATGTTATTGAATTTTTTCCGGCAGGTGCGCATACTTTTGTTGCACCCTGCTGTCAGCTTTACCCGATCCCCGACGGCCAGGCCGCCGCTGATCCCGGACCAAAGCGTAACATTGCGCCCACCCACGATCCGGTCGTCCTGTTTGATTGCGGCCCACAACCCGGTTGCCCACCCGGACAAAACATCCAATCTGCCCCGCCTGAACCAGGCTTCATCCGGTGCTTCTGCCCCTTTCAATTGCAGGACAGTGCCGGCAATTACAGCGACCACTTCAGCCTCGGCCTGATACCCTGGCGCGCCGAGATTGAACTTGCAATCACCGTCCCCCAGAACTGCCGTACAAGGTTTCTGGTAAACCCTGCCCATCGGTCGGTTGAGCAGATCGGTCAAACCGCGCAATTCGGCGTGAAATGCGCCACCTGCGCGGCGCATCTCACCGATCGAGCCTTTGAATTGCAGAAAACGCTGTTCAGGCCTGGCCCAGTTGACCAGCCACGCCCGGACCTGAGCATTGTCGAACCGCCCCGCTTCGATGTCTTCTTCTGTGACCGCAGCATCGGACAAGGCCCCCATGGCCTCAGAGTTGTCGACGGACAGTCCGGTGGCTTGTTCGATAGCCGTGGCCGTCAGGCCCGTGCTGGCCTTGAAGGTCATCCCGTCAAAGCTCAGTTCCATGTCATGATCGGTGAAACCGTATTCCTGCCCGTCCTCACGCCGGATCGCCCAGCATCGGCAGGTTGTGGTCAACCCTGTTTGCAGATGGGTGTGCAACCCTTGCTTATCACCGCTCATCAGACACGTACCTCGACCACTGGAACGTTGGGTACGTCGCCCGCTTGAAAACTAGCGACACTGGTCTGAATCTTGTCGGTGTTAAAACGAACCGGGACGTCAAACTCAAACCCGGCGGTGACTTCCACCTCTTCAGGCGGCGGCGCAGTAAACGTGATCAGACCGCTGTTTAGATCCACTTCAAAATCTACGCCTTCGCGCATTTGATCCTGTTCCAGGCCGATCCGCACGGTACCCAAAACCGGTTTGACGATTGGGCGGACATAGCTGAACCCGCCCGAGCTGTAGGTTTTGACCAGCTGAAACTCGGTGCTTGTACCGTCACCACGAGCAATGACCTGATCATCCATTGCCACGTCTGCTGTCGCAGCCCCGGACTTATAATCCGACCAGTCTTTCCAACGAAAACCGAACATCTGCCCCTGACGGGCTTCGAAAAACGAAACCAGCGTCTCGATATCGTCCAATGATCGCATCCCCAGCCCGGCGTCATAGCGGCGACGGGAATGCGCCCAGGGCGTGTTGCGTTCTTCGAACCCGTTGGCCAGCGTCACGATATCTGTGCGCCGCTCGGGGCCGCCGACCGAACCAAAGCTCAGGCTGGCGGGAAATCTTACCTCGTGGAAATTCATGAGCTGCTCCCTCGTGTTACCTGTTGCGATTGCCGCGACCCAAGGCGCGGCTCATCTGAGCGGCGATCTGACCCTGACTGCGTCTGAACCCCTGCACGTCCGGCGTTGTGATATTCATCACCACGTTCACTGCGCGCCCTCCGCCGGATGTCCGCACGCCCAACTTGCCATCTGGCCCGCGCGCCAGAGGCATGATCGCCTCGGGGCCGGCCTCGCCCATCAGTCCAGTGCCGCCCCGCATCGGAAATGTCGTTGGGCCGCTGACCACACCGCCATTGGCAAAGGGCATCACCCGGCCCTGCGAAAAGCTGCCGCCATTGGCAAAGGGCAAAATTCCCTGCACCAGACCACCAACCGTATTGGCCAGCATGCCGCCAAAGTGATCGGTCACAGGCTTGATCGCCGCCGAATAGGCCGTGCGGATCATCGAGTTTTTCAGCACATCCAGCGCATCCGACAGGTTCATGCCGTCCAGTACCACGCCGTCAAATGCCTTGCGCAAACCGCCGGACATGCCGCGCTCCAACGTGGCGACGTCCTTGCCGGTTTCTTCAAAGGCTGCGCTGATCCGCTTCATCTGATTGTCGAATGCCGCAGCCATGGACGCCGCATCCCCCAACGAGTCGCCCAGCGCCTCACCCCGTTCCTGCAGGTCATCCAACCCGTCACGATCCGTCATCACGCTCTCCTTGTTGCTTGTCCGGATAGGCCGCCAGCAAAGCGTCCAACCCCGCCCGGTTCATCGATGGCATCCCGGCCCCTTGCCCCAACATCAGTCGCAATTCAGCCGGTGTCAGACGCCAGAACTGATCCGGCGTCAGGCGCAGGCCGACGAAACCGGCCCGCATAAGGGCGGGCCAGTCGAACCCGCTCATGCGTCACCCGGTACCATGAAGGCCCGTGCCAGCAGTTCAGCCGCAGCCTTGGCGCCAGCCATCGGCCCGCCATCGATCTCGGCCCGCAGCAAATCCGATCGGGCGACAACGGCGCCCCCGCCTCGCAGCCCGGCCACGATCAATGCCAGCACATCACCGCTGGAATAGGCCCCACCTTCGAAGCGCTGCACCAGTTCCACCAAAGACCCGGTGCCCAGCTGTTGTTCCAATTCCGCCAAAGCACCCAGCGTCAGCTTGAGCACCCGCCGCTCTCCATCGATGGTCAATGCCACCTCGCCCGTCCACGGATTGGCCATAGGATTACAGTGCCGTGAAGGCCAAAGCGCCGGCGCTGGCCAGGCTCATCTCATAGGTCGCCTCGCCATTGTGCGACCCCGCATATTCGATGCCGGTGACTTGAAACGCGCCTTCAACGATGCCGAAATCGGGAATGATCACCTGAAAGTTCGGTGTCTCACCGTCAAAAAACAGCTGTCGTGCGCGTTCGTCGGTGCCTGCATCCTTGAATACGCCCGAACCCGAGATCGCAGCGGACTTCACCCCGGCCCCCGACAACAGCTCGCGCCAACCACCCTGACTTTCCAGGCTGGTGACATCCACACTTTCCGCGTTGAAACTGACCCGCGTGGCCCGCAGCCCCGCGATGGTCTCGAACAGGCCCGAGCCGTTCATATCCACTTTGACCAATAGGTCTTTTCCGTTCTGGGCAGCCATATGCTCTCTCCGTTGATTGCTTAGTCATCTTCCACGCGGGCGCGGAATCTCAGGTCGATCTGGCGGATGGCACCGCCGGTTCCCGTGCGGCGGGCCGAGGCGCGTTCGAACCACAGCCCCACCAATCGCCCGCGATTCAGGGTCAATGCCGCGCCCTCAAGCGCGTCACACACCGCCCCCGCGAGGGCCTTGGCTGCGCCAAACCCGGCGGCCTCGGACATCACCGACACCGTGAACCGATGAAGGGCACCAGCGCCCGATCGGTCCGAGGCATCCCGCACCTCTTCCGGGCCCAGCGTCACATAAGTCTGGGGCACCGCCCCTGCTGGCACCGCGTCATAGATCGCGCCGCCCGACAGCGTGCTGACCTGCGTATCGCCTGAAAGTTGCTTATACACCGCAGCCTGCAAGGCCGCTGAAACGCCATAGCTCATGCCGCCACCTCTTCGTCCGCGAAACAGGTCAAGTACTGGCCACGCGGGTCACGCTCGGCGACCGCGCGAATAACAAAACGGCGTATGCCTTCGGCAAAACGCTGGTCCGGCGACGGGCGCATCAATGACCCCTCGGGCGCACCCCGCACAACGATGCGGTAACCCACGCGCGAAACTGGCACCCCGGCCACCTGACGCTCGGACCCGCTGCGTGCAGTGACTTCAGCCCAAACCGTACCCAACGAGGCCCATGTTTCGATGTACCCACCTGCGCCGTCGGCAGTTCGGATTGGCGCTTCGAGAACCAGCTTTCGGTTCAATCGCGGCGCCTTCATTGCGTCACCCCTGCGCCAAAGCGCACGACGCGATAGCGTTGGATCAGGCTGGTTACGCCAAAAGGCATACAACCAGCACCCAAAGCAGTCTCGTCGCGGTATTCGTAGTAATGCGCGGCCAGCAACAAAACTGCCTGACCCAGATCAGCAGGTAGCCCACCCCAATCTGCCGACATCCCTGCAGCAAAGGTGATTTTCACCGAGCCGCCTGTCGCAATGTTCGGCAACATTGCGCCCTTTGGGCGCAGCCTAGGGCGCTGGCTGTCCTGTTCCAGCCGATAGGCATCGGGCGCAATTGTGCTTTCCAAACCCGCCGCATCGCGGATTGTCACCGCGCCCACAGTCACCACCGGGGTTACCGGCAACACCTCGCCTGCAGCATCGCGCCATTCGCTCAGGCTCCAAGAAAATTCGCGTTCAATCAGCACCTTGCCGGTGCGCGCCTCGATCGCAGCGATCGCCGCCCGCAGGAAACCGTTCAACACCTCGTTCTGCACACTGCCCTCGTCAAAGCCCGCGCCCAGACGCAGATGCGCCTTGAACTGATCTACCGGCAACGCCGCGTCCGCGATGGCGGTTTCTTCGATCAACATCATCCATTCACTCCGCAATCTCGGCCCCCTCCGGGGTCGTCACTTCAGGAAATTGGCAGGCACGCGCCGCCCCACGTTGCTCGGACGGAGGGGAGCAGCTAGACAACGCAGGGGATCTCACCCCGGCCCGTACCCGCCGCCCGAGGGGCCGGTTACCCAGCCCCCGGATCCGCCACCGCTTAGGCAGTGCCGAATTTCACCAGTTTGATTGCGGCAAAGTCGCTCACGTCGCCGCCGACGCGTTTGGTCGCATAGAAGAGGACGTGTGGTTTGGCGCTGAACGGGTCGCGCAGAACGCGCAGATCGGGGCGTTCGGCGATGGTGTATCCTGCCTGGAAATCACCAAAAGCGATCGAGAAACTGTCAGAGGCTGCATCCGGCATGTCCTCGGCAATCAGCACCGGATAACCCATCAGGCGCGCGGGCTCACCGGCGGCCAGTCCGTCAGACCACAGGAAGCGACCATCACTGTCTTTCAACTTACGGATCAGGCCGGCAGTTTTGGAATTCATCACGAAAGTACCATTGACCCGGTACTGCGCGCCCAGCGCATAGACAACATCAACAATGGCATCCGCCTCAACACCGCCATCAATGCCTGTCGGAACGTAGCCGATATTGCCCCATTCCCATACGTCATTGTCAACCTTGGCGTGATCCAGAATGCCCTTCGGCTTGTCGACACCATCGCCACTGATAAACGCCGACGCCTCGGCGCGGGCAAACTTGTCAGCGATACGACCGGCCAGCCAACCTTCGACGTCAAAGGCGCTGTCATCCAACAGGCGCTGCGAGGCCTTGGGCAGCGCGCTCAGCTCGTGCAGCGCGATTGAGATGCGGTCAATCGATGGAGTCGCAGTCTCGTTCGCGTTCGAGGCCTCATCCGCCCATCCCGCACCCACATCGGTGTGGTCGATCAGCACATCGAACGAGTTCGCTTCGACATTCACGACCGAGGCGATCGAACGGATCGAGGCGGTGGATTTCAGCACCGATTTGATGATCTCGGCGGTTTGCGGATCAACTAGGTAACCGCCATCGCTGTTGACCGCACTGGTCAGCGACTTGGCCTCCATATCCAGCCCACGCAGGCCGTCATCGTCACCCGAACGCACATAAGCGTCAAAAGCCTTTTGGTGCGGTGCGCCTTCGGTGATCGAGGCAGCAAGATGCGGGCGTGCCGCGATGGTTGATTTACGATCCAGCATAGTCAGTCGCTCTTCTGTCTGTTGCAGTTTGGTTTTCACTTCAGCCTTCAGGCCCTTGAATTCATTCACGAAGCCAGCCATCGCCTGCTTCACCTCCTGAACCAGGGGCGCACCCTCTCCGGTCAAGGCCGGGGTCTCGGTCTTGCTCATCAGCACTTCCATTCTTGGGTGGGTTTGAGGCGCGCTAGGGTCGCGCCAGCTCCTGCCGGGCGTCGTTGAACACCTCGGCAATACTGCGCAGGGTTTCTTCGGCATCCAGGGTCGCCCCCTTTGCCGCCACCCGCGCACTGGGCAGCATCGGGAAAGTCACAAGCGATACCTCCCAAAGCTCCAGTTCCGTCAGGACCCGCTGGCCCTTGCCATTCTTCACGGCTCGCTTAGTGCGATAGCCAATCGACAGACCGTCCATGGCACCCGCCCGGATCAACTCCGCCGCCTCGCGACCCTTTTGTGTGCTTTCCAGCAGACGACCCTTGACCCACAGGCCCTTATCGTCTTCGCGCACTTCGTCCCAAACGCCGATTGGTTGCGCCGGGTCGTGCTGCCACAGCATCTTGACCCGCTGACCGGCCTTCAACAGCCCGTCCAGGGACGCGCGATAGGCGCCTTTCTGCACCACGTCACGACCCTGATCGACCTGACCGAACAGGCTGGCATAACCTTCGATCACTGCATCCTCGGACACAGACAGCCCATCGCCGAACCGCGCAAACTTATGCTCCAAATCCATGAACAACTCCTCGTAAGCCTCTGAACTCATGGTGTTACCGACAAAAACGACTGAAACGCCTGTGCCAGGATCACTGCGGCCACACCGTAGACCGTCAGCCACAACCGGCGCTCTAACCGCTCCATCATTTCTTCGATCTGATCCAACCGTTTGCACAGGTGCGCATGCTGAATCTCGGCCACCCGTTCATGCGCAGCCAGACGCAAGCCCGGCGCGCAATCGAATGGCGGATACCCTTCAGCCATCCGCATCCTCCGCCAGTGCCGGCAACCCCAGCAAAGACCGCTTCTCGGCATCTGTCAGGAAATCGGCACGACTGACGCGGGCCCAATGCGCATCACGTTCGGTAGCCAACGCGGGCACCTGATCCAGATCGGGTTTCAGCATCAAATCCTCGCCAGAAAAGCCCGAGAGCCACTCTGACACTGCCGCCGCCACCCGCGTCACCAGGGGCAGAACGGTCAGGCGATAAAACGCCCGGTTGGCCTCCTGATAGTTCGAATAGGTCGCGTCGCCCTGAATTCCCAGCAACATTGGCGGGACCCCAAAGGCCAGCGCGATCTCGCGGGCGGCGGCTTCCTTGGTCTTTTGAAACTCCATGTCCGAAGGGGAAAAGCCCATCGGCTTCCAATCCAGCCCCCCTTCCAGAACCATCGGACGACCAGCATTGCGCGCCCCGCGATAGTTCTGCTCAATCTCGTCTGACAGACGCCGGAATTGATCTTCGGCCATCACCCCATGGCCATCGCCTTTCCACACCAGCGCCCCCGAAGGCCGCGCCGCATTATCCAACAGCGATTTCGACCACCGAGACGCGCTGTTATGCACATCAATCGCCATAGCCGCCGCCTGCATCGGCGAAAATCCATAGTGGTCATCCTGCGGGTGAAAGGACTTTATGTGACAGATGACTTCAGCCGAAAAACGATGCGTCTTGCCACCGACGCTATAGTCATACGCCTTGGGCCAGCCATCCGCGCCCGGCACCACGCTCATCCGGTCCGAGCGCAGCACATGTAGTTCAACCGGCAGCCCGTCTTCGGCCTGTACCGCCTCGATATAGGCGTTGCCGGACAGAAGTAGCTGACCGAACACGGTCTCCATCAACTCGGCCCGCCCCTGCGCTGCGTTCGGACGACGCATGAGGGTCAACATCGGATGCGTCTCATAGCGCTGTTCACGGTCCTGCAACACCAGTGGTAATGCCGCCGCCGCCTCGGCAATCAACTTAACCGAGCGAAACCCCACCGGGTTCCCCGAAAACCCCGTCCGCGTCAGCGATACCGCGTCCCGCGGGCTCCACGCCACGCGCCCGCCCGTCTGCCACGCCACCACAGGCCCCGCCGCGCTCGCCTTCACCTCGGGCGCCTCGCCAGCCGATCCACGACGCAAGAAATCGAATACCATCTGTGCTCCTTTCTGCCGCCGCTCTGCCCGGCTTGTTGAAAGGATTTATGAGGGAAAGAAGTTTAAGCCGCGGGAATGGGGCGTACGGGGTTTGGGCAACGGGTCTTAGTGAATACGGCTTGGGCTGATTAACTCAATGCAATAACTTTTATGACAGCGGTGCCCCGCTGCCATTTTTTCGGGTTTTCTAGAGTTTGGGTTGAGCGACTATTAGTACATCGCATACTTTGAGATGATGGTATCATGAGGATCATATACCACTGCCTGTTCATCAAACACCTTCCAAGGTGTTTTGGGCTCACGTCCCGATTGACCGTTCAAAAGCACTTTGGGTTCAAAGTCTCTTGCCTCGACTTCGTTTGCTTTGAAAAGTCTTGGAGTGTTCAGTTCTGCGCGAGAAAAATCGTCACGACGTAGACGATCAATAGCAAGATCGAAAGCCTCCCGTTCGTGGTTGTTATCGCCGGCGTAAACGGGATAAATTTGTTCACCGTTGCGTTCGACGCCCCAATAAAACATGTTCAACAAAAACATGACTGTCGCTCTATCGACGTCGGGTTGTTTAATCAGCCAAGTACCCAGCGAATAGACCGCCCCCGTATCAGGGTTCATTTTGGTCACGCATAAATGCCAGAGGTCCGGGTCGCGTTCTTTGCGAAACAGTTCCAATAGTGCATCGGCACCTGTGGCCTCAAAGCCGATAGGTAGACCTGACAGCGAAAGGGTAGAAGAACCAGCGGTCACAATTTGCTCCTACGCATGAAAAACTTCTGCGCATCTGCAACCTATTCGGGAGTGCAGTCAATGTTCCCTATTCGCTGCGGCTACAAACTCCGCACCCTAGGCCGCCGATACGCCCCCGCAGGCCCCACCACCAGCTCATGCAGCGCCCAGACCAGCGCGTCGACCCGGTCGGGCGAGCCCTGCCCCTCAAAGCCCCGCGCGGTCATCTGGCACATCTGTTCCTCCAGCGCATCCAACCCCGAGACATGCGCCACACGCCCCTGTTCGTACAGCGCCGCTACAGGCTCGGCCCGGGCGACCTTGCCGCGGGAGGCCCGAACCGCGCGATAGGGCACCAGAGGGTCCACCTGCCGCACAACCTCTTCGACCAGTTGCCCGCCCTGATTGACCTCGGCCACCAGCCGTTCGGCCCCGAACTCATCCATCGCGTCAATCGCCGCCTGCGCCCAGCCCGCCGGGCCAACACCCTGCACCGTGCGGTCGGCCAGCACATAGGCGCGCCACTCCTCGGGCGACCCCTGCACCTGAGCCCCCACGACCACGATCCCGCAGGCATCCGCATCTGAACCAGACGTCACAGCCGGGTCCAGCGCCACCACGATGCGATCCAATTCGGGCACCTGCGCGCACCGTGCCGCCTCGAGCATCGAACCGGTCCAGAGCGCCCCCTCGGCATCCGACAGCAATACGCCATCCAACTCCTGCCGTCCCAGCCGCGTGCCTGCATAGCGCGCGCGCACTTCGTCCAGAAACGATGCGGCCAGATTTGCCCGGTTCGCCTCGGTCGGCGCGTGCGTGTGCACCGTTGAAGGCGACGCCAGCAACTCCTTCAAAACCTTCACATTCCGCGGCGTGGTCGTCACACAGACCCGCGGCCGCTCACCCAATCTCAGCGCAAATTGCAGCATATCCCAGGTTTCCCCGGCCTTTTTCCATTTGGCCAGTTCATCCACCCAAGCTGCATCGAACTGGGGTCCCCGCAACCCTTCGGGATCATTTGCCGAAAATGCCTGTGCCTCAGCCCCATTGGGCCAGATCAACTTGCGTTCAGATGCCTTCCAACTGGGTCGCCTGTCCGGGGGCGAACATCGCAATATCCCGCTGTCACCAAAAATCATGACATCGCGCACCTGATCGAAGGTCTCTCCAACCAAAGCCACACGGCGGGCCTCACCCCGATCCAGCGGTTTCGCCCCCTCGACCATCGACCGCACCCATTCGGATCCAGCCCGTGTCTTGCCCGCGCCACGTCCGCCCATGATCACCCAGGATCGCCAATCACCCTCGGGCGGCAACTGATGCGGCAGCGCCCAAAACTCAAACAGGAAAGGGAGGGCACACAGCCCCCCCTCCCCGATCTCACTCAGAAATCTCTCCCGAACCGCAGCATCTGCGGAGGCGAGCCAACCTGCACCCGATTTCAAATCGAGCGCGCTCAAGGTCGAGCGCATACCCTCCTTGGGCAATTCCGGCTTGTCTGTGATGTTGTTCGACAAAGCTTGTCTCCACTTTCTGACAACTTCGGATCAGCCCCTCTAGCTGCCCCAGTTGCTTGCCTGCTCCGGCAAGGTCTGCATCCTCCCCGGCACCAATCTGCTGGCGCAGTTCTTCCGCTGCTTGGCGCAGATCGCGAATGGATCTTTCAAGGGACTGCAACAAGTCAGCCGTCTGAGAAATCCGCTCTTCCGGGGTAATCAAAGTCATGTTTGCCTGTGACCTCATGCGTGAGTTTTCTCCGCACGAGAGAAACGAAAAACGGCCACCGGGTCGCCCCGGGGCCGTCGCCCACTTCTTCTAGCATGACATAACTTCTACGTGATTAAGAACGCAAAGTCAATGTGTTACGCAACATCGAACGCAACAACAATCGTACGCTGTGTTAAGATTAACCGCCCGTCAAATCTTGCGCCAGCATCATCGCATTGCGATCCGGATCATAGAATGTGGCCGTGCTGACCATCCCCTCGATCGTTTCCGTCGGGCCATCAAACGCCACCCCGGCAGCTTCCAGCGCACCACGCGCCGTGGCAATATCACCAACTTCATAGACCGGAACGCAATTGCCCGGTGACGGCTCGGCCTGTTCTCCCAGACCCAATGTCACTCCGTCCACGTTGGTGCGCATTTCGCTCCACCCGGCTTCATCGATGTGATGGGTAAGTTCGAACCCAAGCATGTCACGATACCAATCCGCACTGACGTGACGATCCCTGACTGAAATCGCAAACGTGATCGTGTTTTTTAACGAAACATGCGGCATGGAACTTTCCTTTGTATTTAAATATAGTTACTATACTTTATGGACATAACTCTACTTGTCAAGCTCACCTCCCGCGCATGGTCACTGAACATTCTGGCGCTGATGCATTCCGGTGTTTCTGGGCGACAAGCCCCTTTACTCGCCGCAACCAGCGCCAGTCGAACGGCCTTCGCGGCCAGTCTCGATCACCTCGTCCAACTCGAACTGCTCGAGCGTAACCCCGGCCATGGCCATCCCCTACGCCCCGAATTTCGCCTCACCCCCGCAGGCACCCAAGCCGCGCGTATCGCCAGCGCGATCATTCAGGTTGCCCCGGATGACGCCACGCACAAGCTTCTTCGAAAGTCGTGGACCGTTCCTATCCTGGCCCTAACCGGCACCCCGCATCGCTTTTCGGCGATCAGGTCGGATCTGATCACCATCACCGATCGTGCCTTATCCGCCTCATTGCATCAGTTAGAGGATCACGACTGGATCCAGCGCGATATTGAGACCTCGGGGCGGATGCCCTTCCCGACCTATCGCGCGGTCAAAACCGGTTTTGCCATCCATCAGGCCGTCGGGTTGGGTCAGTAATCAAGCAACACCGTCGTACAGGACATAGAAAACCCTGCCCAATAGCTTGACATTCGACCTCTCAACCCGCATGTGCCCATGAAACAGCGCTGCCGCGTGAGCAATCGGGCCATCAACAGCCCCACAGCGCCCGATCCACCCATAGTTCCCCATCACGCAGGGTTCTTGATGCGACGACCGGATGGTGCAGGAGCCGCCTGCATTTCCCGAGGTCTCGTACAACCCCTGCCGGTCGCAGATGCGGCCCGTGACGACTTGCCTTTGGGTTAATACCGAGGGCTGCAAAGGATAGTTATTTGTTCGACTTTGACATGCTGGGCCTCGCGCCCGCCCTGAACGACGCGCTGAAACGCGCCAATTTTACCCAACCTACGCCGATCCAAAACCAGGCCATTCCGCTGGCGCTGAACGGGCATGATATTCTTGGGCTGGCCCAGACTGGCACCGGCAAGACCTTGGCCTTTGGCTTGCCTCTGATTGATCATCTGCTGGCGCAACCGGGCAAACCTGCGCCGAAAACGGTGAAGGCTTTGATCCTCGCCCCCACCCGCGAACTGGTGAACCAGATCGCGGAAAGCCTGCGCAATCTGACGCAAAAGACGAAACTGCGCGTGGCCACTGTGGTTGGCGGACAATCCATTGGCAAACAGATCTCGTTCCTGTCGCGAGGCACTGATATTCTGGTCGCTACGCCGGGCCGCCTGATCGACCTGATGGAACGCGGTGCCGTTGACCTCAGTTCAGTGCGTCATCTGGTGTTGGATGAAGCTGACCAGATGTTGGACATGGGCTTTATCCACGCCCTGCGTAAAATCGCACCTGCACTGGGCACACCGCGTCAAACCATGTTGTTCTCCGCCACCATGCCGAAGCAGATGGAGGAACTCAGCCAATCCTACCTGACCAACCCGCAGCGGGTACAGGTTTCACCTCCGGGTAAGGCGGCAGACAAGATTACGCAGTCTGTGCATTTCCTCAGCCGAGGAGAAAAGCCGCAAAAACTGCGCGAAATTCTGTCCGCTGACATGGACGCCCTGACGTTGGTCTTCGCCCGCACAAAACACGGCGCAGAAAAGCTGATGAAAGGCCTTGTGGCCGATGGCTTCAACGCGGCATCGATCCACGGAAATAAAAGCCAAGGACAGCGCGATCGCGCAATCAAGGCGTTCCGCGCCGGTGAGATCAATGTACTGGTTGCCACCGACGTGGCGGCACGTGGCATCGACATTCCCGGCGTCGCCTATGTGATCAACTATGACCTGCCCGAGGTGCCAGACAATTATGTCCATCGCATTGGCCGCACGGCCCGTGCCGGTCGTGAAGGCGAAGCCATTGCCTTCTGCGCGCCCGATGAGCTGGACCAGCTGCTGCAGATTCAAAAGCTGATGAAGATCGAAATTCCGGTCGCCAGCGGTACCATGCCTGAATACGCCGAGCCCAAAAAACCGCGCAATCGTGGTGGGTTCCGGGGGCGCAAACCGCACGGAGCGAATTCGACGTCGAAACCTGCGTCGTCAAAACGTCGCCGCCCCCGCAGACGTCCCGCTGCATAAGAAAAAGAAAGGGCCGCGTTTTTTGACGCGGCCCTTTTCTTAGTTGCTCGAGCTGTTTCTCTCAGCTTCTATTTCTCGCCATTTGACGACGTTGCGGTTGTGCTCTTCCAGAGTTTCCGCAAACGCGTGCCCGCCAGTTCCGTCTGCAACAAAGAACACATAGTCTGTACTGTCTGGGGCCACTGCGGCCTCAAGGCTCGCGAGGCCAGGATTGGCGATCGGCGTGGGCGGCAAACCGTCAATCACATAAGTATTCCAAGGGGTTGCACGGCGCAACTCACTGCGGCGCAGGCCACGGCCTAGCACACCTTGTCCCTTGGTGACACCATAGATCACTGTCGGGTCTGTCTGCAGCTTCATGCCTTTTTCAAGTCTGTTCACGAACACACTGGCCACTTGGCCGCGCTCATGTGGAACGCCGGTCTCTTTCTCTATAATCGAGGCAAGGATCAACATCTCCTCTGGGCTGCTAATCGGCAAATCGTTCTGCCGGCTTTCCCAAACCGCGTTGATCCGCAACTGTTGCTTCGTCTGCATGTCCTGTAACACAGCGGCCCGGTCATCACCTGGGGCCAGCTCATAGCTGTCGGGCGCCAACATGCCCTCGGCCGGAATTTCGGACACCTCACCGGTCAGGGCGTCAATGCCCTTAAGCGCCTCGACCACCTGCCAAGAGGTCACGCCCTCAGCCACCGAAACACGATACCGCGTATCGGAGTCCTGACGTTTTTCAACGTATTCAGCAGGGGCTTCCTCTTCACCAGCCTCGAAACTCGCAATTTCGACAAACTCCAAGGTGGCCGGGTTCAGCTCTCGCACGCGGGTCTGTACCCGTGTGACACCAACGCGATATTCAATCTCGGATCCACAGGTGCTGGCACCGCTGCTGGTGATATCGTCGATGATCTGCGCCATCGATGCGCCTTCGCGAACCAGAAAACTGCCCGCTTTCAGCTGCTGCGCCTTGTCAGTGTAATCCGCACCCATCCGGAAGATCATGGCGCTGCTGATGGCACCCTCATCTGCAAGCTGCTGGCTGACGCGAGTCATATTCGAGCCGCTTTTCACCTGTAGGCACATGGCGGTTTCCAGCGGGCCTTCGGCCTTGTACTGCGATTGCCCCCAAAGGATCAGACCGCCGATCAGAAACAGGCCGACCACCAGGATGGTCAGCGCGTTTGATGCCAAAGCCCGCCACATTTAGCTGGCCTTTCCGAAGATCACGCTGGCATTGGTGCCGCCAAACCCGAACGAGTTCGACAAGGCCACGTTGATCTCACGCTCGCGTTTGGCATTCGGCGCCAGGTCAATCGGTGTCTCAACCGCCGGGTTGTCCAGGTTGATCGTCGGCGGAGCCACCTGATCGCGGATCGCCAGGATCGAGAAGATCGCCTCGATCGCGCCAGCCGCGCCCAGCAAGTGACCCGTGGCCGATTTGGTTGAAGACATGGTTGCGTTGCCCGCATGATCGCCCAATAGACGCTCCACCGCGCCCAGCTCGATCGTATCCGCCATGGTCGAAGTCCCATGCGCGTTGATATAATCCAGATCCTTTGGCTCTAGCCCGGCACTGCGCAGTGCGGCTTTCATGGAACGCTCTGCCCCGTCGCCGTCCTCGGACGGTGCGGTGATGTGATAGGCGTCACCGGACATGCCATAGCCCAGAACCTCGGCGTAAATCTTCGCACCGCGCGCCTTGGCATGTTCGTATTCTTCCAGCACGACAATGCCTGCGCCTTCACCCATTACGAACCCGTCGCGGTCGACGTCATAAGGGCGGCTGGCTTTCTTAGGGTCGTCGGCATACTTGGTCGACAGCGCCTTGCACGCGTTAAAGCCCGCAATGCCAATCTCACAGATGCAACCCTCGCCGCCACCTGCAACCATGACATCCGCGTCACCGGCACGGATGATACGGCTGGCATCGCCAATGGCATGTGCTCCGGTCGAACAGGCGGTAACAACCGAATGGTTCGGCCCTTTAAACCCATGACGGATCGAGACCTGACCCGAGGCCAAGTTAATCAGCGCGCCAGGGATAAAGAAGGGCGACACGCGGCGCGGACCCTTGTCACGGATCAGATTGGCCGTGTTCGCGATAGAACCCAGCCCACCGATACCCGAGCCGATCAGAACCCCAGTGCGCAGGCGATCTTCTTCATTCTCAGGCAGCCAATTCGCATCCTGGCAGGCCATATCAGCCGCAGCGATGGAATACAGGATAAAGTCCTCAATCTTGCGCTGCTCTTTCGGTGGCATCCAATCGTCGGGATTGAACGTACCGTTCGTACCATCGCCACGGGGCACTTCGCAGGCATAGGTCGTGGTGACCCCGCTCGCCTCAGCATCGAACTGCGTGATCGGGCCCGCGCCGGATTCTCCGTCCAGCAGCCGTGACCAGCTTTCCTCGACCCCACTGGCCAACGGAGTGACCAATCCCAGACCGGTTACAACGACTCTGCGCATGAAATGCCTCTTGCCTGCTTCCTATTTGAGAACCGCTCATACCCCGGCGTGGGGGCCGGGGGCAAGAGCCACGGCGCAATCCCTTCCGGCATCATCCCGCCAAAACCGATAGAAAATCCGCCTGTCACCCTTGGAAGGGTTCAGAAATGAAAAACCGCCTTCTGCCCGCACGGGGCAAAAGGCGATTTCCGGGTGACTTGTCTTTTACTGGAACTGCGCCACTGGCTCGTGCGCGGTTTTGGCAACTTCCAGCGCATCTTCCAGGCTCAGCGATTTGCGGAACAGCGCCCGCCCGACAATCGCGCCCGAGATGTTGTGGATATAGGCCAAGCGCGAGATATCGTCCGCCGTGCGCACCACACCGCTGGCGATAACGGGGGTACGGGACTTTTCCGCAAGACCCGAGATCAGCCCCAACTGCGCTTCGACATCTTCCATGTCACTGTCGATATCCGTCACCACAATACCCGCGAACGGGGTGTCCGCGAACGCTTCGATAAAGGCTTCGGGGGTAAAGGCGCTTTGACTGCGCCAACCTTCGGTCATGACAAAGCCCTGCCAGACATCAACCGCCAGAACGATCTGATCCGGATAAAACTTGGCCAATTCCTTTACCAAGATCGGGTCGCGCGCAGCCAAGGTACCGATGACGACCCGCCCGGCCCCTTTGTCGATCCAATGTTCGACATGTTCGCGCGCGCGCATCCCACCGGCCAATTGCACCGGCATTTCAGCCGAGCGGATGATTTCCTCCACCAGCTCGGCATTGGTGTCACGGCCTTCGATCGCGTCGAAATCCGTCAGCTGCATCCATTCGGCCCCGGCGGCCGACCAGCTGCGCGCTGTTTCAACCGGGTCCACGTGCCAGATCATGGCATTGTCCAGACGGCCCTTGTCCAGCGTCACGCACCGGCCGTTCTGCAGTTCCATAGTAGGGTAAATCCTCATGAGCCCGCTCCTTCGCTCAATCGCATGTCAATCCAGTGTACCATACACACCGGACCGATCCCGGATTTTACCAGTTTCGGCAAACTGAGGACATTTTGCGGCATTGCCGCGATTGAAAACTAGTGACGTTTCGGAGGGCCATTCCGGCGCAGCAATACAACATCAGACCCGTTGTACTTATCTTCGCGCATCGGCACATATCCCAGCTTCTCAGCCAGTTTCTGCGAGACGGCATTGGCCGAATTTACCATTGCAACCAAGGGCCCAGGCATGATGCGGTCGAACCAATCATGCGCCGCTTGGGCCGCTTCTATGCCCAAACCCTGCCCCTGCGCTTCGGGTACCAAAATCCATCCGGCTTCGGGGTAACTGTCGAAATCTTCACCCATCGAGCGGTTGCCGTAGAAAAAACCAGCCTGACCGATCATCTGGCGATTCGATTGCTGCAAAACCGCCCAATGCCCGAACCCGGCCATCTGCCAGTGCCCGGCATTGCGCAGGAATGAATCCCACGCCTCACCACGCGACCTTGGTTTGCCACCGATATGCCGCACGATGCACGGGTTGCGCCAGATCTCGGCGAACCGGTTAAAATCTTCGGGACGCATGGCGCAAAGCATCAAGCGCGCCGTGTTTATCGTCGGGGTGGATCGTATCATGCCCTGCCCGCTCGGAAAAAATTGCCTCTATTCAGACAGTGCTTAGCGGAAAAGCGTCAAGCAAGAGTGAATTTGTTTCGAGCATAAAAAACGGCGCCTCCGTTGCCCGGAAGCGCCGCTTTTAAGGATTTGAAACGCTTAGGACGCTTCAGAGATGAATTTGACGGCGTCGCCAAAGGTCTGGATGGTCTCGGCTGCGTCATCGGGGATTTCGATGCCGAACTCTTCTTCAAAGGCCATGACCAGCTCAACAGTGTCCAGGCTGTCTGCGCCCAGATCGTCGATGAAGGAAGCGTTTTCTGCCACTTTGTCTTCTTCAACACCCAGGTGCTCAACAACGATCTTTTTAACGCGATCTGCGACGTCGCTCATGTCTATTCCTCATTCCATTTCAGGGCGTAGCGCCCGGTTCTGCCCTTGCCCGCTCAGGCTGGCTTGATTTTGCCCGGTCCGGGCGGTTTGGTTTCCCGATTGCCGGGAAAGTAGAAGGCCGACCCACTGGCCGACCCCCGCATACATGCGCCGCCTATAGCACAGACAACGCCCGACGCAAACGCTTTCGCGCCTGCCCCGGTGTGCGCTCACAACATGGCCATACCACCGTTCACATGCAAGGTCGTTCCTGTGATATATCCCGCTTCAGGGCTTGCAAGGTACAGAACTGCCGCAGCAATTTCTGACGGCTCGCCCATACGACCAGCTGGAACCTGACCCAGAATTCCCGATTTCTGATCGTCGGTCAGCTTATCCGTCATCGCAGTTGTGATGAATCCCGGGGCCACTGCGTTTGCCGTGATTCCGCGGCTTGCGACCTCATAGGCCAGCGACTTGGTCATACCGACCATACCGGCCTTGGACGCGGCATAATTGACCTGACCCGGATTGCCGGTCGCGCCGACCACGGACGAGATGTTGATGATCCGACCCCAACGCGCCTTCATCATGCCGCGCAATACGCCTTTGCACAGCTTTGCTGTGGCAGTCAGGTTCACGTCAATCACGCTTTGCCATTCGTCATCCGACATCCGCATAAACAGATTGTCCCGCGTGATGCCCGCGTTATTCACCAGAACGTCCACGGATCCCATCGCGTCGGCGGCTTGCTTCGGCAGCGCTGCAACTGCTTCGGGGTCGCTCAGGTTGCAAGGCAATACATGCGCGCGCTCACCCAGCTCATCCGCCAGTGCTTGCAGCGGTTCGACCCGCGTACCAGACAACCCCACAGTGGCACCCGCGCCATGCAGTGCGCGTGCGATATCGCCCCCGATACCACCCGAAGCGCCGGTGATCAGCGCGTTCTTACCTGTCAAATCAAACATTCGGTTTCCCTCTTGGTGCGTCCGTTGCGACGTTTTCAACTTACGATTCAGCCTGAATGACCTTTTGCACGTCTTCCGGCGTACTGACGGCCTTGCCCGCAATGGCCCGATCAATCTTGCGGACCATACCTGACAGCGCTTTACCTGCGCCAATCTCCCATGTCTCGGTCACGCCTTGCGCCGCCATGTATTGCACGCTTTCACGCCACCGAACCGAACCCGTGATCTGCTCGACCAGCAATTGACGGATCAGGCTAGGATCCGAGACCGCCTCGGCCCGCACATTGGCCACCAGCGGCACAGCAGGTGCCTTGATTTCAACCTCTGACAGCGCCTCTGCCATTACGTCTGCGGCAGGCTGCATCAGAGCGCAATGGAACGGCGCGCTAACCGGCAACATCACTGCGCGCTTGGCACCTTTTTCCTTAGCGATCTCGGCAGCACGCTCTACGGCGGCTTTGGAGCCTGAAACCACGACTTGTGTCGGATCATTGTCATTTGCGGCCTGACAGACTTCGCCCTGCGCGGCTTCCTCGGCCACGACGCGGACGGCGTCCAAATCCAAGCCCAAAATGGCAGCCATTGCGCCTTCGCCTACCGGCACGGCGCTTTGCATGGCCTGACCACGGGTGCGCAGCAGGCGGGCAGTATCGGCAACCGACAAAGCTCCAGCAGCGGCCAGCGCGGAATACTCACCCAGCGAGTGACCGGCTACAAATGCTGCGTCAGTAACCGAAACACCTTCGGCATCCAGCGCGCGCATCACCGCCATTGACGTCGCCATAAGCGCAGGCTGCGCGTTCTGCGTTAGCGTCAGATCCGCTATATCACCTTCCCAGATCAGGCTACTCAGCTTTTCACCCAGCGCCTCGTCGACCTCGTCGAACACAGCCTGAGCAGCCGGATAAGCCTCGGCCAGAGCCTTGCCCATCCCGATAGTTTGGGCACCCTGCCCCGGAAAAACGAATGCGCGTGTCATTGCGACCTCTTGGATGACGTTAGGTTGCGGCGGGGTGTAAACCGTGCGCGGGCGCGGCACAAGCACTGCCTGACCTCTGCAATCTGGCACTTTTGCTGTGCGTGGCTCGCTATTGCGTCCTGATCCCATGGCTTTAGGTTGAACGCAGCCACCCCAGTACGGAGCAACCAATGCCCTCGACCAACACCTTTTCCAGCTATGGCAGTGTGGCCAAGACCTTTCACTGGTTGACCGCCTTGCTGATCTTTACCGCCCTGCCGCTGGGATGGTTCGCCAACAATCTGGCCCACGCAATCTATGATCCGTCCATCCCCACCACCGAAGAGGACCTTGTTCGGGCGGTTCAGTTGTTCTCGCTCCATAAAACAGTCGGGGTCACCGTCTTTTTTGTCGCGCTGGCCCGCATCTTATGGGCGATGACCCAGACCAAGCCCGGCCTGTTGAACGCAGACAACAAACCCGAAGCCTTCGCCGCCGAGGTCGTACACTGGATGCTCTATGCCTCGCTGGTTCTGGTTCCCCTGACTGGCTGGCTGCACCATGCCGCAGCGGAAGGTTTCGCCCCGATCCTGTGGCCCTTTGGGCAAAATCTGCCCTTCGTACCCAAGTCACCCTATGTCGCCGAGGTTACGGCGGGCCTGCACTGGCTGTTCATTCTGGTTCTGGCGGGATCACTGATCCTGCACATTGCAGGTGCCCTAAAGCACCACGTGGTCGACAAGGACAGCACTCTACGCCGTATGCTGCCCGGCCGTTCAGACGTGCCTCAGCCCCCAGACCAACATCACTCTGCCCTACCCGCTGTTGCTGCGTTGGCTATTTGGGGTGCGGTCCTGTTGGGTGGTTGGTCCACGGGCGTATTCTCGGATCACTCCGCCGCCGCAACCGACACCGCAGAACTGTCTGAAGTGCAATCGGACTGGCAGGTGCAAGAAGGCACACTGTCCATTACCATTACCCAACTGGGCAGCCCGGTGACCGGCACATTCGCCGATTGGACCGCAGCAATTGCCTTTGAAGACCCATCTGAGCCGGGCCTAGCCGGTACAGTTGACGTCACAATCGCGATCCCTTCGCTGAGCCTTGGAACGGTTACGGATCAGGCCATGGGGGCCGATTTCTTTGACAGCACCCAATTCCCGACCGCCCAGTTCAAGGCCGACCTCTACAAGACCGACACCGGGTACGAGGCCCGCGGTCCGCTGACCATCCGCGACAAAACTATGGATGTGGTGCTGCCTTTCACACTTGATCTTCAGGACAACACCGCCGCGATGTCCGGGGTGTTGGAATTGAACCGGCTGGATTTTGATGTTGGCAAATCCATGCCCGGCGAGGACTCGCTGGCCTTTGTGGTTGCAGTTTCTGTGGAACTGGTCGCGCAACGAGCCGAATAAAAAAACCGCCGAGGCGACGTGCCTCGGCGGTTTTGTTCAGAAGATCGCGAGCGACTTATTCAGCCTTAACTGCTTCGACCGAGATCCGGACTTCGACTTCGTCACCGACAAAAGGCGCAAACTGTCCTAGATCGAAATCGCTACGTACCAGCGTGGTGGTCGCGTCAAAACCCGCCCACGGCTTTTTCGCCATTGGGTGTTCGGACACCTGGTTCAACTTGGCATCCAGAACGACCGACTTGGTCACGCCGTTCATGGTCAGATCGCCGGTGATGTTGGCCGTGTTTTCACCGGTGACTTCGATACCAGTCGAAGTAAAGGTGACCAGGTCACCTTCGGCGGCGCCAAAGAAATCTTCGGTCATGAAGTGATCTTCGCGTGGCTTCCAACCGGTGATCATTTCAATCACGGGCATCGAAACAGAAACGCTGGATGCCGCAGGGTCTTCTTGGTCAAACATGATCTCGCCTTCGAAGCCCGAGAACATGCCGGTCGTGGTGGAATAACCCAGGTGGTTATAGCTGAAGACGACCTGGCTGTGGCTGGGGTCCAAAACGTATTTCTCGGCGCTGGCAAACGCCGAAGTTGCCGAAACGGCCAGTGCAGCAGCAAGAAGGGTGGATTTCATAACAATCTCCGAAAAATTATGGATGCAACCCGAATGGGTTGCTCGATAACAAAAATGTGCTGCCCAAGGGCAGCACACAAGTATTATTCTCTAACAGTTTCTGTTCCTAGATGAACAGAATAAATTTCACGCGAAGATTGTTACGCTTCCACTGAGTTGCCCCTTGAGCGCTCGGCTGACATCCGCCGATTGCAGCGGCAGTTTCATCAGCAGGCTGCCATCGACATCGTACAATTCGACCTGATCGTCGGCAAAGCGAGCACCACCCAAGGTGTCATAGCTGCGGCGCAGAACGGTCTGCGGGCGGCCGTTTTCGTTCTTTTGCAGAACCCGAACCTCGCGGCGGATCGGATCGAAATAAGCATCCGGGCGGGCATCCAGCAGCTGAATCGTCAGCAGGCTAACCCCGACCAGCAGAAACATAAGTGACGCAGCCAGCTTGATTGGCCAGACTTCGGCGGCCATTGCGGAACCGGCCACCAACCACATGGAAAACGCCATCACGATCAGAAAGGCGCCCAGGACGCGGGCCAGTACCATCCGAACCTTCCAGTTCGGTGCAAAGGTGATCAGAACTGGTACAGATTTCTCATAGTTCGCTGAGGTTGCGGACTCTTCGAATGCATTCGTATTCATCGCGGTCATCTCTCTCACCCTGTTTTTCAGGTTGCCGTTCTGGGTCCGGTAGTTCCGGATAGTCCCCGGTATGAAAAACAACTTTGAGCCGAAAAGCGTCAGGAATTGGGCAGCGCAATGTTAATTGGATGTTAATAGCACGACACCGCCAAGGCGTCTGTGGCGGGGCTTGCCCCTCGCGCTCAAACGTGTATATGAGGCCATCCTTCGCAAATCTTATGAATCGCGCAGCCTCTCGTGGCAGGGTCGCGAAGGAAAAATGGCCTCGCCTATGAAATGCGCCTTGATAGAAACAGGAGTACACATGCCGCTGTATGAGCATGTAATGATCGCGCGTCAGGACCTGTCCAACGCGCAGGCAGAAAGCCTTGTCGAACATTTCGGCACCGTTCTGGCGGACAACGGCGGTAACGTCGTCGAAAGCGAGTACTGGGGCGTTAAGACAATGGCCTACAAAATCAACAAAAACCGCAAGGGTCACTATTCGTTCCTGAAGACTGACGCCCCCGCTGGCGCCGTTCAGGAAATGGAGCGCCTGATGCGCCTGCATGATGATGTTATGCGCGTTCTGACCATCAAGGTCGACGAGCATGCCGAGGGCCCTTCGGTCCAGATGCAGAAGCGCGACGAGCGCGAAGGCCGCCGCGAGCGCCGTTGATCAACGCCTGACGAAAGGACATAAACCATGGCCGCAAAACCATTTTTCCGCCGCCGCAAGGTCTGCCCGTTCTCGGGCGACAACGCGCCGAAGATCGACTATAAAGACACCCGTCTGCTGCAGCGCTACATCTCTGAGCGTGGCAAGATCGTACCTTCCCGCATCACCGCCGTTTCGGCGAAAAAGCAGCGTGAACTGGCCCGTGCTATCAAGCGCGCCCGCTTCCTCGCCCTGCTGCCCTACGCCGTGAAGTAAGGAGAGACTGACATGCAAGTTATCCTTCTGGAACGCGTTGCGAAACTGGGTCAGATGGGCGACGTCGTTGACGTCAAGCCCGGCTACGCCCGCAACTTCCTGCTGCCTCAAGGCAAAGCGCTGAGCGCGTCCGAGGCAAACGTCGCCTCGTTCGAAGCCCAGAAAGCGCAGCTTGAGGCCCGCAACCTGGAAACCAAAAAAGAAGCTGAAGCACTGGCTGAAAAGCTGGATGGTCAGCAGTTCATCGTGATTCGCTCGGCATCGGATGCCGGCGCTCTGTACGGTTCGGTCACCCCGCGTGACGCCGCAGACGCAGCAACCGAGGCTGGTTTCACCGTCGACAAGAAACAGATTGCCCTGATCGCACCGATCAAGGAACTGGGTCTGCACTCGCTCGCAGTCAAACTGCATCCTGAGGTCGAAGTTGAAATCAAGATGAACGTCGCCCGTTCGGAAGAAGAAGCCGAACTGCAGGCGTCGGGCAAATCGATCCAGGAACTGGCTGCTGAAGAAGAAGCCGCTGCTGAATTCGAAATCGCCGAACTGTTCGACGATATCGGTTCCGCTGCTTCGGAAGATGAAGAGCTGGTTGCCGAAGAAGCTCCGGCTGAAGAAGACGAAGCCAAAGCCTGATCTGGTTCAATCGAATTTCGAAAAGGCCGCACCGATTTGTGCGGCCTTTTTTCATGCACACGCAAAACGGGCAAATTTCGGCCACATCTCAAGCCTACGCTTGCAGATGGGCACTCGTTTCCTATCATCGCGCCCTGAAATTTGGAGTACACAGATGACCGCTTACCTGCGCCGCAGCGCTCTGGCCATGATGCTGATGATCCCCTTCGCTGCTTGCGGAGGGCCGGAGACGGTGTCGCAAGACGCATTCGATCCCCCTCTCTACCCCAACGAAACGCCTGAGTTACGGGCCTCGATCAATAAGTGGGCGGATCACTACGAAGTCCCCCGCGAGCTTGTGCACAAGCTGGCGATCCGGGAAAGCACTCATCGCCCGTGGGCTGTGAACCGGCCTTATTATGGACTGTTGCAAATCCTTCCTGCGACGGCACGCTCTATGGGCTACAGCGGAAATGCACAGGGGCTGCTGGACGCCGATGCCAATCTGGAATTTGCCGGAAAGTATCTGCGCGGCGCCTGGTTGCTTTCGGATGGCGATCAGCAAAGGGCAATCTTCCTGTACGCTAAAGGGTATTGGCCCGAAGCCAAAGCCCGCGGAATGCTGGTTGAAACTGGGCTTGTACCCGAATGAATTCCCGCTCAACTTGTACAAAGAACGTAAACATCCGATGCCAATTCGCGTCAGAATCGGCGGAATTCCACCCAAATACCCCAGATTCACACAGTTCTGTTGCTCTAAGTACGCATTATGCCTGTGCGATATTAACAATTCCCTTGCGCTTAATACCTCGGTTGACGCAACGTAGGCTTGAATACGGACAGACTGTGCGCTTTCGGGGGGTGGAAAGCGCTATGTAAAAGGTTGGACAGGTGAAACTCATAGACTTGGCCGCGCTCGACCAACAGGAAAAGTCGACCGCAGACATAATCAACTCGGTCTGCGAGGAACTCGGCTTTGACTATGCGTCTTATGCCACTTTAAATCCTGTGAAAGGTGACGTTCAGGGGTATGCGAATTACCCTGACGAATGGAAAATCCATTACGGCAGCCATGGATACCACCATTTTGATCCAACAATTTACCAGTCGGTTCTCAGCATTGCACCGGTCGATTGGGGCCGTTTCAATCACGACGAAAAATTTAATGCCGTTTTCCGCGATGCACATGACTTCGGCATTACCCCGCGTGGTTTAACCGTTCCTGTCCGCGGCCCTTACGGCGAATGCGGAATACTAAGCGTGACCCGCGATTGTTCAGATGCTGAATGGGAGTCGCTCAAAAGAGAAGTTATGGGCGACCTGCAAATGGCCGCTGTGCATGCGCATGATACGGTTATGCAGTCCGGGGTTCTGGCCAAAGCATTGTACCTGCCCGCCCTTTCGACACGCGAAAAAGAGATCCTTCAATGGGTCGCTGAGGGTAAATCGCAGCAAGATATTGGTGATATTTTGTCGATTTCCCACCGAACCGTCGAGGTTCACATGCGCTCTGGCCGCGAAAAACTGGGCGCGTTAACCACGCCTCAGGCCATTGGCCGGGCGATAGGTTTGGGCTTAATCGCCCCAGGATAAGCAAAAAATCGAAAAAATACGGGAAACCCCCAATAGTTTCCGCCCGCGACATGGTTAACTCTCGAGTCACGGTAACCAGACTGTAGGGGGATGGAAATGATCATCGTAATTGATGGTATCAACCAGCATATGTTTAGTGATGTCCTGGACGAAATGTTCAAACTACGAGCCCGCGTGTTCGGCGATCGTTTGGGCTGGGAGGTCAACATAGTAGACGGCCGTGAACGCGATATGTTCGACGACCTGAATCCTGCACACGTGGTCAGCATCAACGACGAGGGGGAAGTCGTTGGGTGTATGCGCCTGTTGCAGACCACAGGTCCACACATGCTTGCGGATGTCTTCAATTCTATTCTGGACGGTGAACCGCCCTTGCGCAGTTCACAGGTCTGGGAAGCGACCCGGTTCTGTGTCGACACCAAACGACTGGGCCAAGGGCGCGGCAAAAATTCAGTGTCCTATGTGACCAGTGAGGTCATGATCGGCTCGTTCGAATACGCCAAAACCGCAGGCGTACTGGACTCGATCGCTGTGATTGACCCAATTATGAACCGTGTTCTGCAACGGTCGGGCAATGCCCCGTATGATTACCTCGGTAGTGCAAAACCAATGGGCAAAGTGGTTGCGATGGCGGCGTTGATGGATTGCTCGGATGAACGAATTTCGGGCATTCGGGACTATGCGGGAATCGAACATGACGTCTTCCTGACCGAAGAACAGGCGCTGAGTCTGTTCGCGCTCGGCAAGGCCGAAAAACCCGCTAATGTCGATCACCAACCGCTGACCGAGCTTGAGAAATACTTCGTCGAACAGATGCATTCAGCAAAATCGAAAGACGAAGTCAAAGACGTGCTTAAACTGATCGAAGCGCTGTCAGATCGTTTCACGCCAGAGCAAAAGACTGCTCTGCTGAGTACCCCCCGTGCTTTTGCTCATGAGGCCTGACCCCCTCACCTCATAAGATCAAAAGCCACCCACCGGAGCCGTCTGATTGTCAGACGGCTCCGCCTTTTTTTGTGCCCCGTGGCCAGGGGGCGGAAGAGGATTACTCCTCTTCCAGTGCCTCTACGGCTTTCTGCAGGTCGTCTTTGCTGACTTCTTTGTCGGCAACCTGAGCTAGTTCAACGATGTAGTCGATGACTTTGTCTTCGAAGATCGGCGCGCGCAGCTGCTGCTGCATCTGAGCGTTCTGCTGCACGAACTCAAAGAACTGACGTTCCTGACCTGGGTACTGACGCGCCTGGTTCATGATCGCCTGCGTCATCTCGGCATCGGTGACTTCAACCTCGGCCTTCTGACCCAGCTCGGCCAGCAGCAGGCCCAGACGCACGCGGCGCTCGGCCAGTTTGTTGTGCTCGTCGGTGGGCTCGATCTCGGCGTGGTCGTGGCCTTCCACTTCCGGGTTCTCCTCGTGCCACAGCTGGTGAGCGATCTGCTTGGCTTCGGCTTCAACCAACGACGGCGGCAGGTCGAAGGAAACGATCTTGTCCAGCGCGTCCAACAGCGCGCGCTTCATGACCGCACGCGACGCACCGGAATACTCTGCCTCCAGACGCTCAGCGATCTGAGCTTTCAGACCAGCCAGATCTTCGGCACCGAACTTGGTGGCCAGCTCGTCGTTAATCTCGGCAGCAACCGGCTCTTTCACTTCTTTCACCGTGCAGGTGAAAACAGCGTCCTTACCGGCCAGGTTTTCGGCGCCGTATTCTTCTGGGAAGCTGACGTTCACGTCTTTTTCTTCTTCGGCCTTCACACCGACCAGCTGCTCTTCAAAGCCGGGGATGAAGCTGTTCGAGCCCAGAACCAGCGGGTAGTCTTCGGCCGAACCACCTTCGAATTCTTCGCCGTCCACTTTGCCAACAAAGTCGATCACAACCTGATCACCGTCTTTGGCTTTGGACCCCTTGCGGCGCGCTTTGAAGTCCTGCGCGGTTTCTGCCAGGCTTTTCAGCGCTTCTTCGACGGCCTCATCGTCTGCTTTGACAATCAGCTTTTCCAGCTCGACCGATTTCAGATCAACTTCGGGGATTTCCGGCAGCGCCTCATAAGACATCTCGACGTGAACGTCGTCGCCTTCTTTCCAATCTTCGTTGGTCATCTTGACGTCGGGCTGCAGTGCAGGGCGTTCACCGCTGTCTTCAAAGTGCTTGTTCATGGCACCATCGATGCTTTCCTGCATCGCTTCGCCCAGCAGGCGCTGACCAAACTGCTTTTTCAGCAGGGCCATCGGCACCTTGCCTTTGCGGAAGCCCTTCATCTCGACTTCAGGCTGTGCTTCGGTCAGTTTTTCGTTAACCTTGTCGTCCAGCTCGGCTGCGGTCACAACGATGTTGTAGCCGCGTTTCAGACCTTCGTTCAGCGTCTCGGTAACCTGCATTATGGTAGTCCCCATAGGATTCGGGGCGCGCAAAACGGCGCGCCGGGCAAATTTGACGCCTTCTATTTGCCAAGCCGCCCGCGTGCAAGGGGGCAAAGCCCGGATCAGCCTTGTTTTGCCGTCGATTTGAACAAAAAAACGCCCCGGACTGCCCCGGGGCGCCTATTCCCAAGAAGGTCGGGATCAGAACTTCCAGAGCGCCCCCAGAACCCAGGCTTCGTTCTTGTCAAAGTCGACCGTATCGTCGAAGTCATGGTTGCGATATTTCAAGTACGCATCAGTGTTGATGCTGTCGATCCGCTGAACGACAGCGACACCCCAAGATTTTGTGCTGGACCCGTCGTTTTCGAAATCCGAACCATCGAAATAGTCGATTCCGACACCGGTTTTCCCCCAGGACACCCAGTCCCCTTCATAGGCCAGTTTGGTGTACCAATAGTCCGGGTCGCTGGCACCGGTGGCAGTGTCGTCACGCGTACCCAAAGCCGCCGTAAAGCTGAAACCGCTGGGCAGCAAAACCGAAGCGGACCCGATCGTGTCTTTGCGTTCACCCGAGCTATTGTCGAAATCCCGCACCGCATAGGCCACGCTTGCGGCAAACTCCACGCCATTTGCGAAAGTATTGCCGTAAGAAACCGCGATGTCGTAGTAGTCATCATCGTCGCTGCTGGACAGAATGTTTTGACCATAGGCAATTGCCGCTGAGAAACCGTTGAAGTCGGGGGTGTCGTAACGGATCCGGCCACGGCGAGCGCCATCAAAGTTACTGGCCGAGTCACCGACGGTGATACCGCTTAGTACACCGTCCGTGCCGCGATAGAAAAACGCACCGTTTTCGTCGTTCGTAAAGGAATACAAAGCCGTTCCAACATAAGACAGGTCAACCTCGGCCGCACCGTCCGACGCCATGCTCCCCTGCCCGGCCGAGAACTTGCCGTATCCCCCTTTTAACGAGAAATCGACATGTCGGATGTCTTCCCGTGACCATCCGTCATTGTTGGTTCCATTCTGGTTGGCCGTTCCCGTACTCGGCAGACCCAGTCCGGTTTCAAAACGGAACATGAATTCATTGCTGCCATAGGGCTGCATCAGCCGCAGGCCGACGCGGCTGTTGGACAGGTCATTGTCCAGCAAGCGCGTTTCCGTTTCCTCGCCGTCATCGACCGAGACGATCACCGGATCGAGCTGTCCGTACAACAGAACGTAACCGCCACTGTTGTTGTTGTATTTCAGTTCCGCTGCCGCGGGAATTGCCGTTGTCGCAACCAACATCGCAGCTATAGAGAACAGTTTTAGTTTCTGGGTCATTTCATTCACCTTGAAAATTCCGGCTTTCGTTGCTCATCAATCGCGCGCATGTCGCCATGGCTCCAGAGGCCTCTTGCGATACTTTCAAAGTATTGCATGTCCGCCACTCAGAGCAGGAAAGTCAGAAGTAATTCCTATTTTAATCAACGCATTATCTGCAGGAAGACCGCAGCCGGAGACCCCCTCCAAGAGAATTCTGACGCCCGGCTATGCGTCTGGCAAACACTCGATTTGATGACACCGCAAACCCGTCGGCCAAATGCTGCCGAAGATCGGGTGGATCGGCCAAATCTCGCCTAATAATCATATATTAAGTTGTTTGAAAACTTCAGGAAGCAACTCGGGCAAGTCTTCAGCGATAAGCCCCGGGCCAAACGCACGCGCGCATTCCACATGCAACCAAGCCGCTGTTTCAGCGGCCTGCATCGGGGCAAACCCACGCGCGAGCAGCCCGGTGATAAAACCAGCCAGAACATCGCCGGACCCGGCCGTAGCCAACCAAGGGGCCGCACGGTCGTAGACTGCTGCATTGACCGAACACTGTCCGTTCGGCGCCGCGATCACCGTGTCCGGCCCTTTGAACAAGATCACGCACCCTGCCCGCTTGGCGGCCTCGCGTGTTGCATCCACCTTGGAATAGGCCGGGCCTTTGGTTGCGGGCGCCGACAGCTTTTCGGCAATATCCGGAAACAACCGCGTAAACTCACCACCATGTGGTGTCAAAACGCAGTTTTCATGCAATTGCGTGAACAAGGCTGCCGGGTCATCCGCAAAAACCGTCAATGCATCCGCATCCAGTACAGTCGCGCGCTTGGCGTTCAGAGCCGCTGGCACCATTTCCCGCGCACGCTCCAGCCCCACCCCGGGGCCAAGGCACAATGCGTTGAGCCGCTCGTCCTGCAGCACTTGTGTCAGGCCATCCGCCCCCTCGATCCTCTGCAACATGATGGCTGTGACCTGCGCAGCGACCTCCATCTGAGCCGCCGGAGGCACCGCCAACGTCACAAGCCCTGCCCCAATCCGCAAAGCCCCGCGCGCCGCCAATCGAGCGGCACCGGTTTTACCTGCGCCACCCGAAAGGATCAGAGCGTGGCCGTGGGAGTATTTGTGCGATGTACTCTCTTTACCTCCTCTCCGACCAGAACCGGCATGCACCTCAGATACACACTCATCCTTCTTGGACACTTTTAGCCCGATCCCCTTAACGACAACACGTCCGCACAATTCAGGCCCATCAGCCAGCGTGTGACCCAGCTTTTTACTGTGAAAGGTGACAGTAAGATCGCTAGCGCAAGACATTGCCTCTAATTTGGCTGGTAGTCCTACGAAATCCGGCGTGCTCAAAGCACGACCACTGTCGCTGCACAAACCACTTGGCAGGTCAACTGACACAATCAGCGGACACCAGTCGGGTCTTTGCGCCACCTCCATAGCTGCACCAAGCCCCTGACTGTCATGCAGGTCAAGCATAAGGAGACCAAGATCCGATATGGGGCGGGTAAGCCCTGTGCCAAATAGGGCATCAACAATCACGTTGGCCTTGAGCGTCGAAGGCTCCAACTGTCCATCAAGTGGTTCGACGCCTCCTATGTCAGCCCAGCGTTCATAGTTTTGACAAGCATCCGGCGGCAATTTCTGCGGATCTCCATATAGAAAAACCTCGACCTCCCAACCCCACTCTTTCAGCAACCGCGCAACGACAAACCCATCACCACCGTTATTTCCCGGACCGCACAATACCACGGCTCGACCCAAGGTTTTCGACAGCTCTGGCCACTCTTCGAAAATAGCCTCGACAACGCCGCGCCCGGCCCGTTCCATCAACTCAAGCCCGGTCACCTCGCCAGACTCAATCGCGGCTTGTTCGATGGCCCGCATCTGTGCGGCTGTCAGCAATTCCGTCATCTCAAATTCCCCTGACGATTCAATTCTGATTACTTTTTGTGCAAATCGATCAAAATTTCACCCACCGCTTAATTTCTCACCACAAGGGCCCGGCCATTTTCGCAATCAGATTGCCGACCGATCTTAGACGTGATCAGTGCCTTTCTGACAAGAGTTATAGGAGCCCGGGATGAAGAAGATCGAAGCGATCATCAAACCGTTCAAACTGGACGAAGTGAAAGAGGCGCTGCAGGACGTAGGTGTCCAGGGCCTCAGCGTGATCGAAGTCAAAGGGTTCGGTCGACAGAAAGGTCACACCGAGCTCTATCGCGGCGCTGAATACGTGGTCGACTTTCTGCCCAAGGTGAAGATCGAGGTCGTTCTGGACGATGACCAGGTTGACGCCGCCATCGAGGCCATCGTGTCCGCCGCGAAAACCGACAAGATTGGCGACGGCAAGATCTTTGTCTCGCCCGTTGAACAAGCCATTCGCATCCGTACCGGCGAGACCGGTTCGGAAGCCCTGTAATCGAACACCCAATAGAGGAATAAGAGTATGAGCAAGGACGCAGTTCTTCAGCTGATCAAGGACGAAGGCGCCGAATACGTCGATGTTCGCTTTACCGACCCGCGCGGCAAGTTGCAGCACGTGACCCTGATGGCCGATCAGGTTGACGAGGATTTCCTGGAAGAAGGCTTTATGTTCGACGGTTCGTCCATTGCGGGCTGGAAATCAATCGAAGCATCGGACATGAAGCTGATGGTCGACACCGAAAGCGCGTATGTCGATCCGTTCTACGCTGAAAAAACCATCTGCGTACACTGCTCGGTTGTTGAGCCCGACACTGGCGAAGCTTATGAGCGTGACCCGCGCGGCACCGCTCAGAAAGCCGAAGCATACCTGAAGGCATCGGGTATCGGTGACGTGGCCTATATGGGCCCCGAAGCCGAGTTCTTCCTGTTCGACGATGTTCGTTTCTCTAACACTATCAACAAAGTATCCTACGAAGTTGATGCAACCGACGCATCGTGGAACACCGACACCGAGTACGAGATGGGCAACATGGGCCATCGTCCGGGCGTCAAGGGGGGCTACTTCCCGGTCAACCCGATTGACGAAGCACAGGACCTGCGTTCGGAAATGCTGTCGACCATGAAGCGTCTGGGCATGAAGGTCGACAAGCACCACCACGAGGTTGCCTCGTGCCAGCACGAGCTGGGTCTGATCTTCGACAGCCTGACTAAACAGGCTGACGAGCTGCAGAAATACAAGTACATCATCCATAACGTTGCCCACGCCTACGGCAAATCGGCGACCTTCATGCCGAAGCCGATCGCAGGCGATAACGGCACCGGTATGCACGTCAACATGTCGATTTGGAAAGACGGCAAGCCGCTCTTCGCTGGCGACAAGTATGCTGATCTGTCGGACGAAGCCCTGTGGTTCATCGGTGGTGTTCTGAAGCACGCCAAGACCCTGAACGCCTTCACCAACCCGTCGACCAACAGCTACAAGCGCCTGATCCCAGGTTTCGAAGCTCCTGTTCTGCGCGCCTACTCGGCCCGTAACCGTTCGGGTTGCGTCCGTATTCCGTGGACCGAAAGCCCGAAAGCCAAGCGCGTCGAGGCCCGCTTCCCCGATCCGGCTGCGAACCCTTATTTGGCGTTTGCCGCACTGCTGATGGCCGGTCTGGACGGCATCAAGAACAAGATCGATCCGGGCGAAGCCATGGACAAGAACCTGTACGATCTGCCTGCCGAAGAACTGGCCGACATCCCGACCGTTTGCGGCAGCCTGCGTGAAGCTCTGGAAGCTCTGGCATCGGATCACGACTTCCTACTGCAAGGCGACGTGTTCACCAAAGACCAGATCGACGGCTACATCGCACTGAAGATGGAAGAGGTCGAAACCTACGAGCATACTCCGCACCCGGTTGAGTACGGCATGTACTACAGCTGCTAAGCGGCGGTTGAACTTAAGAAAAGAAAAGGGCGTCCTACCGGGCGCCCTTTTGCCGTTCAGGATAACACATCTTGACTGACACGCACGAACGTCCGAGCCTCGTCCCAAAGTATTGATCAGAGGATTTTGGGAGGGCGCGATGCGGTTGATGTTGAAATTCACAATACCGGTTGAAAAAGGCAATCAAGCAGAACGGGACGGATCGCTGGGAAAAGCCATCGAAGCGCTTGTGAAAGACGTCAATGCCGAGGCCGCCTATTTTGCGCTGGAACACGGAAAACGCATGGGCATTGTCATTTTCGAGGAAAGCGATCAGGCCCGCATGCCGAAAATCAACGAGCCCCTGTTTGCCGCATTGAACGCCAATATCGAAATTCAGCCCGTCCTGACGGCCGAGGATCTGCAGCGTGCATTATAAGTGCCACTCGGATCGCGGGGTCGGTTGGAATTAGCTTATTTAGGGATTCTTTTCATGAAGCGATTTGCAATTTTACTGACCCTTACGCTGGCTCTGCCCACAATTGCGGCCAGCGCCCCTTGCGGCAATACCAGCAGCGGGTTTGAGGTCTGGAAGAAGGACTTTGCCAAACAGGCTAAACGCGCGGGCGTCAAAAAGAAGGGATTGCAGGCGCTGGCGCAAAGCCAATACGCCACCCGTACAATCGCGGCGGACCGCAATCAAAAAAGCTTTAAGTACTCGTTGGACAAATTCATGCGGGTACGCGGCGCCGACGCGATCGTGTCACAAGGACGCAAGCGCAAGGCCCGCAACCCACAGTTCTATGCCGCGCTGGAGCGCCAATACGGCGTCCCCAGCGGAGTGCTTATCGCCATTCACGGAATGGAAACGGGTTTCGGAAATTTCATGGGGGACAGTCAGGTTGTTTCTGCGATCACAACACTGGCCTACGATTGTCGCCGTTCTGACTTCTTTATCCCTCATGCCATCGGTGCGTTAAAACTGGTCGATCAAGGCAGTATTACGACGGCAACTCAAGGGGCCAAACATGGCGAATTGGGGCACACTCAATTCCTGCCGGGCAATGCGTTGACCTATGGGGTCGATGCAACCGGCGACGGCCAGGTCGATTTCTACAATATGACAGACGCGCTGGCCTCAACAGCCAATTTTCTACGCCAAAAAGGGTGGAAACCGGGGCGTGGCTATCAGCCGGGGCAGCCCAATTTCGCTGTAATTCAGCAATGGAACGCGGCCACGGTCTATCAGCAATCCATTGCGATTATGGCAACCCGAATCGACGGCTGAGACCTGCCACAAATCCGCGCCTGCACACCCCAATCCGGCCACATTGTTGCCACAGACATTAATTGGCCCCTAAAATGTCTAGGTTTCCATAGAGTAATCAATCTTGCCAATTTTGGATTTTTTTCCATTTCTGCCAAATTCTGCCCCATATCGCTTGTTAACCTGTTTGGTAAGACAGGATGCGACAAGGGACAGCGCAGTGACTACGAAGCACAGCTATCATGGTGGTCTTCAATTCGACGGTGAGACCGACGGCGCGATCGAGCGGTTCGGTGCCATCGTCGCCACGACATTGGAAGACTATGGCCATCTGGTCGAGCGTAAGACCATGCTAAGCGCAACCGAAGCCAGCATCGTTTCCAGCCAGTATCTGGTGCGCCTGACTTTGGAAACTCAGGCGACCGGAGCAGAAGACCGTTTTGAGCGGTTGGACCGTGCCGCCGGGTTAAAGACCGCCCATCGGCCGATCGTGACCCTTCCGCAGAGCCGTTTGGCAATTACAATATCTCCGGTATCAGCGCTGCTGGATGACAGTGAAATCTCAGAGCTTATGTTGGTGGTCATCCTGTATCGGATGGTTGATATCTGCGCGACGCAGCGCGTCGAATGGCTGTCGCCCAACACAGTTCTGACCGTGGAACAGTTCATGAGCGCGTTCAACACGCTGACGCCTTCCAAACCACGCAACAGACAACAGATTTTCGAGGCAGTGACAGGCCCGTTCGCGGGGCTGGCCATTACTGAAGAAGACCTGGATGAGCCACAAAAAGAGGCGCTGAAACCAGCAGCCCGGCCGATCCAGCTGTCGGATGAGCAGTTGCTCAGCATCGCTTTCCGGACAGAACCTATCGAGCAGCCTACTGATCGGGACGAAGATACGCCCCCCCTCGACCACGATAAGCCCAGCGATATCCTGCGACTGTCCAGTTGGGGATTGACCGGGGCCGTGGCAAGCGTGTCAGTTCCGATCGCGGTCTCTCTGGCCGCAGTGAACCTGATCAAAGGTGAAGATTTTCGCCTTAATACTCAGGTACTTGCCTACTCCGTCGCAATCTCCGCTCTCAGCACAAGCGGGGCAATTGCCGGTGTCGCAAACGCGTTTGGCATGTAGCACTAAACCGAAGACCCTCCTTGGAAGCCCCGCCACTTAGGCGGGGTTTTCCGCTTTGCGCAGGTGTTTTGCCTCAAGCACATAAGTATGGATTGAAAAGACCACGGCCTTCGTTTCAGGCAGACGCAATAGCGTCTGTCGTTCGCTGCGCAGATACTGTGCGTCCCCAGGTTCTTGGACATCACGCGGTGCGCTGGCACTGCGGGGTTGGTGCAGTTCCGCGTCCTCGTACCACAAGGCATTGAAGCGCCAAAGCGGACGTTCAGATTGTATTCCATCAAACAGGCGCTGCACGCGGCGGGCGATATCGGCATCATAGCTGGCGACGGGCCCATGAATGTCGATCAAGGGGCGCATGAATTTTTCAGACAAACGCCAACTGGCGGGAAAGCACAGGATGGCACCGGTCAGAACGTGTTCATCCCCGTGCTTTTGAAGGATGCAGAAATCTTCCTGCACCAGACGACACAGCATATCCATGGGGTTGGAGCGGTCGATTTCAACACCCTGCCCGTCCGGGCGTATGACCCGGTCCAAACACCCAGGGTAAGCGTGCTTTAGGACAAGGTCCAACAGCTCTTGTGCCGCAGGTTCGGCACTTGGGTCCAGCGCCAGAACCTCTGCCCGTCTTTCGGCCAACAACGTCGTGCGCCGCTGCATCTGCGCGGCAAACACATCATCACAATGCAGCCAATCATCCATGCTGCCCGGTTGGATGCCGGGCAAAGGACGTGGGGCAAGCGGATTATAAGGAATTGAGGTCTGGAGGATCGTCATGCCTTTGACCTAACACCAGTTTACTGGATTGTCGGTCAAAAAGCGACGGATGCCCGGTCGCAAACCTTCAAGACGCTGGGGAAATGATTCTCCACGCTCGACCGCAGGCAGGGAGACCCACTATGAACCAGCACTATCGCGACACCCGCAAGATTGACCCGGCAAAGGGCGCTACGCTTGGCGACGGCACCCCGAACGAGAATGATCGGATTGAGATCGGGCCGACGCAGCTGGCCTTTGCCGAATGGGAAGCCGCCGGGCTTGCCCTGCCCGATCTGGCGCGGATGCGGGAATACCGGTGGAAGCGCCTGACGAAGGCCATCGTCGATCGTGGCTATGGTGGGCTGCTGATGTTCGATCCGCTTAACATCCGTTATGCCACGGACAGCACCAATATGCAGTTGTGGAACACCCATAACCCGTTCCGCGCCGTGCTGCTGTGTGCCGATGGCTACATGGTGATCTGGGACTATAAAAACTCTCCCTTCCTGTCGAAATTCAATCCTCTGGTACGTGAACAACGCTCGGGAGCGGACCTGTTTTATTTTGACCGTGGTGACAAGGTGGATGTTCAGGCCGACGTGTTCTCGAACGAGGTACGGCTGCTGATCGACGAACATGGCGATGGCAACAAACGTCTGGCCGTCGACAAGATCATGTTGCACGGCCTACGCGCGCTTGAGGCGCAAGGGTTCGAGATCATGGAGGGTGAAGAGGTCACCGAAAAGACCCGCGCCGTAAAAGGCCCGGATGAGATCCTGGCCATGCGCTGTGCCAATCACGCCTGTGAAACCGCGGTGGCCGAGATGGAGAAGTTCGCGCGCGCCAATGTGGGTGACGGCAAGACCTCCGAGGACGACATCTGGGCCGTACTACATGCCGAAAACATCCGGCGCGGTGGGGAATGGATCGAAACCCGCCTGCTGGCCTCGGGGCAGCGCACCAATCCTTGGTTTCAGGAATGCGGCCCACGCATCACGCAAAAGAACGAAATCATCGCCTTTGATACCGATCTGATCGGATCTTACGGTATCTGCATCGATATTTCGCGCACGTGGTGGATCGGGGATGAGAAACCCCGCCCTGACATGGTTTATGCCATGCAGCACGCCCATGAACACATCATGACCAATATGGAGATGTTGAAACCCGGCGTGATGATTCCGGAACTGACCGCCAATGCACACAAGCTGGACGACAAGTTTCAGGCGCAAAAATACGGCTGCCTGATGCATGGCGTGGGTCTTTGTGATGAATGGCCTCTGGTTGCCTATCCGGACAAGGCGGTTGCGGGCTCATACGACTATCCGCTTGAGCCCGGCATGGTGTTGTGTGTCGAAGCCGCCTGTGGCGAGGTCGGGGGCGATTTTTCGATCAAGCTGGAAGATCAGGTGCTAATCACCGAGGACGGGTATGAAAACCTCAGCACATACCCGTTTGATCCTCAGCTTATGGGTCTGACATAAAGGATTAGTCCGGCCAGGTTGAGCGGCGGACGTTACCATGCCAGTCCTCGTGTGGGATGGCGGCTTCGGTTGTAGACGGTGCCGCCTGTGGCCAATTTTGCCCCACAGAGAACCCCAGAATTCCGGTCAGGGCAATGATGATCAAAAGATCGGGACGAATAACAACGCCACGCGGGGCGGATGCAGTATGTGCCATTTGAGCCTCCTTGGCTGACTGTGTGTGACGTCTGCAAGATGGACATCAAAGAGAAATAATTAAAACGAATATTTGATTGATCAAGCATCACAAATATTGAACCTAGAATTCTCCCAAGAATCCAACCCAAATATCTGTATTCCCCTCACCTTCCCGTGACGCTTCTTACAATGGGGTTGAGTGCCCAGACCGAAGCACACACTATTGGGGCCATCCCGATAAGTAAGGAATTGTCATGCCCACCGAACGCATCACTTTTGCCGGTCACGACGGCAACCAGCTGGCTGCGCGCCTTGATTTGCCGGATGGACCGGTACTTGCGACCGCGTTGTTTGCGCATTGTTTTACCTGTTCCAAAGATATTCCCGCCGCCCGCCGTATTGCTGCGCGTCTGGCGGCTATGGGCATTGCTGTGTTGCGTTTTGACTTCACCGGTCTGGGCCATTCGGGCGGAGAGTTCGCGAACACCACCTTTTCCTCGAATGTAGAAGACCTGATTGCCGCCGCGCATTATCTGGCCGGGCGAAACATGGCTCCCGCCTTGCTGATCGGTCACTCATTGGGTGGGGCTGCCGTTCTACGTGCGCGCGCAGGTATCCCAAGCGTCAAGGCAGTAGTCACGCTGGGCGCACCAGCCGATCCTGGACATGTCTCGCACCATTTTGAGGCTGCACTGCCCCAGATCGAACAGGAGGGATCAGCCGAGGTTATGCTGGGTGGTCGCCCGTTCCGCATCGGCAAGGCTTTTGTCGACGACATTTCAGAAACGGCTCTGTCTCCTGCCATTGGCGACCTTAAAGCTGCCCTCCTGGTCCTGCACGCCCCCCGGGATGAAACCGTCAGCATCGACAATGCCAGCACCATCTTTCTTGCTGCCAAACATCCCAAAAGCTTTGTTACGTTGGACGATGCCGATCACCTGATCACGCGTGCCTCGGATGCGGAATACGCGGCGGATGTGATCGCCGCATGGGTCAAGCGATACGTCACACTCTGCCCACCGGCACCGCCGCCGGGCGCGCCCGAGGGCGTGGTGCGCGTGACCGAAGTTGATCCCTCCGGGTATTTGCAGGATATCCAATCCGGCCCCCGGCATCACGCGGTTGCGGACGAGCCTGAATCCTATGGCGGTACGGATCGGGGCATGTCGCCTTATGGCTTTGTTTCCTCGGGTCTGGGGGCGTGTACGTCGATGACGATCCGCATGTATGCGCGGCGCAAGCGGTGGCCACTGACGGGTATCTCGGTCGATGTCTGCCACAACAAAGTACATGGTCAGGATGCCGGTCTTGCAGGAGACGGCAAGATCGACGTGTTCCGTCGCAAGATTCGCTTGGAAGGACCGCTGGATCAGGAACAGCGTACCCGGCTGCTGGAGATTGCAGATAAATGCCCTGTACACAGAACGTTGGAAGGGTCAGCCCATATCACTACGGAACTTCTGACCTGACCCTCTGAAACTATCTGCGCGGTCGTGGCGCCGGGCGATGGATCGGCGGTCTGGCTGTGGGTGGTCGCGCCACTGGCGGACGCGGTCGCGCAGGTGGTTTTGCAACCGGCGGCTTTGGTCTTGCCGGAGGTTTGCCAGCAGGCGGTTTCGGCCGCGGAGGCCGGTCGACGTCAATATCTACGTCAACATCGCGTCGATAGTAGTCATTCCACAGCATCGAGTCATAAAACGGGTCGTAACCGTATCCATAGCCGACACCAACTGAAACACCATCACATGCAGAGAGCGTAAAACCTGCAGCCCCAAGCCCCAGCGCAAGGATTGTACGTTTGATACGTTTTGTGATCATCAGCACATCTCCTTACTGCGAGGCCCGAAACGACGCGAAAACGGCATTCAGGTCGTCAACATATGCCGGATCAGCGCCATTGCGCAGGATCGCGACAACAACGGCCACGCGACTGTTTGGCAGGTCAATGACCGAGGCCGTAAAGTTAATGCCACGCCCGTCGCGGGTACCGGTCCCCCGGATCACCCGCGCCGGTAAACCGCCAATTCGTGTGTCGGACGTGTTGGTAACTTCGGGATCTTTTACAAGAAACTTATCAATATCTTCAAGATATTGCAGTCCATCCTTAATTGACTTTACGCCAGCAGGTGAAACGAACCCCATCCAGACGTTGTCATCGGTCAAAGGCCGTATGGCCATGACACGTGCGACAGCGCGAAGATCACCCAGTTCAGTATCCTCAATCTCACGCGGGCCGCCCGTTCGTACGACCCAATAGTCGGGCACCGAAAAGCCAAACAGGGCGCGCCCTGCTTCGGTGTATGTGACAGGAGTATCCGCAGACGCCGGTGTCACAGCCCCTAACCACAGGGCGGCACAGGCGGCCAGAGTCGAGCCAGTAAAAATTCTCATTTCTAAATAACCTGATGTTTTCGTTGAATGCAGCTTGGACTGCGGTGGCCGGTTTTGTCCAGCATCTCTTGGAATAGGCCACAAAAAACCGCGCCCGGATTGCTTTGGGCGCGGTGTCATTCACAAAGTTATTCGGAAATCAGTTGCGGGCGTCGCCAACCAGTTTCCACAGGCCGGGGATCAGCAGAGCGGCCAGCGCCAGTTTGATCACATCCCCCATCAGGAAGGGCGTCAGACCCCATTCCAGGATCGGCTTATCCCAACCATAGAGCTGACCCAGCCAAAGCAGGCCGGGCACATAGATCAGTACATTTGCCAGCACCAGCGCCAGCGCCAGTTTCCCGACCGAGCGATCCCAACCGCGCGCGGCCAACGCGCCCAGTAGTACGGTAGCCATCAGGTAGCCGACCAGATAGCCGCCAGTGCCGCCCATCATGTAAGTCAGCCCAAATTTCTCGGCCGAGGACCCGGCGAAGACGTCAAAACCCAGCGCGCCGATCAACAGATAGCCCAGCATGGTGATCAGACCCAGACGCGCACCATAGGCGGTACCGATGGTCAGAACGGCAAAGGTACCCATGGTGATCGGTACCGGCCACATCGGAACCTTAATCTTTGCGGCAATCGCCAGCGTAACGATACCCACCGCGACCAAGGCCACCTGTTTCACGCGCAGCGCTGTGCCCTCGCGCGGACCGATTGCTTCGGCCAGAACATTTGTAGTCATTTTCGTTTCTCCACGTTCGGATGGAAATTGGGGCACAGGATGGCCCATTTCACATCGAGACTTCAAGATGATTGCGCTATCGAGGGCGGTATTCGGTTTTCATTTCATAGGCTTTTCGCGGTCCGTTCACCGTCCAGCGGACGGACCAAACCGGCCAGGCTGAGAAATCATAGACCGCATCATAGCTATCTGGCGGACAATCATGATGATCCCTAGACTGCGAATGCTCCAGCTTCAATGTATGAAAAAACCGTCCGTCTTCGAAATGAACCGCAATCCCTTCGCCTGCATCCCGCCACAGGTAGCGCCGGGTGCCTGTCATCTCGGCCTGACCCGGAATGCGCAGCGTGACCTCTTCATCATAGATTAACCCATTTTCAGCCGGGCGCAGAACCGCGTGACCTTCGGCTTGCACGAACTGCCCTGCCCGCGCGTCGTTTATGGTTCGGCTCAGACTCCAGCTCCCTTCGAACTCGGATAGGCTGCGCGGCTGGGTCATTCGGCATAGGTCCCGTCGGTGGTGCCTCCGCTGTCATCGACGAACCGGATCACGTCACCCTTTTTCTGAACGTCATAACAGGCCCACAAATCAGATGGCGGCCAGACCGAGCAATACCGATCCTCGCGCACCGCCCAACGGCCCGCGCTTGGGCGACCCGAGTAATACTGCGTCAGCATCGTTTCATCGAATGTCTGCCAGACGCCGTCCCCGTAATCGAGCTTCTGGCCGGTCAGGGCATCCAGAATCTCGTCTCCGGTCAGTGTCCGGAACTCTTCCGCGGCCAAAAAACCGGGCCAAACGGCCAAAATCAGGGCAAACCGTCTCATACTTGCACTCGTGCCTTGTTCCCTTGTGCGGCTGGGTTTAAACCCCGCGCCAACGCTCTATCCCAAACACAAAAAGGTCTCACCGCCAATGATTCCACGTTATTCCCGCCCCGATATGGTTGCCATCTGGTCGCCCGAGACCAAGTTCCGCATCTGGTTCGAGATCGAGGCCCACGCCTGCGACGCCATGGCTGATCTGGGCGTCATCCCGCGCGAAAACGCCGAGGCGGTGTGGAAGGCCAAGGACGTGGAATTCGACGTGGCCCGCATTGATGAGATCGAGGCCGTCACCAAGCACGACGTTATCGCCTTTTTGACCCATCTGGCCGAGCATGTCGGCAGTGAAGAGGCACGCTTTGTCCATCAGGGCATGACCTCTTCGGATGTACTTGACACCTGCCTGAACGTACAGCTCACCCGCGCCGCGGACCTGCTGATTGCTGACCTCGAAAGCCTGCTGGCCGCCCTGAAACGCCGCGCGATCGAACACAAGAACACCGTCCGCATCGGTCGTAGCCACGGCATCCATGCGGAACCCACCACAATGGGTCTGACCTTTGCCCGATTCTATGCCGAGATGGACCGCAACCTGTCACGCATGCGCGACGCCCGTGCCGAAATCGCCACCGGTGCGATCAGTGGTGCGGTCGGCACTTTCGCCAATATCGACCCTCGCGTAGAAGAGCATGTCTGCGATCAGCTAGGTCTGGTGCCTGAACCGATCAGCACGCAGGTCATCCCGCGTGACCGCCACGCGGCCTTCTTTGCGACCCTTGGCGTCATCGCCAGCAGCATCGAAAACATCGCCATCGAAATCCGCCACATGCAGCGGACCGAGGTGTTGGAGGGGGCCGAGTTCTTCTCGATGGGCCAGAAAGGCTCCTCGGCCATGCCGCACAAGAAAAACCCGGTGCTGACGGAGAATCTGACCGGTCTGGCGCGCATGGTGCGCGCGGCGGTGATCCCAGCGATGGAAAACGTAGCGCTCTGGCATGAACGCGATATCTCGCATTCCTCGGTCGAACGCATGATCGGCCCGGATGCGACAATCACGCTGGATTTTGCGTTGGCCCGCCTAACCGGCGTGGTCGACAAGATGCTGATCTTCCCTGAGAACATGCTGGAGAACATGAACAAGTTCCCCGGTCTGGTGATGAGCCAGCGGGTTCTGCTGGCGCTGACGCAAGCAGGGGTCAGCCGCGAAGATGCTTATGCCATGGTTCAGCGCAACGCGTTGAAAGTGTGGGAGCATCGCACCGACTTCAAAGAAGAACTGCTTGCCGACGCTGATGTCACCGCAGCGCTGAGCCCTGATGAAATCGAAGAGAAGTTCGACCTCGGTTACCACACCAAACACGTCGACACGATCTTTGCCCGCGTGTTTGGCGAATAAACCCTGACCGTTCAGTCAGTTCAAAGGGCCCGGTTCGCACAACGCGATCCGGGCCCTGCTCTTTTGCCAGACGGGTCAAAATCAGCTATGGTGCGCGTATATTTCCGAACGGGAGAAATAGCATGATACGCACCATTCTCTGCGCCTTGGCCCTTACGTTTTCAGCTTCGGTCGCTTTGGCCTGTACTGGCCATTCCAAGCAAACCCAGTCCTGCGCAGAAGGGACATATTGGGATTCCGAAACCCAAACCTGCGCGAAAATCGTAAACAGCTGAGAATTATATTTCCTACTTGTGAATAAAAGCGAAGGCGCGATTGTTAGCTTTTTATCAGATCGCACTATGCTTGATCAGAGCAGCCCAGAGAACGGAGTAGGAAAATGCGTCTTGTATTAGTTTCAGCTATTGCCCTTCAGGCCTTTGTCTTTGCACCGGCGGCATACGCTGCGGGCGGTGGAAGCGGCGCCGCACCCAAGCCAACGAACACAACCAAGAAATGCCTGTTTGGCCGCGTTTACGACAAGGATGCCGGGCGCTGTGTCAAGCCGGACAAGACCAACTTCACCCAAGATGAGCTGTATGAAGCCGTGCGGGAATTGGCATATGACGGCCAGTTAGAAAACGCTCAGAATATTCTGCGCATCATGGATCAAAACGATGATCGTGTGCAGACCTACTGGGGCTTTACCTATCGCAAAATGGGTGAGCTTGAGCTGGCCAATGTCTTTTATTCCAACGCCATCGAAACCAACCCCGACAATATCCTAGCACGCAGCTATATGGGTCAGGGCTTTGTGGCCGAAGGGAAAACCGATTTGGCAATTGCACAATGGCGCGAGATCAAGGCGCGCGGTGGTGAAGGTAGCTGGGCCGAGGCGTCGCTGCGCGAGGCAATCCGCACCGGGCTGACCTATAACTACTAAGCTTCAGCCTTTCTTTACCCGACTCTCCGTAATCTGCCTGTGGAACGCAACTATGGCACCGCAGGCAGATGCAGGATACAAACACTTTGATACAGGTGGCACCGGGGGCGGCTCCGGTGACAAATCAGGCGGACAGTGAAGCGCCTCGCGTCATTCCTCGCGCGCTCAGCAACCGACAGAAGGCCGCCGTGGTCGTGCGGCTGCTGCTGAATGAAGGCGCGGATATCCCGCTGGAAGACCTTCCCGACGATTTGCAGGAAAAACTGACCCATCAGCTGGGTGAGATGGGGCTAGTGGATCGTGTAACATTGGACGCAGTGGCGCAGGAGTTTGCACAGGCGCTGGACAGCGTCGGCCTTTCTTTCCCGCACGGTCTGGCCGGTGCTTTGGACGCGGTGGATGGTAAGATTGCCCCAGCTACAGCCGCGCGGCTGCGTAAGGTGGCCGGAGTGCGCCAGATTGGTGATCCCTGGCAACGGCTGCGCGAGGTACCAAATGAAGACCTGGCTGCCATGGCACAAGCAGAAAGCACCGAGATCGCCGCCGTGATGCTATCAAAACTGGATACCGCAAAGGCCGCGCAGCTTTTGGGAAACCTGCCCGGTCCTGTTGCCCGTCAGATCACCTATGCGATTTCGAAAACCGCCAATGTCACACCCGAGGCGGTGGAACGCATCGGCTGGTCGCTGGCGGCTCAGCTGGACCAAAGGCCGTCGCAGGCGTTTGCGGATGGTCCCGGGGCGCGCGTGGGCGCAATTCTGAACCAGTCGGCGGCCTCAACCCGAGACGGGTTGCTGACCGCGCTAGACGAAGAGGATTCGGATTTCGCCAGCGTCGTGCGCCGTTCGATCTTTACCTTTGCGCATATCCCAGCCCGTATTCTGTCACGCGACGTCCCGGCGGTTCTCCGCAGTGTGGATCAGGCCGATCTGGTCACCGCGTTGGCCGGGGCCACTGCTGAGGATGACCAAAATACAACCGAATTCCTTTTGTCCAACATTTCATCGCGAATGGCCGACAACCTACGCGAAGAAATCGGCGAACGCAGCAAAGTCAAGCAGCCCGAGGCTGAAAAGGCCATGACACAGATTGTTGGCGCTATTCGTGCCCTGGTTGACGAAGGAACGATCGCCCTGATCGAAGAAGAAGATGAGGAATAGGCAAGCACCACGACTTAAGCCATAGGAATGCTTGTGGTCGCGGAATGTGCCTTGTATGTCTGACCCGGCAAAATGCAACAGCCGGTGAGACCAGATTATGCCCGTCGAAAAGTCGGAACTAAGCCGCGGGGCGCTTCGAAAATATTATGTCACCGGCCTGTTTCTGAAAGGTGTAATCGGGGCAATGCGGCTGTTGCCGTATGAACGGCGTATCGCAACGATGGGGGCCATCGTACGCGGGCTTGCCCCTTTGGTCGGGTTCACCAAGCGCGTGCGCAGCAACCTGAAACTCACCCGCCCCGACCTGTCGGACGCCGAGGTAAAACGCATCTGTCGTGCTGTACCCGACAATGCAGGTCGCGCCATCATGGAGCACTTTTCGCCAGAAGGCTTCACGGAACGGCAGGCCAGCGCCAAGGTGTCCGGCCCCGGCATTGCTGCCTTTGACGCCGCCGTGGCCGAAGGGCGACCCGTCATGATGATAACCGCGCATTTCGGTCACTACCTGGCAGCGCGGATCGCCCTGCAAACCCGCAGTGGACAGCCCATTGGATGCCTCTATCGTCGCATGGCAAACCCCTATTTTAACGACATGTATGTCGACGCGTTCTACAAAACCGGCGCGCCGATGTTCGAACAGGGCCGCCGCGGCATGGTTGAAATGGTGCGCTCCCTTAAGAGCGGCGGTATCATTGCCATCGTCTCAGACCTGCACGCCCACGGCGGGGAAGAGCTGACGTTTTTTGGCAAACCGGCCGTGACATCCGTCTTGAACGCCGAATTGGCGATGAAATACAAAGCCGAACTGATCCCGTGCTATGCGATCCGCCAGCCTAATGGCATTGATTTCGAAATCGTCCTGCATAACCCGGTTCCGCATACTGACGCCAAGACCATGACCCAGTTCACCAATGATGATCTTGAGGCCGTGGTACGGCAGCACATGGGACAATGGTTCTGGATTCACCGACGCTGGAAAGCCTGGAACGGACTTGGCGTTCAGCCCGAGGATATGCCCTGATCACTTTACCTTGGTGGCGGCAACGATTGGGCCATGCCCAACCTTCTGCAAAAGTACGACCGCTGGCAGGTCCGAGGTCAACACCGCCGAAAACTTCTGCGGCGCCACCCCGTCCCACTGCCCGGCGACCTGCCAGGTATCTACAACATTTGCATAGTCCAGCTCATGCCCTGCCAGCTCTCCTCTGCGGATCGAGGCATGGCGCATCGGCGCATACTGCACCACGCGCACGTCAAAAAGCTCACCCTCTGGCAGTTCGACCGGCGTCACATCGACCTTGACATCGTTGCCCGAACGGGTCGCCACCACTTCGGCCTCGGGCGCAGCTTTGAGATGGGCATCGATCAGATACTCCAACTCCTGCGACTTTGCACCGACCACATCCTGCTGACCGTTGATAACCATCTGCGGCGTGTAGATCATCGACCGCCCGCCCTGACGCGCATAGGCGCGCTGACGCAGGGTGTGATTGGGATCGGCATATTCGTCCTTCCAACCAATATAGTCCCAATAATCCACATGCAGGGCCAGTCCGATCACATCGTCACGTTGTGCCAGATCATGCATCAACTCATCGGCTGGCGGGCAGGACGAACACCCTTGTGATGTGAACAGTTCGACCACAACCGGGTCATTCTCGGCCACGGCTGAGGTGGCCAGAAACAGGGAAACAAACACAGTGACAGGAGCAATTCTGAACATATGAAATCTCGGGCTTTTGGGGTGCTTATCCGGTTTAAACGGATCGACGCTCAACCGCCAATCAAGGTTTCTTGAGATTTAAAACAATCGCCCTTGAATTGTATACGTTAGCATACAATTTAGAAGTCAAGGTATCTAAGCCTTGAATGCACGGCAATCATGCTCCAGAAAACAATCAGCAAATCCCCAAACCCAATATTTTGAAAGGGAGGCCAACAATGCCCATTTCCGTTGGAAAGGATAGCGCCAAGACACGCCGCAGCCTGAGCGTGAACGGCAAGTCCATTGCCTATTACTCGATTCGCGCCGCGCAAGAGGCCGGTCTAGGTGATTTTTCCAGACTCCCTGCGGCACTGAAAGTGGTGTTGGAAAACATCCTGCGGTTTGAGGATGACGGGTTTTCTGTCTCGGTTGATGACATCAAAGCCTTTGCCGAATGGGGCGCAAATGGTGGTAAAAACCCGCGCGAGATTGCCTATCGCCCTGCCCGCGTATTGATGCAGGACTTCACGGGCGTTCCGGCCGTCGTTGATTTGGCCGCAATGCGTGACGGGATCAAGGCGCTGGGTGGTGACGCGCAAAAGATCAATCCGTTGAACCCGGTGGATCTGGTCATCGACCACTCAGTCATGATTGATGCGTTTGGCAATCCGCGCGCATTCCAGATGAACGTGGATCGCGAATATGAACGAAACATGGAACGCTATCAGTTTCTGAAATGGGGGCAGTCGGCGTTTGACAATTTCCGCGTTGTGCCACCTGGCACCGGCATCTGCCATCAGGTAAACCTTGAATATCTGGCCCAAACCGTCTGGAGCGACAAAGACCAGAACGGAGAGGAAGTTGCCTATCCCGATACTCTGGTCGGCACCGACAGCCACACCACCATGGTCAACGGCATGGCCGTTCTGGGCTGGGGCGTTGGCGGGATCGAGGCCGAGGCCGCGATGCTGGGCCAGCCGATTTCGATGCTGATCCCCGAGGTTGTTGGCTTCGAGCTGACCGGCGCGATGGTCGAGGGCACTACCGGCACCGATCTGGTTCTGAAAGTGGTCGAAATGCTGCGCGCGAAGGGCGTCGTCGGTAAATTCGTCGAATTCTACGGCAGCGGCCTGGATCGCCTGCCATTGGCTGACCGCGCGACCATTGCCAACATGGCACCGGAATACGGCGCGACCTGCGGTTTCTTCCCGATTGATGGCGAAACCCTGCGCTATATGCGCAATACCGGACGCGACGAGGATCGCCTGGCGCTGGTTGAGGCTTACGCCAAAGAAAACGGCCTGTGGCGGGATGAAAACTACGCCCCGATCTACACGGACACCCTGTCGCTCAACATGGGCACTATCGTTCCGGCCATATCGGGTCCGAAACGTCCACAGGACTATGTCGCGCTGACTGGCGCCAAAGCCGCTTTCACCAAGGAAATGGCTGAGACCTTCAAACGCCCGATGGCCAAGGAAGTCGCGGTCAAAGGCGAAGACTACACTATGGAATCGGGCAAGGTGGTAATCGCCTCGATCACCTCATGCACCAACACATCGAACCCCTATGTGATGATCGGGGCCGGTCTGGTGGCGAAAAAGGCGCATGAACTGGGCCTGAACCGTCAGCCTTGGGTCAAGACCTCGCTGGCTCCCGGATCGCAGGTTGTGACCGAATATCTTGAGTCTGCAGGGCTGCAACAGCATCTGGACGCCATCGGGTTCAACCTTGTGGGCTATGGCTGCACCACCTGTATCGGTAACTCGGGTCCGATCCAGAAGGAAATCAGCGAAGCGATTGCCGAGGGCGATCTGGTCGCCACCTCGGTTCTGTCGGGCAACCGCAACTTTGAGGGTCGGATTTCGCCGGATGTGCGCGCCAACTATCTGGCTTCCCCTCCGCTGGTGGTGGTCTATGCGCTGGCGGGCACCATGGATATCGACCTGACCTCGGAACCGATCGGTCAGGACAAGGACGGCAATGATGTGTTCATGAAAGATATCTGGCCCGACCAGAAGGAAATCGCCGATCTGGTGCAGGAAACCGTCACCCGCGAGGCATTTCAGTCGAAATATGCCGACGTGTTCAAAGGCGACGACAAATGGCAGGCGGTCGAAGTTCCGCAACAGGAAACCTATGACTGGCCGCCGACCTCGACCTACATCCAGAACCCGCCCTATTTTCAGGGAATGAGCCCCGAACCGGGTACCATCTCGAACATCGACGGCGCCAAGGTTCTAGCCATTCTGGGCGACATGGTCACCACCGACCACATCTCACCTGCGGGGTCTTTTGCGGCAACCTCGCCTGCGGGTAAGTACCTGACAGAGCGTCAGGTCCAGCCGCGCGAGTTCAACTCGTATGGTTCGCGCCGAGGCAATCACGAGGTCATGATGCGCGGCACGTTCGCCAATATCCGCATCAAAAACGAGATGCTGGATGGCGTCGAGGGCGGTTATACCAAAGGTCCGGACGGTCAGCAGACCTCGATCTACGACGCGTCGATGGCCTATCAGGAACAGGGCGTTCCGCTTGTGGTTTTTGGGGGGCAGCAATACGGCGCCGGGTCCTCACGCGATTGGGCGGCAAAGGGTACCGCGTTGCTGGGCATCAAGGCCGTGATCGCCGAAAGCTTTGAGCGCATCCACCGGTCTAACCTGGTTGGCATGGGCGTGATCCCCTTCGAATTTACCGGCGGCGACACCCGGAAATCTCTAGGGCTAAAGGGGGATGAGACGGTCTCGATTGATGGTCTGGATAAGGTTGAACCATTGCAAGAGGTGCCCTGCACTATCACCTATGGCGACGGCACCACAAAGACCATCACCCTCAAGTGCCGCATAGATACCGCGCCCGAGATCGAATACGTCGAAAACGGCGGTGTGCTTCAATATGTGCTGCGGAACTTGGCGAAAGCTGGTTAAATCTGCGCGCTATAAAATTAAGGGCGTCCGATTGGACGCCTTTTTTCATTTCTCATTTGGTTAAACCATCGCGGCTTTAGTTGCCTGCCGCTTTTTCCAACGCCGGACGGATCGTGCTTTCGATCACGCGCTGAGTTATCGGCCCGGCAAAGCGCAGGATGATCGTGCCCTCACCATCGATCACATAGGTCTCGGGCACGCCATAAACGCCCCAGTCCAATCCCATACGCCCCTGCTCGTCCCGGCCGATTCCGGCATAGGGGTCGCCCAGTTCGGTCAGGAAGGCTTCGGCGTTTGCCAGTTGATCCTTGTAATTGATGCCGTAAACGGGGATGCCCTCATCTGACAGGGCCTGCAGGTTGGGATGTTCAACCCGGCACGGCGCGCACCAGCTGGCCCAATAGTTGACCAGCTTGACCTCTCCGTCCCGCAGCGTGGCATCATCAAACCCTGTCTTGCCCGCGAATTCCGTCAGGACCACCGGCGGCGCGGGTTGGCCTTCGCGGGCCGACGGTAACGCGTTGGGGTCATCGCGGAACATGCCGATGCCCGCTAGAACGGCGAAAGCACCAAAAATCAGCGGCGGCGCAATCATCAGGGGTGAGATTTTAGCCATTGCGCGTCATCCTTTGCTCGACCTTTTCCATCTCGGCCCGAACCTTGCGGCCACGTACGATGCTGAACACAATCAGCAGTGCCAGCAATCCGATCGAGGCCGCATAGGACCAGAGAACCGTATCGGCATATTTTCCGAGATCAGGGATCATCCGCTTACCCTTTCCCGCGCCAACAGCGCCTTGACCCGGCGCGCGCGAATTTCCGTGCCCGTGCGGTACAAAACAAGAGCAATGAACAGCAGTACAAACCCGATGATGCACAACAAAAGTGGGTAGAAATAGATATTGCTGACCTTCTCTTCGGTATCCGCCCCTGTCACGGCGGCGGCCCGCATCACGGATGCGCCCTGATGCAGCCCCTGATTCCAAAAATTCACGGCATAGCGGCTGAGCAGCGCAAAGACAGACCCGACCAGACACAGGACCGAGGTCAGATCGGCCGCCGTATCAGGGTCTTCGATAGCTTCCCACAGTGCGACATAGCCCAGATAGAACAGGAACAGGATCAGGAACGAGGTCAGGCGCGGATCCCAGGCCCACCAGGTGCCCCACATTGGCTGCCCCCAGATCGCCCCGGTCGCCAGCGCGATCAGGGTCATCACAATACCCACAGGGGCCGCTGCACGCGCCGCCAGCGCGCTGACATGGTGGCGCCGCACAAGCCACACCAGCGAGGTCGCCAGCATCATCAGCCAGCAATTGATTGCCATCAGCGCAGCAGGCACATGCAGATAGATAATCTTGACCGTCGATCCCTGCTTGTAGTCATCCGGTGTGAAGAAGAACCCCCACACCAGCCCTACCACGATGCAGGCAAGCGATGATGCCCAGAAAAACGGCATCACCCGTTCACTGGTGGCAAGGAACTTGCGCGGATTGGCGTATTCCCAGAGGGCGTTGGCTTTGGCTGCGATAGACATGGGCCTTATCTAGTCCGAGTCGGGTTCGTTCTCAATTGACATCAGTCAAAGTTTGACCACGTCAGCGAAGGTTAATGCGCAGCACCGCTGCGCTGGCAAAGGGCAAAAGGGCGATTGTCGCGGCGGTGATCCCCGCTAGCATCAACAGCGGGGTCTGGGTTTCCATCCCCGTCGCCCCACGGCGCGCGACTTCGGCCCCAAAGATCAGGGTCGGCACGTACAGCGGCAGGACCAGCAGGGATAGCAGCAATCCGCCACGTTTCAGGCCCACGGTCAGGGCCGCGCCAAAAGTGCCGATGACACTCATTGCCGGGGTGCCGATCAACAGCGATACGACCAGCCAGAAAAACCCCAGCACCGGCAGGTTCAGCAACACGCCCAGAAACGGAGCAGCCAGAACAAGTGGCAGGCCAGTGGTTAGCCAATGGGCCAGCGCCTTGATGGTTACTACCGCTTCCAACGGCAGCGGCGCGGTGGCCAATAGGTCAAGCGAGCCGTCCTCCCAATCCAGTGCAAGCAGGCGGTCCAGCGACAACAGACAGGCCAGCAGCGCGCCCAACCACAGAACACCCGGCGCGATGGTCGACAGCAGCGAGGATTGCGGCCCTACTGAAAATGGCACCAAAACGGTCACGATCAGAAAAAAAGCCAGACCGAGACCAAACCCCCCGCCCGCGCGGAAGGCCAGTTTCAGGTCACGCAGCAACAGGGCGATCACAGGAAGCCTCCGTCGAAATCTTCTATGGGTTTGGGTTTCGCCTTGTTGCGGCCGACATCCAGAACTTCTCCGTCCAGGCCAAGGTCGATATGAGTGGCGATCAGGGCCGAACCGCCCTGCCCCAGATGCGCGCGAACGGCATCAGCGAACATCTGCACTGCATTACGGTCCAGTGATACGGTGGGCTCATCCAGCATCCAGATTGGCCGCCCCGTGACCAGCATGCGCGCCAGACCCAACCGCCGTTTTTGCCCGGCCGACAGGTTGCCAGCATGGCGATCAGACAATTCGTTCAGCGCAAAGGCGTCTAGCGCGGGCTGAATTTCATAAGTGCCAAAGACCGAGGCCCAAAAGGTCAGATTCTCAACCACCGTCAATGTCGGCTTCAACCCGTCGGAATGCGAGGCATATGCGATCTGATCCTCAGCCCCGTCAATCTGCCCCGCCAGCGGCGGCTGCAATCCGGCCAGTGTGCGCAGCAAGGTCGTCTTACCGATCCCGTTCGGCCCGCGCAGAATCAACGCCTTGCCCGGCGGCAGAGCAAAGCTCAGCCCTTCAAGCACAGGAACGCCGCCACGGGCGACGGCCAGATCGGTCACAGTCAGTGTCATGGGTCCCGCTTATCTCATTGCCGTCAGGCGCAAAAGGTGAGATTTGACGCAGGCCCTGCCGACAGATCAGACCGGCAATAAGGCCAGCGCAACGCGCCGCCCTTCGGACAACAGCACGTTATACGTGCGGCACGCAGCCGGAGAGTTCATGATCTCAACTCCGATCCCGGCATTTTCCAGGGCCGTGCGCAGATCAGCAGGAATGTGATTCAGTTCAGCCCCGGTGCCAATGAACAAAACGTCCACGGTATCGGAAAGTTCCAGCAGCGGCGCGTTGTCCTCATACCCGTTCCAGGTCGTGGTTCCGGCGGGACCTGTCAGAACGGCTCCCTCATAAACCTGCCCACCGATCCGAAAAAAGCCCGGGCCATACCCGTCAACCGGGACTGCGTTGGTATAGGAAATCTCATTCAGGCGCATGGCCGTGTTCTAGCCCCAAAGCGGTAGGCCCGACAAGGCCGCAACCGCAATCGCCAGGTAAGCCGCAGCGCGATACAGCTTTTCATACGCGGGCCGGAACAACCAACCGCCTAGCCAGTTGCCCAGCAAATTCGGCACGGCCAACGCAAGGCCCAATGCCGCCGCCGCCCAAGTGATCCGCTCCATCCCGGTCAGGAACCCAAGCAGGAGGAAATCGAACCCGAACAGGAACAATAAAATCGTGGCGCGGATCACTTCGACCGGTATGGGGCGCGACATGTAAAACAGGATTACCGCCGGGCCGGGCAAGCCCGCCACGCCGCCCAGAAACCCGGCCGCTGCACCTATTCCCGCAACCATCCCCCGACCAACATGGCCGTGATACCGCAAGCCTAGGATCAGCACGGCCAGCATAAACAGCGCCAGCAGACTGACGGCATAGCGGAAAACCTCGGGTTCAACCTTGGTCAGCACCCATAACCCTACAGGAAGCAACAGCGCACAGCCCACCAACAGCCGCAACAGATCCTTGCGATGCACAACATGCCAAGCGCGACGCAGGTTCGGCAATGGGCCGAAGATATCCATTATGGTCAGGCCGATGATGGCTCCGAATGGACCAAGGAAGGGTGTGGAAAGAGGAAGGAAAATCAGTGCGGTGCCGAATCCGGAAAACCCGCGAACAACTCCGCCGAGGAAAGCCGCAAAAATGATAACGGCCAGCCCCATTGGGGACTGGCCGAATATATCAGGCGTCGATGTTGGCAAACTGATTGCCCGCCGTATTGGACGGCTTGGACCAGTCGCGTTTGACCCCCAGCCACAGCAAGATGGTCGAAGCCACAAAGACCGAAGAATAGGTTCCCACGATCACACCCCAGATCATCGCAAAGACGAAACCGCGGATCACATCCCCACCCAACACGTAAAGCGAAATCAGCGCCAGCAGCGTGGTCACTGAGGTCATCACCGTCCGGCTGAGCGTTTCGTTGATCGAGATGTTCAGAACCTCTTTGAGATCTTTCTTCTTGTACTTCCGCAGGTTCTCACGCACGCGGTCGAAGACGACCACAGTGTCGTTCAGCGAATAACCCACGATGGTCAGAAGCGCCGCGATAATGGCCAGATCGAACCGGATCTGTAGTTCCGAGAAAATACCGATGGTCAGAATCACGTCATGGACCAACGCGGCAACTGCTCCCAAAGCGAATTGCCATTCGAAGCGCAGCCAGATGTAGACCAGCACGGCGCCAATCGCCAAAACCACCGCGATCACGGCGGTCTGGATCAACTCGCCGGAGACCTTTGGGCCGACGGATTCGACGGACACAAATTCTATATCCGGCGCTGCCACCTTCAGCGCCTCTTCCACGGCGGTAACCGTCGCGGCCGAGACGGCCTCGGCATCGGCTTGCGCCTGAATGCGGATCATGGCGACGTTTTCATCCGGCCCAAAGGTAGGGTCGAAAATCTCGGTGATGCTCACGTCGCCCAGCTCCAGCGGAGAGATCGCGTCGCGATAGGCACCGACGTCGATTTCCTGTGCGGATTGGGTCCGGATCGTGGTCCCGCCACGGAAATCGATACCGAAGTTCAGCCCTTGCAGCATGAAAGACGTAAACGCCACGACCATCATCAGGGCCGAGATACCCAGCCAGACCTTCCAGCGGCTGAAGAAATCGAAAGAGGTGTTCTGGGGTACGAGTTTCAGTCTCATGTCAAACCTCGATCATTTTCGGACGACGGCGTTCGAACCACATCACGATCATCAAACGCGTCACGAAGATCGCGGTAAAGACCGAAGTCAGAATACCCAGGCCCAGCGTAATCGCGAACCCGCGCACCGGCCCGCTGCCCATGGCAAACAGAATCACGGCGGTGATGAAAGTGGTAACGTTTGCGTCCAGAATAGCCGACAGGGCTTTTTCATAACCCAGCTCAATGGCACGCGCCGGGCCTCTGGCGGATTTCAGTTCTTCGCGGATACGCTCAAAAATCAGCACGTTGGCGTCCACCGCCATACCGACCGTCAGGACAATCCCCGCAATACCCGGCAGGGTCAGCGTGGCCCCGATCAGCGACAGCAGACCGAACAGCAGCCCGACGTTGATGATCAGCGCAATGTTGGCAAACACGCCAAACAAACCATAGCTAAGCGCCATGAAGGTCAGCACCGCGACAAAGGCCACGATGGTTGCCACCTTACCAGCATCGATGCTGTCCTGCCCCAGTTCAGGACCGATGGTGCGTTCTTCAAGGAACTCCAGCCCCGCAGGCAATGCACCCGCTCGCAACAGGACCGCCAGATTGGTGCTTTCTTCAACGGTGAAGTTACCGGTGATGATACCCGACCCGCCCGGAATATGGCTTTGGATCACCGGGGCCGAGATCACCTCGTCATCCAATACAATCGCAAAGGGCGCGCCGATGTTTTCCAGCGTGTAGTCGCCAAACTTGCGTGCGCCGGATGTGTTGAACCGGAAACTGACTGCCGGGCGACCGTTCTGGTCGAACGAGGGCTGCGCGTCGACCAGTTCCTCACCCGTCACAACCGGGGCGGATTCGATGATGTAATAAACGCCATCTTCGTCAATGGACGGGACGACCTCTTGCCCTATCCCCGGAACAGCGTCCGGGTCGGTGCCGCGACTGACGACCGAGTTGAATGTCAGTTGAGCGGTGGTGCCGATGATCTCTTTCAGTTCACCTGCACTGCCAATGCCCGGCACCTGAATCAGGATACGGTCTGCACCCTGACGCTGAATTGTAGGCTCTCGCGTACCGACCTCGTCAATCCGGCGGCGGATGATTTCCAGAGCCTGCCGCACGGTGCGATCATCCGAGGCCAGCTTTTCGGCCTCAGACAACTGCACGACGATGGTGTCACCATCGGCGCGGGCTTCGATATCGGTAGCCCCCACTCCGGTCAGCGTCTGCACCTGACGGGCCAGACCGCGCACAACCTCCAGCGCGCGGGACATGCCCTCGGGCTGGCTGATGCGAACGCGAATCTCATCCGGTGCCGAATCCTGTCGGCGGATCGTACCAACAGTCGCGCGTTCATCGCGTAGCGCGTCACGGATTTCCGGCCACATCGCCTCCATCCGGGATTCGTAAACATCTTCGACCTTCACTTCGGCCAGCAGATGCGCACCGCCCCGCAGATCGAGGCCCAGATTGACCAGCGACGATGGCAACCAGTTGGGCCATTGCGCCGCCTGTGCCTGCATCTCGGGGGTGTCGATACCTAGTTCAATTGCGGCCTTGGCATCGTTGGATTGCTCGACGCGCGTGTAAAACGCATTCGGCAGGGCCATCAGCAGACCGATCACGCAGACCGACCAGATCAGAACCCGCTTCCAGGTATTAATTTGCAGCATTACCCTGCCTTTTCAAGGAATTGTCGCGCGAAGTTACTTCGCCGGCTCGGTCTTATTCAGAACCTGCGCAATAGTCGACTTGACCACGCGAACCTTGACGTTTTCGGCCAGTTCAACCTCGACTTCGTTCTCGCCTTCCTTGACTTTCGACACCTTGCCGATCAGACCGCCCTGGGTGACAACTTGATCGCCCCGGCGCACGGCCTCGACCATGGCCTGATGTTGCTTCATCTTCTTCTGCTGCGGACGGATCAGCAGGAAATACATGATCGCGAAGATCAGGATCAGCGGGAGAAACTGGGCGAATGCGCCACCTTCCATGGGATATTCCTTTTGCTTTGGATTGCGGCACGGTTCCGCAAATTTGGCGGGAACCTATGCCCTGAGATGCGCCTTTGCAAGCAAAGGCGGTGCTGTGACCCACCTGAACCTGATCCCAACGCATGAACTCGCGTCAAAGCGTTGCAGATATGTCCTAGGCAGAGGCTTGAACTCAGCTATAGTCAAACCTGAGGAGGGACAATGACAGCTCGTTACAAACCATTCCAATCGTTGACGCTTTTGCTGTCATTGCTGGCCTTGATTTTGTGTCTTGCAGCACCGCTTGGGGCACAGGAAACGCCCGCCGATATCGTTGAACCAGAGGTCGAGGAAACAGACAGTTTCAAAGCCCCCGTCATCGTGGACGGCGATATGCTGTTCTTCCTGCGCGGCTCTAGCGCCCTGCCCGCGCCGGAACGGGCGGAAAGTGTCCAGAACAAGATCATCGAGGTTGCCGAGGCCTCAGAAGACCCCTCGGTCGACATTTCATTCGAAGAGACCGAGCTTGGCATCCGAATTCGCGCGGATGGTGTGATCGTGTCCATTGTGACCGTGGCAGATGCTGATCTGGACCAGATGGAGCTGGATGTTCTCAGCTTCCTACACGGTCAGGCCATCGAAGAAGCCATCCTTGGCTATCGGGCTAATCGCACGGAACAGGCCCGCGTATCCGGCGCGATCGAAGCCGCCGCGTGGACCCTTGGGTTTGCCGTTTTCATCGTTGCGATCCTGTGGATGCATCGCAGGATCAGGCGGCGCACGCTAAAATTTGTCAAACGCCACTTGCGGGATGTGGAAACCGCCACTGCCAAAAGTGTTCAGGCCGAGGCGATTGCCGCACTGGTCAGGTATGGTCTGAATTTCGTTCTGCTCATTATCTTCTTCCTGGGCTTCTACTACTACCTGTCCTTTGTTCTGCTCGCCTTTGCCGAAACCCGCTATTTTGCGCAATTGCTACTGACCTACCTGACCGAACCGGTTCTGCTGATTTTCAAAGGCATTCTCTCTTACATCCCCAACATGATCATGCTGGCCCTGATCGCCTGGGTCACGATGTACATCATCAAGGGCATGCGCGTGTTCTTTGATGCCGTTGAGGCCGGGTCGTTCGATATGGGCGATTTCGAGAAGCACTGGGTCAACCCGACCTTCAATATCGCCCGCGTCGTCGTCATCCTCATCGCGCTGGTTTTCGCCGTTCCTTACATTCCGGGGTCGGACTCGGCCGCGTTTCAGGGCCTGACCATATTGGTTGGCGCTATGCTATCGCTGGGGGCGAATTCGGTCGTGTCCAACATGCTGGCTGGATTATTCGTTATCTACCGCCGCTCAACCTCGATCGGGGACCGTATTCAGATCGGGGACCACATTGGCGATGTGGTGCAGATCAAGCTAATGGAAACCCACCTGAAATCCATCAAAAATGAGCTGATATCGATTCCCAATGCGCAATTGATGAATTCGGATGTCGTGAATTATTCAAAGAAAACAGATGGTAGTGGGTTGTTACTGCACACCACAGTCGGCATCGGATACGAGGAGCCACCTGAGAAGGTCGAGGCAATGCTGATCGAAGCCGCCAAGCGCACCAAGGGGATCAAAGCCAAGCCCGAGCCATTCGTGTTGTGGACTGCACTGGCCGACTACGCGATAAATTATCAGATCAATGGCTATACGACGCGGGGCAGTATCATCCCCAAAATCCGCTCGGATCTGCACCGCAACATCGTGGCAGTGTTCAACGAAAACAACGTGCAGATCATGACGCCGTCTTACATGGCCGATCCACCCGAACCGAAGATACCCGCCGAAGAATGGGACGGGCATCTGGCGCATGAAACACACGAGGACACCGATAAGTCGTAACCGGTGCTACACCCTGCCTTTCAGATGGTGCATAAGCGATCCTAGTGATTCACGCATTAAGGATCTGAACCATGCACGACATCCGCGCCATTCGCGAAAACCCTGACGCCTTCGACGCCGCCCTGGCGCGCCGTGGGGATGCGCCGGTGTCGTCAGATGTGCTGCGGCTGGACGAAAGCCGCCGGGCCAAGATTCTGGCCGCCGAAACCGCTCAGGCGGAGCAGAACAAGGCCAGCAAAGAGGTCGGTGCCGCCAAAGCGCGCGGGGACGAGGATGAATTCCAGCGTCTGCGCGCATTGGTGTCTGAGAAAAAGACCGAAATCGCCCGCATGCAGAACGAGGCTAAGGATCTGGACGCGCTGCTAACCGACCAACTGGCACGCATCGCCAACCTGCCCGCCGAGGATGTGCCGCAAGGTGCGGATGAGAACGACAATGTCGAGGTGAACCGTTGGGGCACCCCGCGCGAACTCGATTTTGCTCCGAAAGAACACTTCGACATTCCCGCCGTCGCCGCTGCGATGGACTTTGAGACCGCCGCCAAGACCAGCGGTAGCCGTTTTGTAAACCTGTCGAAGGGTGTCGCGCGTATCCACCGTGCGCTGGCCCAGTTCATGCTGGACACACATATCGACAAGAACGGCCTGACCGAGATGCAGACTCCGGTTCTGGTCCGCGATGAGGCGATGTACGGCACTGATAAACTGCCGAAATTCGGCGATGACAGCTATCAGACCACCAATGGCTGGTGGCTGATCCCCACATCCGAAGTGACGCTGACCTATTCAGTGGCCGGTGACATTCTGGACGAAACCGCCCTGCCCATCCGCATGACCGCCCACACGGCCTGTTTCCGGTCCGAGGCCGGCAGCGCGGGCAAGGACACCGCCGGGATGCTACGCCAGCACCAGTTTGAAAAGGTCGAAATGGTCTCGATCACACATCCCGACAAGTCGGATGAGGAACAGAAACGCATGCTGCGCTGTGCCGAGGACCTGTTGGAGCAGATGGGCATCCCCTACCGCACCGTCGTTCTGTGTACAGGTGACATGGGTTTTGGCGCGCGCCGCACCTTTGATATTGAGGCTTGGCTGCCCGGGCAGGACACGTACCGTGAGATCAGCTCGGTCTCGACAACCGGTGCTTTCCAAGCCCGCCGCATGAACGCACGTTTCCGCCCCGAAGGTGGCGGTAAGCCGGAATATGTCCACACCCTGAACGGTTCTGGGCTGGCGGTTGGACGCTGCCTGATTGCGGTTCTGGAAAATGGACAGAACGAGGATGGCACCGTGACCCTGCCCGAAGTGCTGGCGCCATACCTGGGCGGCAAACGAACACTGCAGCTGGACGGCACGCTGGCATAAAAAAACCGGCACCCGCGTTGCGTTGTGCCGGTCTTGCAGAACGTAGGGCGAAGGAGGATTACTTCTTCGTCTTTTTCTTACCCTTCTTCTTTTTGTCTTTCTTGGACTGATTTTTTTTCTTGCCGTCCTTCTTGGACTGATCTTTTTTCTTACCGTCCTTCTTGGACTTTTTGTCCTTCTTGGCCTTGGCCTTCACCTTGTCCTTGGCCTTTGAGATCGCGGCCTCCATTTCTTGCAGCTTTTTGGCGGCCTTTTCGGCCTTGGCCTTGGCTTTCGCCTTCTTGCGCGCCTTGGCTTCCGCGGCGGCTTTTTCCTCGGCAGCTTTGCGCGCGGCCTCTTCGGCACGTTTCTCGGCAGCGGCGGCTGCAACGGTTTTCCGGGCGGCGGGCCTGCGCGTCACAGGTTTGCGCGCGGGCGCACGTCTGGCAGTCTTGGCCGCAGTTGGCTTTTTGGCTGCAGGTTTTGCCGCAGCCGCTTTCGCCGCGGGCTTGGTTGCAATCGCCTCTTTCGCCGCGGCGATCAACAGAGGCGCGCTAGAGGCACCAATTCGTGGAACCTTGACCAGGTCGGCAGGGTTGGCTTTGGCAAGGGCTTCTGCGGTTTTGTACCCATTGGCGATCAGCGCCTGCCCAAGCGCCTTTCCTACACCCTTAACGTCGGTCACTGCGGTCATTACTAAGCCTTCCTTTCTCTCCCTACATTTTCAATTGAATGCACACTGGGCACAGACGCCTGCTAATCGGCGAGCAGTTTCGGCGACGTCTTTGCGTCAACTGCCGTGAGCCAGAGTGCCGGTTCTATCCTCTTTGGGGAATGGCACGAGACGCTTGGCATCTTCGTCCCAGAGTTTCAAATTCAGCGCCGCCACCGCCTCGGGGAACTTGATCCGACGCGGGGTGAATTCAGGCGGCAGGTTATAGTGGCACGCCCGCAGCCGATAGGATGGAATACGGGCGTTGAAATGGTGGATGTCGTGCAGCGTGATACACGCCACCGCATTGTCGAACCACCAACCAAAATCCAAAGCAGAAGACCCCTGCAAGGCTGCCAGTTGCGGATCAAGGTCCGGACGGCGGTCCCAATACGTATCTTCGAAATTATGCTGCAGGTAGACCAGGAACACACCCAGCATCCCCCCCAGCAACGAGAACACCAGCCAGACCAGAATACCGGTCGTGCCCGCGATCAGATAAAGCAACCCCAGGAAGATCACGATCGACAGATTGTGCAGCAGAACTCCGGTCACACCAAACCGTACCGTGTTTTTGGGCCAGCGGTAGCGAATGAAGTAGGTGAAAAGCGCACCAACCGGAACCAGAATGAACGGGTTGCGGTAAAGCCGGTAGAACAATCGCTTCTTCCAGTCTGCAGCGTTCCATTCCCGCAGGGTCATGGTGTGGATTTCACCCGTTTCGCGGTGTTCCAAATTACCGATCCCCGAATGGTGCAGGTTGTGGTTCTGCTTCATCACTTCGAATGGCGCAAAGGTGAAGGGCGACAAACCGTGCCCGGCCCATTCATTCTGTTCGCGGGTCTCAAACAGGGAATGGTGGCCGCAATCATGTTGCAAAACGTAAAGACGCACAGCTGAAAAGGCAAAGACGATCCCGGCAGGGATCATGATGTACCAGCGGTCGACATAGATAATTGCCAGCGTCAGCGACGCGAAATAAACGGCGAAGGTCCCCAAATAGCTTAGCGCGGCCAGCCGATTGTCCTGTACCGCATATTGTCGCGTATATTCCCGCAAATTCATTCAGCCTGTCCCCACGTTTGGCCCAATTAATATCACCACGAAACTATTTGCGTTTTGCTTGTAATCAAGCAGCGCGCACAAAAAACAGATGCACACAGGCGAATGCTAGCCTGCGGCAGCGGGACTGTCACGCCTTTCAGCCGAAAGTGCTGAAAATTGGCGCAGTTACGCGCGACCCTTGAGATGTTTGGCCAGAGCGCCCGCGTTTTTCTTGCGTCGCCCCTTATAGGGATTTTTGTCACCCTGCCCACGCAATGTCAGGCGGATAGGCGACCCGGGCATATCGAAATCCTCGCGCAGGCCATTCACCAAATAGCGGGTGTAGCTGTCTGGCATCTTGTCGGGATGTGAACACATCACCACAAATCCAGGGGGACGGGTCTTGGCCTGAGTCATATAGCGCAGCTTGATCCGGCGGCCCTGCGGGGCTGGCGGCGGGTGCTGCTCCAGCATGGCCGTCAGCCAGCGGTTCAGTGCTGCTGTGGGTACACGACGGTTCCAAACGTCATGCGCACGCAGGATGGCAGCGCGCAGACGTTCCAGCCCCCGACCAGTCTTGGCAGATACGGTGATCAGCGGTGCGCCACGCAATTGCGGCAACAGACGATCAAAGGAGTCTTTCAGATCGCGCAGCTTTTCCTGCTTGTTCTCTTCGATATCCCATTTGTTAACTGCGACAACGACGGCGCGGCCTTCGCGCTCGGCCAGATCAGCAATGCGCAGGTCCTGCTGTTCAAACGGAATGGCTGCGTCCAACAACACCACCACGACCTCGGCAAATTTTACGGCGCGCAGACCGTCGGACACCGAAAGCTTTTCCAGCTTTTCCTGCACCTTAGCCTTCTTGCGCATGCCCGCCGTGTCGAAAATCCGCATCGGGGTGCTGTCGCCATCAGGATCGGCCCAGTCAATCCGCAGGCTGATCGCATCGCGGGTGATACCAGCCTCGGGGCCGGTCAACAGGCGGTCTTCGCCGATGATCTTGTTGATCAGTGTGGACTTACCGGCATTTGGCCGCCCGACTACCGCAACCTGCAGCGGCTTGGCGGCTGTGATCAGCGGCGCCTCGCCCTCGCCGTCTTCGTCCAGTTCGATATCGGTTTGCGGAGCATCATCCTCGGCCTGCTCAGCCGCGGCATCTGCCAGCGGCATGAGTTGCGCATAAAGGTCTGTCATCCCCTCGCCATGTTCACCCGACAGGCGCACGGGCTCACCCAGACCCAGATTATACGCCTCAAGCACACCCGCATCGGCCGCGCTTCCTTCGGCCTTGTTGGCGGCAAGGATCACATGTTTCGAGCGTTTGCGCAGGATCTCGGCGAACATCTCGTCCGTTGGGGTTAACCCCACCCGCGCGTCGATCATGAACAGGCAGACATCGGCCATATCCACCGCGCGTTCGGTCAGCCGTCGCATCCGTCCCTGTAGGCTGTCATCGGTCGCGTCCTCAAGACCCGCTGTGTCGATTACGGTAAAGCGCAGATCGCCCAGACGCCCTTCGCCCTCGCGCAGGTCGCGCGTCACGCCGGGCTGGTCGTCGACCAAGGCCAAGCGTTTGCCCACAAGGCGGTTGAACAGAGTGGATTTGCCCACATTCGGGCGCCCCACGATGGCGAGGGTTAGCGACATGATACTCAACTTTCAAGACTCAGACGCGCCCTTTAGCGCATCTTGCGATCAACGGAAAGCGTGTAGATCACCTTTGGTCGAAACGACATACAACGTCTGCCCGGCCACTACCGGGGCCGTGGTGGCGCCGCCGGGAACTTCGACGCTGTTGACCAGCGTGCCGTCGACCGGGTTAAAGAACCGCAGGAAACCGTCATTCGACGCGACAACGATGCGCCCACCGGCCAGGATCGGGCCATAGTGCGCAACGATTGGACCACGGCGTTTGGGCTTGTCCTTGACAAAACCGGGCAAATCCTGCGCCCAGATGATCGAACCGTCTGCTCTGTTCAGCCGGACCAACTGACTGCGGTCACTGATCAGAAACAGGCTATCACCAGCAGGCCATGCCGTATCCACAGCCCCCTCATCCGCCGTCCAGATCCGCTCGCCCGAGGTGGCGTTAAATGCCACGGTGCGGCCCGAGTGATTGCCGATATAGATCGTATCGCCTACTACCATGGGTCCACCGGTCACATCCACGATCTGTGCGGCCGCACGCCCCCGACGCCCGCCCGCGACCGAAGCGTTCCAGCGCCCGATACCACCCTTGCGGAAAGACGCGGAAATATCACCCGAACCAAAGGCAAAGACGGCAAACTCCTGTGCAATCACAGGGGCCGGAGCCCCCAGAACATTGCCCACGCTTGGCGTACCCTGAACTTGCCACGCGATGCGACCGTCCTTGGTGTTCACGGCCCAGCCGGTTTCATCACCTGCTACCAGATACAACAAACCATCATTGACCAAAGGTGCGCCGTTTCCTGGGGCATTCAGGCGTTTTTGCCATTTGATCGCCCCAGTTTTCGCATCCAACGCCGTCAGACGCCCAAACCCGGACGACACGTAAAGCACACCATTGGCATAGGCCAATCCGCCGCCGGTCGCGTCCGCGTCGCCATCATTGACCGGGATAAGATTCTTGCTCCAGGCCACCTGTCCCTGCGGTGTAACCGCGGAAACGGTCGCGCCTGCATCCAGCGTATAAATCAGGCCACCGGCCACAACAGGTTCTGCGGTGATGCGACGCTTGCGTGAATCCCCATCCCCGATCGAGGTCGACCACACACGCTGAGGCGTCGCGCGCAGTGCCGCGTTGCCGGTGCGAAATGCGGGCGTCCCGGCGCTTTGCGACCAATTGGCGTTGGCTTTTTGCGCAGGCAGGCTGATCGGTTTCGAACCCTGGGTTACCAAAGTCACGTTGTCAGAGGTGGGCCGAATGTCTTCACGGGCACCTGGCAGGATGACCTCGGGTTCCTCACATGCGGCAAGAACACTCAGCGATAGGGCCGCAGCCGTCAATCCAATGCGGGAGAAAAGACTTGTCACCATGATACTCCGAACTCGCCTGTCATTCTAATTGCCGCCGGTTCAGCCCTGCTGGGCCACCAGTGGTTCCGGTTCGCCGCCAAGCGCGACAATCAGTTGCGCGGCGCGTTGCTGAAGGTCTACGCTAATCTCGGCGTCCTGCCGCATCGCCTGTAGACGCTCGATTGCTGCGTCCGCATTCCCCTCGGCGACATCAATCAGTGCCAGTTGTTCTTCGGCCAACAAGCGCAGCGGTGCGCCCGGCGCAGACAGCGCCTCGAACTGCTGACGGCGATCCGCCACGGGCAAAGTGTCACTTTGCAGCAGCAGCGCCTTGAATGTAGCAATCGCACGATAAATTTCCGGCAGATCACCCTGAACAGCGATGGCGTTCAGGCTGTCCACAGCCTCTTGCCGCGACCCGGCCTCAACCTGCGACGAAGACAACAACATGTTCAGAACCGCATCACCGCCGGGTGTTACCGCATCAATGCTGGCCAGGCTGCTTGCACGTTCGGCCGAGTCATTCTGCGCGAGCGCGCTGAGAATCTCGTCACCCAGCTTTTCAGCCTGACCGGTGGTACGGGCCTTGCGAACCTCGTTAAACGCGGCCCCGCCAACGATGAGAACCACGGCCAGAACGCCGATCCAACCCCAACGACGCAGCAGCAGATACAGGCGATCACGGCGAACCTCTTCGGTCACCTCATCAATAAAACTGTCGACGTCGCTCATCCCTGCTCCCTGGGCTGTCACATTTTCTATGGCGCCATGTCATACCCCGGCGACCTTGCCAAGCCAAGGGCCGGAATTCGCACATTTTCGCGGCGTCACGCTGCCCTTGCGAAAAAAAGTGAACCGAACTATTCAGTTTAGTGTAGAAAACGCGCGTGCCTGCCCCCATTTTTAAACATGCACGCCGAAGGACAATCGGCAAAGAATTTTAAGAGAGGCCCCGTATGCGATTGATTTCATTCGTGAATGCGATTCTGGTGATTGCCGCGTTATTCCTTTTGGTCTTTGAACGCGACGCATTGTTTGCATTTGCCGGTCGCGGCGACTCTGAAACAGATACGTCATCCAAAGTAGAATCTGTATCCGATCCCCAGACGGCGCAGAATGCAATCGGTGTGGTCGTCTTGCGCTCGTCCGCACGGGAAATTGACAGCGCCGTGTTGTTGCGCGGCCAGACCAGAGCCAATCGCCAGGTCGAAGTTCTGGCCGAAACAACGTCGACCGTGATTTCGGAACCCAAGCGCAAGGGTGCGTTCGTCGAAGCGGGCGACCTGCTGTGCGAGCTTGACCCAGGCACCCGCCCCGCCAGCCTGGCCGAGGCTATGGCCGCCAAACTTGAAGCCGAAAGCCGCATCCCCGAGGCCGAAGCTCGCCTGGAAGAGGCGCATGCCCTGGTTGCTGAGGCGCAAATCAACCTGACGGCCGCACAGAAACTGTCGGAAACCGGGTTCGGGTCGGAAACGCGACGGATTTCCAGCGAAGCCGCGATGCGCTCTGCCGAAGCGGGCGTCAAAACCGCCGAGGCCGGACTAGAGGCCACCCGCGCCGGGATCGAAGCCGCCACTGCCGAGGTTAAAGCCGCCCAGCGCGAGATTGACCGTCAGACCATCGAAGCCCCATTCAAGGGCCTGCTGGAAAGCGATACCGCCGAACTGGGCAGCCTGATGCAGCCCGGATCGCTGTGTGCGACCGTGATTCAATTGAACCCGATCAAGCTGGTGGGGTTCGTGCCCGAAACGGATGTAAACAAGATCATCGTCGGTTCGGAAGCATCGGCGCGCCTGATCACGGGTCTTGAGGTCAAAGGCCGCGTGACTTTTCTGAGCAGGTCGGCGGATGAAACGACCCGCACCTTCGAAGTTGAAATCACCGTTCCAAACCCGGAACTGGCCATTCGCGATGGTCAGACGGCCAATATCCGTATAGCCGCCGACGGGGCAAAGGCCCATCTGCTGCCGCAATCCGCCCTGACCTTGAACAACGAAGGGCAGATCGGTGTGCGCACGGTCGGCGCTGACCAGATCGTGGAATTCATGCCGATTCTGCTATTGCGCGACACCGCAGAAGGCGTCTGGGTTGATGGGCTACCGGAAACCTCTGATGTCATTGTGATCGGCCAGGAATTCGTGACGCAAGGCGTTAAGGTCGAACCAACCTACCAGGAAGCTGCACAATGACAGGATTGGTTGCATGGGCCGCCCACAGGGCCCGTATGGTGTTGGCCTTCATCGCGATCTCGCTGATTGTCGGCGGGTTTGCATATGTCAGCCTGCCCAAAGAGGGTGAACCGGATATCGAAATCCCGGCGCTTTTCGTCTCGGTCCAATTTCCCGGCATTTCCGCCGAGGATTCTGAGAACCTTCTGATCAAGCCGATGGAGACCGAACTGGCAGATCTGGACGGTCTCAAGGAAATGACCGCCACTGCTGCCGAAGGGTATGCCGGTATCGCGCTGGAGTTCGAATTCGGCTGGGATAAGACCGCGATCATGGCGGATGTACGCGACGCGATGAACAGCGCTCAGGCCGATTTCCCTGAAGGGGCTGAGCAGTATTCGCTTTTCGAGATTAACTTTTCGGAATTCCCTATCGTCATCGTCAACCTAACTGGCGCAGTCCCCGAGCGAACAATGGCGCGTATCGCCAAAGACTTGCAGGACGATCTTGAATCATTGGATTCAGTGCTTGAAGCCGGGATTGCGGGCAACCGAGACGAATTGCTCGAGGTGATTATCGATCCGCTCCGGCTAGAGGCTTACAACGTCTCGGCCGACGAATTGATCACAGTTGTACAAAACAACAACCAACTGATCGCTGCTGGTGAGGTGGATTCAGCACAAGGCACTTTCTCGGTCAAAATCCCGTCTTCATTCAAAACCGCTGAAGATGTCTACAGCCTACCCGTCAAGGTCAATGGCGACCGCGTGGTGACGATGGGTGAGCTTGCGCAGATCAACTATACTTTCGAAGACCGCGAAGGCACCGCGCGGTTTGACAACCAGTCCACGGTGGCCCTGCAGGTGGTCAAACGCAAAGGCTACAACCTGATCGACACAGTGGACGACGTCAAAGCGACTCTTGCAGCAGCACAAGAGAAATGGCCCGCCGAACTGCAGGCCGCCGTAGATGTTGGCACCTCGAACGACCAAAGCCGCATTGTCGATTCGATGGTGCGTCAGCTTGAAGGTTCGGTCCTAACCGCGATCGCGCTGGTGATGATCGTCGTTCTGGCCTCGCTGGGTACGCGCGCTGCGCTGTTGGTCGGGTTTGCAATCCCAACCTCGTTCCTGCTGAGCTTTGCTTTTCTTGCGGTCATGGGCGTCACCATCTCGAACATGGTGATGTTCGGGCTGATCCTTGCGGTGGGGATGCTGGTCGACGGTGCAATTGTTGTGGTTGAATACGCCGACAAGCGCATCAAAGAAGGCATCGGCCCGATGCACGCCTATGTCGAGGCGGCGCAGCGGATGTTCTGGCCCATCGTGTCCTCGACCGCGACGACACTGTGTGCCTTCCTGCCGATGCTGTTCTGGCCCGGCGTGCCCGGCGAATTCATGAAGATGCTGCCGATCACGTTGATCTTCGTTCTGTCCTCTTCGCTGATCGTGGCACTGATCTATCTGCCGGTCGTCGGCGGCGTATCCGGACGAATGAGCCGCACGTTCGATCGAACTTCGAAATGGCTGCGCAGTGTGGCCCCGTGGTGGGTTCGCGCAATTATGGTCCCCCCATCACTGTACATGATCTTCTTGGGCGCGATGCAGATGCTGAACCCTGACTATCTGCTGCCCGGGGGCGTGCTGTCGGGTGCCTTGCTGTTCGTCTTCGGTGGCTTTGCAGGGTCGGTGACCCTGAGTGCCGCCAAAATCGAGCGGCAAAAAGAAGAACGAGTCCACACAGCGCGTGAACACTCTGTGTTCGGCTACCTGGTCAAATTCCTGGTCGGCAACCCGATCATGCCTGTTGTCTCGCTGATGGTCGTGTTTGCATCTGTATTCTTTGTGGCCTTCATCTGGTACCCTAATGAATCCAAGGGCGTTGAGTTCTTTGTCGAAACCGAACCGGAACAGGCCACCGCCTATGTCCGGGCCCGGGGCAACCTGTCATTGCAGGAAAAAGACGCGATGGTGCTGGCCGCCGAAGAGGTGATCGGGGCACACCCAGCCGTAACCAACGTGTTCGCTTTTGCCGGTGAAGGCGGCCTGAACCAGAACAACGGCGGTGCCGAAGCTCCGGCGGATACCGTCGGTCGTGTGCAGTTCGAAATCACTCCGTGGGAGGACCGCCCAACGCTGACCGAACCCGCGTTTTTCGGTCTGTTCGATCGCGAAATCATCGCCCCGGAGTACGACGGTGATTTCGTTCTAGACGAGTTGAATGCAGAACTTGCCAAACTGCCTGGTTTCATCGTGGAAATCCTGCCGCTGGAACAGGGTCCGGCCTCAGCTAAACCTGTGCATCTGCGTATCAAAGGCGACGGTTGGGAGGAATTGACCACAGCGACCGAAGCCGCGCGGGCTGTGTTTGACGAAACGCCCGGTCTGATCAAGATCGAAGACACCATGCCCCTGCCCGGCATCGACTGGCAGATCGACGTGGACGTCGCCAAGGCCGGACGTTTCGGGGCTGATGTCGCCACGGTTGGAGCAATGGTACAGTTGGTCACCCGTGGCATTCTTCTCGGCGAGATGCGTCCGGACAACACCGATGAAGAAGTCGAGATTCGCGTGCGCCTGCCTGAACAGGACCGAGTTTTGTCCACATTGGATTCGCTCAAGGTCCGCACCCCTGACGGGCTAGTGCCGCTGTCTAACTTTGTCACCCGCCAACCGGTGGCCAAGCTGGCCGAGATCAACCGGATCGACCAGCAGCGTTACTATGACGTCAAAGCAGATGTCGAGCCGGGCCTGTCCAAGGTGGTAGTCGACGGCCCTGACGGAACCGAACAGAGACTGGCCGTTGTGCGTGCGGTCGAAGAAGGCGCGGACGCCAACGGGACAACCATCACCAGCTCCGATGGCACGGTATTTGAGCTGTTCCAACTAACCGGTGCCGAAACCGTCGAGGACCTGCGCACAGCTATTGCGGAAGAAGGGGCGCGGTTCGCGCTGGTCAACCCGAATGAACGGATCGCAGTGCTGACGGAATGGCTGAACACCAGCCCCTTCTCGAACACGATAGCCTGGGAGTGGACCGGCGATCAGGAGGATCAAGAGGAATCCGGGGCCTTCCTGCAAAGCGCTTTCCTGGGTGCTTTGGGCCTGATGTTCGTGATCCTGCTGGCGCAGTTCAACTCGTTCTACAACTCGGTACTGGTGCTGCTGGCGGTTGTTCTGTCGACCACCGGGGTTCTGATCGGAATGATCGTTATGGGGCAACCGTTCTCGATCATCATGACCGGCACTGGCATCGTGGCGCTGGCAGGGATCGTGGTGAACAACAACATCGTTTTGATCGACACCTATCAGGAATATAGCCGCTACATGCCCCGGATCGAAGCCATCATCCGCACGGCAGAGGCGCGTATCCGTCCGGTTCTGCTGACCACATTGACCACGATGGCTGGTCTGACACCCATGATGTTCGGCCTGTCGCTGGACTTCATCAATGGTGGTTATTCGATCAACAGCCCCACCGCGTTGTGGTGGAAGCAGCTGGCAACGGCGGTGGTCTTCGGATTGGGCATTGCGACGGTTCTGACGCTGATCGTGACGCCTTCACTGTTGGCGTTGCGCGTTTGGGTTTCAACCTACACGATATGGCTGGGCCGGGCACTGGCGCGCGCGACATCCGGTCGATCCAGCCAATTGGCGCAGGATATGGCGATTGGCAAAGCCGTCCGTCAGGCACAAGCGACCGAGGTGGTCTGGGGCGACGAAACGCCCCCTGCGTCCAAAGATGCCCAAGCGCCCGAACATCCGCCGGGATCACCCCTAAAAGCGGCAGAATAAAAGAATGGCGAGCCCAACGGTTCGCCATTTTTCGTTTCAGACAGGCTTAGTCAGTAAAGACGTATTCACCCAGATCGCACAGGTCTACGCCGTAATCCTCGGCGCTGGACCCGTCGGAAAACGCGCCGCGAATATCATAGACGCAGGTGGTCAGACCGTCAGCAATCAACACGTCTGCTTCGTATCCCGGCGCGATGTAATCGCCTTGCAGCAAGTTTGCTTCCCATTTACTGGACGCACTTGCCGAGACATTGAATTCGACCAGATCGACGCTGCTTTCATTACCCAGCAAAAATACCAGATCCTCGGCGGAGGCGGTCGACGCAAACAGCGACGCCAGAACGATCGGCGCAGCAAAGAACTTCTTCATTAGTGTTTCCCTGATTTATTGCCCAACACCACTCGGTTGGTACTGCCGTCATAACGGAGCAATATCATCGGTCAATCGGCAATCACCCACAGTCAGAGTGCTGGTCGTAGCGCAAGACTTAGTTGCAACAAATCTTGTCAGAAGGAGCGGGTCACTTGGACAGACGTGTCCATTTCTGGTGCCCGCACACAACATGCTCGCATCCGCGCACGGTCAAGGTGTCACCGCTCAGCGTCATTTGCGGCACCACATCCACATTGACCATGGGAATCCAGAAATCACCGCCGCCATATTTACCGCCCCCTTCGCTGGCCACATCCCAGAATAGCTTTTTGCCGATGTTGGGGGTCTGCACCTCTTTCCCAGATTTGTCATAGGCCGATTGAATCTGACCACAGAACTTGTCTCCGCAGGCAGATATCTGGATATGCGAAATCAAGTTCTTGCGATCCGGTTCGGTTTTCCAGACACCGACAATGGGATCAGCCGCCGCCATCACTGGCATCAGCACGGCAATAACGACCGGAACAACAGAGGTTCTTTTCAATCTGCGCATCAAAACAACTCCTCCAAAAACCCATTCAGTATATCACATAGTCCAGTCGGAGGCCGGTTTCGGTTCAGGCAGCCTGCGCATCCGATTGCTGACGGCTCCACAGTTGCGCATAACGACCCTCGCGTTGCAGAAGCTCATCATGGGTGCCCTGCTCCAATATCTCGCCTTGCTCCAAAACAACGATACGGTCGGCCTCGGCGATGGTGCTGAGACGATGCGCGATGGTCAGAACCGTACGCCCCTCTCCGGCCCGCGCCAAAGCATCCTTGATGTCCTGCTCGGTGTCCGTATCCAGTGCCGAGGTCGCCTCGTCCAGCAGCAGGATAGGCGGGTTCTTCAACAGCGTGCGCGCAATGCCGACACGCTGTTTTTCACCACCTGACAGCTTGAGGCCACGTTCACCGACCTTGGTGTCATACCCTTCGGGCAGAGTTACAATGAATTCGTGAATCTGGGCTGCCTTGGCTGCGGCTTCGACCTCTTCCTGAGTGGCGCCATCGCGGCCGTAGGCGATGTTGTAACGGATCGTATCGTTGAACAGCACCGTATCCTGTGGCACCACGCCGATGGCGGCATGCAGACTGTTCAGGGTCACGTCGCGCACATCCTGCCCGTCGATCCTCAAAGCTCCGCCGGTCACGTCATAGAATCGGAACAGCAGCCGTCCGATGGTGGATTTGCCCGAGCCGGTAGCCCCGACGATAGCCACGGTCTGCCCCGCCGGAACGGTCAGTGAGATGCCCTTGAGGATTTCACGATCCGCATCATACCCAAACCGCACGTTGTCCAGCGTCACCTCGCCGCCATTGATCGCAAGGTTCGGCGCGCAGGGCTTGTCTGTTACCTCGGTAGGTTGTTCCAGCAGATCAAACATCTGCCCCATATCGACCAGCGATTGACGGATTTCACGATACACCGTGCCCAGAAAGTTCAACGGCACGGTGATCTGGATCATGTAGGCGTTGACCATGACAAAATCACCCACGGTCAGCGTACCATTCTGCACACCGATGGCGGCCAGAACCATCACGCCGATCAGTCCGCAGGTGATCAGAAAAGACTGCCCGAAATTCAGGAAGGCCAGCGAATAAGCCGTTTTCAGCGCCGCGCCAGCATAGGCTTTCATCGAGACATCATAGCGTTCAGCTTCGCGCTGTTCGGCGTTGAAATATTTGACGGTTTCAAAGTTTAGTAGACTATCGATGGCGCGCTGGTTGGCCTCAGTATCCTGATCGTTCATCTCGCGCCGCAATTTAACGCGCCACTCAGTCACCGCGAAGGTGAACCAGATATAAAGCGCAATGGTCACCGCGACGACGACCAGATACCAGACATCGAACAGCCACATCAGGATGATCGCGACCAGCAGCAATTCCAGGATCAGCGGTCCGATGGAAAACAACAGGAACCGTAGCAGGAATTCTACGCCCTTCACGCCGCGCTCGATGATCCGGCTGAGGCCGCCGGTTCGGCGCGTCACGTGATAGCGCATCGACAATTGATGAATGTGCCGGAAGGTTTCCAGCGCCAGCGCCCGCAAGGCCCGCTGCCCGACCGGGGCAAAAGCCGCATCGCGCAACTGCTGAAATCCCACGGTCATCATCCGTGCAACACCGTAGGCTACGGTTAATCCTACCGCACCCAGCGCCAGGGGCGGCACGCCCTCACCGGCTAGACCGTCGACCGCGCCCTTGTACAAAATTGGCGTGTAAACCGCGATTAGCTTGGCCAGAACCAACATTCCCATTGCCAACACAACACGGCGTTTGACCCAAGGTTCGTCCTCGGGCCAGAGGTATGGTGATACCTTGCGGATCGTTCGCCAACCTGAGCGGCGCTCGTTCGTTTCTGGCATATCGTCTGAATGCATCGGGGCTGATCGTCTCATCACGTTCCTGGTCTGCGGTCAGAGATAGCCCCCCGCCCCCGCAGGGGCCAGAGGCTAAAGCTTATTGGGGGATCGTGAAGATCTGCCCGGGATAGATCAGGTCCGGATCACGTATAGCAGCCCGGTTGGCCTCGAACAGCTTCACATAAAGAACACCGTCGCCAAACCGTTCGCGGGAAATGGCCCAGAGCGTGTCACCCTTCTGCACAGTGACCGACCGGATCGGCGGGGCATCCTCTGCTGCCTCAGGGTTATCCGTCGCCTCGGCGGCGCGCAGCACTTCGGTGGCCTCACGTTTGAATGGCGTTTCAATACGGCTAACGACGGTACCATCCGGTGCAATCTCGTCAGCGCGCAGGGTGTAGACGCCGGGGTCGACCCCGTCCAACTCGCTGCGCCATTTGCCGTCATCGGCCGGGGACAGATCATCGACCAGCCGGTTGTCCAAATACAGGCGCACAGCCGATCCATCCGGTACCCGGCCTGTCAGTTCAACCTCGCCAGCATCGGAATACCCAATGGTGTCGAGTGCGATCTGTTCCGGTTCCTGCGGTTGGCTTGTTGGACCTTGCACCAGTTCAACCCCGTCCTCCCCAGACCGCAGGATAGCGACATGTTGCTCCGGCGTGTCCTCAGCCGGAGCCTCGGCAACCTGTTCCGTTTGATCTTCGGACGACGACGCGTCAGTTTCAGCCGTGTCGGAAGAGGGCAAGTCAGTGGCAACCGTGTCGGTCGACGCCGCCTGATCCGTTTCGGTCGCCTGCGCCACTTCGGGTTCTTGCGTTGCATCCTCAGCCGTATCCGCGACAGAAACAGCGTCATCCGCAGCTTCAGGTTCGGGCAGTGCAGCAATCACGTAGTCGTCCGAGCGCACCGGTTGATCGCCCTGCGTCTCCAACGTCAAACCGCGCGCTGTATCGGCGAATGGAATCGAAACGAATTCGGCAAACTGACCGCTAGGATCGACCGTGAAACTATGCACCGCTTCTCCGTCCAGCAGCACATTGACCTCGGAACCCGGTTCGGCAGAACCTGACAGAACCGTATTGCCGTCCGATTCAACAAAAATTTGATCCAACAGCGGTTTCACAGGCGGCTCAGCTTGGGCTGTCTCTTCCTCAGCCGGTGTTTCAGGCACCGCCTCTTCGGCAGCAGGTGGGGTCGCAGCCTCGACGCTTTGCTCATCTTCTGCGGCAGGTGGCGTGGAACTTTCGGCAGGTTGCTCAGCGGGCTCAGCGCTGTCCTCCTGGGTCTGAACTGCGACTTCGACCTCTGGTGCCGGTTCTTCCGAGTCCCCCCCGACCATACCGGACCAGTACAATCCACCCGCTCCGATTAAAACTGCGATACCGGCGATCACCCCCCAGGTGAAGGTGCCAGAGCTTCCGCTTCCCGACTCGGCGTTCATTCTTTTCCTTTCACTCCGCAGCGCAAGTGCCGTGCCTTCAACACATTCTGCCCGGCGGTTGAGCCAATCTATCAATCCCGCTATCAGGGGTCAAAAGCCCAGGCACAACCCCGGAGAGTGTTCACGATGTCTCAGAAATCTGTTTGTGTGTATTGCGGGTCACGCAATGGCGCAAATTCCGCCTATTCCGAAGCCGCAAGGGCCTTTGGAACGATGCTGGCACAAGAAGGCTGGCGTTTGGTCTATGGCGCCGGGGATGTCGGCCTGATGGGCGAAGTTGCCCGTGCTGCGCAATCCGCTGGCGGCGACACATTCGGTGTGATCCCCGTTCACCTGCTGAAACGCGAGGTCGGCAAAACCGACCTGACCCGCTTTGTGGTCACCGAAACGATGCACGAGCGCAAGAAGGTCATGATCATGAATGCAGATGCTGTGGTCGTGCTTCCGGGCGGTCCGGGGTCGCTGGATGAGCTGTTCGAGGCGCTGACATGGCGGCAGCTGGGCCTGCATGACAAACCCATTCTGGTCATGAACGTGGATGGTTACTGGGACGCGCTGCACGAGCTGGTGCAGCGCGTCATCGGTCAGGGGTTCGCGGATGAGTCGTTGGCGGATTACATCACTTGGGTTGATGATCCGGCCTCGGCGATGTCGACACTGCGCGGATTCCTGACCTGACCGGTAGACGGACGGCTGAGACCACCCACCGGGGAATAAATCGGCTAAACTGCCGGGTTCAGGCGGCTGGTCAGAAGCTTTTCGACCTTGTGCATTGGGTGGTTGGTCAGGGTCTTGTCCACCTCGGCCACGACCTTGGCAAGTACCTCGCTGTGCAGGCGACGGCGCAACAGGCCCAGCACATGCGGGCTGGCAACCAGAACCAACCGATTGAAGGCCCCTTTCAATCCCTTACGGTTTAGAAGATTGGCAACATCCTGCACGAAAAGGGATTTGGCGTGGATTTTCCAGTTCGGCTCTTCAACCGACGATTTCTGGTTCGGCCCGGTATCAAAGCGCCGCCCGGCCCGGTCGGTGGGTCGGCTAACCCCATCCTGTTCTTCCACCGAAACAACCACCAGATTGGGGTCTTCGGCATCGGTGATGTTCTCGACGAACAACGCCTTTTCCCCATCGGCAATAACAACCCAGGTTCCCTGTTCAAGTGCGACCATCGTGATCTCCTGTCATGTTTCTACGGCCATCCCTCAATTAACAGGCATAGGTTTACCCCGACGCAACCATAGGTTTCCGGCGCGTTGCCTGTGCATTTTCATATGGTTAGCGGTTCTCTCCCTCCGCCACACCCAAGGTAGGCACTGCGAGGTTGCGTGCAAACCCGTCTCAGTATGAAACTTTGTTCATAGGCGGGTTTTCTCCTGTCAGGCTGACAGTTCGATCACCGTGATTTCGGGCGTTACACCAAAACGAACGGGCAGGATCGAACACCCGATCCCACCAGACACGACCAAATCGCGTCCGTCTTCGTGTACATGCCCATAGGCATAACGATTTCCGTACTTGGACGGCACCACCGGCGACCAACCAAACAGCCGCACCTGCCCACCATGCGTGTGGCCGGACAAAGTCAGCGCCACATTTTCCGGGATGTCGGGAAAGATATCAGGCTCATGCGCCATCATTACCACGGGCGCGTCGTCGGTCACTTGCGCCATGGTTCCCGGCAGATCATCCAGACCCACAAGCTTGCCATTGCGTCTGAAGGCAAGTTGATCCTCAAGCCCGGCCAGCCAGATGCCCAAATCGTCCAGGCGCATGGCCTCGTTGGACAGCACTTTGATGCCCTGCCCCTGAAACGCGGTGGCGAATTTGTTCGGCCCACCGCCACGCCGTTGGGCATCCTCATCATCCCACCAGTCGTGGTTTCCGAGAACAGCATAAACTCCGCTGCGCGCCTCAAGCTGTCCAAGAACCGGAGCCAGATCATCAGCTTCGACTTTAGCGGTGATGCCGTCGTAGTGGCCCGCATAATCCCCCAACAGCAAGATCAGATCGGGGGCCAGTGCATTGGTACGCCGCACTACCTGCCGGACACGATCAAGGCCGACATAAGGCTCACCAACGTGCAGATCGGACAGAACCGCGATCCGTAGCGGCTGCGCTGTCCAATCCTTGCGCCGCACGCGCCACTTGCGCACGCGCAATCGCAGCGAGGGCTCGATAAAAAACCCATAGGCTGCAACAAACAGGCCTGCCAGCGTAGTCGCCAGCAGGCCCTTTATGAACCTTCTGCGGTTCAAGGATTACATCCGCGATGCAACGTTTTCCCAGTTCACCAGATTGTCGAGGAAGTTCGACAGGTAAGCCGGGCGTTTGTTGCGGAAATCGATGTAATACGAGTGCTCCCAGACGTCACAACCCAGCAGCGCTGTCTGACCAAAACACAGCGGGTTCACGCCGTTTTCGGTCTTGGTTACAGCCAGCGAACCGTCCGCGTTCTTGACCAGCCACGCCCAGCCCGAACCGAACTGACCAGCACCAGCAGCGCTGAACTGCGACTTGAATTCGTCAACCGAGCCAAAGCTCTCTGTCAGGGCTTTTTCCAACTCACCAGGCATGGCGTTGCCTCCGGGGCCCATCATTTCCCAGAACTGGTTGTGGTTCCACAGTTGGCTGATGTTGTTGAAGATGCCGTTCTGCGCGACTGCGTTTGCGTCGTAGGTGCCAACGATGATCTCTTCCAGCGATTTGCCGTCCCACTCGGTTCCGGCGATCAGCTTGTTGCCGTTGTCGACATATGCCTTGTGGTGCAGATCGTGGTGATATTCCAGCGTTTCTGCGGACATTCCCTTGGCTGCCAGCGCGTCATGTGCATAAGGAAGATCAGGAAGTTCAAAAGCCATGTCGGCCCCCTGTTATAAATGTAAGTTGCGGTTCCCAAGGTTAAATGCTTTGACAGTCGCCATAGGTCAAGGCCCGTGACAATAAAACCCGGAGGTCCGCGATGCTGACACAGGCGCGCAAGATGTTTTACCGCGCCCGCGGGTACTATGCAGGCAGCCTGAATGGCGAGCCGTTTCATCTGGACCCCTATCATTCGAAATTCTGGCGCAAAGCCTCAGCCGGTGCGTGGGAGCCCGAAACTTTCGCCATTCTCGACGAATATCTCTCGTCCGACAGCGACTATCTGGATATCGGCGCCTGGATCGGCCCCACCGTACTTTACGGTGCCCGCCGCGCCCGGCACGTGTGGTGTTTTGAGCCCGACCCGACTGCATTCAGGTATCTGGCGTGGAATCTGGACCTGAACGACATCCACAACGTGTCGGCCTTTGGGGTGGCGCTGTCCAACCAGTTCGGCGTGGCCCGCATGGCCTCGGTACGCGGCGAGCCGGGCGATTCTACCAGTTCCTTACTGCATGACGGCACGCATGGCAGCGACGCCCTGACAATTGCATGGGATCAGTTTGAGGCCGCAAATGACCTGTCCGGCGTATCTCTGGTCAAAATGGATATCGAAGGGGCCGAATACTTCGTATTGCCCACTCTAATTGCCTGGTTGAAGAAACAGCGCCCCGCCCTGCTGCTATCACTGCACGCCCCGCTATTGGCAACGGATAATCGATTGGAGAAGACGAAAAACCTGTTGGATCTTTTGGGTTTCTATTCCGCGGTCGCTGACGAAAACTCCCAACCAATTACAACGGAACAACTATTGAATCCGAACGCTCTTGCGCAATACAAAACACTGTTGTTGCGCAATTGACAGTATCCCAAAAACGTTCTGAATAACTGCCTGGAACCTCTTGTTCTTTCTGCCTGTTTTTGAAATTTCCTGTACACGGATACAAGGAAATCGGAAAAATATTAAATATCTCAGCATTGTTGCTTTGGCCGCATTTTTTGCACACGGCGCCATGGCGGAAACAGTTACCTACAATTGCAAAATGACCAAACAGGACAGCCACGGCTGGATCGCGCGGAGCTATGCCTTTCAAGTGGACGCCGAAGACGGCTGGGCAAAGGTAGCGAGCAGACCTGAATGGATCGACACTAAATACAAAAGCCGTGGCAACAAGGGTGTTCGGATGGTCTGGACCGAAACACGACGCGCTTCTGCCGGTGGTAATTTGCGTGTCAAGTATCAGGCAAACCTAAATCCCGCTGATAACAGCCTCAAAGTTCGTATGTCTTTCGTCAGTACAAACGCCGCTAACAAACCTTGCGGTCTTGGCACTTGCAGCGTTGAAAGTTAAAAAAAATCCCCGGGATTTCCGGGGATTTTTTTTTTGAGTATACAAAACCAGCGAGCTTGCAGAACTCAGGAAGCGTAAAGCGACTCGATCGTGTTTATTGAACACTCTCCGAAACCCGATGGCCGGTTAAGCGCATTGGCTTGAGGAAATCTTGCGATCATGTCCAGACGCTGTTTTTCCGGGTTCAGTGTGGCTGTATAGCTTACATACACAAGCCCGTTATTTCTGGCGGGGATTTTCATTTTCCACATGAGCCTGTATTCGCCCTTGCGGGTTGTTTTGAATTTCACATCTTTAGGCTGCTTATCATCATAGTGATGAATGTAGGCGTCATAAGCCCGCGCACGCTTGTTTTCCGCATCAACACTCAGGATCACACGCTCGGCCATCCATCCTTCTTCCATCCGGTGCAAGTTGCAGTCATAGGTGACGACTTCAGCTTTCGCTGTGGTTGCAGCCAAGGTCAAAGCCAAGGCGGCTATCGCTTTCTTCATCGTCTTACGCTTTCAAGTTTTACCAATAACACTATAGCTTGCAGCCTTATCCCACTTAAAATTCAATACAATCTTAAGGGGAGACTGCCTTTGCACCTCTCTCATAAAAGGGCATCGAATTGTTGCGCAAGATGAAAAAGAAAACAGCCGCCTTTTTTGGGAAAGGCGGCTGTTATTTGTAACTTTTCTGCGGGGTTTATGAGGTCAATAAAACCCAACCTCACTGCTTGGCTGCGCCGCAACCTTGAGCAGTTTGAACACGTAATCCGCAGCCGACCGGAAACAGACAACACGGAAGGTCTCGGCGTCGTCCATCCAGAACGCCCCTGCCACCTGCGCCAAGCGCGAGCGGCGGATTTGGCCAGGTTGGAACGCATCGACCGACAGATCGACCGGGGCCAATTTGCCAACCACCTCGCGCGCGCCGGCGCCCGAGATGCGGAATACGGCCCGCGCGTCCGAGACATTGACCGCCAACGCGTGTGCGCCGCTAAGCGCGTTTGCCATTGCGGCCAACTTGGCCTCCACCTCGGCATACGGCACTAGCACCAGCAATTCGTCCGTGGACATCCAGCAAACGCCGGTGTCGCCATTGACCAGAGATTCACGCTGGCCGGGTACTTTCTGGCCTGTGGCATCCTTGACCGCTTTGACCAGCACTTTATCGGACAGGTCGCCCCGCAGGGTGATCATACCCTGCAGGCCACATTCCTCGACTTTGACAATACCGTCATAGCCGGCGTGATTCAGTGCGCTGATGGGTTCAGACATTCTGCTTCTCCCCGTCTTTGTCATAGAAGATCGGGTCCACGATCTTGGCTTTATAGGTTTTGCCGTCGGTACCCGGGAACTCGACGATCTCACCCATCCGGTCGGGTCCGTGCTTGATCAAGCCCATGGCGATGCCTTTGCCCAGATTGGCCGAGTAATAGGTCGAGGTAACGCGACCGATCATATTACGCTGACCGTTGGCGTTGACGCCGTCGCCTACTGCGTAAGCACCGTCAGGAATAACGGAACCATCCACAGTCTCAAGCCCCACCAGTTTCCAGCGGTCCGGATCGGCCATATGGGTGCGCGAATGGGCGCGTTTGCCGAGATAGTCCTCTTTCTTCTTGGACAGGGCCCAATGCAGCCCCAGATCCTGCGGGATCACGGTGCCGTCGGTCTCATCCCCGATCATGATAAAGCCCTTCTCGGCCCGCAGGATGTGCAGACATTCGGTGCCATAAGGCATCACACCGAACTCCTGCCCAGCCTCGACCAAAGCATCCCAGAATGCCTGCCCCTGCGAGGCAGGAACGGCGATCTCATAGGACAGCTCGCCCGAAAACGAGATGCGATAGGCACGGCAGTCGAAGTCGCCGATCTTGCCATCGCGCCACTCCATGAACGGCAGCGCCTCTTTGGACACATCCATACCGCCCAGCTTCTCCAACACCTTGCGGGCGTTGGGGCCGACAACGGCCACCTGAGCGTATTGCTCGGTCACGTTGGCGACATAAACTTTCCAGTCCCACCATTCGGTCTGCAGCCACTCTTCCATATGGCCGTGGATACGTTCCGCTCCGCCGGTGGTTGTGTGGCACAGCCAGGTATCTTCGTCGATGCGGGCAACAACGCCGTCGTCGATCAGAAAGCCATTTTCCGAACACATCAGGCCATAGCGGCATTTGCCGACCTTCAGCGTGGACATCATGTTAGTGTACATCATGTCCAGGAACTTGCCTGCGTCCGGGCCTTTGACGATCAGCTTGCCCAGCGTCGATGCGTCCAGCAGGCCGAGGTTTTCGCGCGTGTTCTTGACCTCGCGATTCACCGCGTCATGTACGGATTCACTTGGGCGGACATAAGCATAGGTCCGGCGCCAGTGGCCGACCGGCTCCCAATCGGCACCGTTTTTGTCGTGCCAGTCGTGCATCGGGGTTTGACGGATCGGTTGGAACACGTCGCCCCGCGCTTCGCCGCCAATCGACCCCATCGAGATCGGAGTATACGGTGGACGGAATGTGGTGGTACCGACTTTCGGAATCTCGGACTCCAACGCATCAGCAAGGATCGCCAGACCGTTGATATTGCTCAACTTACCCTGATCCGTGGCCATACCCAGCGTCGTGTAGCGCTTGGTGTGTTCAACGCTTTCATAGCCTTCACGCGCCGCCAGTTGGACGTCGGACACTTTGACGTCGTTCTGGAAATCCAGCCAGGACTTCATGCGCAGTTGAACCTCGGCATTGGCGGGCATCAACCAGACCGGCTCCATCGCGGCCTCGGCCGTGGTTTCACCCTTCGGCGCGTCGGCTGTTTTGGGTTTGAAACCCGCGCCATTGGCTGCGGCCTCACCTGCGGTTTGTGCGTCAGCCAGAACATCGCCCAGCGCCAGCGGGCCGTTGGCGGAACCGGCAGCTACGACAAAGCCCTCGCCGTTCGCGCCCAGCGGTGGACGTTCGGGGTCAGGACGGAAATGGGCGTTCGCGTCGTCCCAGATCAGTTTGCCACCGCAATGCGACCACAAATGAACGACCGGAGACCAGCCACCCGACATGGCAACGGCATCGCACTCAACTTCTTCGCGAGCGCCACCGATACCTTCCTGATTGCAGATCGCGACCTTTTTGACGCGCTTGCCACCTTTGACTTTGGCGACAGCTTTTCCGGGGTCCACCCGGATACCGAGCTGACGCGCCTCTTCGGCCATCGGGCCCGCAGCGGCACGTGCATCTATCACGCGCAGGACGTCCACTCCGGCCTGTTTCAGGATGATCGCGGTGCGATACCCATCATCATTGTTGGTGGCAACGATCACGCGCTCGCCCGGGGTGACACCCCAGTTCACCACATAGTCGCGCATGGCCGAAGCGAGCATCACACCCGGGACATCGTTGCCCGCGAAAGACAGCGGACGTTCAATTGCACCGGTTGCGGTCACAACCTGCTTGGCACGGATGCGCCACAGGCGGTGGCGTGGGCCCTGAATGCCCGGAGTATGGTCAGTCAGACGCTCATATCCCAGCACATAACCGTGGTCATAGACACCCGCGCCCATGCAGCGCAATCGCATGGTAACGCCGTCCATTGTTTCCAGTTCGGAAACCAATTGATCCACGAACTTATCCACAGGTGCGCCATCAACGGTGCCCCCATCGACCGGAGCGCGACCGCCCCAGTGTGCCGTTTGTTCGATAAGCATCACCTTGGCACCGGACGCAGCCGCCGCCTTTGCGGCCTGCAGACCGGCCACACCGCCGCCGATTACCAGAACATCGGTGAAGGCATAAAAATGCTCATAGGTGTCCGCGTCGCGGTTGTCTTTGTCGGGCGCTTTGCCCAGACCGGCCGACTGGCGGATGAACGGCTCATAAACGTATTTCCAGAACGGCTTGGGGTGGATGAACATCTTGTAGTAGAAGCCAGCCGGCAGAAAGCGAGACAGATGCGTGTTCACCGCCCCGATGTCGAATTCAAGGTTCGGCCAGTGGTTCTGTGAAATCGCGGTCAGACCGTTGAACAACTCGGTCGTGGTGGCGCGCTGGTTCGGCTCAAACCGGTTGCCCTGCCCCAGACCGACCAGTGCGTTCGGCTCTTCCGCGCCGCTGGCGACAACGCCGCGCGGGCGGTGATACTTGAACGACCGGCCCATCATCATCTGATCATTGGCCAGCAGGGCCGAGGCGAGCGTATCGCCCTCGTACCCCTGCATCGAGGTGCCGTTGAAGGTAAAGGTGACCTGTTTCGACCGGTCAATCAGCCGGCCTTGTTTTGCGAGACGGGTGCTCATGTTGCGGACCTTTCGCAGGCGGAATTACGGGTGGTGACGCGGGTCATTCGAACTCTCTCCAAGTCCAGCCGGGGCGCTTGGCCGAGATGGCATCCTTAATCTCTTTCGGAGGTTCGGTGACCTGTGCGGAATACGTGCCAAACACCTCAAGCGTCTGGGTACAGCGCGCGGCGTGGAACCACTTGCCACAGCCATTTGCGTGGCGCCAGCGTTCCAAATGGACGCCTTTGGGGTTTTCGCGCATAAACAGGTAGTCGTGGAACTCGTCATCCGACGAGCCCGGACCGAAACGCTTCAGATGCGCCTCGCCTCCAGCGGCCAGTTCGGTTTCTTCGGCGTCGACGCCGCAATACGGGCAATTCAGGATCAGCATGTGTTCATCCTTTTGGCGGTCGGTCGGCACAATGGCCGACCTGAATTCTGTTTGTGGGCAACCTCGAGCAGCGCCCTTAGTGCGCCACCCCGGCGGCAACGCTTTCGTCGATGAAGCGGCCCTCTTTGAAACGGTCCAGCGAAAACGCTTCGGTCAGCGGCGAATGGCCGGTGGCCATCAACTGCGCCATCCCCCAGCCGGACCCCGGGATTGCCTTGAAGCCACCTGTGCCCCAACCACCGTTGATGAAGCAGCCTTGTAGCGGCGTCTTCGACAGGATGGGCGAGCGGTCACCGGTCATATCCACGATACCACCCCACTGGCGCAGCATCTTCAGACGCGAAATCATCGGGAAGGTCTCGACCAACGCGCGGACGGTTTCCTCGATATGGTGGAAGGACCCGCGCTGAGTGAAGTTGTTATAGGCATCAGTACCGCCACCAATCACCATCTCACCCTTGTCGGACTGAGACATGTAACCGTGCACGGTGTTGGCCATCACGACCACGTCCATGCAAGGCTTGATCGGTTCAGATACCAGCGCTTGCAGGGCGATCGCCTCAAGCGGAAGACGGAAGCCTGCCATCTCGGCCAGCTGACCTGAATGGCCTGCGACCACGATGCCCAGTTTTTCGCAGTCAATCGCGCCTTTGGTGGTATCTACGCCAACGACACGGCCGTCCTGAGAACGCACACCTGTGACTTCGCATTGCTGGATGATGTCCATGCCCATGGCCGAACACGCGCGGGCATAGCCCCACGCCACAGCATCGTGCCGCGCGGTGCCACCGCGTTCTTGCCACAGAGCCCCCAGAACCGGATAGCGCGGACCGTCAATATTGATGATCGGGACCAGCTGTTTCACACGCTCTGGCCCAATCCACTCGGTCTGCACGCCCTGCAGCGCATTGGCATGGGCGGTGCGCTGATAACCGCGGATTTCGTGCTGTGTCTGCGCCAGCATCATCACACCGCGGGGGCTGAACATGATGTTATAGTTCAGGTCCTGACTCAGGTCCTCATAGAGGCCACGCGCCTTTTCATAGATCGCCGCCGACGGATCCTGCAGATAGTTCGACCGGATGATGGTTGTATTCCGACCTGTATTGCCACCACCCAACCAGCCTTTTTCGATCACGGCGACGTTCTGGATGCCGTAATTCTTGCCAAGATAATAGGCGGTCGCCAGACCATGCCCCCCTGCGCCGACGATTATAACGTCGTACCGCTTTTTCGGTTCGGGCGAGCGCCACGCGCGCTCCCATCCGGTGTGATAGCGCAGGGCCTCCCGCGCCACAGCAAAGGCTGAGTAGTGTTTCATGAGCGAATCCATCCGGTTCGGTGATTGGCGCAGATATGCCGTGCGCGAACACTTTACCCCTGCCGCACAGCGCCACAATATCGAACTATTGCGACATCCGCCCTTTTATTGCGACATGACGTCCTCTCGCGGCCATTTGTCCCTTTTGTCGCCCCGCCGAGAGGTCTAAGTCAGGGCAGCCATATCGGAGAAACCATGTCGTTCCTGGTCGTCACCATTCTAACCGCACTGCTGATTGCCCTGTTCCTGGGCTTTTCCCTGCTCCGCAGCCGCAAAACACGTGAGCCTGCGGCGGCATATGATCTGCGTGTCTATCGCGAGCAGCTGGCGGGCGTGGACAAGGATCTGGCCCGTGGCGTTATCGGCGAGGCCGACGCAGACCGGGTCCGCACGGAAATCTCACGCCGCATTCTGGCCGCCGACGCGCAGATGCAGGCCGGGGTTGATCGCGCCGGACCTCCTCGCTGGGCCAGCGTTACCGCCTTTGCTGTCATCGCGCTTGTCGTCGTGGGCGGTGCGATCTGGATGTATCGCCAGATGGGTGCCGCGGGGCTGCCGGATCAGCCCTTGTCGCTGCGGCTGGAGCAAGCCGAAACTCTGCGTGCCGAACGCCCCAGCCAGGCCGAAGCCGAAGCAGCCGCCCCGCCCGCACAATTGCCGCAGCTGGATGAGAGTTATGCCAATCTTCTGAATCAGTTGCGCGAGACTGTTGCAGCACGCCCCGATGATCTGCAAGGCCATATCCTGCTGGCTCAACACGAGGCGAATGCAGGCAATTTTCCCGCCGCTTACGCAGCCCAGCAACGTGTGATCGAGCTGTCTGGCGACGATATCCCCGCCGATGCCTTTTCCCATCTGGCCGAGATGATGATCCTGTCCGTGGGCGGCTATGTTTCGCCCGAGGCCGAAGAGGCATTGAGGCAGGCGCTGAAACGCGACCCGCGCCATGGGCCGGCGCAATACTATCTAGGGCAGATGATGGTGCAGATCGGACGCCCCGACGTTGGATACCGGGTCTGGGTCGATGCCCTCCGCGATGCCCCTGTCGGCGCGCCATGGGCCGAAGCCATTAGGGCCCAATTGGACGAGCTGGCTTTCCGCGCCGGGGTATTCAACGCGCCTGAAATACCTGCTGCCCCCGGCCCCAGTCAGGGTGACGTCGACGCCGCAGCCGAACTGACACCGGAAGAACGGCAAGAAATGATCAAGGGCATGGTCAACCAACTGTCTGAACGTCTGGCCTCTGAGGGCGGTTCACCCGAGGAATGGGCGCGTCTGATTGCAGCCCTTGGCGTGTTGGGCGAAGGTCAGCGGGCCATCGACATCAAAAACGAGGCTATGGCAGTCTTTGCCGGAAATGCCGATGCCATCGAACTGATCGACGCCGCCGCATTGCAGGCCGGAATTGCACAATGATTCACGACGCATTCGAAGAATTTGCTGCCGCCCTGCCGCCGATGACTGCGCTGATGGGTCTGGATCTGGGCGAAAAAACCATCGGGGTCGCCGTCTCGGACCGGATGCGCGGTGTGGCCAGCCCGTTGGAGACCGTGCGGCGCAAAAAATTCACCCTGGATTCCGCGCGATTGCTGGAACTGATCGCTGACCGCGAGATTGGCGGTGTCATTCTGGGTCTGCCAAAAAACATGGACGGAACCGAAGGTCCGCGCTGCCAATCCACCCGCGCCTTTGCCCGAAACCTGTCGCGGCTGACCGAGGTTTCCATCGGGTTCTGGGACGAACGGCTCAGCACGGTTGCGGCCGAAAAGGCACTGCTTGAGGCGGATACGACACGAAAACGTCGCGGACAGGTTATCGATCACGTCGCGGCTGGTTATATTCTGCAAGGGGCGCTGGACAGGCTGCGCTTTCTTTAGTTGCAACGGGATACGGCAATGACGAACATGGTTTGGAAAAGGAACGAGGTCGAAAGCCCCTGTATCCAGATCTGCGTCGTTCACCCGACCGAACGTATCTGTACCGGTTGCTACCGCACGATCGACGAAATCTCGCGCTGGTCTAAAATGGACAGCAACGAGCGTGCTGAGATCATGGAAAACCTGCCCTCACGCAAACCCCAGCTGACCAAACGCCGGGGTGGTCGTGCCGCACGCCTGAAAAAGTCTTAAATTCTATCCAGATCCTGGACATGGACTGAATCTGCGCCGCTGCAGGTTGGTCTGAACTTCGAGGGGGATCAAGTTCGAACACTTGTGGTGAGTGAGTGGCAACCCACAGCGACGCGCTTCAGTTTTCAGGTTCCTCCGAAGTGGTTACGCGGAAGAACAAGGCATTGCTAATCGTTTTTTGACCATTCAATCAAGAAAAACAAAGCCTGACCTAGCATGACCTGACGTAAGCGTCAGGTTTAATCTTGGCCTACCCGGCAGCCAGCCAGGATTTGGCATTTTCGATATCCTCAGATGCAAAGAACTGAGTTCTCGTGCCCAGAACATGACTGGCCGCCCGTTGCGCCATATGTTGCCACGTTTTGTCCCCAACGATGGCCGCGCGATCCAGCATCCCGGCATGTTTCCGAACCAGTTTGAAATGCGATGCCAGCGCTGACAGACCCTGCCAGCCGTCAAATTCCCGCAAGTCGATCAACAACCGGAACCCCTCCTTGGCTTGCAACAGGTTATCGAGGTCCCGTTCCGCCCGGCTGAATTCGTCGGGGTCCAGCTTTCCCAAGAGGCTGATCTGAATGCACGGCCCACCCAGATCAACCACGTGAATCGACCCCAAAGATTCGCGCATCCAGCGTCGGGCGGCCTCCAGTTCGGAAAGCGCAAAGACTTGCACCGGGCATGGCAGGATCGGGGCAGCAAGGCGGATACTGGTCTTTACCCAACCCTGATCCGCCGCCACGCCAATGCGATCAAATCCGCGCCAGTGGCTCAGCCCCAGCTTTGTATCGGCCCAAGCGGCACTTAGATCGTAACCCTTGAATTCCGGCTGAACGACGGCCAGCAGACGCACGTTTTCATGTTCGGTCAATGCGGCCTCGATAGCGGGCACCAGAACCTCGCTGTAATCAGTACTGGTCACCTCGCCGGACAGTTCGACTTCCAGCAATGCTCCGTCCGAATTCCTGTGGACTGTAATCATCAAAAAACCTCCAAATCCGAATAATGGCAGGAGGTTAGGCGGATTCGATCCATTCGGCTACTCCCCCGGCGCACTCGGGGCGGAAATAGGCGATCATGCGTCCATCCGCCCCGGCCGAAGCATTGGCGCCCCATGGGGCCACCCCATGCAGGCAATGACGGTGCAACAGGTAGGCCTCACCGGGTTTGGCGGGCAATTCGATGCGTGGGCAAGTGTCGAAAACTTCGCGGCGCGCAGCCTGATACGCCTCGGTTATATCCACCTGATGCAGACTATTGCGTGGGTGCCCGTCCAGCGCGTGTTTGAACGCGGCGCGCAGGATTTTATGACTGCCTTCCCACAGCACCATGGGGGCGGCATCAATACTGGCATCGTTCAGAGGAATGCCCAATATCCAAGCATGCGGCTCATCCACGCGCCGCCGCCGATCCGGTCCCGCGGGCCGCAACCCGTCCACATGTGCCGCGTCCCGCTTCAACCGATACTGCCCGGCGCTGGCGCTTTCGCCCTGTCGCGGGCGTGGATAGCCGGGGTAGATGACCGAGACCTGCCCCTTGTGTAGCGGCAGTTCTCCGTACTGATCGGTGATGAAATCCATGGCCTGGCCGGACAACACCCCCGATTGCCCAACCCTGCCCCGCGGGTCATTGTCCAACGCGTCGACGCCAATAAACCATGTCCCCTCACAATCCAGCCATTGGGCATGGGCTGGGTCAGTGACAGATGCACGGGCAGCGGGCAGCGCGTGCCCTACCCACTCGGCCAGCACCGGATCGAAGGGGAACCTGATCCAGCCATTTTCGTGAAAATCGCTCATAACCCCAGTGCCTTACGCAGCATGTTCAGGGCGACCAGCGTCAGGAACACCGCAAACACGCGTCTGAGGGGTTTGGGGTTCATCGCATGAGCCAGCTTTACCCCCAACGGTGCGGTGATTGTCGTCATGGCGACAACGATACCAAATGCGACCAGATTGACCGCCCCGATGGTCAGAGGCGGGCGGTGTTCCGGCGGAACGTCCAGAAACAGAAAGCCCAGAACCGAAGGCACCGCGATGATCACGCCAAAACCGGCAGCAGTTGCCACGGCGCGGTGAATGGGCGTGTTGTAAAGGCTCATCAGTGGCACGCCGAAACTGCCGCCTCCGATCCCCATCAACACCGAAAGAAAGCCCACGGGGGGCGACAGTACGGCACGTTTGATCCCTTTGGGCATGGCGTCACCCAACCGCCATTCAGATTTGCCTAGCCCAAGATAGGCCCCGATGACCATCCCCAGCACGCCAAACAAAATCTGCAGAACCTCGGTCCGCAGCGCCGAGGCCACCAGAACGCCGATGATCGCGCCGACCGCAATCCCAGGCCCCCAGCCGCGCAGGATATCCCAATCCACTGCGCCTTTTTTGTTGTGCGACAGCACCGATCGTAAAGAGGTCACGATGATCGTCGCCAAAGAGGTCGCCAGACACAGCTGCATCAACTGCGGGCCGCCATATCCAAGCGTCTGGAAGGCATAGAAAAAGGCGGGCACCAGCACGATACCCCCGCCAACCCCCAGCAATCCGGCCAGCACACCGGCCAGCGCCCCGATTACAAGCAAAAGGCCCAGCATCTGGGCCAGCAACATCGTCTCGGGCATCTTCCCCCCATAGCGGCCTGTGGCCGTAACTTGATCCGCTCAAACCTCGACCAGAGGCGCCACGCGCTCCAGTGCCTGCAACATCACCTCGGGGCCCGCGCCCTCATGCACCGCGCCTTCGGACAAGGCCCGCCGCCAGGCCCGCGCACCGGGGCGACCGGCAAACAAGCCCAGCATATGACGAGTGATCTGGTGCAACCGGCCCCCTTCGACAAGGTGAGCCTCGACATAGGGAACTATTTTCTGCACAACTTCGACGGGATCAGCGGCCTGCCCGGTGCCGTAGATCAGCGGGTCGGCTTCCGCCAAAATGTCGGTCGGCTGATGATAGGCCGCGCGCCCGATCATGACGCCGTCCAACCCTGCCTCAAGATGCGTTCGCGCCTGATCCAGAGAGGTAATGCCCCCATTGATCGAGATATGCAGATCGGGAAATGCCGCCTTCATCCGGTGAACCAGATCATAATCCAAAGGCGGAATATCGCGGTTTTCCTTGGGGCTGAGACCCTGCAACCAAGCCTTACGCGCGTGGATTGTCACCCGTTCGCAACCGGCCGCGCGGATTTGGTCCAGAAATGTTGGCAGAACCTCTTCGGGGTTTTGTTCATCCACGCCGATCCGGCATTTGACCGTCACGTCAACATCCACAACCTCACACATAGCAGATACGCATTCGGCAACCCGGCCCGGGTCCTTCATCAAAACCGCCCCAAACGTGCCGGACTGCACCCGATCCGAAGGGCAGCCGCAGTTCAGGTTGACTTCATCATAGCCCGCCTCGGTCCCAAGCTGCGCTGCCTGCGCCAATTCTTTTGGGTCGGACCCGCCCAGTTGCAGCGCTACGGGGTGTTCCTGAGGGCTGTATCTCAGCAAATGCATCGCCCCACCGCGCACCAGCGCTGGGGCCGTCACCATTTCCGTGTAAAGCAACGCCTGCCCACTGAGCAGCCGGTGCAGATAGCGACAGTGCCGATCCGTCCAGTCCATCATGGGGGCAACGGACAGACGGGCCGCGCGCCTAAGTCCACCCCCTTTCAGGGCTGTGTTTTCTGCTAAATTCGACATACTTTCCGCGCCCGTCTTGGCCTTGTTCCTCAGGGGATCATTTCAGAACAGCCCTGTAGCACTATTTCGGGATCGAGTGCCACTCGGAATGCCAAATTGTCAGTTTCGTGACGAATCTCAGCCAGGGCGGATGATATGTGACGGGTTTTGACCCTTACACCGCATAACGGCTGATCATCATTTCGACGCTGTTTTCGATGGTTTCGGCCATTTCGGCCTCGCTCAGCACAGACCCGGTGAACAAAAGGGGCCAAAATGCGCGCGCTTTGATCAGGCCGATGAATTCGCGCCCCGCCTGTTCCGGATCGTCGATCCGCAATTGCCCGTCCTCGGCTGCATCCCGCATCATGCCGATGAAGGCGGCAGTTTTGTCTAGTTTGCCTGTCGCCTCGGCAGCAAGGGCCGGGCTGCGCAAGGTTTCGCTGATCACCATCCGGGACATCGCCATCACATCCGGCATCATCAGGATGCGCCCTTCGGCCCAGGCCAGTTCGGTCAGTTGTTCGCGAATATCACGGCCTTTTTTGTACCGGATTTCGACCACTTCGGCAAAGCGGCTGGACAGCTCGATCACAATCGAGCGAAACAGGTTTTCCTTGCTTTCGAAATACTTATACAGCGTACGCTTAGACACCTCGGCCTGCGCCGAGATGCGATCCATGCTGGCTGCGGCAAAGCCCTTGTCCTGGAACTCGGCCACAGCAGCTTCGATGATCTGCGCGTATTTGGTCGCATTCGGTGCGCTGCATTCGGTCATGTCAGAGCTATAGACCTATTGACAGGGGGCGGTCAAATCCTAGGTAAACGCAGGAGTTTACAATGGCGATATTCTGTGCCACTAGTAAACGCGCCAGTTTACCGACTCAGGTAACCAGCCCAACACGGAAGGTCCCCTCATGGCACTGACATTGAAACTGAATGGCGAAACCCACACGGTTGACGCCGAACCCGGCACGCCCTTGCTGTGGGTAATCCGGGATGAATTAAAACTAACTGGAACCAAATTCGGCTGCGGCGTCGCCTCGTGCGGTGCCTGCACCGTACACCTGAATGGCGAGCCCGTACGCTCGTGCCAGACCTATATCGAAGACGTCGAAGATGCCGAGATCACCACAATCGAGGCCGTCGGCAATGACAAGATCGGCGCCGCCGTTCAGCAGGCCTGGGTTGAGTTGGACGTCGTTCAGTGCGGCTATTGCCAATCGGGTCAGGTGATGTCGGCCGTTGGGCTGTTGTCCGAAAATCCCACCCCATCCGTCGAAGAGATTGACAATTACATGCACGGCAATGCCTGCCGCTGCGCCACCTATCAACGCATTCGCGCCGGCATTCAGCGCGCGTCCGAAATTCTGGAGGCCTGATCTATGACCATCAACACCTCTCGCCGTGGGTTTCTGAAAGGGGCCGCCGCTGCCGGTGCTGTTCTGCTGGTTGGTGCGCGTGCCGATGGCGTGCTGGCTGCGACCTCATCCGAGACTGCGCAATTCAACCCCTTCGTCAAGATTGATGCGAATGGCACAGTGACGGCCATCGTCAAACACTTTGAAAAAGGTCAGGGCCCCGCAACCGGCCTGCCGACGTTGATCGCCGAAGAAATCGGTCTTCGCATGGATCAGATCAACTACGAATTCGCGCCATCTAACGCGCAGGTTTACAACAACCTTCTGTTCGGCCCCTTTCAGGGCACCGGCGGGTCGACCGCGATGGCGAATTCGTGGATGCAATATCGTCAGGCTGGTGCCGCCGCGCGCGAAATGCTGATCGCCGCCGCCGCCCAAAGCTGGGGCGTGGATGCCGCGGGTATCACCATCGACGAAGGCATCGTCAAAGCGGGCGACCAATCCGCCCCGATTGCCGAGTTTGTGGCTGCGGCCTCTCAGCTAGACGCGCCCGCTGAGCCGGGCCTGAAAGACCCATCGGAATTCCGTCTGATCGGCAACGAATCCGTGCGCCGCAAGGATTCCGCCATCAAAGGCAACGGTCAGGCCATGTACGCCATGGACGTTCAGCTGCCAAACCAGATGGTCGCCATGATCAAGCGCCCTGAGTCAAAAGGCGGTATCGCCAACGGCTTTGACGACAGCGCGTCGAAAGAAGTCAAAGGCTATATCTCAGCCGCCGTTCTGCCCAATCAGGCAGGGGTCGCGGTTTACGCTGAAAACACCTGGGCCGCGATCCAGGCGCGTGACGCGCTTGAGGTTGATTGGGATATGTCGGGCGCGGAAACCCGCCATTCGGATCAGATCAAGGCCGAGATCATGGCCGCACTGGATGCCGAACCAACTTATAACGTGAACAATGCGGACTTCGCAGCAGTCGCAGCAGCAATCGACGGGGCAGACAAGGTCATCGAAAAGACCTTTTACTTCCCGCTGCTGGCGCATGCTCCGATGGAGCCTCTGAACTGCACCATCGAACAAACCGCCGAGGGCGACATCGTCTTGCATGACGGTGCGCAAATGCCGACCGGCCCGCACATGGCGTATCAGCAAATCTTCCAACTGCCGCCCGAAAAGATTCACATCAAGACGATGCTGGCAGGCGGGTCGTTCGGGCGTCGCGCGACACCTGATGCGGATTACCAAGTCGAGGCAGCGCTGGCCTTTGTGGTCACCGACCGCTCGCGCCCGGTTAAGCTGGTCTGGACGCGTGAGGATGACATCCGCAGCGGCTATTACCGCCCTGCCTTTGGTCACAAGGTCCGTGTGGGACTGAATGCCAATGGCGACATCGTTGGCTGGCAACATCAGGTAGCTGGCCAATCGGTCATCAAGGGCACTCCGTTTGAATCCGTTCTGGTGCATGACGGGATCGACCACAGCTCGATCGAAGGTATCGCCGACAGTCCTTATGCCATCCCCGGAATGGCGCTTGGGCTGACCGACACGCCGAAGGCAACGACGGTACTGTGGTGGCGCTCTGTGGGCCACACCCACACCGGCTATGTCATGGAGACGATGATGGATGCAGTTGCCGAAGCCGCAGGGCGCGATCCGGTGAAGTTCCGACTGTCGCACCTTGCCGACGCCAGCAACCCGGATCAGGCACGCAAAGCTACGGTTCTGAAACTGGCGGCTGAAAAAGGCAACTGGGGCAACGCGCCTGCAGGTCGCGCGCAGGGTATCGCAGTTCACAAGTCCTTTGGTTCCTATGCCGCTCAGGTTGTCGAGGTATCGGGCGATCCGGAAAACGGCATCAAGATCGAAAAGGTCACTTGTGCTGTCGATTGTGGCATTGCGGTGAACCCCGATGTGGTGCGCGCGCAGATGGAAGGCGGCATCGGTTACGGCATCGGACATGTCATGCGCGATCAGATCACGCTGACAGATGGCACTGTGGATCAATTCAACTTCCCGGATTATGAGCCGCTGCGGATTGGCGACATCGCCGCGATTGACGTACATATCGTTCCATCAGCCGAGGCACCCACAGGTGTTGGCGAACCGGGCACCCCACCCTCGGCCCCGGCGTTGGCCAATGCAATCAACGCATTGTCAGGCACGCATGTAGCCGAACTGCCAATGGCTGAAAACGGCGTCAGCTTCGTTTAAAGCCCCTGCTCCGCGCCGTCCCCCTCTGGCGCGGAGCAACTTGCTGCAAAACCACTGCGGCAATAATTTGATCAAATTTAGTGACAAGGCGCGTTTAACCTATTACATCTCGGGTAACTCGAAGGATGGAGACCCCGATGGACCTGAGCGCCCTGCACAGTTTTCGCGTTACTGCCTGTGACCTGAACGGTCAGATGCGCGGCAAGCGAGTGCCGCCCTCATATGCCGACAAGCTGACCAAAGGCGCGGTGCGGATGCCTTTTTCCGCGTTGAACGTGGATCTATGGGGCGCGGATATCGACGGCAGCCCGCTGGTCTTTGAATCCGGTGACGCCGATGGAATGCTGCTGCCGACGGACCGCGGGCCGGTGCCGATGCCTTGGCTGGAAGCAGACACCGCACTGGTCCCGATGTGCTTGCATGACGACGCAGGTGTGCCCTTTGCTGGGGATCCCCGGCACGCGCTGGCCGCTGTGCTGGAACGCTATGCCCAGCGCGGTTGGTCTGTCATCGCAGCGACCGAACTGGAGTTCACTCTGCTGGACGCATCCGGCCCCCAGCCGCAGCCTCCAATCAACCCGGTCACAGATCGGCGGCTGGCGGATGAGGCAGTTTTGTCCATGGCTGAGATGGACGCGTTCGACGCGTTTTTCACCGATCTCTACGACGGATGCGCAGCCATGGGCATACCAGCCCAGACAGCGATATCCGAAAGCGGCATTGGCCAGTTCGAGATCAACCTGAACCATCAGGATGCCATGCGCTGCGCCGATGATACGTGGCTTTTCAAGACCTTGACGCGCGGCCTTGCCCGCAAACATGGGTTTACGGCCACATTCATGTCGAAACCGTACGCCGATGACGCGGGCAACGGGATGCACGTGCATTTTTCGGTCGTTGATGAGGAAGGCCGAAACGTATTCGACAATGGCGGGCCTGAGGGCACTGATCTGCTGCGCTGGGCCGTTGCCGGATGTCTGTCGGCGATGCCGGGCTGCACGCTGATATTTGCGCCCCACGGCAATTCCTACACGCGCCTTATACCCGGCGCGCACGCCCCGACCGGTGCCAGTTGGGCCTATGAAAACCGCACCGCCGCCCTTCGCATTCCCGGCGGTGCCCCTGCCGCGCGGCGGATCGAACATCGCGTCGCGGGCGGCGACATCAACCCTTATCTGATGCTGGCGGCCGTGCTGGGTGCCGCGCTGAACGGGATCGAGGACGAGACCGAACCCCCCGCCCCAATCTCGGGCAATGCATATGAGATCGACAGCCTGCCGCACCTGGCGGCAGATTGGGGTGCAGCCATTACCGCGTTCGAAACCGACCCGAACGTAGCGCGCATCTTCCCCGCCGATCTGATCCGCTTTTTCGCCATGACCAAGCGGCAGGAAATGCGCCGCTTTGCCGACCGCCCGGTGGAAGAACACTGGCTAAGCTATCTGGAAGCGGTATGACCCTCTTGCCCACGTGAACCCGGTGGGCTAGAATAAATTTGATCAAATTTGGTGACCCATGAAAATCGGCATCCTACTGACCGGCCACCCTCCTGACGTATTGCAGGACCAGTTCGACGAATATGACGCGATGTTTCGCGCGCTTCTGGACGGCAATGGCTTTACCTACGAAACCTTCGCCGTCGTGGACGGGCAGTTCCCAAAAGATGAGCTTCAGGCCGATGGCTGGGTCATCACTGGCTCGCGCCACGGCGCGTATGAGAACCACCCGTGGATACCGCCTCTTGAAGATCTGATCCGCGCCATTCGCCAAAGCGGACGCCCCCTGATCGGTGTCTGTTTCGGCCACCAGATCATTGCGCAGGCACTTGGCGGGAAAGTCGAGAAATTCAAAGGCGGCTGGGCCGTTGGACGCACGGACTATGAATATGACGGCCAGACCATAACGCTGAACGCCTGGCATCAGGATCAAGTGATTGATTTGCCCGAAGACGCGCGCGTGTTGGGCACAAACACTTTCTGCCGTAACGCGATGGTGGCCTATGGCGACAACGTCTGGACGGTGCAGGCGCATCCGGAATACGGCGATGCCTTCATTCAGGGCCTCATGAACACGCGCGGGAAAGGCGTTGTGCCCGATGCACTGATGGAGGCGGCAGCCAACCGCCTGCCCGCCCAGAATGACAATCCGAAGATCGGGCAGTTGATGGCCGAGTTTCTGAAGAAAGAGAGGGCCTGATGGCCGACTGGAAAGATCAACTGCCACAGGCAGCCCGAACTTATATCGACGGCCAACGGCTGGATGAGGTTGAATGCATCATCTCGGACTTACCCGGTATCGCCCGTGGCAAGGCTGTGCCCGCCTCGAAATTTGCAAAGCAGGCCTATTTCCACCTGCCCGACAGCGTTTTCTACCAGACCATCACAGGTGATTGGGGTGAGGCCGCCGGCGAGGACGGGTTTATCGAACGGGACATGATCCTCAAGCCTGACTTTTCGACCGCCTCGGCCGCGCCCTGGACGGGCGACTGGACACTGCAAGTGATCCACGACGCCTATGACCGGGATGGAGAGCCGATCCCCTTCAGCCCCCGCAACGTGCTGAAACGGGTGGTGCAGATGTATCACGACAAGGGCTGGAAGCCGATTGTCGCGCCTGAAATGGAGTTCTTTCTGGTCGCCCGCAATGTCGATCCGGCGCAGGGGATCAAGCCGATGATGGGGCGTTCGGGCCGTCCGGCGGCGGCTCGTCAGGCCTATTCGATGACGGCGGTGGACGAGTTCGGTCCAGTGATCGACGACATCTACGATTTCGCCGAACACCAGGGATTCGAGATCGACGGCATCACGCAAGAAGGCGGCGCGGGTCAGCTGGAAATAAATCTGCGGCACGGCGATCCGGTCAAGCTGGCGGATGAGGTGTTCTACTTCAAACGCCTGATCCGCGAGGCCGCTTTGCGTCACGATTGCTTTGCCACCTTCATGGCCAAGCCGATCGAGGATGAGCCGGGCTCGGCCATGCATATCCACCACTCGATCATCGATACCGAGACCGGGCAAAACATATTCTCTGGTCCACAGGGCGGTGAGACAGATGCGTTCTATAACTTCATTGCCGGGCTGCAGAACCACCTGCCCGCCGGGCTGGCCGTGATGGCGCCTTACGTGAACTCCTACCGTCGCTACGTGAAAGACCACGCCGCACCGATCAATCTGGAATGGGCGCGTGATAATCGCACCACCGGTATCCGCGTACCCCTGTCCGGGCCTGAGGCGCGGCGGGTCGAAAACCGTATCGCCGGGATGGACTGCAACCCTTATCTGGGCATCGCGCTGTCGCTGGCCTGTGGCTATCTCGGCCTGACACAGCAGGAACGTCCCCGCCGTCAATTCTATGGCGACGCCTATGAAGGCGAAGGCGATATCCCGCAGGTTATGGGCAGCGCGCTTGACCTGTTTGATGAGGCCGACGCCCTGCATGAGGTCCTTGGCCCAGAATTCGCCCGCGTCTACAGCATCGTCAAACGCGCAGAATACGAGGAATTCCTGCAGGTGATCTCTCCGTGGGAGCGTGAGCATCTGCTGCTGAACGTCTGAGGTACGCGATGAACCTGCTCTATTCCAACGACCGCAAGGCCGAGTATCCGGCCAGTTGGTATGCGGCGACGGCCAACTCGGTGGGTCGGTTTCCGGCACTCTGCAAAGACGAGACAGCCGATGTCTGTGTCGTCGGTGCAGGCTACACCGGCCTGTCCGCCGCGCTGCATTTGGCCGAAGCCGGGCTCAACGTGGTGCTGCTTGAGGCGCACCGTGTGGGGTTCGGCGCGTCCGGTCGCAACGGTGGTCAGTTGGGAAGCGCCCAGCGCATGGACCAGGAAGACCTCGAGCGGTTGGTTGGAAACGATGATGCGGCCAAGCTATGGGATCTGGCAGAGGACGCAAAAGATCTGGTCAAATCGCTGATCGCTAAGCACCAGATCAACTGCGACCTGAAACCGGGCGTTGCCGTTCTAGGCCTCAGCGCAGGCGAGCAGCAAGACCTGCACGAACATGCCGCACATCTATCCGGCCGTTACGGTTACGATCAGATCGAATTGTTGGATGAAACCGCCGGCCACGTGCTGTGCCCATCGCCCTCGTATAAAGGGGGATATCTGGACATGGGTGCGGCACATCTGCATCCGTTGAACTTTGCCTTGGGTCTGGCACAAGCCGCGGTAAAGGCCGGGGTGCGTATCTTTGAGGGCACTGAGGTCACCGGTATCGACGAAGGCCAACCCGCCAAGGTGCAGACGGCGAACGGAACGGTCAGTGCCGACCACGTTATTCTGGCCTGCAACGGCTACCTTGGCGATCTGAATCGCAAGGTGGCCTCAAGGGTCATGCCGATCAATAACTTCATTGCGGCGACCGAGCCATTGGGGGCCGACGCCGCCCGCGTCCTGACGCAGGACGTTGCGGTCGCCGACACGAAATTCGTGGTGAATTACTTCCGCCTCAGCTCGGATGGTCGCCTGCTGTTTGGCGGTGGTGAGAGTTATGGCTATCGCTTCCCTAGCGACATTGCCGCCAAAGTGCGCAAACCGATGACAGAGATCTTCCCGCATCTGCAGGATGTGAAGATCGACTATGCCTGGGGCGGCACATTGGCCATCACCATGCGTCGCATGCCCTATCTGGCGCGGGTTGCACCGAATATCCTGTCCGCCTCGGGCTATTCCGGCCACGGTGTCGGCACGGCCACCCATGCCGGTCAGCTGATGGCAATGGCTGTCCAAGGACAAGCCGAAGGCTTTGACACCATGGCCCGCGTCCCCGCCCTGCCCTTTCCCGGTGGCTCCGCCCTGCGCAGCCCGCTGCTGGTTCTGGCAATGACGTGGTTTGCGCTGCGGGATCGGTTGGGGTTTTGAGGGCGAAGAACACCAGCTCGAATGCTTGCTTGTCCTCATTTGCATTACTCAGTTCGGCAAATCGCGAAGTATACATCGGTTTTCGATTAACGCCCCCAAGCACTGGACGCGTCAAGGCCGCCTGTATGATTCCATTTCGCAGAATTTTCCTAAAACTAGACCAATGTAGCAATTTCAGTTCATTTGGCGAACAACGCGAAAACCGGAATACTGGCTACGATGAGTTTCAGATCCTGAGCCTCGAGACGCCACGCGGACTGAGTCCATTCCTGTGTTGAATGCACCCCCTCGAGATACGCGCTTACAACTCTCAACTTCGCTTTGGTGCAACCATTCACTTGAGGTGGACCAGCCAGCATATTCATTGGTGTAGCAGGACCGCGTCTGTTCGTTGACGTTCCCAGACATATGCCGTAGCCCCCATTCGTTGGCCGCATCCAATTCGTCCACCGGAACTGGAAGCATCCGAGAGAGCAAATCCGGCCGCGGAACGCCGCTTAGTCGTTCCGTTCCGCGCCCATAGAAATTCGCTTGCTCAGATGTCAGCTCATCCCCTTGCGCAAAACGTGTCTGCGTTCCTGCTCGGGCTGCATATTCCCACTCTGCCTCGGTGGGTAACCTGTAAGCTTGAACGCCAACCTTTTCGTTGAGCCATTCGACATAGGCCTGCGCATCAAGATAGGACACGTTGACAACGGGATGGTCGTCGTACACTGGGATTCTGACGTGCTTCCGGTTCTCATTTAGTTTTAAGATCACATTGTTTGGAGAATACCCGCCGCACCCGCCATCGTGGACACAAGCCATCCATTGATCATAGGTGATTTCGTTGCGCGCCATGGCGATGGGAATATCGATTTCAACGCGATGCAACGGTCGTTCATCTTTACCAATGGCCGGATGCCCGACGTCGACCATAGCCAATTTGCCATCTAGCATGACCAACCCGTTTATCGAGTCTCCGATCGGTCCTCCCATCGTAAATTCACCAAGGGGTAAGACGATCATTTCAGGACAAACATCGCATTCCTGAAACACATCAAGCGGTGCAACTTCAGTGCCATCCGAAAGCACATATTCCGCACATACTGCCGAAGCGAACGTTGAAAGCGCCCAAAGGCAAGTGAAACGTGCGAATGTCAAAGCCGTGATCCAACCCATCAAACAAAAAAGCGTAAAGGTTGGGTCATTGGCACCTTACTGCCCCCGAAGTTGCAAGCTCAAAATACTTTTTGGGACCTGTCGCAGGCTGACCTGCGACCTTCCGACTATGAAGGATTGGTGAAATTTCGCCAACATGGCGATTGAGGGGTTTTATTGCCCCCCATTTAGCTTTATCTTTCCCAAAGTTAGAATTTGGGAAAATCAAATATGACGCTTCCTCCAAACGTTCATGACGCCGAACCCATCCCCGCAGCTGCAAAAGAAGCCATCGACGCCCTGATGCAGTCGGGCGACCTGTTCCGCTATACCGCGCCGCAGGATGCGCCGGTGGCCTTGCTCGAGGCGGAATTTGCCGCCCTGCTGGGTACGAAATACGCGTTGGCCGTGTCATCGTGCTCGGCCGCATTGTTCCTGTCTATCAAAGCGTTGGGCTTGCCGCGAGATGCACGGGTTCTGATTCCCGGCTTTACCTTTGCTGCCGTGCCCTCGTCTGTCGTGCATGCGGATTGCATTCCGGTGCTGTGTGAGGTCGGCGAGAATTATCGCATCGACATGGAAGATTTCGCCACCAAGCTGGACGGCGTACAGGCCGTAATCATCAGCCATATGCGCGGCCACACGTCCGACATGGATGCCATCATGGCGCTGTGCAACGAACGCGACATCCCGGTGATCGAGGATGCGGCTCATTCGCTGGGCACAACCTGGCATGGGCAGAACATTGGCACCATCGGCAAGGTGGGGTGCTTTTCATTCCAGTCCTACAAGATGATCAACGCGGGGGAAGGCGGCATCCTGATCACCGACGATGCCGACCTGGTGGCCCAGGCCGTGATCATGTCGGGCGCTTATGAGCACAACTGGAAGAAGCACAAAACCCCGCATGGCGACAACTCGCCCGAGTTGGAGCAAGCCTTTGCCCGCTGGCAGAACCAGTTGCCGCTGTACAACCTGCGGATGAGCAACCTGAGCGCTGCCGTGATCCGACCGCAGATCCCCGAGCTGGCGCGGCGCGTGCGGGATGGCTTGTCGAACCACGACTATGTGGCCGAGCGGCTGAACACCTCGTCCCATATCGACGTCCCTGCCCCCCTGACACCCGAACGTCGGGCACCGGATTCGATCCAGTTCAATCTGGTCGGAATGAATGAGGCCGAAATCCGCGCCTTTGCGGCGGCTTCAGAGGCACGCGGTGTCAAAGTTCAGGTTTTCGGCCTGAGCGAAGACAACGCCCGCGCCTTCTGGAACTGGCAATTCCTGCCCGAGAAGTTCGACTTGCCGCAGACACGGGACATGCTGATGAAAGCGTGCGACGTCCGTCTGCCTGTACGGCTGACCAAGGAAGAACTAGACGTGATCGCCGATATTCTGCTGGCTTCGGTCGGCGAGGTGACCGGTCCGGTTCCCGTCTACGGAACTTGATAAGGCTTACGGATCGAGGTCAAACACCTCGGTCGACAGAAACAGGGCTGTAATCCCCTCGGGGGTTACACCCACACGCGACAGGATCGCCGCGACTTGGGGGCCGGTCGGCGTGTCCACTAAAAGCGGCGCACCGGAATCTCCCATCATGACCGGGCACAGCGACAAGACCATTCCACCTTCAAGGGGGAGCGGCGCACAGGTCAAAGTCCGACTGAGGACATGAGGCCGAAGACCGGGATACCCCGCAACAAACGACGAAGGCGTCAACGCAGGTGCCAACGGCAGATAACCAACCGTTTGACCAATAGGCTCGGTCAATTCCAGAACTGCCCAGTCCAATTCGGTACGGTCGTCGAACGCCCCGTCAGCGCCTTGTTCCGGATGCAACTTATACCCATCGATACCCGCAACGGCCGCGGCCTCTCCGCGTTGATAGCCAGCGGCAAACCGGATGCTAGAGGGCGGTATCCAGCGTTTGCGTGGGGAATTGTACAGGCAATGCGCAGCAGTCAGGACCAGCCGGTCAGACACCAATACGCCAGTACAATGTGACCGCCGATCCCTGCTGGCGAAATTGAGGCGCCCAATGGCACGCCATGGGGGCTGATCGGCATCCAAGATCTCGCGCGCACGAATGGCATCGCACCCTTCATCAGATTGGGTGCCCATCGTGCAAACCGCAGACCAGCCTTCTGAAAAAACGCCCTGTGATAGCGCCGGGTGGGCCCAAAGCACCGCAACACTCAGGACCAGCCAGCGCAACACAACAGACGTCAGTTCAACTTGGAGAGCTTTTTCTGCAACTCAGCCAGCTGCTTTTTGATGTCATCCAGATCTTCTTTCGATTCCGGATTGGCATCTTCACCTTCTTCTGGGCCTGACCAATTGCCTGACAACCCCCCGGTCATCGCCTTGAGGAATGCCTGTTGCTGCGCCTGCATGGCTTCGAAACCCGGTATCTGCGACATCGGGTTCATGGCATTCATATTCTCCATCATCTTGCTTTGGCTTTCGCGCAGCATTTCAAATGAACTTTGCAGGAATTGCGGCATCATCCCGCCGCCTGGAATCATGTAGCTGCGCACCAGATCGTTCAGAACGTTGACCGGCAGCACATTTTCACCCCGGCTTTCGTGTTCGGCGATGATTTGCAGTAGATATTGCCGGGTCAGATCGTCGCCAGATTTCAGGTCAATGATCTGCACTTCGCGCCCATCGCGGATGAAGGTCGCGATATCTTCGAGCGTAACATAGTCGCTGGTCTCGGTGTTATACAGCCTGCGGCTTGCATAGCGCTTGATCAACAGCGGTTTTTCTTGTTCTGGCACCGTTTGCCCTCCCCAAGGATGATGCGTTGCAGCAGAGATTATGCGACCGCAGAACAAAAAGAAAGGGCAGGTCCTAAGACCTGCCCTGCGCGATTGCACCAAATGGGAGGAGTGGGTGCGCCTCGCGCCCAAATTTTACTTGGTGGCTGCAGCTTTTTTGGCAGCAGCAGTCACGTCGTTGGTGGCTTTCTGAACAGCAACGGTTGCTTCTTCAGCAGCGTCTTTACCAGCAGCCATCAGCAGCTCGACGGTTTCAGTCTGCAGTTTTTTCGCGATTTCAGCGAAAGCAGCCATGTTTTCAGCAGCAACTTCAGCCGACGCGCTTGCGAAGTCGGTTGCGGCTTTTGCGTATTCAGCAGGCTCGGCCTTTGCTTTCGACATCTCGGTCAGCTTGGACAGTGTGTCTTTGGTCCATTTGTTCGAGATTTCAGCCGACTTCTCTGCTGCTTCCAGAGCAACACCGGAAAGCTTTTCGTTCAGCGAAGCGGTCGATTTGAAGGCACCTTCCAGAGCGGTGGTGTCAACGGGGAATGCACCCATCATGTCTTTCAGGGTCGCGGTAAAGTCTTGAGTCTTTGCCATTGTCCTAATCCTTTTTGCCGAACCGGGCCCACCCCGGCTTTCATCAGCTTGAGGACAATATGATTGCTGCAATGCAGCATTGCAAGTTTTTTCTTGCTGCATTGCAGAAAATCTTAAGTTTCAAAATGAAATCAGTTGTTTGGATCGGCCACCACATAGGTCCCGGGTGCTGGCACAAGCCGTGGGTGATCCGAATCGCCGGTATCGCGGGCAGGAACCTGCTTGCCGGATCGCTTCTTCAACCAGGCCTCCCACAGGGGCCACCACGAACCTTCGTGGAAGTCGGCCTCTTTCATCCAGGTGTCCGCGTCCACCTTCAGATCGGGGTTGGTGTAGTGGCCGTATTTCTTCTTGCTGGGCGGGTTGATGATGCCTGCGATGTGACCGGATTCCGAGACGACAAAAGTCTTGGAACGTGACCCCATCTTTTGCACACCACGATAGCAGTCTTTCCAAGCAGCAATGTGATCCGTCTGACAGGTGATCGCCATCAACGGCACGTCCACGTCACTGACATGCAGCTTGTGCCCGAGAAGTTCGAAACCGCCTTCGGCGAACTCATTGCGCTGGCATAGCCCGCGCAGGTATTGCACCGTCATCTTGGCAGGCAGGTTGGCCCCGTCCCCATTCCAGTACAGCAGATCAAAGGCTGGCGGCATCTCGCCCAGCATATAGCTGCGGATGGCTGGACCGTAGACCAGATCGCGCGAGCGCAGAAAGGACATGGTGCGCCCCATGATCCATGAGCGCAGAATGCCTTCTTTGTTTACCTCTGCCTCAACCCCGTCAATGAAGTCGTTCTGCAGAAATGGCGTAAACTCGCCCTGTTCGGAAAAATCCGTCAACGCAGTAAACATGGTGGCCGATTTGATCGACTTGTCGCCGCGCTGCTTCTGCAACGCCAGGGTCAAACTTAGAGTAGTACCAGCAATGCAATAGCCAATCGCGTTCACCTGCTTGACCTTGCAGATTTTCTTAGTTTCTTCGATCGCGGTCAGAAAGCCATCTTCGATATAATCTTCCATCCCAACATCCGCATAGCTTTCATCAGGATTGATCCAACTGACCACAATCAGTGTATAGCCTTTTTCAGTGATCCATTTGATCAGACTGTTTTGGGCCTTAAGGTCAAGGATATAGAACTTGTTGATCCAGGGCGGGAACAGCACGATTGGTGTTTCATACACCGTTTCAGTCGCGGGTTTGTACTGGATCAGTTCCATCATACGATTGCGATAGACCACATCACCCGGAGTGGTCGCCAGATTGCCGCCGACCTCAAACGCGCTTTCATCGGCCAGTTTGACAACCAGCTCGCCGTCATTGGCCTCAAGATCCGAGACAAGGTTTTCCAGCCCTTTGATCAATGACTGCCCTTCGGTCTCAACCGCCTTTTGCAGAGCGTCTGGATTGGTCGCCAGGAAATTCGTGGGGGACATCATGTCGACAATCTGCTGCGAGAAGTATTTGAGGCGGCGTTTGTCCTTGGCATCCAGATCCTCAACCGAGGCCACGGCCTGCGCGATGGCTTCTGCGTTGGTCTGGTATTGCTGCCGGATCAGACGGAAATAGGGGTTGGTTTCCCATAAGGGGTTGGAAAAACGCTTATCCTGGGGTTTGGGCTGGTCATCGTCAGCCTCGCCCGTGGTCATTGCTTTTTGGGCTTCGGCGAAGTTCAATACCGACTTGCCCCAGTATTCTATCTGTTGTTCCAGCAGTTTTGCCGGATTTTGCCAAGCTTCGGCCCAATAAGCTGTTGCTGCTCGTGCGAAAAGCTCTTGATTCGGGCCATCCAAAGCGGGGGTATGAGGCTTTTTGGCCGACATGACTTCGATCAGCCGCTTCGAAAGCGCCTCGACCTTTTCCATATTTTCTTTAAGGCGTTCAACGTTTTCTTCGGTCAGTTCTGGCATCTGATCTTCACTTGTTGTCATTTTAACAATTCCCCCCTAACCTCGCTGCTACGCAGAATAACGTCGTGGGTGTCGGGGGGCAAAGCGGCGAATGGTCCAATCTTATTGGCTGACATCTAGGAGGCCCCTTTTTCCATGCGCTACATGATGACATACGACCTGATGGAAACGATGCGCAACACCAACCAATGGATGGGCGCAACTGCCAGCGCAATCGCATCCTACCCCGCGTTTTCCATGATTCCCAACCCCGCAATTAGTATGATGGCTGCCTGGGGTGATGTCACCGAACGTACTTTCCAACGGATGATCGTCAAACCGGACTGGGGCATCCGCACTTTTACATGCGAGGATGGCAAAGACCATCTGGTCGATATCACGACCGTTGTCGAACGTCCCTTTGGTGATCTGGTGCATTTCCGGGTCAATGGGCGCGAGGAACAGCCCCTCAAGGTGTTGCTGGTGGCGCCGATGTCCGGGCATTATGCGACGTTGTTGCGCTCGACGGTGAAAAGCCTGCTGGTGAATTGCGAAGTCTATATCACTGATTGGCATAACGCGCGCGACATTCCTGTTTCCGAAGGCAAGTTCGATGTAGAGGACTATACACTCTATCTTGTCGATTTCATGAAAGAACTTGGTCCCGACACTCATGTGGTGGCGATTTGTCAACCTGCACCGCTGACTCTGGCCGCCACGGCCTATCTGGCCGAGGTTGAGCCCAAAGCGCAACCCAGCACGCTGACCCTGATAGGTGGACCGGTAGACCCCGATGCCACCCCGACCGATGTGACCGATTTTGGCCGCCGCGTCACCATGGGGCAGCTGGAAGAGACCATGATCCAGCGTGTCGGCTTCAAGTACAAAGGCGTTGGCCGCATGGTCTACCCCGGCCTGTTGCAGTTGGCGTCTTTTATGTCGATGAACGCAGAGCGTCATTCCAAAGCGTTCTCAGAGCAGATTCAGCGCGTTATGCAAGACGAAGCTTCGGACCATGATGCGCATAACCGTTTCTACGATGAATATCTGGCCGTTATGGACATGACCGCCGAATTCTATCTGTCGACGGTTGAGCGTGTGTTCAAGAACCGCGAAATTGCCCGGAACGAATTCGTCGTCGCGGGCCACAAGGTGGACATCGGCAAAATCACCAATGTTGCGGTCAAGACGGTTGAAGGCGCAAATGACGATATCTCGGCCCCCGGCCAGTGTATCGCGGCGTTGGACCTTTGCACCGGTTTGCCCGCATCAAAGAAGGCCAGTCATGTTGAACCAGCAGCCGGGCACTATGGCATTTTCGCCGGACGCAGCTGGCGTGACAATATCCGGCCACTGGTGATCGACTTCATGACCGCCAACGCCCGCAAACCACAACGCCGGGCCGCCAATAAGAACAAGATCGCCTGACAAAATGAGCGGGAGAGCGGCCCACCCAATGCCCTTCTCCTGCGAATGCGGTACTTTGCACGGGCATATCACCGCTGAAGGAGTGCATTCGGGCACCCATGTCGGTTGCTTTTGCCGCGACTGCCGCGCAGCACAGCTGTACTTCGGTCAACCCGATCCATCCCCCGGCCCTGTCAACATCCTACAGATGAGCCCAGAGGAGATCTGCTTCGAAGGGGGCTCGGAAAAACTTGCGCTGATGCAGCTAAGCCCCAAAGGGATGTTGCGGTGGTATTCCAGTTGCTGCAATGCGCCGCTGGCGACTACCGCGCGGACCGCGAAGTTTCCTTTTGCGGGGTTCGACGTCAAGCGCATCTCCGATCCAAGCGGGCTTGGTCCGATCACAACCCGTGGCTTTGTTCCGCAGCCGAACGGCAAGCAATCGCATGAAAAACTGCGCTATGCAGCGGTTGGGATGCTGACGCGCCTCAGCAAATCGTGGCTGTCCGGAAGCTGGAGAAACACGCCGTTTTTTGACCTAGGCGACGGCAAACCTGTGGTCGCACCGACGATACTCAGCAAGACTGAGCGCGCGAAATTCTACACGTAAGCTGCGCGAGCGGGTGCGCTTAGCCATTGTGTCAGCGCGTCATTCACGAAATCGGGCGCTTCGAGCGTCGGCAGGTGCCCGGCCTCGTCAATAACTTTCAAATCGGCACCCGGTATCAGTTCGGACATAAAGGTATGTTTGCGTAGCGGTGTAAGGGTGTCATGCGCGCCGGACAGAACCAGTGTTGGCACCTTGATGCGCCTCAGCTCACTTTGCTGATCGGGACGCCGTTGCAGAGCGCGAATCTGACGTTCGAACACCTCGGGCCCCAGATCCAGCGCCATTGCGACCAAATCGTTCAGAATGGGTATGCGCCGCGGTCCCGGTGCCAACGTGTTCGAGCTGATTATCCGACGCATCACCTCTTCCAGCCGACCCATTTTCGTGGCGACCAACAACTCTTCGCGCGCCGCCGCGGTCTGAGGTGTATCGGCCTGCGCATCCGTCGCCATCAGGCAAAGACGCGACACCCGATCCGGCGCGCGCCGAACCAGTTCCAGCGCCACCACGCCCCCCATACCCGACCCAGCCAGCGCAAATCGTCGCGGCAGTTGGTCCAGAAGGGACGACGCAATCTCTTCGATACGTTCGCCCAGTGAAATCGGTGCAACCATAACCGCGCGGTGCCGCGACAAGCTGTTGATCTGGGGTTCAAACAACCGTGCGTCGCACATCATTTCAGGCAGTAAAACCAGCGGCTCGATCACGCGGGGCCTCGCAACACTTCAACTTTATAAGCAATGCTCTTTGCACTCAGGATGAGGGGTTTTGCAGGTTCGGGCAAGTTAAACTTCAGGGATATTTGATGTCCCGGAAAGGCGGGAAATCTGCATATCGGTTGCGACGGGTTTTTAGGTCTTCGCCCGGCTCAGCCCCGGCGCGCAGCAAACACCCGCGCGGCGCAATATAGCTGTCGATCCGGCGATGGGGGTGTGGCCTCCACACCAGATTAAAGGCGCAGAGTTTGGGAAAGAACCAGATTTCGGAATAGTCCAGATGATCGTGCATCCACCACGCCAAATCACGCCAATCACGTCCCGCATCGTATTGATCGGCGAACCAAGGGATGACGATTGACGCCCCGGCGATCCGGGCATCCCCTTCGCCCCGATCCCAGATATGGCATTCCAACGGGTTGTCGTTGCGGGCGCAGTTCAATCGGTTCTCATTCCCGAATTGATTCAACGAGGGTGATCGATACCCGGACCGGACCGCGATACGTCCAAAGGTTTCCTCAAGCGGGTCCAGCAGGGTCTGGCAAAAGGCGCGCCCCGTTTCGATGGCAAGGTCAGGATTAACTGGAAGGTTTTGCTTTTCATGGAAATTTCCAATCTCAGAATACAGGAATTCCCGCATGAAGAAATGCCGGGACAGACGTACACGCCCAAGCGTTTCAAGGCTCCACATGCTGCCCGGCTTGCGCATTACCCATACCCGTTCCAGCAAAAGGCACCGTCCGGTGCAAGCGCAGAGAAAGGATTGAAGGCCACTTCCCAGATCGTCCTATCGGGGGCGCGGAAATACCCGTGATGCCCGCCCCAGAAAACATCAGATGCCGGTTTCAAAATCTCGGCTCCGGCTTCCCCGGCCTTGTCCAACACCTGCGCAACCTCGCCCTTTGACCGGCAATTGTAGCTGAGCGTCAGCGCACCATGGCCCAGAGTGTCAACGTCAACTCCGATCTCTTCAGCCAATGCAGACAACGGGTACAAACCAAAAGTCTGACCGATAAGGTCAAAGGCAATTACCCCGTCGGGGCTGCTGACCCGTTTCCAACCCATGTCCTCATAGAACCCTGCGGCAAGCTCGGGGTCATCCACCCCAACTGTGATCAAGCTTACTCGCTGGTCCACTATTCGATCCCCTGCTCACTCAGCCAGTCCAGAATACCTGCAACAGTCGCGTCCGTCTGCCCCGGGGACATCAGCCGACCCGCGATCACATGCGACGCGGGATCATCCCCTGGCCCCATTGTCACCAGATTGACCGTCTTCGGTCCACCCCATCTTTCGGCCACTTTATGCGTCAGATCGGGCCGCACGACTTGATCGTCATCCGAAAACCAAAACAGCGCCGGAATCTGCGCGCTCGAGAAGTCCAACGCATAGACAGCCTCGACCAACAGGGTCATCGGCACCACAGCCTCCCACGGGTAAACCGAGGTCCAATAGGTGTTTACCTCCGGGTCCGGGCCAGAGACATCCCGTTCCTCCCCCATCACCAAGGGCAGCCACTTCCGCGCCCAGGGCAAGCCGGGAATCCACGCGCCCGGTGTGTTCACCCCGAAATTCGGAGACACAAAGACCAAAGCCGCCACGTCTTGGCTCAGTTCTTCATCTAACGCTGCTGCTGCGGCCAGCGTTCCGCCGGTCGAGGTTGAGATGACAACAACCTTGTCGCCAACGGCCCGCGCCGCGGCCAACCCCTCGGCCATATCCTGCATCCAGCCCGTAGCCGTCCCTCCGGCCATTGCCGGGCCATCGCGACCATGTCCCTTCAGGCGCGTATAGACCAGATTGGCCCCCAGAGCGTCGGCCACCTTATCCGGCACCGGACGGATTTCCTCGGACGAGGCCGAAAAGCCATGCACATAGACAACCGAAACGGGCGTGCGTTGTTCTTTGAACCCGTCCTGCCAGACCACGCGCTTTTCCACTCCGGGCACGATGTCGTCATGGGCGGATTCTGTGCTTTCAAAGTAGACCTGAACCCCTTCGCCGAATTTGCGCGGATCAAAGCGGGGATGCAGGTCGACCTGTTCACGCGGCCCGAACCAATAGATCAGGCCACCGACAACAATCAGTGCCAGCAGCAGACGCCCAAGAAACCACCCAAAGCGCTGCATCAGCTGGCCTCCATCACCTCAAGCACCGCATTTTCGATCAACCCCAGACAGGGGCCGTCCGAGAACCGGTGATCTGCGTCTTTGACCAGCAATAAACGCATATCTGGCCCACTGGCGTGTTCCAGCAACCGGACAGCCGTTTCGGTGGACACCGCCGTATCCGCCGTGCCCTGCAGAAAGCGCACCGGGAAAGGCAGGTCTAGCGCGTCGCGCAGCACCAACCGTTGCCGCCCGTCTTCGATCATCCGCTTGGTGATGATGTAGGGTTCCATATAATCCGAGGGCAGTTCCACATGCCCAACACTATCTAGCGCAGCCTTGTGTTCGGCGCTGAACGACGCCCAATAGCCGTCCTCAGTGAAATCAGGCGCGGCGGCAATGGTCACCATACCAGCGATCCGTTCGGGTATCGTTCTGGCAAGCAACAGCGCCTGCCACCCGCCCATGGATGATCCGACAACGATTAACGGCCCTTCGGTCAAGGCTGCCACAGCCTCAATCGTATCTTCGTGCCAATCGCCAATACAGCCATCGGTGAATTTCTCGGAACTTTCACCATGACCGGAATAGTCGAACCGCAAAAACGCCTGCCCGCGCGCCTGTGCCCAGTCTTCCAGATGCACCGCTTTGGTGCCTTCCATGTCAGATTTGAGTCCGCCCAGAAAAACGACGGTCGGGCCATGGCCTTCACTTTTGTGATAGGCCAACCGCCGGTCTTTTGCGGTGATCAGAAATTCCGTAGCTGCCATGAAACCCTCTTTCCATTTGCATCACATCATGCACGGCAGACCAGTGGTCGCAATTCCCGATTTTCGCAGTCTCGCAGCGTCAGTCCTGCTCCCATCGACACTTGACAGGTTTTGCTGCACCTGCCACATGAGCCGCACACACAACCCGCAACCGGGCGTTCAGTGGGCGCCAAACCGACGAGGAGAGCCGATATGGCCCTGGATGCAAAATCCGTCTCACTCACCTTTCCCGATGGCAATGCACGTTCTTATGACGCAGGCGTAACGCCCGCGCAGGTGGCTGCCGATATCTCGACCTCGCTGGCGAAAAAGGCCATCTCGGCCACGGTGAATGGCCAGCACTGGGACCTGCAATGGCCCATTGAATCCGATTCCGATATCGCCATTCACACCATGAAGGATGAGGTTCAGGCTAATGAACTGATCCGCCACGACCTGGCGCACATCATGGCTCGCGCGGTGCAGGAAATCTGGCCCGATACCAAGGTCACCATCGGCCCCGTCATCGAAAATGGCTGGTATTATGACTTTGATCGGGCGGAACCTTTCACGCCCGAAGACCTTGGCCTGATCGAAAAAAAGATGAAGGAAATCATCAACAAGCGCGACCCCGTGACCACCGAAGTCTGGGACCGTCAGCGTGCGATCGATTTCTACACCGCCAATGACGAGCCCTATAAGGTCGAACTGATCGACGCCATTCCGGGCGACGAGCCGCTCCGCATGTATTGGCATGGCGACTGGCAGGACCTGTGCCGCGGCCCGCATCTGCAGCATACCGGTCAGGTTCCAGGCGATGCGTTCAAGCTGATGTCCATCGCCGGAGCCTATTGGCGCGGTGACAGCGACCGCGCGATGCTGCAGCGTATCTATGGCGTGGCCTTCACCGGCAAGGAAAAGCTGAAAGCTCACCTGCATATGCTGGAAGAGGCCGCCAAGCGCGACCACCGCAAGCTGGGCCGCGAGATGAACCTGTTCCACATGCAGGAAGAGGCCCCCGGCCAAATCTTTTGGCATCCGAACGGCTGGAAAATCTACACCACCCTACAGGACTATATGCGCCGGATGCAGGAGCGCGATGGATATGTCGAGGTGAACACGCCTCAGGTTGTCGACCGCAAACTGTGGGAGGCCTCGGGCCACTGGGACAAGTATCAGGAAAATATGTTCATCGTCGAAGTCGACGAGGAACATGCCCGCGAAAAGGCAATCAACGCGCTGAAACCGATGAACTGCCCCTGTCACGTGCAGGTGTTCAATCAGGGCCTGAAATCCTATCGTGATCTGCCGTTGCGGATGGCTGAATTCGGGTCTTGTGCCCGTTATGAGCCTTCGGGCGCGCTGCACGGAATCATGCGCGTGCGTGGATTCACACAGGATGATGGTCACATCTTCTGTGCCGAGGATCAGATCGAATCCGAGACCGCCAAGTTCATTGCCTTTCTGTCTAAGGTCTATGCCGATCTGGGCTTCCATGACTGGACGATCAAACTGTCTACTCGTCCGGAAAAACGGATCGGGTCGGATGAAAGCTGGGACCTGGTCGAAAAGGCGCTGGGCGATGCCTGTAAGGCCGCCGGATATGAGTATGAGCTGCTAGAAGGCGAAGGCGCGTTTTATGGACCCAAGCTGGAGTTCACTCTGACCGACGCGATCGGCAGGACATGGCAATGCGGGACCCTGCAGGTGGACCCCAACCTGCCCGAGCGGCTGGATGCCAGCTTTATCGGTGCCGACGGCGCCAAGCACCGCCCGTTCATGCTGCACAGGGCTACGCTGGGTTCGTTCGAACGCTTCATCGGCATTCTTATCGAAGAACACGCAGGCAAGCTGCCGTTCTGGCTGGCCCCGCGTCAGGTCGTCGTCGCCTCGATCACGTCAGAAGCCGATGATTATGTGGCCGAAGTGGTTGAGACGCTCAAGGCCGCCGGTGTCCGCGCCGAGGCAGACATCCGCAACGAAAAGATCAACTACAAGGTTCGCGAACATTCGGTCGGCAAGGTTCCGGTCATTCTGGCCGTCGGTCATCGCGAAGTTGACGAACGCACCGTCAGCGTTCGCCGGCTGGGCGAAAAACAAACGCAGGTTCAATCGCTTGAAGCTGTAACAAATGAGCTTTCACAGGCCGCGACACCGCCGGATCTGTTGTAACATTCGGCATGGAATTGCCATGAATTCGGCCCCGCTTTTGGGGCCGAATTGAAATATTTCCTCTTTTCTTATTCAAAAACAGTATATTAACTTACAAGGGGGCATTGTGCGCCCTGACGGGCTTGTGAGACACGGGCTCGTGAATTCAACTCTGGGCCGCAAGCCACTACCTTTGTCATTGTCACAAGCAGACATACGCAGTCATCAAAAGGGATTACCGAGATGTCGAACACCGCAAAATCACTGGTTATCGCAACCGCAGTCGCAGCTGCCGTTTCGGGCGCAGCCACAACTGCCACCGCACAAGCCAAAGAGAAATGCTATGGCATTTCGCTGGCCGGTCAGAACGACTGCGCCGCGGGCCCCGGCACAACCTGCGCGGGCACCTCGACCGTAGACTATCAGGGCAACGCCTGGACTCTGGTCGATGCAGGTACCTGCGCCGATATCGAACTGCCGGCCGAGGCTGACGGCACACCGCGCAAAGGCTCGCTGGAAGCTCAGGACCGCGATCTGCCGGCATAAGTCTGGCCTAAGCTAGTCAGGGGGCGGGCGACTTCGCCCGCCCCTTACTTCTAGAACAAGGAGCTGCCAAATGTTGGATGACACACTCCGTTCGAACCGCCTGCCTCTGGCACCCGGCGTCGGGTACAAGCCGCAGCATTTCGCACAGATCCTTGAACACGCACAGCCAGTTGCCTGGCTGGAAATTCACGCCGAGAACTACATGGGTGACGGTGGTCGTCCGCTGGCGCAATTGCGCCATCTCTCGGAAAAGTTTCCGATCTCGGTCCATGGGGTTGGCCTGTCCATCGGCAGCGAAGGCCCGCTGGATGCCGACCATCTGACACGATTGAAACACCTGGTTGGCTGGCTGAAACCGGCCAGTTTCTCGGAACATCTGGCATGGTCGACCCATGACAGCCATTTTCTGAACGACCTACTGCCCCTGCCCTATACTAATGCCTCGCTTGCACGCATTTGCGAGCATATCGATCAGGTACAGGAAACCGTCGGTCGCCAAATGTTGTTGGAGAATCCGTCCAGCTATCTGGCGTTCGAAGAAAGCACCTGGTCCGAGCCCGATTTTCTGCGCGAAGTTGCACGTCGCACTGGGTGCGGCCTGCTGCTGGATGTGAACAATGTCTTTGTCTCAGCCACCAATCTGGAATTCTCTCCGCAGGGCTATATCGATGCCTACCCTCTTGAGAAGGTAGGGGAAATCCATCTAGGCGGGCATGATGAGGATGAGGACGACCATGGTCGCCCCCTGCTGATTGACAGCCATGGGCGTGAAGTCGTTGATCCGGTTTGGGCGCTGCTGGACTACGTGCTAGAGCGATCTGGCCCCAAACCCGTGTTGGTCGAGTGGGACACGGACGTTCCAGAATGGCCCGTGCTGCGGGCCGAAGCAGACCGTGCGCAAGCGGCCCTGGACCGCGTCCCGGCATGAGCGTTTCGCAAGAAAGTTTTCACGCCGCGCTGATGAACCCGTCAGCCGCCATCCCCAAAGGACTGCTGGACGCGGTCGCACAACCTGCCGGGCGGCGGTTCAGTGTGTATCGCAACAACGTGGCGGTGTCGCTGACCGAAGCGATGCATCAGGCATTTCCGGTCATCACCAAATTGCTGGGGGCTCAGAACATGGATGGGCTGTCGGGTATTTTCCTGCGCAAACATCCCCCCTCATCGCCGTTGATGATGTTTTACGGTGAAGAATTCCCCGAATTTCTTGCCGGAATGGAGCAGCTCTCGCATATTGGATACCTGCCTGACGTGGCGCAATTAGAGCTTGCCTTGCGCCGTTCCTATCACGCCGCTGACAGCGAACCAGCCCCAGCGGACGCACTGGCTGTTCCGCCCGAAGACATCATGCGGGCGCGGCTGGGATTTGCCCCGTCGATGCGGGTTCTGCGCTCGGACTGGCCGATTTATTCGATCTGGCGTTTCAACACCGAAGACAACGCCCCCAAACCCGATCCCGCCGCCCAAGACGTTCTGATCACCCGGGCCGAGTATGACCCGGTTCCACATCTGCTGCCCGAAGGCGGCGCGCACTGGATTGCGGGCCTTCAGGCCGGGCAAACCATTGGTGGCGCGTTTGAAGATACTGCAAACCATTTCCCCGAATTTGACCTTGGGGCCACTCTGGCGCTGCTTTTACAAGGCGGCGCAATAACCTCTGTGACTATCGAAAGGCTGGCAACATGACTGCCCTGATCTCATTGCACAACAACACCCTGGGACGGTTAGAGATGACCTCTGGCTGGTTGACACCGACCTTGGCCAGGCTGGTCTTTGCGGCAACATTGCTGGTGTATTATTGGAATTCGGCGACCACCAAACTAGGTAGCGGATTTTTTGGGTTCCTGTTCCCGTCCGACGGTGCCTATGTGCAGATTTTCCCCAAAGCCATGGAAGCCGTCAGCTATGACAGCTCGCAATTGGGGATCATGCATTGGGCCATTGCTGTTGCGGGGACCTGGGCTGAGTTTCTTCTACCTACGCTGATCGTGATCGGCCTTCTGTCGCGGTTCGCAGCATTGGGTATGCTGGCATTTGTCTGGGTTCAGACGATCGTAGATGTCACGGGCCACGGTACGGAATTGGGCAGCTACTTCACCAACGCCGTAAGCCTGCTGGATGATCGGACACTCTGGTCCTTCCTGCTGGCAGTGATCGTGATCAACGGCGCAGGGCCGCTGTCCGTTGATCGCATCCTGCACATCAAGTGATCTAGAAATGCGCCTTGGGCTCGTCCGGTTTACCCGCGGCCAGTCCAAGGAGGCCCGCAACACCCGCAAATGCCACCGGGAACATAGTGAACACGTTAAAGCCAAAGGCGTAATACATCCCGGCCGCTGAGATCAGCAACAAGACCCCTCCGATCAGGGCCCGTGCATGGGCCATTGCACCGCCAGCAATCGCCAATAGCGGCGCAATGATCGACGCGAACTGTATGAGTTGCGCGTTGTCCACCTGCTCGGCCAGCCCGTCGATCTCACCAAACCGATCAATCAGTTCGACATAGCCATAGCCGAAAAAGCCCACGATCATCCCGATCAATCCGGCGATGACACCCAAAATCATAGCAGCGTTACGCATTCAAAATCCTCTAACTTGCGTCAATTCAGATAGTCATCAGATCACGCAACGCCAAGCCCTGCCTTCGTTTCCGCCGTCCATCCCAGATACAGGGTTCCGTCTTGCTCGATCAGGGGGCGCTTCATCAGGGTCGGGTGATCTGCCAGCAGTTCCAGCGGAGGCCGCGCGCGTTGTGCATCGTCTAATCCACGCCAGGTTGTCGAACGGGTATTGAGCAAAGCCTCGCCGAAGCGATCCAGCGCCTGCGTCAGCATCGCTTTGGGTACGCCATCGGTCCGAACGTCGACAAACTCAGTATCTGGAAGTGATTTCAAAGCCTTGCGGCACGTGTCACAGTTTTTCAGACCATAAAGGCGCATTTCAGGTGTCTCCTGTATCTGGTTCAATTTTCAGCAAATTTGCCTGCACGTTTCAGAAATTCTTGATTTTTTACTTCACCATGCAATGTTGAAAAAGACGAAACTCGCAATTCGCGCTGTATCGTTACGGCGATACGGTGATCAATTGCGGCGACGTCAATCACTGCCCCCACCAATTATGTGGGACAACGCGTAAGTAGAAGGAGACACGGGAAATGCCAACTGGCACCGTGAAATGGTTTAATACCACGAAAGGCTACGGGTTTATTGCCCCTGATGAGGGCGGCAAGGACGTATTTGTTCATATCTCGGCCGTTGAACGGTCCGGTCTGACCGGGCTCGCTGACAATCAGAAAGTCTCGTATGAGTTGGAAGACGGACGCGACGGCCGACAAATGGCATCTGATTTAAAGCCACTGTAAAACAGTCCCGCATGCTGCGGGTGATCAAAACAGGCCAACGGCCAATTTCCGGCCGTTGACCAATATTCAAAGGTTAGAAACCTTACCCTCGCGCCGGGTCGGCTTAGGCGCGAGAGGATTAGCTTTTTCCATCACAATAATGCGCAATGCGCGAGATCAGCTTTTGCGAATGACCGCTTCGAACTCGCGCCATTCCCGTGCGGTCATGCCCGAGTTTTCCTGCGTGACATTTTCCCCGGCCAGCATCCGGCGCAGGCTGTCGACCATCTGAGCCGAAAGGTTCACCGCGCCCAGCCGGTAATCCTCGAACGCTTTGTAGGCGAAGGGTACCCAGTCGGCGACGATCTTGCACATGGTATCCGCATAGACCCGGATCTCGTACTGCGCATGCGGGTCGGCACGCAGGCGCAAGAAGTGGAACAGGTTGTGCAGATCAACCTTCCAATACCACTGCGTATAGATATTCGCGGGCAGGTTCATCCGCGCCAGTTCACGCGCCAGACCCTGTTGGCCGTCTTGGTTGATCATCGATTCATAGTTGTCATAGCACCGGGCGCTATCGGCCTTGAGGATATCCAGAACTCGCGCGGCCTCTTCCCCTTGCAACGCATCACCCCGGCCTTGGTTGTTTACCTCGGACTGCGCGGCAACGTGATCGGGTGCGGGGATATAGAACTCGCGGTCCAGAATCGAATAGCGCGCGGAATACTCGTTCACATTTGCCGTGCGGTGACGAATCCACTGCCGGGCGACAAAGACAGGTAGCTTGACGTGCAGCTTGATCTCGCACATCTCGAACGGGGTCGAATGCCAGTGACGCATCAGATAGCGGATCAGACCCTCATCGTTCTGCACCGATTTTGTGCCTTTGCCATACGACACCCGCGCCGCCTGACAGATCGCCGCGTCGTCACCCATATAGTCGATCACGCGCACAAAGCCGTGGTCCAGCACCTGATGAGCGGTATAAAGGTGATCTTCCATACCCGCAGCCACAACGCGGCGTGTTGGATGCGATTGCGCCCGTTGCGCTTCGATCTCGGCCAGTTGGTCAGAGGACAGCGGCATAAAAGTTCCTTTCCAGCAATGAGTCGCCCACCACTATATATCGGCAATTCCCCGACCGGAACCGCGACATGTACACCCAGCGGTGCATTTTCAAAATTGTGTCCGCCCTGCCCCTCGACACGCATTTTCCGCGCGCTAAGCTGCAGCCCATCACCTGAACGGAAAGGAAGCCACAATGGGGCTGAGATATCTTCACACCATGATCCGCGTGAAGGATCTGGAAAAGTCGATGGCGTTTTTTGAGTTGCTGGGCCTGAAGGAAACCCGCCGCTATGACAGCGAGGCGGGGCGGTTTTCGCTGATCTTCATGGCGCCCCCAGGGCAAGAGGATCGCCCAATTGAGCTGACCCACAATTGGGATGGTGACGATGCGCTGCCCAGCGACAGTCGGCATTTCGGGCATTTGGCCTATGGCGTCGACAATATTTACGAGGTCTGCCAGCACTTGCAGGACAATGGTGTGGTGATCAACCGCCCGCCCCGCGACGGCCGTATGGCGTTTGTACGGTCGCCCGACAATATCTCGGTCGAGTTGCTACAGAACGGTGACGCGCTGGAAGCCGCCGAACCCTGGGTCAGCATGGAAAGCACCGGACACTGGTGATCCGATGGCTGACAGCACTGGGACTGGCCGGACTGGCCAGCCCGCTTCGGGCCGAAACCTGTCGCCTGGCCTTGGCGTTGGCTATGGATATCTCAAGCTCGGTGGATGCAACCGAGGATACCCTGCAGCGGCAGGGCCTGGCCGCTGCCCTGATCGCCCCTGAGGTGACCGAGGCGTTCTTTTCCTCTCCTTTGCCCGTGGCATTGGCTGTGTATGAGTGGGGCAGCCGCTCGACCCAGCGCATGATCCTGAACTGGACGATGATCAACACGCAAGCTGATTTGCTAACGGCGGCAGAGACCATACAGCGTTCAGTCCGATCTGACGGTGACTCGGCCACTGCCATGGGGCAAGCTTTGGCTTTTGGTGCGACCCTGATGCAGCAAGCACCACCATGTTTGTTTCAGACCATCGACCTGTCTGGGGACGGCGCAAATAATGATGGTTTCCAACCTGCATCCGCTTATCGCCACTTTCCGTTCGAGGGCATTGTGGTCAACGGGCTGGTTATCAATGCTGCCGATTTCGAGGGCGAAGTTCATCTGATTCCCTACTTCGAAAACAATGTTCTGTACGGGCCTGGCGCATTTCTAGAAGTCGCACAGGGGTTCGAGGATTTCGAACGCGCCATGCGGCGGAAGCTGGAACGTGAACTGACAAGCTTGCAAATCGGCGTGCTGCAGGACTTCGCGCCCAGATGACGCGACTATTGGCATTTGTCATTAGTTTGTTCGCTGGTTCGGCCACGGCAGAGTGCCGACAAGCTCTGGCGCTGGGGCTGGATGTTTCTGGTTCGGTGGACAGTCACGAATACCGGCTGCAACTTGACGGTGTGGCAGCTGCTTTGCAGCGTCCTGAAGTGGTCCAGCTATTGCTGTCAAACCCTGCTGCCCCTGTGCGGCTGGCGATTTTCGAGTGGAGCGAGCCGGGCCATCAACGTCTGTTGCAAGACTGGATCGCCATACGTTCTGTTAACGATCTTGAACAGATCACCTTTCTACTGAACCGAACCAAGCGCAGTGCCGCCCCGCAAGGTACGGCTGTTGGCTCAGCGATGCTGTTTGGGGCTGACCTGCTGTCCAACCAAACAAGTTGCTGGAAACAAACACTCGATCTGTCCGGCGACGGCAAACACAATCTGGGTACTCACCCGCGCGACGCCAAAAGCGCGCTTGAAGCTTCGGGCATCACCATTAACGGCCTGGTCATCGGCGCGGATGATCCCAGCCACGGCGACAAACGCTATGTGCAGGTTGGAGAGCTGTCTGCCTATTACACCGCCTGGGTCATCCTGGGGCCAGATGCCTTTGTCGAGGTTGCCCTGGGGTTTGACGCTTATGAGGACGCCATGACCCGCAAGCTGATCCGAGAGCTTGAAGGGCTGATCCTGTCCGATGCGCGCCCCTGATCAGTAGATATACCGGATCTGGTCCGTCCAATACCGTTCCACCCGGCGCAGAGAGGTTGTGATGTCGTCTATCCCCTCCAGTCCAAGCACACCACGGGTTTGCAGCCCCTCGGCATGGCGCGAGAACAGCTCGGTCACGATATCCCGAATCTCGCGTCCTCGTGGCGTTAACCGAACCCGGACCGAGCGTCTGTCGATCTCACACCTTTGGTGGTGCATATAGCCCATTTCGACCAACTTCTTGAGGTTGTAGCTGACGTTGCTGCCCTGATAATAGCCACGGCTTTTCAACTCGCCCGCCGTCACCTCATGATCGCCGATATTGAACAGAAGCAGGGCCTGAACGGCGTTGATTTCCAACACGCCCACCCGCTCGAACTCATCCTTGATAACGTCCAGTAGCAGACGGTGCAGCCGCTCGACCAAAGCGAGCGCTTCAAGATAGCTGGTCATGAAACCCTTGGTTTCCGGCGCGGAGACCTGCATTTCCATACTCATCCGATCCTCCGATTCAGTCGCGCAGTTTCAGGCAGCATGAATCGAAATCCCCAAGAATCGGTTAAGCTGGATTTTCTTTATTTTTGAAAGGTCTGCGCGATATCCGAAACCAGATGGACAAACCCCTCGGGCGGCTGGGCCTGCCCGGTGACCCACTGATACAGATCCTGATCATTTTCGTGTAGCAGCGCGTCGAACTGATCCAGACCCGCTGTATCCATCGCGTCGAGATTACGTTCGGCATAGGCCGAAAGGATCAAATCCATCTCTTTGATCCCGCGTCGCATGGACCGCATTTTCATGCGTTTGATCCTGACTTCCCGTGTTTCGGTCACTTTCCCTGCTCCGACATCAAGCGCAGCTTCTTCTCAAGCCGCGCGGCCCGTTCGGCACTGGCGCGCATCTCGCCCCGGATTGCGCGTAGCTCGGCCACCGCATCCGCCAGCTCGATATTGACCTCGCCGTCTTCGACGGGGGCGTCCATACCTTCGCCTTCGCCGGTCAGCAACCACATGATCGAAACGTTGATCATACCCGCCATCATCGACAAACGGTTGGCACGCGGTTCGGACAGATCGTTTTCCCAAGCCACAATAGTCGCTTTTTTGACACCCAGCCGACGCGCCAGTTGGGTCTGGGTCATACCAGCGGCTTCGCGCGCGCCTGCCAGCCGGTCCCCGAATGTCGCTGCCTCTGGACTATACCAGTCATTTTCGTCGGTCATCAGGGTCTCCATGTCTCGGCCTCATACTGCTTGATCGTCATTCGGGCGCACCCTATGACAGACAGGTTGAACATACAAACTGAGGCCATCATGACTTTCCTGTCTGCGACACTGTCACGCGTAAAACCATCACCAACCATCGCGATGACCGCCAAAGCAGCCGAGTTGAAGGCGGCGGGGCGTGATGTGATCGGCCTGAGCGCGGGTGAACCCGATTTCGACACGCCACAGAACATCAAGGACGCGGCTGTTGCAGCCATTGCAGCGGGCAAGACTAAGTATACCGCCCCTGACGGAATTCCCGAATTGAAACAAGCCGCCTGCGCCAAGATGAAGCGTGATCATGGGCTGGATTACACGCCCGCACAAATCTCGGTCGGGACTGGCGGCAAGCAGACGTTGTATAACGCGCTGATGGCAACTATGAACGACGGGGACGAGGTTGTTATCCCCGCGCCATATTGGGTCAGTTACCCGGACATGGTTCTGCTGGCCGGAGGTACGCCAGTCGTGGTCGAGACGACGCTCGAAAACAGCTTCAAACTGACCGCCGAACAGCTTGAGGCGGCGATCACGCCCAAGACCAAGTGGTTCATTTTCAACTCGCCGTCGAATCCTACGGGGGCGGGCTATAGCCGTTCGGAATTGAAGGCCCTGACAGATGTACTGATGCGCCACCCGCATGTATGGATCATGTCCGACGACATGTACGAGCATCTGGCCTATGACGGGTTCGAATTCTGCACTCCGGCCGAGATCGAACCGGGCCTCTATGACCGTACCTTGACCTGCAACGGCGTATCGAAAGCCTATGCTATGACCGGCTGGCGCATTGGCTATGCGGCGGGACCGGTCGAGATCATCGCCGCCATGCGCAAGATTCAATCACAGTCGACCTCGAACCCATGCTCGGTCAGCCAATGGGCGGCGGTCGAGGCGCTGAACGGAACGCAAGCGTTCCTGGCCCCGAACAACGAGACGTTCAAACGTCGCCGCAATCTGGTGGTTGACATGCTGAACCAGATCGACGGTATCACCTGCCCCACGCCCGAGGGCGCGTTCTATGTCTACCCGTCGATCGCAGGACTGATCGGCAAGTCCACTCCGGCCGGCACCAGAATTGACTCGGATGAGGCCTTCGCCACCGCTCTGCTGGAAGAGGCCGACGTGGCCGTTGTATTTGGCGCGGCCTTTGGCCTGTCACCGAATTTCCGGGTCAGCTATGCGACCTCGGACGAGACGCTGACCGAGGCCTGCACCCGCATCCAGCGCTTTTGCGCGTCCCTGACCTGATCCGGAGGCCCCTGATGACCGCAGAACTGCCTGAATACTACTTTCGTGTCCGCGAGAATGGCGCAGCGGTTTTTCGGATCGATACCGAAAACCGTCAACGGCGGATCGAGATGGATCAGATCGCGGTCATCAACATCCGCAATGGCGAGGTCAAGCCACAGGGCCAGCGCACCCTGACAGCGGCGGATCAGGCGGAAATCGTACGTTGGATGGACGCGCGCAAAGCCCTGCTGGCGCAACGGGATATCGACGACATTCACCGCGCGGTCGACTATCTGAATCTGACCACGCAATGGGCACAATCCAAGGCGTCGGACGAACAGCTTGAGGATGTCACCGACCGGTTGTTGCTGGCGATGCACGACTTACGCTCCGTACTGGTGCGCAAAAAGGCGGATCGGCTAAGCAAAGGCTGAAGGCGCGGCTATTCCGCAGGCACCCCTACGGTCTGAACCGAGCGCATCCAGAAACGGGCCATCAGCAGGACAGCCGCACAGGCAAGCCCCAGCACAAGGCCCAGCCAGATGCCGATACCCTCCATCCCCTGTATAAAGCCAAAGTAGTACGACGCCGGAATCCCAATCACCCAATAGCTGAGCCCGGCCATTACCATCGGCACCTTGGCATCTTGCAATCCGCGCAACAGGCCCAGTGCAATCACCTGTGCCCCGTCGACCAACTGGAACAAAGCGGCCATGGCCAGCAGGCCCGTTCCGATGGCCAGGATTTGCGGGCGCTGCGGATCGTCGGGTTCGACAAACACAGAAATCAGCGGCTCGGCGCAGGTCACAAACAAGATAATCGTCAGAACAGACACCAGCAGAGACATCACGGTCACCGCCTTCGCACCTTTTTCCAGATGTGGTCGATCCTTGCGCCCAAGGGCGTTCCCCGCACGGATCGTGGCCGCGTTAGACAACCCCAGATGCACCATGAACGTGGCCGAGGCCAGATTCAGCGCAATCCCATGCGCCGCCAGCGGCACCGGCCCGATCCAACCCATCATGAAGGCGGACATGGCGAACAGCGACACCTCGGCAAGCAATGTAAATCCAATGGGAATGCCAAGACGCAGCACGCTGTACAGCATCTCCCAATCCGGGCGCCAGAACCGTTGGAACAGGTTATGTTCGGGCAATACGCGCACGGCGTAGACCACGACCGCAACCAGCGACACCATCTGCGTCACCACCGAGGCAATTGCCGCCCCCATCACGCCCAGTTCGGGCGCACCCCAATTGCCGAAGATCAGCGCATAGTTGGTCAGTGCGTTGACGACAGCGGCCGTCACAGTGATCCACAAAACGATCTGCGTGCGCTCCAAAGCGGCCAGATAAGATTTCAGCACCATAACCACCAGCGCCGGGAACAGTCCCCATCCCGCAACACGCAGATATTGCGATGCGGTTTCAGCCACCTGCGGATCTTGCCCTGCAGCAATCAAAATCGGGTGGGACCACCACAGCAAAGGCATAACCAGCACGGCGTATAACAAGGACAGCCACACCCCCATACGGGTCGAGCGGCGAATGCTGGTCTCATCCTCTTCGGCGGCCGCAGTCGCCACCATGGGCATCACCGCTAGTCCGAAACCGCCGCCAAACAGGAACAGCACGAAATAAAAGCTACTGGCCAGCGTCACTGCGGCCAAAGCCTCGACCCCGTACCAGCCCAGCATGATCGTATCGGTCAAACCAATGGCAAACTGCGCCAGATGCCCGCCGACCAGCGGCAGACCCAGAACTGCAATGGCCCGGAAGTGGGCGCGATATGTCATTACCTTATTCATTTCACCAGCCTTATGCCCGGCCTGAGGCCGGGACAAGAGGTGATCAGTGAAATTTCAAGGTGAGACTAGTGCTGCCGGCAATTGGCCGCTTGGTTCATCGCGCGTCAGGATGCAGGGAGGTGCCCAAAATATGCTCGGACTGATGAATGACGTGATGCGCCTGCCCTACGATCATGGGATCGGGCTGGCCCACGATATTGTGGTCCTTGTCCGGGTAATCCAGCGTCGACAAAAAGTGGCGCATACAGTTCAGACGCGCACGTTTCTTGTCGTTCGACTTGACGATGGTCCAAGGCGCGTCGGCGGTGTCGGTATAGAAGAACATCGCCTCTTTCGCTTCGGTATAGTCGTCCCATTTATCCAGGCTCGCCTTGTCGATGGGCGACAGCTTCCATTGCTTCAACGGGTCGGTTTCCCGGCTTTTGAAGCGGCGCTGTTGTTCCGGCTGCGTGACCGAGAACCAATATTTGTAGAGCTGAATACCCGAGCGGACCAACATCCGCTCCAACTCGGGCGTCTGTCGCATGAACTCAAGGTACTCGTTGGGCGAACAAAAGCCCATGACCCTCTCAACGCCCGCACGGTTGTACCAAGAGCGGTCGTAGAACACCATTTCACCGACCGTAGGCAGTTCCTGAACATAGCGCTGATAATACCACTGGCCTTTCTCTTCCCAGGTCGGCTTGTTCAAGGCCACGACGCGGGCTTGCCTTGGGTTCAGGTGTTCCATAAACCGCTTGATCGTACCGCCTTTGCCTGCTGCATCACGCCCTTCGAACAGCAGAACAAAGCGTTGCCCCGTCTCTTGCGCCCAAAGCTGCACCTTAAGCAATTCGGCCTGCAATTGCGCCTTTTGCGCCTCGTACTTGCCCCGCGCCATCTTGCGATCATAGGGATACTTGCCGCTTTCGAACGCCTGCCGAATTCGCTCGGGGCTGGGTTGCGATGGCTCAGGATTGGGTGTTGGGACAATTTTGACAGAGGATTGTTTTTGTTCAATTTGTGCCGCTGCTTCCATTCAATTTTTCCTTTTTCACTATCCGCAGGAACGTCTAGCAAAAGGTGCAGATTTTCGCTTTGACACGGGTCAAATTTTTGAGCCGTAGCGTGGGAAATTTTCCACTAATGATGTTCAACACGCTGCGGCAGATTTCTAGCTATGCCCCCAATCCGCCGGATCATCCGAGTTGTTGGGTGAAAGACCCAGAACGTCGCCTGTGGTAGAACATCCAAGCCCAAGAACCGTTCTGTTCGCGTATGAGAAATACGCGCAGACCTGATTGATCTCGAGGATCTCGCCATCGTCCCACCCGGCGTCCCGCAGGGCGCGAACATCAGCCTGAACCATCTGCGCAGGTGCTTCGGTTAGCTTGCGCGCATAGCACATAGCAGCGATCTGGGCGTCGTCCAGAGGTGCAGAATCCGGCGTTCCGGCCTCAATCGCGGCGCGGATGGCATCGCCCCGTTCCGCGTCTGCCAACAACCGCTGCAACCCGCTAAAGTGATGCTCGACGCAATAGCTGCACTGGTTCAGGGAACTGACCCAAACCCCCAGCACCTCAAGAAACCACTTCGGTACTTTATTGGCCGAGTGATGCAGGACGTTCTTGTACAGCGCCATGTGACCTTCCATCGAATGCGGCCGCAAAGAATGCACCATCATTATGTTGTCCACGTTGTTGTCAGGCCCGGTGACCCGCTCGTAAAGCTTTCTCAGCTTGCCGGTGGCTTCGTCAAATGGAACAGTCTTAATCCAGCTCATATGGTCCTCGCCCTGTTGTCGTGTCGCGTCTTCGCCTCCCAGTTTCGCACTCGTATCCTTCTGAGACAAAACTGGATCGCCCCACCATGTCAGGCTAAGCTGACGAAACGCAAGTAAGGGAGTATCTCATGGAAATGGCGGAGAAAACTGTCACTGAGTTCTATGCCAACCACCCAATTTCCGCGCCGCATATTCTGACCAAGCTGACAAGCCTTCGCGGATCGCTTGAGGATGTGACCCCGCAAGAGCTCTACCCTTATGATCAGGATCACTATGACGGCCTGAATGCCAACGCCCGACTGGCGGACAAGGTCCGGATGAAATCTGGTGATCGCGTTTTGGATGTTTGTGCCGGGCTTTGTGGACCTGCGCGATGGTACGCCTCTGAGCATGACGTTGACGTCACTGGTCTCGATATCAGCCCCAACCGCGTCGACGGTGCCAAGGAACTGAACGCGCTTGTCGGACTACAGGATCAGGTGCATCCAATTCTGGGCAGTGCGATGGACATACCCTTTGACGATGCGCATTTCGATGCGGCGGTCAGTCAGGAATCCTTCTTGCATATCCCCGACAAGCTCAAAGCCCTATCCGAAGTGTTCCGCGTTCTGCGCACTGGCGGACGGTTCGCCTTTACCGATTGGGTGATGCATGAGCCCCTGCCCGATGATGAGATGGAATTGTACCACCAACGTTTTGCCTGCCAGTCCCTGCTGAGCATTCCCGAATACGAAACTGTGTTGAAAAAAACTGGATTCTCGGTTGCCTCGGCCAACGATGTAACGGCGTCCTGGGGCGAAATTCTGGCGCGTCGGCTTAGCATGTATCAAACCTTGGATGCCGAGGCCGAACGCGCTGGCAACCCGTCCAAGGGGGATACTTTCCTGAAAATGTACGCGCAATTTGTCAGCGACGTGAAACAAAGAAGGATCGGCGGGGTACGATTGACGGCGGAAAAACCTTAATAACTTCGGCTTCGTGCAGGGGTGTCAACCATCAAGATCACAGCCAATCGCCCACAACACCTCGCGCCCCTCTTCCCCCGGACCACATCACCTGCCATAATGGGTCTCAACCTAAAAACAAGAGCAGCCCCGATGCCCGACGATCTGTTGACGCCAAGCGCGACCACCACTTACGACGCCTCTTCGATTGAGGTACTGGAAGGTCTTGAGCCGGTCCGAAAACGCCCCGGTATGTATATCGGCGGCACTGATGAGCGCGCTTTGCACCATATGGTGGCCGAAATCCTCGACAACTCGATGGACGAAGCCGTCGCGGGCCATGCCAACCGGATCGAAGTTGAACTGCACGCCGACTACGCCCTGACCGTGCGGGATAACGGACGCGGGATCCCGATCGATCCACATCCGAAATTCCCGGACAAATCGGCGCTAGAGGTAATCCTGTGTACCCTGCACGCGGGTGGCAAATTCTCGGGCAAGGCGTACCAGACCTCGGGCGGTCTGCATGGCGTGGGCGCATCTGTGGTAAACGCATTGTCGGATTCGATGGTCGTGCAGGTGGCGCGAGATAAAACGCTGTTCGAACAACGGTTCTCACGCGGTATTCCTTTAGGCCCGGTGGAAAAGGTCGGCGCGGCCCCGAACCGACGCGGCACCACAGTCACTTTCCACGCCGATGCCGAGATTTTCGGCCATCACAAATTCAAACCGGCGCGGCTGTTCAAATCCATCCGCTCCAAGGCCTATCTGTTCTCGGGCGTCGAAATCCGCTGGAAGTCCGCCATCGACGATGGCGAAACCCCGACCGAAGCGAGTTTCCACTTTCCCGGTGGTCTGTCGGATTATCTGAAAGAGACGATGAATGGCTCGTCCACCTATGCCGAGCAACCCTTTGCTGGCACCGTGGACTTTAACGAGAAATTCGGCACCCCCGGCAAGGTCGAATGGGCGATCAACTGGACGCCTTCACGCGACGGGTTCATCCAGTCCTATTGTAACACCGTGCCCACGCCCGAGGGTGGCACCCATGTGGCGGGGTTCTGGGCCGCGGTCCTCAAGGGGATCAAAGCCTATGGCGAGTTGATCAACAACAAGAAAGCCGGTCAGATCACCCGCGACGACCTGATCACCGGCGGCTGTGCGCTGGTCTCTTGTTTCATCAGTGAACCTGAATTCGTGGGTCAGACCAAAGACCGTCTGGCCACGGTCGAGGCACAGCGGCTGGTCGAGAATTCGGTCCGCGACCATTTCGACAACTGGCTGGCTGCCGACACGAAATCCGCTGGCGCCATTCTGGACTTCCTCATCCTGCGGGCTGAGGAACGCCTGCGCCGACGGGCCGAGAAGGAAACACAACGCAAGTCCGCCACTAAGAAACTTCGTCTTCCCGGCAAGCTGGTGGACTGCTCTAGTTCAACACGTGACGGCACGGAATTATTCATCGTCGAGGGGGACTCGGCGGGCGGGTCCGCCAAAATGGGCCGGGACCGCAAAACACAGGCCCTGCTGCCCCTGCGCGGCAAAATCCTGAACGTGTTGGGCGCGGCCAGTTCGAAACTGGGCACCAATGCCGAGATCAACGATTTGACGCAGGCTTTGGGAGTGGGGCTTGGCACCAAATTCAACGTCGACGACCTGCGCTATGACAAGGTCATCATAATGACCGACGCAGATGTGGACGGGGCGCATATCGCCTCGCTGCTGATGACGTTCTTCTTCACCCAGATGCGTCCGATGATCGACGCGGGACACCTGTATCTGGCCTGCCCGCCCCTCTACCGCCTGACCCAAGGCGCAAAACGCGTCTATTGCCTGGACGAGGCCGAGCGCGACGAATGGCTTGAGAAAGGTCTGGGCGGCAAGGGCAAGATCGACGTGTCACGCTTCAAGGGTCTGGGCGAAATGGACGCTAAGGACCTGAAAGAAACTACGATGGACCCGGCCTCGCGCAAGCTAATCCGCGTCACCATCGACGAGGACGAACCCGGCGAGACCGGCGATCTGGTCGAGCGCCTGATGGGCAAAAAACCCGAACTGCGGTTCCAGTACATTCAGGAAAACGCGCGGTTTGTGGAGGAGTTGGACGTCTAAGACGATCGAACGCGAAAGACATCAATCAGTGCAGAGGCCAAATGTTCAAATCACGTAAGGCAAGACTGTGCTGGTCAACTGGTATTCTTGTTCTCGCTGGTGTGATTGTGATGTTCGCGGGTCGCTACCGCGAACCGGCCACTGTTGAAGACATCGTCGAGTCCTTTCTTCCGACACATAATATTCCGGGGGCTGTGCTGGCCTACGGCCCCTCGGATGCAGAGCCCAAAATCGTAGCCTTCGGCGTGTCCGACCCGATTGAGAACACGCCCATGTCAACCGACCAGCCATTTCGCCTGGCCTCGGTCACAAAACCCATCGCGGCCAGAGCACTGATCAAAGCCGAGGAACGTGGCCAAATCGACCTAGATCGTCCCATAGCCGAGCTTGCCGACCTGCCCCCGCCGCATGACCCGCGGGCCGCACAAGTATCGGCGCGGCAGCTTTTGGCGCATACGGGTGGGTTCGATAGAACTATCAGTTTCGATCCGATCTTCGCGCCCGATCGGCTTGGCCTCGACTGGTCGGCCAGTTGCGCCAAAGTGGCCCGGACCGTGTGGCAAACCATGCCGTTGGATCACACGCCGGGCAGCAAGACGGCGTACTCGAATGTTGGCTTCTGCCTTCTAACCGATCTGCTGGGGGCGGACGTTGAAGACGCCCTGCAGCAGGTCGCCGATATTCATTTGGAGGGGCCCGCCGGGGCTAATTGGGAACTTCGCAACGAAGGCTGGACCCGCGTTCTGAGTTCTGAGGACGATCAAGGCTGGCTTTCAGGCTTGGGTGTCGCTGGTGGGGCAATCGGCACTGCCGAGGCGGTCTGGGCCATGGCCTCGACGCCCCAACCCTTTTTCGAGGCGACGGCATCACAGGACGACAAAAGTGATTTCTACGCATCGGGCTGGCATGTCTGGCCGGAAGATAACGGCCAGCACCTGACCCATTGGGGCGGGGTCCGAGGCATCTTCACAACCGTCTTTCGATTTTCGGACGGAGAGACCGTTGTCGTGTTGTTCAACGCCTCTCCTGCTGAGCCAAGTGAAGCGTTTACGTCGCTGCATAACGCGCTGTATATAATGAATAAATCGAATATATGAGACCTAGATTGACCGCTTAAAGATCATGCACCTAATGGACAAAAAGCCCGAACTGCGGTTCCAGTACATTCAGGAGAACGCGCGGTTTTTAGAGGAGTTGGATGTTTGAAGATGAGGTCCAGTTCTTCCTCAAAATTCGATGGGTCACTCTACAATCTGAAACTACTCACCTCTACGGTCGGGTATACCTGACTGGCAACATTTTTCCCCGCCTTTAGGCTGAATACATCAAGCTCATCAACCTTTCAGTTGTGTCGGTGAAGTAGGTGGCGAAGTTCCTAATTTCTTTAAATGTTTGTGCAACACTATTTTTTTGCTCGGCAGTGCTTTGGTCGCGCTGTCAGAAAGCACTTTAGAGGATACTTGGGAGCATTGCCGCCCAAACAGAAACTGTGTAATCGAATTTAGTCATTTAGCCAATCAAGCCACCGATCCCTACATGTCTTCCGGGTATGTCGTCGACGAAAACAGCAACAAGTGGCGAAGTCATCGGCGATCCATACGCAAGTTTTCCGACGTACGCGATTGTCTTGTGAGAAGTGAGCAGTCCAAAGAAAACCCGAACCTCCTGTTAGTCGACTGGGATCGAGTGAGGTTCGATCACGCTGCCGAAGTCTGTGTTTTTCGTATCGCGCGCAGTTTAGGGGACGTAGGGCCTCTAAAAGACTGGTTTGATTACCATGGCTTCAGCGTAAATGGGCCGAATAGATCGTTTTCCGAAAGCTACAAACTGGAATTCGAAACTCAACTGATGCAAACCCTTTCGGCCAAATGGAGCGGGGAGGAATTCAAAGCCCAGTACATGGCGCGCAAAAGCCTGCTTTTCCATACTTTTGCCAACGCCTACGGAATCGGCGGGTACGCCTTCAATATCCGGTTGACCAAAGACAATCGCATCGTTTCCATTGACGCAAGTTGGACGGGAAAACACTAAAGGGGTTGCACATTGACAGCGCCACGCCCACATCCTTCACTCCCATCCTAGGGGGCGGGTCGGGTGCTTGTTTGTTGCCTTGCATCACGCATTGAGTGGATTACCCGGAACCTCTCCACAAGCGTCCCACAAACACACCCCTTGCCTAACCCGTTGATCTCGTTCACACTTACCCTCAATCCGTCATTCAAGAACGACATTTGAGGTTCCGAGCGTCCAAGACGCAATGAAACCAACTACAGATTTTCGAACGGGAGGACGACATGAAAACACTAACCCTTGGGCTGGCCGTTGCGCTGCTGGCCAGCCAAGCGACCGCGCAGCAGACATTGACCACCGCATCCCCCATTCCGGACGGGGCCGAGACCAAGTTCTGCTACTACAACGGCATGGCCTATTCGCAGGACGCGTTTGTTCTGCTGGTTGGCGACAACACCGTTACCCAGACGGTCAGCACGATCCAGGAACGCCTGCTGCGTTGTCACCGTGAGGACGACGGCACGATGAAGTGGAAACCGCAGAGCACGTTCTCGACCAATAACTGAACGCTTAAGGTGGGCGGGCTAGCCCACCTTCTGCTCCAGCCAGTCCGCGATCTGCGCGGCGGGCTTTTCCCAGCCGGGCTCCATAAACAAGAAATGCGCGTGGTTCTCGACGGGCATGAAAGTCGCTCGGTCACCATACAAATCGGCCAGTGCGCGGCAGGTGTTGGGGTTCACCGCCCTGTCCTCGGCCCCTGATACGACCAGCACCGGGCAGTCGACCTTGTCGATATCGACCTTCATCGCGTGGTGATCGTCGAACATCCAAAAAAACATCTCGAACATCACCCGCCCGCTTTCGGCGCCCAAACGGTCGAACACCGCGTGCTGTTGCGCCTCGGGCATTTTGTTCAGCGCGAAGGGGGCCATCAGGTCGAACTCGACCCGCATGGGTTGTTTCCAGAACGCCCCGCCCTCCATCAACGCACGCGGGATGGCGCGTTCGTCATCGGTTTCGGGCAAGGTGCCCCAAGGCGCGTTCGGGTTGATCAGGACAATCGCACTGGCCAACCCGCGTGAGGCCACCTGCTGCGCCACAACTCCGGCAATGGCGTGGCCCAACAGAACCGGATTGCTGTCCAACCCTTGCACGAACTCTGCTATGTCGTTGGCATAGTCCATCACGCTGGTATCGGTCAGGCGCGGGTCGGGTTCGGCCTTTGAGTCCCCGCCGTGATAGCGCAACGCGGGGGTGTGTACCGTCCAGCCCCTGTCGCGGAAAAACCCGGCATAATCCTGCATACACCATGGCCCTGCAAAGGCACCGTGGATCAGAACAATCTCTTTGGTCATGAAAACGCTCCCTTTTCTCTCGCTACTATGAGAGATCGGGGGCGACTTCAGCAAGGCTGTGTCGCAGGCCTATCAGACGGACAGGCCTATCAGCGCCACTCCGACAGCCATAAGAACCGCTGCACCAAGCCGCCGCATCCAGTTCCCCTCTTTCAGGAAAACAAACCCGATCAGCGCCGCGAATATTACCGAGGTTTCCCGTAGCGCCGAAACTGCACCAAGCGGTGCGAAGTTCTTGGCATAAAGCACCAGACCATAGGCTGTCATCGAAACAAGCCCGCCCAGAATGCCGATCATCCAGACTTTGGCAGGCAATTCAGCCAGGGTCTTCCGTCGACGGATACCAACAAACCCCGCGATAAACAGATGCAGAAACGCACCCCAGGCCCAGTAGCTAAGCGTATTGCCGGACAAGCGCACGCCAATACCGTCCACGACCGAATATATCGAGATGCAAAAGCCCGTACCCAGCGCAAATCCAAGGGCCCAACGGCCCACACCAGAGCGCAATGCCTTCCAACTGCTGAGCTGGATACCAACCGCGATCAGCGCGATCCCACCCCACGCTTGCAGCGGCAGCACCTCGCCCACCAACAGCATCGCCCACAGCGATACAAGCGCCGGAACGATACCGCGGGCAATTGGATATACGACACTTAAGTCTCCGTGCTGATAGGCTTTGCCGAGCATGAAATAATAGCCGAAATGCACCACGGTTGAGATCAGGATGTATGGAAAGCTTTCGGCACTGGGCAGTGGCAGCAACAGGATCATTACCGTTGCTGGAATGACGTGCCCCAACGCCACCAGACCCAGAGTGGTGGTCCGATCAGCCGCGGTTTTGACAATCGCATTCCAAACCGCGTGCAACACCGCCGCCGTCAAAATGATGGCAATGACAAACAGGGTCACATCCGAACCTTTCGTAAAGGAAGAAACTGTCCTGCAAATCGGACCGGCCAAGTTATTTGCACAGGTTGAGGCCGATCACAACGCAGCTTCGATCAGTGTTTTGAGAATGTTTTCGGTGAGTCTGTTTGGGTTTCCACCGCAGGAGGAAGCGGTGATTGTGCCGTTGACCAGCGCAAGATAGCTGCCCTGCAGGCCAAGCCCTATTGATGCGAAATCTCTACAACTGAACGTGAGGAGTGTTGCCAGCGCGCTGGCGCGCGGTCACTTTGGTGTCATGACATTTGTGACCGAAAATCAACTGACCCTGCTGATCTTGTTCTTTATTATTGGCTCGGTTGGCACCGCGTTTCTATTTCGCAAACCGGCCGGGCACCGGGCATGGAAGCTGGCCGACCTTGTCTGGGTCGTTCTGGGCGGGATCGGCGCACTGGTGGCGGTTCTGGCCGGACTCTACACCTCGGACAGTTCGCGGTTGGACCGGCAAATCGATGTGGCTTATGCCGCGACGCTTGCTTTTGCCCGCGACGCCGCGCGGTTCCGACTGCGGTTCTGCGATCCGGCCTATGACCCGGACACCGCCGTTTTGTGCGAAAAGGTTGAATTCCTTTCGGCCTCAACAGCCAGTAATGCTGACCTGCCTTTGTTCATCGCTGTGACCAATGAAGTGGCGCCGCTGCAGGGATTGCATTTCCTGCTTGGTGGGCAAGCGAAAGATGAACAGCAGGAAATTCGCGCTATGGCCGCCAAGGCCGATGCGTTCAGCATCGATCAGTTCCTTGTTTTCACCACGCTGGACGATGCAACACAGGTTGCGATCGACAACATGCGCCGGAAAGTGCCCGCCATTGCCGGGGATTATCTGATCCTTGCCCAAAGCTATGATGACCTGGTTGAACAGGTCGGAAAGCTAAAAGACGAATGGGAATACCTGCAGGAAAACGCGCATATACTGGTGTTGCAAATCGTCGCCCTGTGTCTGGTCAGCTTTGCCGCGCCCTTCCGGTTGGGCAAATCCATTGTCGAACTGCGCACAACGCTCAGCGTCGGTACGCCTGCGCCAAGCGTTCCGGATCAGCCCCAAGAAAATATCGTGTCAGGGTCCACAGATTCCGTGCCCCCCGACGCACCCACCCCGCCCGTGCATAGCGGTCCGCGCTCGTAACCGCGCGGGTGTTCAACAGGGTGATGTGGGGCAAGGCGCGCACCAGCGCCACGTCCTCCATCAACGGCTGGTCCGGGTAGCCTGCGGCTTTGTCATAGGCGCGACGTGACACCAGAAGCCCCTGATCACCATAAGGTAAGCTAAACACCCGGCTGCGCATGTTGGCCCAGCCCGCAACCCAGGCTGGCCAGAACCCGCTGGCCTGAAAGGTCAGACGAAAAGCCGCGGGGTTGCCCGTGGGCAGATGCTCTCCCACGTCCTTGCTCCACCCTTCTTGCAGGACGGTATCGGCGTGCAGGACCAAAAGCCATTCACCTTTGGCTACCGCGCAGCCCCGCAGCAACTGCCCCCCGCGTGAGGGCGGCCCGGTCACAATCTCAGCCCCTGCCTCTTCTGCAATTTCAAGGGTCTGGTCGGTTGAACCGCCATCGGTAACGATCAGCTCTCGGACCAACCCCGTGTGCAAACCCTCCATCAAAGCGGGCAAGGAGTCCAACAAAGCCTCAGCCGCGTTCAGGGTCGGAATGACGATGCTGATTGGTGCTGGCAAGGCGGATATCCTCTGGTCATGGCAACGCAATCTCCTATATCACGGGGCCAAGGGAAAAGACGAGGACCACCCCATGCCCAATCGCCGTATTCTGCGCCTTAGCGGGTCGGACGCTGACAGCTTTCTTCAAGGGCTGGTCACCAATGATATTTCCGGGCTGGATCAGGGGCTGGTCTATGCCGCGCTGCTGACTCCGCAGGGCAAGTATCTGGCGGATTTCTTTCTGAAACGCGACGGCGATACGGTGCTACTGGATGTCGCCGAGGATATCGCCGACGGGTTCGTCAAACGGCTGGGCATGTACAAGCTGCGCGCCGATGTTTCGATCGAAGATAGCGGCCTGAATCTGCAACGCGGCACAGGCCCGGCACCCGCAGGCGCCCTGCCCGACCCGCGCCATCCAGATATGGGGTGGCGGGCGTATACGGTCGAGGCCGCAGGCGACGATGGTACGGATTGGGACGCTATCCGCGTGCGACACTGCATTCCGGAAACCGGTATCGAGCTGACCCCCGACAGCTATATCCTTGAATCTGGATTCGAGGGCCTGAACGGCGTCGATTTTAAAAAAGGGTGCTATGTAGGGCAGGAAGTTACCGCCCGGATGAAGCATAAGACCGAGTTGCGCAAAGGGCTGCGTAGCGTTCGGGTCAATGGCACCGCGCCCGTTGGGACCGAGATCACATCGGGCGGCAAATCGGCCGGTACCTTGTTCACCCAATCGAACGGTCAGGGGATCGCCTATCTGAGGTTTGACCGCGCCAACGACGATATGCAGGCCGCCCAGGCCACCGTCACGCTTGACGCCTAACATGTTGCTATTCCGGCACGGCTGAACCGTTGCGCGGCCCGGTACCCTTTGAACCCATTCGGGGCGCTGCCACACTGCGGTCAGTCCACTGAATGGATGCGCATATGCTTAAGTTATACGCTGCGATCTGGCGTGCCAGCGCCGGACGGCAAATCATTCTTATTGTCCTGTCCATCGCCATCGCAGGCCTTGCTGCGGTGCCATTAGAGTTTCAGCGCGATATCGTTAACCATCTGACCTCGAACGATATCAGCACCGAGCGATTGCTATATCTGGGTGCAGGTATGATGTCGGTCATCCTGCTGAGCCTCGCCTTAAAGTGGCTGCTGGGCTATCGCGCCGGGACGCTGGGCGAGGATCTGATCCGCATGATCCGCCAGCGGCTTTTGGTGCGCTCATCGGACCTGAGTGAAACCGGTGAGAAAATGCGCTCGGGAACCATGACCACGGCTATTTCCGCCGAGGCCGAGGAGTTGGGAAAGTTCGCCGGTGGCGCCTTTTCAGATCCGGTTGTGCAGATCGGCACGCTGATCAGCGTCATTGGCTACATCTCATCAACGCAACCCGGGCTGGGCATGATCGCCTTTTCAATGATCGTGCCGCAGATCGTGATTGTGCTGGTCTCGCAGCGAAAGGTGAACATCTTCGTGGCCGAGCGGGTCCGCATATTGCGCAGCTCTACCGACAGGCTGACGACCGAAGACATTGACGCTGTGGCGCGCGATATCGAGGCTCAGTTCGACGATATCTACAACACGCGCCGCCGCATGTTCCTGTGGAAGCTGTCCGCCAAATTTCTGCTGAGCGTAATTAATGGCGCAGGCACGGTAGGTGTTCTGATGCTGGGCGGGTACCTAGTTCTGAATGGCAAAACGGATGTGGGCACCGTGGTCGCCGCCACCAGCGGTCTTGGCCGCATTCAGGGCCCCACGGCCTTTTTGATCGCCTTTTACCGACAAGTCAGTGCCAACCGCATCAAATATGAATTGATGCTGGAACTATTCGGCCCCAATCCCGAACGGTATCGCCGACCCAGAAAACTGCACTAAAAAAAGACCGCGCGGCCCCTGCCGTCGCGGTCTTTTCGTGTTTCGCCAAAGCACCGATTTACGCGCGTTCGGAATATTCCATGCTTTCGGTGTTCACCACGATCATCTCATCCTGACCGATGAAGGGCGGTACCATGACCTTGACGCCGTTATCCAGAATGGCTGGCTTGAACGAGTTTGCAGCAGTTTGACCTTTGACCACCGGCTCGGTCTCGACGATCTTGCAGGTCACTTTTTGCGGCAATGTGGCGTTCAGTGCTTCGCTTTCATAGAATTCGACCACGATGGTCATGCCGTCCTGCAGAAACGGGCGACGTTCGCCCAGCAATTCGGCGGGCAGTTCGATCTGCTCATAGGTCTCAGAATCCATGAACACCAGCATGCCGTCAGATTCGTACAGGAACTGCTGATCTTTCTGTTCAAGGCGCACACGTTCGACCTTGTCTGCCGAACGGAAACGTTCGTTCAATTTCGAACCATTGCGCAGGTTGCGCAGTTCGACTTGCGCAAAAGCACCGCCTTTACCGGGCTTTACATGGTCGACCTTAACAGCAGCCCACAGCCCGTCGTTATGCTCAAGCACGTTGCCGGGGCGAATTTCGTTCCCATTTATCTTGGGCATCACATAAATCCTTCACAAACGGTTGATGCGTCAGTTCCCGTCCCTATATCTGGCGTAACCACACCTGACAAGACAACGAGACCTAGTGCTGCACTTGCAGCAAGCTATGCAAATGACGCAACGCAACTATGCATTTTAGCTGTATCCGAATCACATCTAATAGGTCATAAGGACCGTCACGCCGAAAATGCAAGAGCAAGAACAACAAGGAAGACGAGATGAGAGATTTCGTTGACGGCACTGCCTTTAACAATGAGCAAGGCAATCGTGCACGCAAACTTTTCGCAGCCGTTGTGCTGGCTGCACTGGACGACGCTATTGCCGATGACAAGAAATACGGCAACGGCCCGGAACAGATCGCCCGTTGGGCCCGCTCGCGCGATGGCCGCGAGGTGCTGTCCTGCGCAGGTATCGACCCCAACGAGCGGGTTGTCGGCGGGTTGATGGAGTTCGTTGGTCGTGGCGTGCGTACCTCGGTCGCGCTGTCGCGTGAAGAAAGCGAGCGTCGTAATGCCGCTCAGCAGGCAGAAGCCGCTTAAACCAAGGCGACATCTGCAGGAAAAAGCGCGCCCACTTTCCGGGCGCGTTTTTCTATTTCCGGGTCAGAAAAGCAGCAGCCATTGGCGGGTAACCCAAATCTCGGCCCCCAACAATGCGGTAAAGAATAGCTTGGCGGGCGCTGACAGCCCCCTGTTCCATAGCACCACATAAGACGTTGCACATATGACGACGGAAACAGGTGCCACCCAAAGGGCGTGATGCGAACTGTCCCAATAGCTGACCGGGCTGTGGAAGACCCAATCGCTCAGCGGCCAGAATTGCGGCCGACCGTCACCGGCATGCAGCAGGAAATCCATCGACAGATGCAGCAGCCCTGCGGATGCAGTAACAGTCACAAACCGCCATCCTCGCCAGTGCCCAAGCATCAACGCCAGCCCCCATAGGATGAACGAGTTGTCGATGGCAAACACCGTCTGCCAGGCTGGTGAGAAGTATAGTTCGTCAAAGACAACCTGTGGCGGGATGCTCAAGACGTGCAAGGACACCCCAGCCATGACGTACAGCGACAGATCGGGCAGAACCGAGCCCAGCACCGCAGCCCACAGAATGGCCCCCCGCGCAGGCCGCGCAAAAGCGGCAGCGCCGATCAAAAGATGCGCGGGCGTGTTCATCCGGGGCTTTCCCTTTGGTGTCAAATCAGGTCATCTGCGCCCTAACGTATAGGAGACGACCATGGTTCGCGCCATCATGATTCAGGGCACCGGCAGCAATGTCGGAAAATCAGTTTTGGTGGCCGGGCTTGCGCGCGCTTATACGCGGCGCGGGCTGAAAGTGGCGCCGTTCAAGCCGCAGAACATGTCCAACAACGCCGCCGTGACCGAGAATGGTGGCGAGATTGGCCGCGCCCAGGCCCTGCAGGCACGTGCTGCCAAGCGTCCGACCCATACGGATATGAACCCGATTCTGTTGAAACCGGAAACGGACACCGGCGCTCAGATCATTGTTCAGGGCCAGCGTGCAGGCACGATGAAGGCGGGCGACTATCGCAAAGACAAGTCCAAGCTGTTGGATGCCGCGCTTGAAAGCTTTGACCGGCTGTGCAGCGATGCCGATCTGGTGCTGATAGAAGGTGCCGGCAGCCCGGCTGAAACCAACCTGCGCAAGGGCGACATTGCTAATATGGGCTTTGCCTGTGCCGCTGATGTACCGGTCGTTCTGGTGGGCGATATCCACCGAGGCGGAGTCATTGCGCAAATCGTTGGCACGCAGGCGGTTTTGGATGCCGGTGATCTTGAGATGATCACAGGTTTCGCCGTCAACCGGTTCAAAGGCGACGTCTCCCTGTTTGATGAGGGACGTGACGACATCGCCACCCGTACAGGATGGCCATGCATGGGCGTAGTTCCGTGGTTTCATGACGCCTGGAAATTACCCGCTGAGGATATGATGGACATCCGCTCGCACAGTGGCGGGGCCTGCAAAGTGGTTGTCCCGCAATTGGAACGCATGGCGAATTTCGACGATCTTGATCCGCTGTCCGCCGAACCGGGGGTCAGCGTTGAAATCATCCCAGCCGGGCGTCCTTTGCCGGGTGATGCCGATCTGGTGCTGTTACCCGGCAGCAAATCCACCATCGGCGATCTGGCCTATTTCCGGGCGCAGGGCTGGGATATCGACCTATATGCCCATGTTCGCCGGGGTGGCCATGTGCTGGGCCTGTGCGGTGGCTATCAGATGCTGGGCAAAACCATCGCCGATCCCGATGGCGTCGATGGCCGACCCGGCACTGTTGACGGGCTGGGCTTGTTGGACGTGACCACCCTGATGGCAGGCCAAAAGCAGGTCACCCTGCGCACGGCACGCACCATTCCGGGACATGAGCCAGTCACCGGGTATGAAATTCACATGGGCCGAACCGAAGGTCCCGATTGCGATCGCGCCTGGCTTGAGATCGAAGAGCGGCCGGAAGGTGCTGCTGACAGCACAGGCCGCATCCGCGGGAGCTACCTGCACGGCATCTTTTCTTCTGACGCTTTCCGCGCCCGCTACCTGCAGCAGTTGGGCGCAGAATCGGACCTGTCATATGAGGATGGGGTCGAGGATACGCTGGACGCGCTGGCGGACCATCTGGAACAGCATATGGACCTGGATCGCCTGCTGGGTATGGCCCGGCCGCCGAAGCGGCCCTAAGGGTTAATCGACCTCGCGCTCGGCCAGTGCGCGGTAAATCTCACGCCGCACCATCTTGCGAACGTTGCGAGTGATACGCTGGCCCAGAACGCCTTGCAGCTCTTCCCGAACGACCTGCGCGATCAGACCGCGCAGTGCGTCTTCGTCCAAGGTCAGCGCGCCTTGTCCGGTAGCCAGAGGAGCTGTGTTCATCACTGGCAAGTCTTTGCCTGCAGTCTGCGCATTTTTGCCAGATGGCCGCACGTGCAGTTCTTTTGCTTCTGATTTCACCGCCTGCGCAGACGCCACGACCGCAGGGTCCCGGACGAAGGTTGCCTTTGTGGCTGTGTCAACGTCTTCGAGTATCGTTTCAGCTTGGCTGATCTTTGCCGAGTAGGTGATGTTGAACTCATCTTCTGCGGCCCACTCCAGCGGTTTTGCCGGTGTCTCGACCTCCGCCGCCCACTCCAGCGGCTTTGTCGGCGTGCCGGAATAAGCATCTTCGCTGTCGCCGTCCGGCTCCCACTGATCTTCGGTTCGGGCAATTGCGGTTTCCAGCGCTTCGATCTTGGCGCTCAGACTGCCGGTCAGGCCGTCCTCTGGCTCAGTCGTGGTTTGCTGTTCGACCGCGGGTTCGGCATGTTTCACGATATCACAAGCCCGCAGAAGCATCGGTTTGACAGAATCTTCGGCCTTGTAAATCGGTTCCGCTTTTTCTGGCTGAGGCTTCTCTTTCACGGCCACTTCACCGACTCGCAATGCGTCGGTCAGAACCAGCCTGCCGGGCTTTCGCGTGTTGGATGACGCCATAACACCCGGAATTTTACGATCTTCTTCGGTGACCAGACGCTTAATCGAGGACAAGACGTCCTCGATTCCCGCTTTTACGACTTTATCCGTCATTGTTCTCTACCGCTCTATCCTCGGGATCGAGTGTAGCTAAACAAACCGGTCCTAACAACAGGTAGTATTGGCCCTTAGTCGCGACGCAACGCTTTGAGGACGCGATCCAGGTCTCGACTTTGTCTGCTGATCTGCGCCGGAGCCTTTTTAACCAAGTTGTAATACAGGGTTGGATCATAAATCTGGACAGCCAGACCCAGACGTTCAGCCGTCAGCAAACCCTGCGCATCCAGCAGTTGATAAGCGGCACGCGACCGTTCGGTGCGCGATGCAACCTCGGCCAGTTGCGCGTCCAATAGATCCTGCTGCGCGTTCAGCACGTCCAGCGTGGTCCGCGCACCCAAGGTTGCTTCTTCGCGGATACCGTCAAACGCCACTTGCGAGGCCCGAACCCGTTCCGTAGACGCCCTTAGGCTGGCGCTGGCGGCCTGGTAAGCTGCATAGGCGTCCGCGACCCCCTGGGTGATATCCTTTTGCACGTTCAGCAAATTGGCGCGCGACGCATCGCGTGTTGCCATTGCCCGACGGACCGTGGCGGCCAGACGGCCACCGGCATAGATCGGCTGTTCAAAGCGCAACGCGACAGTCGCATCTTCGAGGCTGTCATCGTTGTCATAGCTTTCGCGCAGGCCCGCATCCGCATTCAGCCTGACATTCGGACCAAGGTTGGCACGCTGCTGTTGAACGAACAAATCCAGCGCCCGCACCTGATGTTGCGCTGACTGAATAGCCGGATGGTTGCGCTGTGCAAGACTAACGGCTTCACCTTCGGATCGCGGCAGGTTCGGCAGGCTTGGTTGACCGGCAGTACGGCCTGGCGCCTTGCCCACGGCGTTCACATATTCCGCCTGCGCAATGCTCAGGTTACCGCGCGCAACCGCTAGATCCGCTTGCGAGCTGGCCAGCTGTGCTTCGGACAGCGCGACGTCCGTCCGGGTCACCTCACCCACATCAAAGCGGTCCTGAGAGGCGCGCAATTCTTCGGCAGACACATCCACGTTGTTCAGGCGAATCTGAACAGTTTCTTCTTGCAGCAGAACACCCAAATACGCGTTCAGGCCGCGAAACAGGACGTCCTGTTCGACGTCCAGCAAGGTTTGCCGTGTGGCCAGCACCGTTTCCTGCGCCGATTGCTTGCCCAGAACCGAGAAGCCGCCATCATAGATCAGCTGGCTCAGGGTGAGGCCGGTGAAAAAGTTGGCTGGCTCATCCCGCACAACACCAGCGCTCGTGCTGTTGCGATTGTAATTCTGACTGACCTCGACCGCCCAGTTGATGATCGGGCGCAGCGCCGACAGCGCGATTGCGACGTCTTCATCAGCCGCGCGCAACAAGGCGCGGTTCTGTTCCAGCAGCCCACTTGTATTGTAAGCCCCGATAAACGCGTCGGTCAGGTTATCAGCCCATACCGCACGCCCTGGTACAACACTGAGCGCGAGTCCCGCCGTCAGCGCCATCGCCTTTGTTAGCTTTCCCCCTGTCCTTGAACGCATGTCGAAATCCTTCTCAAATCAAAATTACGCTGCCCTGAGCGTAGTTTGCGCCGATGTTTTCAACTAATCAAGGTCGCAGAAAAATAAGCGATGAAATTATAGCGAAAATGCACACTCGGCGGAAAATGCCTGCAAAACCGGGGCATTGGCGTTGAATGCATGACGCCACGTCACCCGACCGCCGGATTTATGCCCGATCCGAACGGTTCCAAGCTCTCCTTCGACGAACAGGCAGGCAATGCGTCCGTGATCCTTCAACTGGGCGATCAATGCCTCGGGAACCTGCTCAACCCCGCCTTGTATCATGATGACGTCATAGGGGCCGTGTTCGGTCGCGCCCTGCACCAGCGGCCCAACATGTACAATCGCGTTGTCGGCGTCTGCTTCCATCAAGATCGTTTGCGCTTCGGCGGCCATATCTTCATCTTCTTCCACGGCAACCACCAACTGCGCCATACGCGCGGCAACCGCAGTGGAATAGCCCAGAGCCGGGGCGATATCCAAAACAGCCTCGTCATTCGAGATATTCAGCGCATCCAGCATTTTGGCCAATGTCCGCGGTTCGGGCAAGCAACGGTCGCCACCAAGGTCGATCACGCCTTCGGCGTAAGCCGCTTCACGCTGAGCGTCAGGTACAAAATTCTCTCTCTGAACGGTCAGCATGGCGTCAATGATGGGGAATTTCGTTACATCCGAAGGTCGGATCTGCGTATCGACCATCGTGCGGCGCCGGGTTGCGAAATCTGTCATTGGATCGCCCATGTTTTTCCCTAGTGTTCCCGGCTTTTGCCACATCCAGAAGAAACCGGCAACGGCTGCAACGTCGAAAGTTTCACCAGATCGCAGAGACTTGGTGTCGCGCCGCGCCATGCCGCAACACATGGAGGTGGATTTTTGCAATCAACCCACTGGACGCCCCTGACGAAAGGTGTTAAAACGCCTGCCACACCACAGCAAGTATTTGATTTTACTTGAAAAGGCGAGTTGGCGGAGTGGTGACGCAGCGGATTGCAAATCCGTGTACACCGGTTCGATTCCGGTACTCGCCTCCACTTCTTTGATTATCTAACCGGTATTCAACTGCGCTCGGTGTGCGCTATTCGGCCTGACCTCTCTGTGGGATAACTTCATAACCCGGCTCTTCCGGTTCATCATCGTGCATCTCGGTCGGGAAACCGGGCGCCGTGATATCCAGCCCGGTCGCGTCCTCCAACCGCTTGATAATATTCGGTGACAGTTCGCGTTCACCATAGCGGGCGATACCGTCGTCGAAGATGCGGATCATTACCGGGTTGATTTCCAAGGGCACTCCGGCGCGGTCGGCGACGTCTTGGAACAGTCCAATGTCCTTTTTGACAAGGTCCATGGTGAAAGAGATATCGCGGGACCCGTTCAGAATGACTTGGCTTTCCGTTTCATGCACGAATGAAGTGCCCGACGAAATCTTTATCGCCTCATAAGTGGTGTTCAAATCCATCCCGGCCGCTTTGGCCGTTACCAGCGCTTCGGCACAGGTGATCAGGTTGGCGGTCGCCAGATAGTTGGTCAGAACTTTTAGGACCGAGGCTGAGCCCAACTCCCCCGTGTGCAGCACGCGCCGCCCCATCGTGGTTAAAAACGGCAGAATCCGCTCAAAGGTTTCGCGATCACATCCGGCGAAAATCGAGATATTGCCAGTGGCCGCCCGGTGGCACCCGCCCGAAACCGGGCAATCCACAGCCGCGCCTCCACGCTCGATCACCATGGCGCCCAGTCGTTTAACCTCGGCTTCGTCGGTGGTCGACATCTCCATCCAGATCTTGCCCGGCCCGACCTCGGGCAGCATATCTTGCATCACTGCGTCCGAGGCCGTCGGGGACGGCAGGCAGGTTATAACGGCATCGCAGTCCCGCATCATCTGCGCCGGGCTTTCCGCGGCTTCGGCCCCTTTGGCCACAAACTCGGCCACCAAATCGGGGTTAAGGTCGTGGACCGTCAGGTCAATCCCGTTGCGCAGAAGCGAGCCGGACAGTTTGCCGCCCACATTTCCTAAACCGATAAATCCGACTTTCATGTTTCCCTCCTGACGGTCGTATTCGGGCCGAGTATCAGTGTTGTCTGTTAGAAACGAAAATGATTAATAATGCCAATTATGGTCAAAATAATTTGGTGATATATGGATCGCCTTCCAAACCCCACATGGTTGCGCAGCTTTGAAACCGCCGCGCGGCATCTGAATTTTACCACCACAGCAAAAGAGCTGGGCCTGACGCAGACGGCGGTCTCATTGCATATCCGGTCGCTTGAGGCCGAGCTTGGGCAAAAGCTGTTCACCCGGAATGCCCGGCGGTTGGAACTGACTGAGCTGGGGCAGTCTTATTCGTTGACTGTGCGGCGTGCGCTTGGTGACATCGCCCTGTCCACCAACAGCCTGTTCGGCCCTGCCTCTCGCCAGACCCTGACAATCCGTGCGGCGATATCGACAGCCACCTATTGGGTCGCGGCGGAACTGCCCGACTTTACCGCTCGCCACCCCGAGATCCCCGTACGCCTTGTCTCGCACATCTGGAATGACAGCGTGGCCCCCGGCGATGTGGATGTGGAAATCCGGTTGGGTTATGGCGATTGGCCCAGCGTTCAGTCCGAAAAGCTGACAGACGAAATGCTGGTACCGGTATGCCGGGCCGGGGACTCGCCCGCGACCCTGAACGTACTGCGGCAAGGCCCTCTGATTCATATCCTTGGATACGAAGACAACTGGGCGCGGTACTTTCAGGCCAACGGGCTCTCGCTTTCGGACCAGCCGCCCCGACATTCGGTGGACACCTCGGTCGCAGCGCTGCAACTTGTGATGGCCGGGGCGGGCTATGCAACGGTTCTGGAACGGTTCGCCAGGAATGCGATCCGGCAGGCTGTGCCGATTGCAATTGCGGGACCTGCGATTCCCTTTGCCCAGTCGCATTACCTGATCAGTACACTAGGCGCTACGCAATCGACCGCTGCGGCAGGGTTGTTTTGCGCTTGGCTGCGCGAGAGGCTGGCCTCGCATGCCGCGGATTGACCCAGGCTGGTCGCTTTTTTGGTTTGAACGATTTCACCATGCGCCTCGTGCTTGACAAGCCCCCTGCCCGTGCCGCATGTCGCATGCGTTGGTGTCCATCTTCGGATGGATGAAAAGGGAATGCGTCAGCGGGCAACCGTCAAACGCAGCCGCCCCCGCGACCGTGACCGGAGAGGGTGCCCAATGCCACTGGCCCGCAAGGCCGGGAAGGCGGGACATCTGCCGGGGCAAACGCCCCGACATCCGCAAGCCGGGAGACCTGCCAGCACCCGAAGTTGAAACCGGACGGGGTGATCCGGTGTCGGGTCCATGTGCAGACGTGGCCCGCATGAAACCCCGTCCCCTGCAAAGAGGATTTTGGGGGGATGAGAGACGTGACCGAGACTGCACCAGTCGAGCTGCTGGTCTGCACGACCTGTCGGCGTGGCCTGCCGATTGAAGACGATGCGCAACGTCCAGGTGCCCTGCTGCACAAGGCACTGGAAGACGCCGATTTGCCCGAAGGTATCGTGCTGAAGCCGGTCGAGTGCCTGTCAAATTGCGATCAGGGTTGCTCCATAGTGCTGCGCGGCGGACCGACCCGCTGGACCTTTGTGTACGAAAACCTGAACGAAACCGACCATGTCGACACCATCGTCGAAGGCGTCACCAAGTACCTCGCCGCCGATGACGGTCTGGTCAAATGGCGCGAACGTCCCGAACATTTCCGCAAAAACTGTGCGGCCCGTATTCCCCCGATTGGAGCCCTGAAATGAGCAACCTCGAAAAACTCCCCGTCACTGTGATCACCGGCTTTCTGGGTTCGGGCAAAACCACGCTGGTCAAACATCTAATGCAGAACCCGCAGGGCAAGCGTCTGGCCGTTGTCGTCAATGAATTTGGCGATGTGGGTGTGGATGGCGACATTCTGAAATCCTGCGCCATTCCCGATTGCCCGGCGGAAAATATCATGGAACTGGCCAATGGCTGCATCTGCTGCACCGTGGCCGATGATTTCATTCCGACCATCGAGGCGCTGATGGCACTGGAGCCGCGCCCTGATCACATCCTGATCGAAACCTCGGGCCTGGCCCTACCCAAGCCGCTGTTGAAAGCGTTTGACTGGCCCGATATCCGCTCGAAAATCACCGTGGACGGCGTGATCGCTCTGGCCGATGCCGAGGCTGTCGCCGCCGGTCGCTTCGCCCCGAATGTCGAGGCTGTGGACGCCCAGCGCCTGGCCGATGACTCGATCGACCACGAAACACCCCTGTCCGAGGTTTTCGAGGATCAGATCTCCTGCGCCGACATCATCCTGCTGACCAAGCCCGATCTGGCTGGTCCGGAAGGCGTGGCAAAGGCCAAAGAAGTGATCGCAGCCGAGGCTCCGCGCCCCCTGCCCGTCGTCGAAGTTGCCGAAGGCGCTGTGGACGTGCGCGTCGTACTGGGGCTTGAGGCTGCCGCCGAGGATGACATGGATGCACGCCCGTCGCACCACGATGGCCACCACGATCATGAACATGACGATTTCGAAAGCATTATCGTCGAGTTGCCGGAACAGACCGATCCGGCAGCACTGGTTGCCAATATCGAACGCTTGGCAAATGAGCTGAACATCCTGCGGGTCAAAGGTTACGCCGCTGTCCAGGGCAAACCGATGCGCTTGTTGGTCCAGGCGGTTGGCGCACGCGTGCGACATCAGTACGACCGCCCATGGGAACCCGGCGAAGAGCGCCGCTCGCGTCTGGTGGTGATTGCCGAACATGACGACATCAAAGAGGCCGCGATCCGCGAGATCCTCGTGGGTGTGACCGAGGCCGCCGAGTAAGCCATGCACGTCGTCTTCCGCGAAAGCCACGGGCTCGAGGAAACCGAGACCCCGACCGATCTGGGCCAAAGCCCGGCGGATCTGGTGGTGCTGTCCTTTTCGGACAGCGACCTCGGAGCTTTCGCGGCAGGCTGGCATCGCGGTGGCGGAGCTGAGGGGCGGATGCCCACGATGCGGTTGGCCAATCTGACGGCGCTGAAACACCCTCTGTCCGTCGATACCTACGTCGAACAAACTCTGGAAGGTGCGAAAGGCATTCTGATCCGCCTGATCGGCGGCGTGCCTTATTGGTCCTATGGCCTGCAGCAGGTTCTGGCGCTGGCGCAAGACAAGGGCATCGCGCTGGCTGTCCTGCCAGCGGATGGGCGCGAAGATACGCGGTTGGACGACTTTTCCACCCTACCCGTTTCAACTCTGCGGCGGCTGGCGCATCTGTGCGATACCGGCGGCGAAGTTGCTGCGCAGGCCGCGCTGGCACAGATGGCGCTGGCTGCGGGGCTTTATGCAGGCCCTGTGATGGGGGCCAAAACCATCCCCGAGTGCGGCGCCTGGTGCCCGGATCGTGGCGTGATCCCAGTGGAAAAGGCGTTCACGGGCGATGCAAAACGCATTCTCGTGAGTTTCTACCGCGCTTACCTGACCTCGGCGGACACCGCCCCGGTCGCGGCCCTGATCCGTAACCTACGCGCGCGCGGTTTCGAAGCCGTGGGCCTGTTCGCGCCGTCGCTGAAAGCCCCAACCGCCGCCGAGTGGTTGCGCGGAAATATCGTAGCAATGCAGCCGTCGGCCATCATCAACGCCACTTCATTCTCGGGCAAGGGCGCGTCTGGCACATCTCCGCTGGACGCGGCCAATGTCCCTGTGTTTCAGGTCGCTTTGTCAACTGCACGCCGCAAGGCCTGGGCCGAGGCGGAACGTGGCCTCTCGCCCGCCGACCTTGCCATGCATGTGGTGTTGCCCGAGGTAGACGGGCGGATTTCGGCGGGCATCGCCTCATTCAAAGAACCCGGGAAACGTGACCCAAATCTGGAATACTCGCGATTTGCCCACCGGGCCGAAGATGAACGGATCGAGGCCATCATCGACCGGGTGACCGGGTGGCTAGCTTTGCATGACAAGCCCAAGGTCGATCAAACCCCGGTGCTGGTGCTGTCCACTTACCCTGGTAAGGACTGGCAGATGGCCCATGCTGTGGGGTTGGACGCGCTGGCCTCAGCCGAGGCGATGTTGGCCGATCTGCAGGGCGAAGGGTACGACACCGCCCCCGCCCAACCCATTACCGAAACCCTTATGGATGCAAGGGTATCGTGGCCGCTTGCGGATTATCTGGCGGCGCTGGCCGATCTGCCGGATGAATTGCGCAGGGACCTCGAAACCGTTTGGGGACGGCCCGAGGATGATCCAGCATTAGCAGACGGCGCTTTCAATTTCACCGCTTTGCGTCGTGGCAAGGCCCTGATCGCGCTGCAACCCGAACGCGGCACGCCCGAGTTGCGCGAGGATGATTACCACGACCTCTCACGCACCCCACGCCACGGCTATGTGGCCTTTTATCTGTGGCTGCGCAGAGGGTTGGGTGCGGATGCGCTGATCCATATCGGCGCGCATGGCACGCTGGAATGGCTGCCTGGCAAATCGGTCGCCCTGTCGGCGAATTGCTGGCCCGAGGCGCTGATCCGCGATCTGCCGGTGATCTACCCCTTCATCGTCAATGACCCCGGCGAGGCCGCGCAGGCCAAGCGCCGGATCGGGGCGGTCACGCTGGGTCATATCCCACCCCCGATGAAGGAAAGCGGCACGCCCGACCGGATGGTGCGGCTGGAATCCCTGCTGGACGAGTTTTCGAACGCCGACGGGCTGGACCCCAAGCGCCGGGACCGCCTGCAAGAAGATATCCGGGATGAGGCGCAGGCCATCGGGTTGGAAAACGACCTAGGTCTGGATCAGGCCACCTGCACTGCCGAGGCAATCACCCGCATCGACCGGTTTGTCTGCGATATCAAGGAAAGCCAGTTCGGTGACGGGTTGCACATCTTTGGTCGCACGCCTGAGGTCACCGGTAATTTTGACCCCGCCTCTTCCGTCCGTGCGGAACGCAGGGCTCTGCTTGACGCGCTGGCGGGAAAACGGATCGAGGCCGGACCGTCCGGCTCACCCTATCGTGGGCGGTCGGATGTGCTGCCTACCGGTCGGAACCTCTATACCACCGATCCGCGTTCGGTTCCTACCCGCGCCGCCTATACCCAAGGCGTGAAGCTGGCCGAAGAGCTGGTGCGGCGGCATTTGCAAGAGGAAGGTGATTATCCCAAGGGCCTGATCGTCGACCTATGGGGCTCGGCCACCATGCGCACGGCAGGCGAAGAATTCGCCATGGCGCTGCACCTGTTGGGCGTCAAGCCAATCTGGGACAAGGGGTCCGAGCGAGTGTCAGGCATCGAAGTGCTGCCAATCACCGATCTCAGCCGCCCTCGCCTAGATGTGACCCTGCGCGTATCGGGCCTGTTCCGCGACGTGTTCCCGACGCTTTCGGCACTGTTCGGTCAGGCCGTCCGTGCCTTGTCTGACCGTGATGAAGCCCCGGATTGGAACCCCTATGCCGGGCAAGCCCCTGCCGCGCGAGTCTTTGGCCCCGCGCCCGGCAGCTATGGCGTGAATATGACGCAACTGTCTGAAATCTATACCGATGAAGCCCGCGCGCAGGCGGGTGAAGCATGGCTGCAGGCAAGCTCTTTTGCGTTGGAGGGCGACCATATCGCGCAGGATGTCACCGGCATCACCGAACGCGTCGCCAATGCCGACAGCTTTGTCCACCTGCAGGACCTGACCGAGACCGACCTGCTGCTGGCCAACGACTATGCCACGCACGAGGCCGGGTTTGCCGCTGCCAAGACCGTCACCGGCGGCAGCGCGCAATTGTACCACCTCGACAATACCAACCCCGACACTCCCCGTGCTCGTACCCTGCCCGAAGAAATCAGCCGCGTGGTTCATGCCCGCGCTGCCAATCCCGGCTGGATTGCAGCGATGCAACGGCACGGGTTCCGCGGGGCCGCAGAGATCGCGGCGACGCTGGACCATATGGCGTCTTTTGCCCACCTGTCCGGCACAGTCGCTCCGCACCTGTTCGATCTGTACCACGATGCCACACTGGGTGACGCCGAGGTTGACGCCTTCCTGCAAGAGGCCAATCCGCAAGCACATCAAGCCATGCAGGACCGGTTCCGCGCATTGCTTGACGCGGGGTTGTGGAACACACGCCGGAACTCGATCCGCGCGGATCTGGAGGGGTTGGGATGAGCGCCCCCACCTCAAAACCTGTTGTTCAGGGCTGGTGCCCCGGCGCCCATCGTCCGATGATGTCGGGCGACGGACTGGTGGTGCGGGTGCGCCCCCGGTTGGCACGTCTGAATGCGACGCAGGCTTTGGGCTTGTGCGAGTTGGCCGAGCGGTTTGGCAATGGCACCATCGACCTGACCAACCGAGCCAACCTGCAATTACGTGGCGTGAAAGAGGCCGATCATCAATCGTTGCTTTCTGAGCTTTCCGCGCTGGATCTTTTGGACGCCGAGTCGGGCATCGAAGTACGCCGCAACATTCTGGTTTCACCGCTTTACGAAACGGGCGATCTGACCGCGCGGCTGACGCAATCTTTGATCCATCGACTGGCAGACCTGCCCGCCGTGCCTGCGAAATTCGGTTTTGCCATCGACACTGGCCCGGCCCGTCTGATGGCCGCGGATTCTGCGGATATCCGGCTGGAGACCGGCGCGGAGGGCCTGATCCTTCGCGCCGATGGATGCGAGACGGGGCGCGCCGTCTCAGAAGTCGAAGCCATAGACCAGCTTATCGCGTTGGCTGAATGGTTTGCCGAAAACCAAACCTCGGACAATCGCCGCATGGCCCGCGTGGTCGCAGCACAAGCTTTGCCTCTGGAATGGCAAGGCAGCCCAGCCAACGCTGTTGGCTCACCGCTACAACCTGGCATTTGTGAACTGGGCACACTTTATGGTGCAGCATTCGGGCAACTGCCTGCGCGGCGTCTGTTCAGCTTGATCGAGGACACAGGCGCTTCCGCCCTGCGGGTGACCCCCTGGCGGCTGTTCCTGCTGGAAGGCGGGGCGGCGATCCCGGCCCCGGCCTTTGTCACAGATGGCACCGATCCGCTGATGACCACCGACGCCTGCACCGGTGCACCGTTCTGCCCGCAGGCGCAGGTAGAAACCCGTGCTGTCGCCCGAGCGCTGGCACCGCATGTGGAAGGCAGCCTGCATGTCTCGGGCTGCTCAAAAGGATGCGCCCGAATGGGAACAGCGGATGTCACTTTGGTCGGTCGCGATGGGCGATTTGACCTTGTCAAACACGGCCGCGCAGGGGATGAGCCCTGCCAACGCGGGCTGACCCCCGAAACACTTATGACCATGGACCTGACCTGATGCCCTATGAATATGAAACCGATGGCGCAGCGATCTATAAGGAAAGCTTTGCCACCATTCGGTCCGAGGCCGATCTGGCCCGGTTCGACGCCGACGAAGAGCAGGTTGCCGTCCGCATGATCCATGCCGCCGGGATGGTCGGGCTGGAAGAGTTCGTGCATTTCTCGCCCGGTTTCGTCTCTGCTGCCCGCACCGCTTTGGAAAACGGCGCGCCGATCCTGTGTGACGCGCGTATGGTCAGCGAGGGCGTGACCCGGTTCCGCCTGCCCGCCGACAATGAGGTAATCTGCACCCTGCATGACGAACGCGTACGTCCGCTGGCCGCTGAGATGAGCAACACGCGCTCGGCCGCAGCGCTGGAGTTGTGGCGCCCGCATCTTGAAGGTGCTGTTGTGGCCATCGGCAATGCTCCGACTGCCCTGTTCCACCTGTTGAACATGCTGGAAGATCCCGACTGCCCGCGTCCTGCAGCCATCATCGGTTGCCCGGTGGGCTTTGTCGGCGCGGTCGAATCCAAGGACGCTTTGTGGGCGGCGCAACCGGTGCCATCCTGTATCGTCAAAGGTCGTCTGGGCGGCAGCGCCATCACCGTCGCCGCCGTCAACGCCATCGCGAGCCGCGCGGAATGAGCGCGGGCAAGATATACGGCGTCGGCCTTGGCCCCGGCGACCCGGACCTGATGAGCGTTCGGGCCGACCGTCTACTGCGCAATGCGCGCCACGTGGCGTTTTTCCGCAAACCTGGCCGCAGCGGTCAGGCACGCAAGATCGTCAATGGCATGATCCCCGGCGATGCTGTGGAATTTCCGATGGAATATCCCGTCACCACCGAAATCCCCCTAACCGATCCGCGTTATAACGAGCTGCTGTCTGCCTTCTACAAAGACTGCGCCGCGCATTTAAAAACCCTGTCGGATGAAGGTGAGGATGTGGTGGTTTTGTGTGAAGGTGACCCATTTTTCTATGGGTCTTTCATGCATCTTTACAGCCGCTTGCGTGACGAAGCTGACGTCGAGGTTGTTCCCGCCATCACCGGTATGTCCGGCGCGTGGACGGCAACCGGTGACCCGATCACGTGGGGCGATGATGTCCTGACCGTTCTGGTCGGCACACTCCCCGAAGATACTCTGGCGGAACGCATGGCGCAGACCGATGCTTTGGTGGTGATGAAGATCGGGCGCAACATCGAAAAGGTGAAACGGGCCCTGAAAACGGCTGGCCTGTATGATCGAGCATGGATCGTCGAATACGCTCAGATGCCGAACCAGACCGTGACGAAACTGTCCGAGGCATGTGACAAGGTCACCCCCTACTTCTCGATCATCATCGTGCATGGTCAGGGGCGGCGGCCATGAGCGGTTGGGTCAAGATCGCGGGACTCGGCCCCGGAAACGAGGACCTTGTAACGCCCGAAGTTTCCGCCGCATTGGCCGAGGCCACGGATATCGTCGGCTATATCCCTTACGTCGCGCGCGTGGCCGAACGCCCCGGCCTGACGCTGCACGCCAGCGACAATCGGGTCGAGATTGACAGGTCGCAGCACGCGTTGCAGATGGCGGCCGAGGGGAAACGCGTGGTCGTTGTGTCCTCGGGCGATCCAGGCGTGTTTGCCATGGCGGCCGCCGTGTTTGAAGCACTGGAAAATGGCCCTGTCGAATGGCGCGAAATTCCCATCGACGTGCTGCCGGGCATCACCGCGATGCTGGCCGCATCGGCGCGTGCTGGGGCACCTTTGGGGCATGATTTCTGTGCCATCAACCTCAGCGACAATCTGAAACCCTGGTCGCTGATCGAGAAACGTCTCCGATTGGCGGCGCAGGGTGATTTCGCGATGGCGTTTTACAACCCGCGCTCAAAATCCCGCCCCGAAGGCTTTGTTAAGGCGCTGGAAATCCTGCGCGAGGAATGTGAGCCCGAACGTCTGATCCTGTTCGCCCGCGCCGTATCTCGCGCGGATGAGGCGATCCGGGTTTCGACACTGGCCGAGGCAACGCCGGATATGGCGGACATGCAGACGGTGGTTATCGTGGGATCATCCCTGACTCGTGTGATTGATCGCAACAGCGCCCCGATCGTCTACACCCCGAGGTTCACACCGGAATGAGCCAGCCAGTCCAAAACCTGCGTTACGCTCGTCAGTTCGTGTCGTTGTGGCAGGATCGGACGGTCGATCATCAGTACGGGCAGGCCCAACGCCCGCGCGGCATCAATCTTGGCGCGTGCGCCGCTGCCGCCTGCGTTCTTGGACACGACCAATTCGATTTCATGGCGTTGCATCAGCGCCCGGTCACCCGCTTCGGTAAACGGCCCGCGCGACACAACCACATCGCAATTCGGCAAGGGCAATTTACCGGGTTCATCCACCAGCCGCAGCAGGTAGTGGTGTTGGGGCTGGGCGGCGAAGTCCTCAAGGTGCATCCGCCCTACCGCCAGAAAGACACGTTGCGCCAGGCCGGACAGGGCAGCCACTGCGCCGCCGATATCGGGAACGTACTGCCAGCGATCCCCGTCTTGCGCCGTCCAGGCCGGACGGGTCAGCGCAGCCAGCGGCAGCCCGGTATCGCGGCAGGCGGCAATGGCGTTCCGGCTCATTTGTGCGGCAAAGGGATGAGTGGCATCGATCACGTGGGTGATCGCGTGATCGCAAAGGTACTGCGCCAGCCCGTGCGCGCCGCCAAAACCACCGACACGCACGGGCAAGGGTTGCGGGCGGGGGTTATCGACCCGTCCGGCATAGGAATAGGTTGCCGGAACGCCCTGCGCGGTCACCGCCTTAGCCAGCGCGTTGGCCTCGGTCGTACCGCCAAGGATCAGGAGGTGTGTCATGCTTAAAGCTCCGTGGCTGACCGTTCTGGGCTTGGGCGAAGATGGACTGGATGGCCTGCCACCGGCAAGCCGTCAAGTGCTGGAACGCGCCGAAATCGTCATGGGCCCACCACGGCACCTGTCGCTGATCCCCGAGGCCGGTGCGCAAAGGGTTGAGTGGCCTGTGCCTTTCTCCGATGGCCTTCCGATGCTGGCCGGCTTTCGGGGCCGTCCGACTGTGGTTCTCGCCTCGGGCGATCCCTTCTGGTTTGGTGCAGGTTCAGTTATCGCGCGCAATTTCGAGGCTGGCGAATGGACTGCCCTGCCCGGCCAATCGACCTTTTCGCTGGCCGCTGCGCGATTGGGCTGGCCGCTAGAGACCACGCTGACCTTCGGCCTGCACGCAGCCCCGCTGACCCGGTTGCGTCCTGATCTGGCACCGGGGGTACGCGCCATCCTGCTGTTGCGGGACGGCAAGGCGGTGGCGGAACTGGCGACCTACCTAACCGAAACTGGATTTCCCGACACCCGCCTGCATGTGATGGAGGCTCTGGGCGGCCCTCGAGAACGGGCGCGCAGCGTATCGCTGACCGAAGCGCTGCTGGGCGGATTCGACCATCCGGTCTGCGTCGGGCTTGAAGTTGCAGGCGAAGGTCGCGCCTTTCCAAAGGCGTCGGGCAAGCCGGATGAGATATTCGAAACCGATGGTCAAATCACCAAGCGCCCCGTACGCGCGTTAACTCTGTCGGCATTGGCTCCGCAGCGGGGCGAACACCTTTGGGATATCGGCGGCGGCACGGGTTCGATCAGCATCGAATGGCTGATGTGTGACCCGACCCTGACGGCCACAACCATCGAACCCCGCGCAGATCGCGCCGAACGCATTCGGCGCAACGCTGATACGCTGGGCCAGGACCGATTGAATGTTGTGCACGGCACTGCTCCGGGCTCACTGGGTGGTCTGACCTTGCCGGACGTGGTTTTCATCGGCGGTGGTCTCAGCACCGAACTGATGGAATGGCTGCAAGCCGCCCTACCCAAAGGCACAAGGCTGGTCGCCAACGCGGTGACTTTGGAAAGCGAGGCTTTGCTGGGGCACTGGCAGAACAAGCTGGGCGGAGAGCTTTTGCGGATCGAGTTGGCGCAAGCCTCGGCGCTTGGTCCCCGGCGCGGCTGGAAGTCCGCTTATCCGGTGGTGCAGTGGAGCGTCACCCTATGATCGTCGCGGGATTGGGATTCTCATCTACGGCCACGTTGGACAGCTTGCGGGCGGCCTTTGATCGGGCCAGCGATGGGCAGCGCGTGGATGCGCTGGCCACGGTGGCGGACAAAGACGGCCATCCTGCGTTGATCGAATTCGCCTCGGCCATCGCACTGCCCTTGCATTTCGTCGCCCCTGCCGATCTGGCCGGGCAGCGCACGCTCACCTGCTCGAACCGCAGCCGCGCCACGTATGGCACCGGCAGCGTGGCCGAAGCATCCGCCCTTGCCGCTGCCGGGTCCGGCGCGCGGCTGACCTCACCCAGACAAATCTCAGACGACCGGCTGGCCACCTGCGCCATAGCCATCGGAGGACAAACATGACTGTTCATTTCATTGGCGCCGGACCGGGCGCTGCCGACCTTCTGACCCTGCGCGGACGTGATATCATCGCGTCTTGCCCGGTATGCCTATATGCCGGGTCGCTGGTGCCCGAGGAAATCCTTGGTCACTGTCCCGAGGACGCAAAGATCATAAACACCGCGTCGATGGATCTGGATCAGATCATGGCCGAGATCGAGACCGCACATCAGGCTGGTCAGGATGTGGCGCGCCTGCATTCCGGCGACCTGTCGGTCTGGTCAGCGATGGGTGAACAAATCAGACGGCTGAAAGAGATGGGCATCCCGGTCAGCGTGACACCGGGCGTGCCGTCCTTTGCTGCTGCGGCGGCTTCACTGGGAACCGAGCTGACCCTGCCTGGACTGGCACAATCTGTGGTGCTGACCCGGACGCCGGGCCGCGCGTCCTCGATGCCCGAAGGGGAAACGCTTGAGAACTTTGCCCGCACCGGCGCGACTTTAGCCATTCACCTGTCGATCGGCAATCTGGACAAGGTGATTGCCGATCTGACCCCAGCCTATGGTGCGGACTGCCCGGTGGCCGTGGTGTATCGCGCCAGTTGGCCGGATGAAAGGATCATCCGCGCCACGCTGGACACCTTGAAAGAGGCGCTGGATGAAAGCATCTCGCGCACCGCACTGATCATGGTGGGTCCGGCGCTGGCAGGCGAAGGGTTCGATGAAAGCTGCCTGTATTCAAAGGATTACGACCGTCGCTATCGCCCCCAAAGCGCCGATAGCCCGTGGTCAAGCTGGAGCCACGGTGATGACTAACCCCCCGGGTCTTCTGATTTCGGCTCCATCGTCGGGTACTGGTAAAACAACGGTCATGCTGGGCCTGTTGCGGGCCTTGGCCGAGGATGGGCTGACCGTGCAACCGTTCAAGAGCGGTCCGGACTACATTGATCCTGCCTTTCACCGGGCAGCAGCCGGGCGGGCCTCGTTTAATCTAGACAGTTGGGCTATGGGTGACCCGTTGCTGAGTGCGATTTCGGCGCAGGCTGAGGGTGCGGATATCGTGGTCGCCGAGGGATCGATGGGGCTGTTTGACGGCGTCGCCAAGCCGGGCGAGCTGGGGCACGGGTCCAGCGCCGAAACTGCCCAGCGCATGGGCTGGCCTGTGGTGCTGGTGCTGGATGTGGGCGGTCAGGCGCAATCAGCGGCGGCAACTGCACTGGGGTTTCGGATGTACAACCCCGACCTGCCGTTTGCCGGTGTGATCCTGAACCGTTGCGCAAGCCCCCGGCACGAGCGTCTGACCCGTCTGGGTATGGAGCGCGCGGGTCTGCCGGTTCTGGGCGTTTTACCCCGGCGCGGTGATCTGACCCTGCCGGAACGCCATCTGGGCCTGATACAGGCGGTCGAGCATCCTGATCTGGAAAGCGCAATTGTCGGCTATGCCGCGTTTCTGCGCGAACATGTGGATCTTGAGGCGGTCAAGGTGGCGGCCTCCTCAGGCCCCAATGGGCCGTCGTCAGCCGCGTTGCCGCGCCCTCCGGCGCAACGGATTGCGCTGGCCCGCGATGCCGCGTTTTCCTTTACCTATCCGCATTTGCTGGAAGGCTGGCGCGCGGCGGGTGCAGAAATTCTGCCGTTTTCACCTCTGGCGAACGAGGCACCTGCTTCCGATGCCGATCTGGTCTGGCTGCCCGGTGGCTATCCGGAATTGCATGCGGGCACACTGGCTGCCGCCGACACGTTCCAGACCGGACTGCGCAAACACGCTGAATCCAAACCCGTGCATGGGGAATGCGGTGGATACATGGCGCTGGGACAGGCCTTGATCGACAAAGACGGCGAGCGACATCAGATGGCAGGCCTGCTGGGGCTGGTGACCTCGTATGAAAAGCGCAAGTTCAATCTGGGATATCGGCGCGCAGAATTGCTGGCCCCGATGCCCGGTTTTGCAGCTGACACGGCTCTGCGGGGGCATGAATTCCATTATTCTTCGATCGTAGAACAGCCGGACGCACCGCTGGCGCGGGTGTTTGATGCTGAAGGTGCTGAAGGGCCGCAAACAGGTTCTGTGCGAGGAAACGTCTCCGGTACGTTCTTTCACCTGATCGCCGAGGCCTCGGCATGAGCGGTTTCGTATCCTTCATAGGTTCCGGCCCCGGCGATCCTGAGCTTTTGACCCTGAAGGCAGTCGACCGGATGCAAAAAGCAGATGCGGTGCTGTTTGATGACCTCAGCAGCGGCCCAATCCTTAGTCATGCGCATGACGATGCAGATCTGGTGGGCGTGGGCAAACGGGCCGGGCGACCCTCACCCAAGCAGGATCACGTAAGCCGCCTGTTGGTGGATTACGCCAAGACCGGTGCTCGCGTGGTGCGATTGAAATCTGGTGATGGCGGGTTGTTCGGCAGACTGGAGGAAGAACTGGTTGCCCTGCGCGCGGCCGGGATCGAATATGAAATCATCCCTGGCATCCCCTCGGCGGTTGCGGCGGCGGCAGCAGCAGGAATACCCCTGACACGACGCCTCACTGCGCGGCGGGTGCAATTTGTCACTGGCCACGATGTCAGTGGCAAACTGCCCGAAGATCTGAACCTGCCCGCGCTGGCCGATCCGGATGCAACGACTGTGGTGTTCATGGGCAAGCGGACCTTTCCCCTGTTGGTAAATGCACTGCATGAGCATGGCCTGCCGCTGGAAACACCAGCCCTGATAGCCGAATCCGTATCGACTCCCGACCAGAGCCTGCACCGTGCAACAATTGGCGCGCTGTCGCAAAAGCTGGAGGCCGAGATCGGCACAGCCCCGGCGCTGATCCTGTATGGCCCGTTGGCAGAGTTCGACGATGTTTGAGTTGTCTCTGATCGGAATTGGCACTGGCAACCCGGATCACGTGACCTTGCAAGGGGCAAATGCCATCCGCGATGCAGACCTAATCCTGATCCCGCACAAGGGCGAGAACAAGGCTGATCTGGCCGGGTTGCGCGAAGAGATCATTGCAGCTGTGACTGACACTCCGCCGCAGATCGCCTATTTCGACATTCCCAAGCGTCGGGCCGATGATGGTTATCTGCGCGGGGTCGACGAATGGCATGATGCCATTGCAGTGCGCTGGCACGAGGCGATTGCGGCCCACCCGAATGCGCGACAAGTGGCGCTGCTGATCTGGGGCGACCCGTCGCTTTATGACAGCTCGTTGCGAATCGCGTCGCGGCTGGACCCTGAGCCCACGACACGGGTGATCCCTGGCATCACCGCGCTGCAGGCATTGACGGCCGCACACGCCATCCCGATCAATGATCTGGGCGCGCCTTATGTTGTGACCACCGGACGGCGGATCAGGGATGAAGGCTGGCCGGCAAATGCCTCGAAAGCAGCGGTAATGCTGGATGGCGAGTGTTCGTTTCAATCCCTGGACATGGCCGATTATGACATCTGGTGGGGTGCCTATGTCGGCATGAAAGAGGAAATCCTGATCAAAGGCGCTTTGACCGATGTGGCGCAGGAGATTCTGGACACCCGCGCCAAGGCACGTGCCGATCATGGCTGGATCATGGATATCTATTTGCTGAAAAAGCGCGTGATCTGACCTAAAAGGTCGCAAATGACGATTGCACCAGCGGCACCATAGAGGCTAAATGAACGCGTCTGGTCCTGCCGGAGACATCCGGATGCTAAGAGGGAATGTGGTGCGACTGCCATGGCAGCCAAATCCACAGCCGCCCCCGCGACTGTAAGCGGAGAGCCCCTGTTCAACCAGCCACTCCTGTTCTCAGGGGGAAGGCGAACAGAGGCATCGACCCGCAAGCCAGGAGACCTGCCAGGCGACAATTGAAACACCGGCCGTCGGGTGCGGCGGCAAAGGAGAATAAAAGATGGCAACACAAACGCAAACAGCATCCGCCTCGCGCGCTGGTATCCTTCCGGTCATGTTCGCGGTGGTTCTGGGTCTGGGTATCATCACCCTGACCGGTCACGTACAGGCCGCGGCGCTGCATGACGCAGCACACGACGTGCGCCACGCGACCGGCTTCCCCTGCCACTAAGACCATGTTCAGTCGTATACTGACCAGCGCGTTGTTCGCTGGTGCTGCAGCGGGGCTGATAGCCGCCTTGCTGCAGTTGGTCTTTGTGCAACCTGTTTTGTTGCACGCGGAGCTGTACGAATCCGGCGAGTTGGTGCACTTCGGAGCCGAAGCCGTTTCGGCGCATCCCGAATTACCGGACATGTTCTCGGAACTGACCCGTGACGCGCTGAGCGTCATTTTCACCATGCTGACCTATACCGGTTACGCGCTGCTGATGGTTGCCCTGATGTCCGTGGCCGAAGGCCAGGGCCACACGATTGATGGCCGCACCGGCGTGCTTTGGGGTCTGGCTGGGTTCATCGCCTTTCATCTGGCGCCTGGCTTTACCCTGGCACCAGAGGTGCCTGGTGTAGCGGCGGCTGACGTCTATGCCCGACAGGTCTGGTGGTTTGCCACTGTTGGTGCTGCGCTTGTTGCGCTGTGGTTGATTGCGTTTGGCGGCAACCTGATCAGCTATGTGATCGCAGCAGCCCTGTTGCTGGCACCCCATCTGATCGGTGCGCCCGAACCGGATGTGTTCACCGGCCCCGTCCCGACCGAGATCGGCGCTCTGTTCGCCGCTCGCGCCTTTGGCATCGGTCTGGTGGCCTGGGTTCTGGTCGGTGCCTTTGCCGGGTATTTCTGGCAAAGCGAAGGCAAACGCGTCGAAGCAGCGGCCTGATCCTCTTATATAATGACGCGCCGGGTTCTGCCCGGCGCGTTTCTTTTTGCCCTAAAGGAAAGAAAAAATGGCACGCTCACTTGCCCTTTTTGCAATCGGCCTTGTGTTCGGTGGTGGTGCTGGTTTTGTGCTAGCGGCAGCCAATGGCGTCACGTTTGACGGCCACGATCATGGCGATCCATCCCATCACGGCGGCGCGCATGCCGAAGCGATGGCCCATGACCATTCGACCACGGTAAACCTGCCCGCAGGGGCGGACGCCCCCAGCGTTGCAATCGCGCTGACCCAGGACCCGATGGCCGGGTGGAACCTGCACGTCATGCCGCAGAATTTCCGGTTTGCCCCGGAAAACGCGTCAACAGCCGACGTAGACGGCGAAGGCCACGCGCATGTTTACATCAATGGCGAGAAACTAGCCCGGCTCTACGGCAACTGGATACACATCCCCGACCTTCCGAAGGGAGAGGTCGAGGTTTCGGTTTCGCTGAACGCAAACAGCCACAGCGCACTGACGGTCGACAACGTACCGGTCAGCGCTGCCGTGACCGTTCAGGTCGATTAAAGCGCCGGTATCCGCGCGCGCAAACACATCCGAAGTCGCCCGCAGGGTCGGGCGTCTTCGATCCAACCTGCGGGACTGTCCAAATAGGCTTTGCAGGTCGCGACGATGTCTTCGGCATCGGTAACGATATCGACCCCCGAAAACACGTAAGACGCCCGTCCTGCGGCCTGCAATGCCAATGCGGTCGGCTCAGCGCAGCCACTGAAACAGGCGTGATCAGAGATGACGACCCGACCATTCAGCCCTGCACGCACCAGCGCGTTATCCACGGCCTGCCTCTCGGCCACTCGGTCACGCGTTCCCGCACAACTGCTGCAAATCAATAGGCGTATCGGGTCCACGTGTGGCCTCGTGTTTGATGGTTTGCATGTTTCTGCGGCTTTCTGGACGTCGGCGCAATCCTGAATACGCACGGAAATGTGCGTGCGCGGAACTCGAATTTCTGGCATCACTCAGACAGTCACATTGAACGAGGCACCGTCATGCGCACGCTTTTGGGTTTGCTCTGTCTTCTCGCCCTGCCTGTCCGGGCCGAGGAACCATTGTCGGGTTGGGCAGTGTATCCAACCGTCAAAAGCTATGAGGAACTGGTCGCGGATACGAAGGCTGCGGTGAAGGAAAACGGGTTGATCGTGGTCACGCAGGCTGGTCCGACCAAGGCGGCTGCGGCCCGTGGCATCACTATACCCGGCAATCTGGTGATCGGTGCCTTCAACAACGACTATGCCGTGCGCGTTCTGGAAACCTCTGTCAGTGCAATGATCGAAGCGCCCATTCGTTTTTACGTGACTGAGAACGACGACGGCACCGCCACCCTGTCCTACAAAACGCCCAGCTTTGTCTTTGCCCCCTATGTGTACGAGGGCGGAGAGCCTTTGCGCGATATTGCCCAAGAACTTGACACAAAGTTTCAGTCAGTGGCGGAATCCGCAGCCAAATAGTCACACTGACGTGAACCTGCTTGCGTCTGGCTACGTCCTCCGCAATCTGCTGAGCAACGAAAACTTCGGAGCATAACGAATGCAGGACCTCTCCCCCCGCGCGGCTGACCTTTTGGCCCAAAGACTATACGAGGCCGGATGCCGCTACGCTTTTGGCATGCCAGGCGGAGAGGTTCTGACGCTGGTGGATGCTCTGGAACAGGTTGGGATCACCTTTCACCTGACCAAACACGAAAACGCCGCCGGCTTCATGGCAGAGGCGGTTCACCACCGTGATGGCGCGCCTGCTATTCTGGTGGCCACTCTGGGCCCCGGCGCGATGAACGGGATCAACGTTGTGGCCAACGCGCTGCAGGACCGGGTGCCGATGATCGTTCTGACCGGCTGTGTCGATGCGGATGAGGCACTGACCTATACTCATCAGGTGATGGATCACGCGCAGGTTTACCGCTCGATCACCAAGGGCACGTTCACGCTGACGGCCCAAGGCGCAGACGTGGTTGCTGACAGAGCGGTTTCGCTGGCCACACAGCCCCGCCCCGGTCCGGTTCATATTGACGTGCCGATCTCGGTCGCGGATACGCGCGTATCCGGGAGCAAACGCCGCCGTCTGGTCAAACCCGCTGCGGTCGCGCCCGAAGGGAACTGTGTTGAGAAAGCCCGCCGCTGGGTGACCGAGGCCGAACGCCCCATCGCGATCGTGGGTCTGGACGTGCTTTATGACGACTCGCGCAATGTGGTGCAGGCGTTTCTGGAACATTTCAAAATCCCCTTCGTGACCACCTACAAAGCTAAGGGCGTCGTGCCCGAGGATCATCCTTTGTGCCTGGGCGGCGCAGGTTTGTCGCCCTTGGCCGACAAGCATCTGGTGCCGTTGGTCGAACAATCCGATCTGGTGCTGTGTCTGGGGTATGACCCGATTGAAATGCGCCCTGGCTGGCGCGAGATCTGGGACCCCGAGGAAAAGCGCGTCATCGATATCTCGGCCGTCGTCAACGATCATTACATGCATCAAGCCGGGTTGAATCTGGTCGCCCACACGGGCGCCACGCTAGAAGCCATCGCCAAGGGGAACCCCGCCCGAGCGACGTGGCCGGGTGGTGAACCCGCGCAAGTTAAGGCCGCGCTAGCGCAGGCCTTCCCCGTGGATGATGACTGGGGCCCGGCGGCCGTGATCGCCGAATCTCGCGCCGCCCTGCCCGCTGATACGCTGGCCACCGCTGACAGCGGCGCGCATCGCATCCTGCTGAGCCAGATGTGGGAGTGCCACGAAGAACGCGGGCTGATCCAATCCTCGGCCCTGTGTACCATGGGCTGCGCCGTACCGATGGCCATTGGCCTGAAACTGGCTGAGCCTGACCGCCCGGTCATCAGTTTCTCGGGCGATGCTGGTTTTCTGATGGTTGCCGGAGAGCTGTCGACCGCAGCCGAGATGGGCTGCAATCCGATTTTTCTGGTCTTTGTCGACGCCAGTCTTGCGCTGATCGAGTTGAAACAGCGCCAGCGTCAGATGGGCAATATGGGCGTGGATTTCGACCGCCACGACTTTGCCGCCATGGGGCAAGCCTTTGGTGGCTATGGACATACCGTCCGCAACCGCGCAGAACTGCGGTCGGCGCTGGAGCAGGCGGTCAAAGCCGACCGCTTTACTGTCATCGCTGCAGAAATCGAGCGTGGAGGATATGATGGCCGGATCTGAGGGACCGCTGAAAGGCGTCAAGGTGCTGGATCTCAGCCGCATTCTGGCTGGGCCAACCTGTACGCAGCTGCTGGGCGATTTGGGCGCCAACGTCATCAAGATCGAAAACCCGGCCAGTGGCGGCGATGATACCCGGCAATGGGGCCCTCCTTACGTTGAAGACGCTCAGGGCAACCGCTCGGACCTGAGTGCGTATTTCATGTCGGCCAACCGCAACAAGAAATCCGTCGCCATCGACATCACTACGCCCGAAGGCCAGGCTGAAATCAAACGGCTGGCATCGCATGCCGATGTCCTGATCGAGAATTTCAAACCCGGCGGGCTGGCGAAATACGGGCTGGATTACGCCACGCTATCGCCGGAGTTCCCGAGCCTCGTCTATTGCTCGATCTCGGGCTATGGCCAGACCGGGCCGAATGCGTCCAAGCCCGGCTATGACCTGATGGCGCAAGGTTATGGCGGGATCATGTCGCTGACCGGCGACCCCGAAGGCGCACCAATGAAGGTGGGTGTTGGCATCGCTGATGTGATGTGCGGAATGTATGCCTGCGTTGGCATTCTAGCCGCTCTGCGCCACCGGGATCAAACCGGCGAAGGCCAGCAGATCGACCTGGCATTGGTCGACTCACAAGTTGCCTGGTTGATCAACGAGGGCGTCAATTACCTGACCTCGGGCAATGTTCCGCAACGGCGGGGCAACGGGCATCCCAACATTGTGCCTTATGACGTTTACGAAACCTCGGATGGCCATGTGATTCTGGCCGTGGGCAATGACGGACAGTTCCGCCGTTTCTGCGACTTTATCGGGCGGCCCGAGCTGGCCGATGATCCGCGCTTTGCGACCAACCCGGCGCGCCTGGAAAATCGCGACGCTTTGAACGCAGTTCTGCGCCCGGCGGTTCAAGCCCATGACACTGCCACCGTTATCGCCGAGCTGGAAGACCGCAAAGTACCCGTCGGCCCGGTGCGGACTTTGGATCAGGTTTTTGCCTCGGATCAGGTCGCGGCTCGACAAATGCAGATCGCCATGCAGGCAGCACCAGGGCCGGTGCAGCTGATCGGGAATCCGCTGAAATTGTCACGCACTCCGGTCACCTATCGCGCTGCCCCGCCCGAATTCGGGGCGGACACTCAGGCCGTTTTGAACGCCAAAAATCCATTCGAAGATTGAAACACTGTGTCCGTTTCGGCGGCATGTTGCTGAAACATGCCGTTGAATCGGCGGTTTTTTTCACGTTTTACACACACGGCTTTTCACCAATTCGAGAGCAGAGGCGATACTGATACGACGCCGTCAGAGTCTCTGCTACATCGAATAGTGTAGAAAATTAAAATTGGATCGGACCAATCGCATGAAACAGGATGTTTTCGGACAGATGAACACCCTCAGCCATTCGGCAAGCGTCGAGGCGTGGAACGGTGTTCTGCTTGGGTTCATGGCGCATGCGGCCATTACTCCGCAACATCTGGGCAAGGTGCTGGAGCTTGAGCCCGACTTTGCCCTGGGTCACGCCATCAAGGGGCTGTTCATGGTTCTGCTGGGCCGGCGTGAGATGACGGCGGTCGCGGTCGAGGCCTTGTCAGAGGCCAAAGCCGCGATGGAACGGCAACCGATCTCTGAACGTGAGCGCATGTATGTCGAGGCGCTTGGCCTGTATCTGGAAGATCTGCCCTCGCAGGCGATTAAAAAATTTGAGCAGATTCTGCGCTCCCATCCGCAGGATACTCTGGCGATGAAACTCAGCCACGCAACCCGGTTCGTTCTGGGTGACCCGACCGGTATGCGCCGGTCAATCGAGCGGGTCTTGGCCGCTTATGAACCGGATCACCCAGGACGTGGCTATCTTCTGGGCTGTCACGCTTTCGCGTTGGAGGAAACGGGCGAATACCAAAAGGCCGAGATTGCCGGGCGCCAAGCCCTTTGGATGGTTTCGGATGATGCCTGGGGTCTGCATGCGGTGGCCCACGTGCACGAGATGCAGGGCAATGCGCAATTGGGTCTGGACTGGTTGGCCGGACGCGAGGATGCTTGGACCCATTGCAACAACTTCCGCTATCACGTCTGGTGGCACAAGGCACTGATGCATCTGGACCTCGGTCAGGTCGACCAGGTGATGGAGCTGTACGATACCCACGTTCGCCAGGACAAAACGGACGATTACCGCGATATCTCGAACGCGACCTCACTGCTGTCGCGCCTAGAGCTGGAAGGCGTCGACGTAGGCAATCGCTGGGAAGAGCTGGCCGATCTCAGCGCGGCCCGGACCGAGGATGGCTGCGTGGTCTTCGCCGACCTTCACTATCTGCTGGCATTGACTGGTGATAACCGCAACGAAGCGACCAGCAAGATGTTGCAGCGCATCCAGAAAGACGCGCAACGCAATCAAGGCGATACTCCGGTCCGCATGTCCGACCCGGGTATTGCAGCCTCCAAAGGGCTTGAGGCTTTTGGTGAGGGGCAGTACGCCGCCGCATTCGACTTTTTGTCGAGCGCGCGCAATGGCATGCAACTGGTAGGTGGCAGCCACGCCCAACGTGATGTATTCGAGCGCATCACCATTGATTCGGGCCTGCGCGCGGGCCGTCTGGATGCTGTCGAGCGCATCTTGGACGATCGCCGCGCCAAACGGGCCGGAGGCGAGGACAATTACGCACTTGCGCGCCGCGCATTGATCGACGCGGCCCGCGACAACGGAGACGCACAAAGCGTCCCGGCTGAATAACAAAAACAAAGACCAAGAAGGACAGAACACGTATGGCGACTGCATCGCCCGCTTCTGATTTTGCGCCTGTGGCCGCCTCGGCGGCCGCCCCTGCCCGTGTGCGTGATCCGCGCCTGGATTTTTACCGCGGCATCGCGATGTTCATCATCCTGATCGCACATATCCCCAATGACCCCTGGGCCAAATGGATCCCCGCGCGGTTCGGCTTTTCCGACGCGACCGAAATTTTCGTGTTCTGTTCCGGCATGGCCTCGGCCATCGCCTTCGGCGGGGCGTTCCTGCGCAAGGGCTGGTGGTTGGGCACCGCCCGCGTGGCGTTCCGCATCTGGCAAGTCTACTGGGCACATATCGCACTGTTCTTCTTTGTCGCCATGTCCATGGCCGCGCTGAATGAAAGCGGATTGTTCGAAAAAAACTATATCTCTTCGCTGAATCTGCAGCATTTCTTTAACGATCCTGCACCGCAGATCGTCGGGCTGTTCACCCTGACCTACGTGCCCAATTACTTCGATATCCTGCCGATGTATCTGGTGGTTCTGGCGATGATGCCGCTGGTCATGTGCCTGTCACGGATTGGGTTCTGGGCGGTTGCCTTGGCCTCAGTCACGCTGTGGCTCGTGGCGCAGACCGACGTTCTGGACTTGCCGGCCGAGCCGTGGTCGGATCGACAGTGGTTCTTCAACCCCTTTGGCTGGCAGCTGCTGTTCTTCACCGGCTTTGCTTTCATGCGCGGCTGGATTCCCGCCCCCCCGGTCTCGAAAACGCTGATCTGGGCAGCGGCGCTGTTCCTGATCTTCTCGATGCCGTTTGGCTCATGGAAAGTGTTCACATGGATCAACGCAGCAGCCCCCGATCTGGCCGACGAAATCCGAAAAGTTTGGCCCGTTACGAAAGAGTTCCGCGACAAGACCGATTTTGGCCTGTTCCGGTATCTGCACTTCCTGTCGCTGGCCTATCTGGGCTGGGTCGTTGCGGGAGAACACGGCCATCGCCTGATCGCCACCGGTCACGGCGCGGCGGCCAAAATTTGGCAATTCCTGCTGACCGTGATCACCAAAGTCGGGCAGCAATCGCTGGCGGTTTTCGTTTTTTCCATGGCAGCAGCACGGCTTATCGGCGTCGGACTGGACCTGAGTGGGCGGGATGTTGCCAGTGTGTTCATCGCTAACATGATTGGCTTTGCGATGATCATCGGGGTGGCATACATGGCCGCTTGGTTCAAATCACAACCTTGGAAGTCAAAGAAATGAATTTTACACGTCGTGCATTTCTGGCCTCGACTTCGGCGCTTGCCTTTGCGCCTGCCACATTTGCCACCGGCGGGGAAACCCCCTTTGACCGCAATGACGTCATCGCGATGGCCCGGGATCTTGCCAGCCGCCCCTATGCGGAACGCGAAATGGTGCCCCAGGAATGGCAGGACCTGACCTATCAGCAATACCGCTCGATCCGGTTCCGCCTGGACCGGGCGCTGTGGTTTGAAACCGAGACGCCCTTTAACGTCGATTTCTTCACACCCGGCTTATACTTCCCGCGCACCGTGAAGGTGTCGACGGTCGAGGATGGTTTCGCAACGCCGGTCGCGTTTGATCTGAGCATGTTCGACAAATCCGAGGATGTGCCTGAACTTCCGATCGACGACACGCTGGGCTTTTCCGGTTTGCGCCTACGCACCGAGATGCATCGCCCCGGCAAAACCGACGAGTTCTGCGTCTGGCAGGGTGCCAGCTATTTCCGCGCCATCGGCCTGCACGAGGTTTACGGCCTCTCCGCCCGTGGTCTGGCGCTGAAAACCGGCGATCCGGATGGTGAGGAATTCCCCGAATTCATCCGCTTCTGGCTGGAGCGCCCAATACCTGGCCAGCGTGACATGGTGGTTCACGCGCTGATGGACAGCCCCAGCGTGACAGGTGCCTATCGGTTCAACGTCACCGCAGGCGCAGACTGCGTCATGGATATCGAGGCCACCCTGTTCCCGCGCGAAGAGCTAACACATGTCGGAATCGCGCCGGGCACTTCGATGTTCTTGTTCGACCAGACCAATCACAGCCGGTTCGACGATTTCCGCCCCGCCGTCCACGACAGCGACGGTCTGCTGATCCGCAACGGTGCCGGAGAAGTTTTGTGGCGACCGTTGGCAAACCCGACGCGTCTGCAGATTTCGTCCTTCGTTGACATGAACCCGCGCGGGTTCGGCCTGATGCAGCGGAAACGCGAGTTCTCGGACTACGCGGATCTTGAGGCGAATTACCACAAACGCCCCGGCCTTTGGGTCGAACCGAAGGGCGACTGGGGCAAAGGTACTGTAACGCTGGTTGAGATTCCGGCAGATCAGGAGATCTATGACAACATCGTCGCCTATTGGCGTCCGATGGAGCCATACGCAGCGGGCAGCCAGGTCGACCTGTCCTACCGTCTGATCTGGGGGGACGAGCCGCAGCGTACGCCGATGCCGCGCGTGATCAACACCGCCATGGGTGAAAACACCTTTGGCGAAGGGCGCCTGGCCGTCATCGACTTTGAACCCTCTGAGCTGTTCGAAGACCCCGAGGCGATGACGATCTTCGTCAACTCACCCCACGCCGAAACGTCCGAGGGCGTGCTGCAAAGCAACCCGGACACCGGCGGGCTGCGACTGGCCTTTTCCTTCCAGCCGGGTGACAGGAACCACGTGGAACTGCGCGCGCAGTTGCTGAAAGACAAACAGCCTGCCTCTGAGGTCTGGCTCTACCGTTGGACCGTATGACCGAAGACTTGCATATCATGCCGCCCGAGGCACCGCTGGCCATGCCCGCGCAAGATTTCAGCGCGGGCTTCCGTGACGCGCAAGTGCCCGAGGGTCAGCGCCCCTCAGTCGGGTTCTGGCGCGCCTTGGCGTTTTCGCCTGCGATGGCCGCGACTTTAGGCCTGCTGTGGGTAATGAGCGACTGGTTTGGGGCCGAAGGGATCAACCTGATCGAAGCCATCCTGCTGGCGCTGATCTCGTTCAACTTCTTCTGGATTTCCTTCACGGTCTGCACCGTGCTGCTAGGCATGGTTTCCCTGTCGCGGCAGGAACAGCCCAAACGCGAGGGCCGTCCACAGCCCTTGCGCGTGGCGCTGTTGATGCCGGTTTATAACGAGGTGCCGTGGAACGTGCTGGGCAATGCCCGCACGATGCTCGAGGATTTGCAGGCGCGGGGTGGTCAACACCACTATGCCATGTTTATCCTGTCCGACACCCGCGACCCCGAGATCGCAGCACAGGAACAGGCCAGTATCGAGGCACTGCGAACGACGCTGGCCCCGGGTCTAGAACTGTATTACCGCCGTCGCGAAGAAAACACGGACCGCAAGGTCGGTAACATCGCCGACTGGGTCAGCCGTTGGGGCGCGGATTGGGATGCGATGTTGGTGCTGGATGCCGACAGTCTGATGACGGGCCGTGCCATCCTACGCCTGACGGATTCACTGGCGCGCGATTCTGGCGCGGGCCTGATCCAAAGTTATCCGCAACTGATCGGCGCGCAATCGGTCTTTGCCCGGATGCAGCAGTTTGCCAACGGCGTGTATGGCATTGCATTCGCCGAAGGTCTGGCGCGCTGGTGTGGGCAAGAGGGCAACTATTGGGGTCACAACGCGATTATCCGCACCAAGGCCTTCGCCAATTGCGCTGGTCTACCAAAACTGCTCAGCCTGAATGGTCAGGAAAAGCTGATCATGAGCCACGATTTCGTCGAGGCCGGTCTGATGCGTCGCGCCGGTTGGGGCGTGCGGTTCCTGCCGCGCATCCGCGGCTCGTACGAGGAAACACCGCCCACACTGATCGACCATGCGCTACGCGACCGTCGCTGGTGCCAGGGCAACCTGCAGCACCTGAAGCTGCTGGGGTCTGCCGGGTTCCGGGCAGTGTCGCGGTTCCACATGTTCCACGGGGCGGTGGGCTATCTAATGTCGCCGCTGTGGTTCGCCTTGCTGGTGATGTGGGCGCTGATCGGTCAGGGCGAGGATGCCTCGGTCCTGCATTATTTCAGCCCCGACAACCCGCTGTTCCCGCAATGGCCCGAGATGTCGGAAACCCGCCATGTGCTGATCATTCTGGTGATGTATGCGATGTTGCTGGCCCCCAAGGTGCTGGGCGTAGTGGCGCTGCCCCTCAGCGGAGTGCGCTATGCGGATTTCGGCGGCGGTTCCAAATTCCTGACGTCGTTTCTGGCCGAGGTCATCCTGTCGATCCTTTACGCTCCGATCCTGATGGTGCAACAGATGATCGCAGTATTCCGGACGGCGCTTGGTCTGCAAAAAGGTTGGTCTCCGCAGGCGCGGGATGGTGGCAGCTATAGCCTGCAAACGCTGATCTTGTGCCACATGCTGGAAACCATCAGTGGCATCGCACTGAGTGTGGGCATCCTGTCCGGTCTGGTGTCGATCTGGCTCGCCCCGATTGCCATCAGCCTTGCGCTGGCGATCCCTCTCTCCGCACTCAGCGGTGTGTCAGCTGGTACCGCGCGGCGCATGGTCGGGATGAAAGAGGATTTTCACGAGCCCGCCATCACGCAATCCGCCCGGCGTCATCGGAACGAACTGAAGCGCCTGATCGAGGGTAAGACGGTCATGACCCCTGCCGAGTGATTAGCCGCCCGGCAGGCCTTCGTACCAGTCCACCATCATGTCCGCCCAACCCTTGGGCACTGAGTGGCCACCGGGAAACAGCGCGAATTCCAGCATGCCGCCTTCGGCACACCCGCTCCATCTGCGTCGCATGAACTGACCGGTGGTTGAAAAACCGCTGGGCTTGGTATCGACGCATTCATTGGCAACCCGCCAGATTTCCAGCCCGGCAAAGATATCGCCTTGATGGAACCGGCCACCGCCCAGAATGCGTCCTTCTAACGGCACCACATTGTCGGTCCAGCCGTGGGTGTGGAACATCCGTACCGGACCTTCGCAGCTTTCGGGATGCGGTCGCCAGAAACCGCCAGACACCGGTACATAGGCCGAAAACGTATCGGGTGCCGCGCAGGCCAGGTAATACACCATGAACGCCCCGGCCGAGAAACCGCCCAGAACCACCCGATCCGCGTCCACACCGAAACGGTCCGAGGCATCCTGTACCGCTTCGGTCAGAAAGGCGGCTTCATCCCGCCCCTCCCAACCTGGAAAGAAGTTCCAGCTTTGGCGGCCATTTCGTTCTGACCCTTCGGGGGCCATGACCGCATAACCGCGCGCCAGCAAAGGCTCGACCATGCTGCGGTTTTTCAAAATACCGGTTGCCGAACCCCCATAGCCATGCAGAAAGACAACCAACGGTGGGTTATCCGCTACGGGCAATTCGATGTGGTACCCACCCGAAGCCGTCTCACACATGCCTTCCTGATCGGCACAAGCCGCCAACCCCGCCTGCCCGGCGAATGTCAAACCCGCTGCCAAGGAAAATGCCCGGATCATCCTGTCTCTCCTGTATTGTGTTCAACCGGCAAACCGGCCCGTACCCATCCCGGCCCTGCGGCGGACCCCAGCATACCCTCTGGGACGTCAATGATGTTTGTGAACCCTGCCTCGGTCAATCTGTTGCTCAGCCGAGCCGACCTGACCCCACGCGCGCAAATCAATGCAACAGGCGCGTTCCGATCACCGCCGGTCAGCTGTGCCAGCGCCTGTTCGAAATCATCGCGGCGCATATCCAACGGATGCGCTCCCTGGCCAACGCCCGTGGTCTGCCATTCCCGCGGCGTGCGAATGTCGACCAACAACACATCCCCAGACACCGCTTGCTGATACGCGTCCTGAACACTCAGCCTGTCACCCGCGTAATCTTGCGGGATCAAACGATATTCCCGAACAGCAAAGCCAGCAACGATGACGGCGCCACCGCCCAACAGAACCCATCGGCGTGTTCGGTTTGCTTTGTCTGCCACGCAGCTCTCTCCTGATCCGATGGGATGTGCTTATCACAGCCCGAATTTCGAATCCGCGTTGAATTTCAACCGGCAGATCAAGATCGCGTCATTGTTTCGCACCCCAATCGATGGCGATAGGACTGCGGGTAAAACTTGCAATAGCTGGACAGTTAGAAAATTATCCTTAAAAACCAGTACTACATTTGACCGCCCAGATCGGAGTATCGCACTTGTCCCTATTCCTCATCGCGGCCCTTCCCTTCCTCGGAGCTGTATTCCCAGCCCTTCTGATCCGGGCAGGACGAAACGCAGCAGCATCAGCCGCCGGGCTGACCACCTTTCTGGCGCTTATGGGGCTGTTGATTCACATTCCGTCGGTCATGCGCGGAGAGGTTGTCACGGCGCGGTTCGACTGGATACCGGCGCTGGGGCTGAACGCGAATTTCATGCTGGACGGTCTTGGGTTTCTGTTTGCCCTGCTGATCCTGGGGATCGGATTGCTGATCATCCTGTATGCGCGGTTTTACCTGTCACGCGAAGATCCGATGGGGCAGTTCTATACCTATCTGCTGCTGTTTCAGGGCGCGATGGTCGGGATCGTTCTCTCAGACAATATCCTTCTTTTGCTTATTTTCTGGGAGCTTACTTCGCTAAGCTCATTCTTGCTGATCGGGTATTGGAAACATCTGCCCGAGGGACGTCAGGGCGCACGGATGGCGCTTGCCGTCACCGGTGGCGGCGGACTGGCGATGATCGCGGGGATGCTGATTCTGGGCAATATCGTGGGCTCATATGACCTAAGCGTCATCCTGCAAAACAAAGAGCTGATCCAAGCCTCACCGTATTACATGCCCGCGCTGGTCCTGATCCTGTTGGGCTGTTTTACCAAGTCGGCGCAGTTTCCGTTCCATTTCTGGCTGCCACATGCGATGGCGGCACCGACGCCGGTTTCTGCCTATCTGCACTCAGCCACAATGGTGAAGGCCGGACTGTTCCTGATGGCCCGGATGTGGCCGGTTCTGGCGGGGACGGATGCGTGGTTCTATATCGTGGCGACCACAGGTCTGGTGACCATGTTGATCGGGGCCTGCATTGCCTTGTTCAAAGACGATCTTAAGGCACTGTTGGCGTTTTCGACCGTGTCGCATCTGGGTTTGGTGACGATGCTGCTGGGCTTTGGCACCAAGATTGCAGTTGTGGCGGCGATATTCCACATTATCAATCACGCCACCTTCAAATGTGCTCTGTTCATGACCGCCGGGATCGTGGACCACGAAACCGGAACCCGAGACATCAAACGTCTGGGCGGGTTGCGTCAGTTGATGCCGATCACATTTACCATCGGAACGATTGCCGCGCTGTCCATGGCCGGTCTGCCTCCGCTGAATGGCTTCCTGTCCAAAGAAATGATGCTTGAGGAGACAGTCCACACCACCTGGCTGCACTCGCACTATCTGGTACCGGGTCTGGCGTTGCTGGCGGCACTGTTCTCGGCTGCCTATTCCTTCCGCTTTGTCGGGCATGTCTTCCTTGGCCCGCAGCGCAACGATTATCCGCACCACCCGCATGATCCGCCTATCGGTATGTGGCTGGCTCCAGCCTTCCTGGTGGTGCTGGTTGTGCTGATCGGGCTGTATTCGGCCGCGCTCGTTGGGCCTCTGGTCGCGGTTGTATCCAGCGCCGTAATTGGTGGAGAGAAGCTGCCCTACTACTCACTGAAGCTCTGGCATGGCTTTACGCCCGCGCTTTACATGTCGGCCGTAGCCACATTAGGCGGTCTGTTCCTGCTGGCGCTACACCGTCGTGGCGAACAGCTGTGGAACGCCCTGCCCCGCCCCGAAGCGAAGGTCATCTTCGAGGCTGTCATCGGCGCGTTTACCGCACTCAGCCGCTGGATCACCGACACATTACATAATGGTGTGATCAGCCGGTACGCCATCATCCTTGTCGCGTTCACCGTCGGGCTTGGCTACTACGCCTATTCAACCGGCACGATAGGCCCCGAAACGCGCGAGCCCCTGCCCATTCAGATCATTCCGTTCATCGGCTGGACTTGCCTGGTGGGCGCGACGCTGGCGATCATGTGGTTCCACCGCAATCGTCTGCTGTCGCTGGTGCTGATCGGCGTCGTAGGCCTGATCGTTTCGATGGCGTTCAACTATCTTTCGGCCCCGGATCTGGCGTTGACCCAGATCTCGGTCGAGGTGGTGACGATGATCCTGTTGCTCCTGTCGCTGAACTTCCTGCCCACGGATACACCGTGGGACAGCAGCGCGGCGCGGCGTTGGCGGGATGCGGCGATTTCAGTGGTGGCCGGCCTTGGCACCGGCGCGCTGATCTATGCGCTGATGCTGCGGGATTTTGCCTTTCCCACGATTTCCGAGTTCCACTTGGCCAACTCGTACAAAGGCGGTGGCGGTACCAATGTGGTCAACGTGATCCTGGTGGACTTCCGGGGCTTTGATACATTTGGCGAGATCATCGTGCTGGGCATCGCCGCCCTGATCATCTTTGCCCTGACCGAGGCCGTTCTGGGCACCAACGTCCGCAGCTATCTGTTGAACCGCAAGCCGCACTGGCCGCAATCAGGGGATTCACATCCGCTGATGATGGTTGTGGCAACCCGCGTGATGATGCCGATTGCCCTGATGGTTGGCGCCTATATCTTTTTCCGCGGCCATAACCAGCCGGGGGGCGGGTTCATTGCCGGTCTGATCGTCGCGATTGCCTTCCTGATGCAATACATGGCCAGTGGCTACACATGGGCCATCGAACGACAGCGGTTCTACTATCACGGCACCATCGGCTGGGGTGTTCTGATCGCTGCCGCCACCGGGATTGGAGCATGGTTCAACGAACGCCCGTTCCTGACCAGCGACTTCGGCTATCTCCATTGGCCACCCCTGGAAGAGTTCGAATGGGCCACCGCCATCCTGTTTGACACCGGCGTGTTCCTGGCCGTGCTGGGTGCGGTGATGCTGGCGCTGGACAGCCTGTCGCGGTTCGCGTGGCAGCCGGGCATGGCGCAAGAGTTCCCGATGGATATCAACCCGCTACGGGACGAATCGAAAGACGAAGATAAGAAGGAGCAGGCCTGATGGAAGCGCTCGTAGCCTCAGCCGTAGGCATCATGACCGCCGCCGGGATTTTCCTGATCCTGCGCCGCCGCACATTCCCTGTCATTCTGGGGCTGTCGCTGATCACCTACGCGGTGAACGTGTTCCTGTTCGCCACCGGGCGGCTGGCGCTGGATGCGCCTGCGGTTCTGAACAAATACGAAGAGGTTCCTTATACCGACCCGTTGCCACAAGCGCTGGTGCTGACGGCCATCGTGATTTCCTTTGGTATGACGGCGGTGATCGTGATGATCGCGCTGTCCGCTTATCTGTCGTCGAAGGATGACCATATCGACATGACCGCACAAGACAGCGTCGACGGCGCGGGAGAAGACGCATGAACCACTGGATCGTAGCGCCGATCGTCCTGCCCGCGATCCTGGCCCCGTTCATCATCATGGTCCTGCGATATCACTTGGACCTGCAGCGCATCTTCTCGGTCGCCGGTGTAGTGGCGTTGCTGGGGATTGCCCTGACCATCACCGCGCAGGCCGCAGGTGGCGATATTCTGGTCTATGAGCTGGGCGATTGGCCTGCGCCCTTCGGCATCGTGCTGGTGCTAGACCGCCTGTCTGCGATGATGGTCTTGCTGACCGCCCTGCTCGCCTTGCCCATTGTGCTATACGCTATTGCGTCCGGGTGGGACGACAGGGGCAAACACTTTCACGCGCTGTTTCACTTTCAGCTCATGGGCGTCTGCGGTGCCTTCCTGACGGGCGATGCCTTCAACCTGTTCGTTTTCTTCGAGGTGCTGCTGATCGCTTCCTACGGCTTGATGACGCATGGGGGCGGGTCGGTCCGGCTGAAGGCCGGGGTGCAATATGTGGCCTATAACCTGTTGGGCTCGACCTTGTTCCTGTTTGCGCTCGGCACGCTTTATGCCGTGACCGGAACGCTTAACATGGCCGATCTGGCTGTTCGAGTCGCCGAAATTCCGCCCGAGGATACCGCCCTATTGCGGGTTGGAGCGGTTTTGTTGCTGTTGGTCTTTTGTATCAAGGCGGCCGTCTTGCCACTGCATTTCTGGTTGCCTGCCAGTTACGCCAATGCACCTTTGCCCGTCGCCGCACTGTTTGCGATCATGACCAAGGTGGGTGCCTATTCAATCCTACGCGTCGATACGCTGGTCTTTGGGCCCGATGTGGCTGTAACGCAAGGATTGCTGGGCGACTGGCTGCAACCTGCCGCGCTTCTAACGCTGGCCGTGGGTGCCATTGGTATTCTGGGCTCGCAGCACATCGCACGGATGACGGCCTTTTGTGCCATCGCATCAATGGGCACATTGTTGATCGCAATTTCACTGTTTACCGAAACGGCCACAACTGCCGCGCTGTACTACATCTTTCATTCGACCCTTGCCACGGCGCTGATGTTCCTGGTGGCTGACCTAGTGATGGAACGCCGGGGCGGGGCCATCGCGCCAACGGCCCCGATGGCGCAAAGCGGGCTGGTCTCGGCCCTGTTCTTTGTTGGGGCAATCGCGATGGCGGGAATGCCCCCACTGTCGGGTTTCATCGGCAAGCTCCTAGTGCTGGATGCGGCGCGCGACGCACCGGATGCAAACGCAATCTGGGCAGTGATCCTGATCGGGTCGTTCGTGACGATCGTCGGGTTGGCGCGCGCAGGCACGCTGATCTTCTGGAAAAGCCATGACGCACAACACAACCCGGCGCCCGAGGTGGAAGATGACGAGGAAGCACCAGCCCTGCCCGCACCCGAACCAAACCCTGGACTGGCCTTCACCGCCATTTTTGGCTTGGTCATGGGGCTTGTGATGCTGACCTTGTTCGCGGGCCCTGCCCTGACTTACGCTGGCAAAACAGCTGAACAGTTGTTCACACCCGAAAACTACATCTCAGCCGTTCTGGGAGGAGAGGAATAATGAGACTTCTGCATCGTATATTCCCCCACCCGCATCTGACGATCCTGCTGACGCTGGTGTGGATGCTTCTGGCGAATTCGCCTTCACTGAACTCTCTGGTGTTCGGGTTGCTGCTTGGGATTATCATTCCCTTCATTACTCAGCCCTACTGGCCCGACAGACCCAAACTGCGCAACTGGCCGATGATCATCGAGTATATGCTGGTGGTGCTGTGGGATATCGTGATGGCCAATATCACCGTGGCCCGTATCATCCTGTTCAAACGCGATGCCGACCGACAGCCCAACTGGGTCTGTATCCCACTTGAACTGCGCACCCCCGAAGCGATCACTGTATTGGCTGGAACCATCACCATGACCCCCGGAACGGTCAGTTGCGATCTGTCGGCGCAAGGCCACAACCTGTTGGTTCACTGCCTGGATGCGCCCAACGTGGATGAGGTGCGCGACCAGATCAAACAACGCTATGAGCGCCGTCTGAAGGAGATTTTCGAATGATCGAGATTGCGATCTGGTTTGCCTTCGCCTGTTTCGGGGCGGCCATCATGCTGTGCCTATATCGGATCATCTCGGCCGAGGGTGTGGGCACACGTGTTCTGGCGCTGGACACGATGGTCATCAACACAATTGCGCTGATGATTCTTTACGGGCTGGCTCTGGGGACCGAGATCTTTTTCGAGGCCGCCATGATCATCGCCATGCTGGGTTTTGTCTCAACCGTAGCCTATGCGCGCTTTATGCTGCGCGGCAATATCATCGAGTGAGGGCGCCCCAATGTTCATAATCGAGTTTCTAGTCGCCTTCTTTCTGATCGTATCCGGCATATTCGGTTTTGTGGGCTCGTATGGGATGATAAAGTTGAAGGACCCGATGTCGCGTCTTCATGCCCCAACCAAAGCGACGACGTTAGGTGTGGGTGGTGTGCTGCTGGCGTCGATCTTTCATTCGGCAGTAATCGAGCAGCATATTTCCCTGCACGAGCTGCTGATCACCCTTTTCCTGTTCCTGACTGCGCCGATCACGGCCCTGTTCATTGCCAAATGGCATATTCATCGCCATGAAAAGCCCGATGATCTGCCAGATGCGGGTGAGGATGAGCTTTGGGCCACTCACGCGGTTGAGCAGGTCGAAGACGTACCAGACCACACAAAGACCTGAATTCCATGCATCACCCTCCGCTGCCCCTGACCCGTGATCTGGTTCTGATAGGCGGCGGGCATACCCACGCGCTTGTACTGCGGAAATGGGGCATGAACCCTTTGCCCGGTGCGCGGGTGACGGTGATCAACCCCGGTGCCAATGCCCCCTATTCCGGTATGCTACCAGGCTTCGTCGCCGGACATTACCAGCGTTGGGAGCTGGACATTGATTTGGTGCGCCTTGCCCGATTTGCCGGTGCGCGCGTGATCCTGGGCCCGGTTGATGGTATCGACATCGACCGGCGTCAGATACACGTGCCTGGCCGACCACCCGTGGCCTTCGATGTGGCGTCGGTCAATGTGGGGATCACCTCGGACATGCCGGCCCTGCCCGGATTTGCTGACCATGCAGTTCCCGCCAAGCCGCTGGGACCGTTTGCCTCCAGGTGGGCGGAGTATCTGGACGGCAGCGGCCCCGCCTCAGTCGCCGTGATCGGCGGTGGGGTCGCGGGGGTAGAACTGGTTATGGCCATGGCTCATGCCCTTCGCGCCAAAACCCGCACGGCGCAGGTGACACTGATCGACAATGCCCGGGCCCTGGCAGCGACGGGGACCAAGGCGGGCGCGACCATTCGTAAGGCGATGGCCGATCTGGGGATTGAGCTGATCGAGCATGCCGCGATTTCACGCATCGAACAGGATCATGTTCTGCTAGAGGATGGCCGCAAGGTTCCCGCCGAATTTATAACCGGGGCTGCCGGTGCCCGCCCCTATGACTGGATCACCCAGACGGGCCTTGATCTGCATGACGGCTACATCCGCGTGGACGCCCATCTGCAATCCAGCGATCCGGCGATCTTTGCCGCCGGAGATTGCGCCCATCTTGCCGATAACCCTCGTCCCAAGGCCGGTGTCTATGCGGTCCGAGAGGCTCCGGTCCTGTTCAACAATCTGCGGGTCGCTCTGGGGGCCGGGAAGATGCGGCGATATCAGCCGCAGAAAGACTACCTAAAACTGATCTCTTTGGGTGGTAAATCGGCACTGGCCGAACGTCTTGGAACCTCGTTCAGCGGGCCTGTGATGTGGCGATGGAAGAACCATATCGACCAGAGCTTCATAAATAAATTCCGCAACCTGCCCCAGATGGCACGCCCCGCCCTACCGCGCCACCATGCAGCGGGCATGCAAGAAACCCTGGGGGAAAAACCCATGTGCGGCGGCTGTGGGGCCAAGGTTGGACGCGGCGCGTTGCAAACAGTTCTGAGTGGCCTGCCAAAGCCGAACCGGGACGACATCACCCCCTTGCCCGGGGACGACGCCGCCCTGCTGACAACCGGCGGAGCGCGGCAAGTGATGACCTCGGACCACCTGCGCGGATTCACGGATGACCCAGGGCTGATGACGCGCATCGCCGCTGTTCACGCACTGGGGGATATCTGGGCCATGGGGGCCAACCCACAGGCGGCGACGGCAACGATCATCCTGCCGCGTATGTCCCCGCAATTGCAGCACCGCACCTTGTCCGAGATCATGACGACGGCCACCGAGGTCATCCGCCACGCCGGGGCAGAAATCGTGGGCGGTCACAGCTCACTCGGGGATGAGATGACCATCGGCTTCACTCTGACCGGACTGTGCGACAAAGACCCGATCACTTTGTCCGGGGCACGTCCTGGGGATGCATTGATCCTGACAAAACCCCTGGGCAGCGGGGTGTTGATGGCCGCTGAAATGGCGGGGCAAGCTGATGGTAGTTGGGTGGCCGATGCCTTACGGCAAATGGTTCAGCCGCAAGGCGCAGCATCGCGCATTCTGGCCGGGGCACATGCGATGACGGATGTAACCGGATTTGGACTGGCCGGGCATCTGATGGGCATGTGCGAAGCCTCGGATTGTGGTGCAGTCTTGGATCTGGACACGATCCCTCTGATGACTGGCGCGCTGGAATTGGCCGCTCAAGGTGTCCGGTCGACAATCTTCGAGGACAACCGCGCAATCGTTCCGGGCATTCCATCCTCGGACAAGGCCGACCTGCTGTTTGACCCGCAAACTGCTGGGGGATTACTGGCCGCCGTCGCATCCGATCAGGCGCACGAATTGTGCGAACAGCTAAGGCACGCGTGCTATCCGGCGATCATCATCGGGCATCTGACTGACACTCCGGGTTTGCGGCTTCAGAGCTGACCCAGAATTTCTTCAACCCGAACGGCTGCGGCGTTCAGGCCCGCATCGTCCAGCGCCGCCACGTCGATTTGCGCGATAATCTTGACGGCGCGTGTTTTGGAGGATTTGGCATAGGCCGGGTCATAATGCTGTTCCATCAACGCCCGCGTCAGCGCCCGTTTATCCCCCGCATCGATCAGCGCTAGCCATCCTTCCACCACATCGTGTCCTCGATGGAACCGTAGCGGAGTCAGGCGATCGCGCAAGCGCTCGGTATCCGAGAGGATATCGTCGTAAGCCTTGACCAGATAAGCGGTACGCGCCTTAAGGGAAGCGGACACCTGAATCCGCGGTGCCGTCCGCAACGCGGTCCACAAGCTTGGCGGCAGGATCAGCGACCCGATCTTGGAGGATTCAGCCTCGACAACCACCGGGCGCGCTGGGTCCAAGCCGCACAATGCGGCAGATAGAGCGGACTCGAAGGCTTTCTGGCTGGGCTGCCCGCCCGGCATGTCACCTAGCAAAGATCCCCGGTGGTTGGCTAGGTCTTCGAGGTCCAGAACCTGAACGCCGCGCGCCTTCAAATGCAGCAGCAGGTCAGTCTTGGCTGTGCCCGTATACCCATCGAGGGCCACCAACCGGTGCGGCAATGGATCGTCATAGAGGTAGCGATTCACCAATCGGCGATAGGCTCGGTATCCGCCATCGACCACTTCGGCCCGCCAGCCGATCTGTTTTAACATCCATGTGAATGACCCCGACCTCTGACCCCCACGCCAGCAATAGACCAAAGGTTTCCAACTGCCCTCGTGGTGCGACAGGCTGTGTTCGATGTGATTTGCCGCGTTCCGAAACACCAGCGCTGCGCCAAGCTTGCGGGCCAGAAACGGACTTTCCTGCACGTAGATCGTACCTACCTGCGCGCGTTCATCGTTATTAAGCACTGGCAGGTTGATGGCGCCGGGCAGATGATCCTCTGCAAATTCAGCAGGGCTGCGCACGTCGATCACAGTGTCAAAATCATGCGCATAAAGGCCGGGCAGATCAGTAAATTTCAAAGCCATGCCAACGGTCTATCCTGCGATCTTTGAAATGAAAAGGCGCCCAGTCACGCCGGGACAGGTTCAATCAGGTCCGGCCCGTTGGCCCGGTTCGAATTCACTGCTGGATCAACGCGGTAGAACTCCAAGACTCCCTCGGCCCCGGGTTGCATCAAACGTGCCGCGCCTTTCCCCGCCTCCCCTAACCACAAAGGCCAATCGTCAGGCTCAAGGATCAGTGGCATCCGATGATGAACGGCGCTGAGGTGGCGATTTGCCGGTGTTGTTACGATGGCGCAAGTGCCCTGCTGCGTACCCTCAAAGCCCCAATCCTGCCAGACCCCGGCAAATGCAATCGGTGCGCCATCTTTGCGGTGGATGTACCATGGCAGACGTGTTCCCTGTTCAGTTTTGGTCCATTCATAGAACCCTGTTGCCACGATCAGGCAGCGTCGTTCGCGGCAGGCGGCGCGAAATGCAGGCTTTTCGGCCAGAGTTTCGGCACGCGCATTGATCAGCAAAGGACCGGCGGTTTCAGTCTTGTACCAATGCGGCAGGAACCCCCAGCGCAGCGAATCCAACTGGCGTCCGCCTTCGCCAACGCGCACCACATGCACTTGATTTGTCGGGCAAACATTGAAGTTCGGCACAGCAGGCAACGTGTTTGCAGGCCGTGCTGAAAACAGCTGCGCCATTGCGTCATTTGGAAGGGTTATTGCAAACCGTCCGCACATGGGTAAAGAACCATCAATAATCGTTTCATACAGGCACAGGGTGTCACGGGGTCACATGCAAAATCAAACAGCGAATACCCTCAAAGGCAAGGCGGTGGCTGCTTTGGAAGCAGGCAAGCTGCAACAGGCGCTGAAGAAGGCACAGTTGGGCGTTAAGAAATTCCCCAAGGATTCTGATTTCCACGCCATCTCGGGCTTTGTGCTGACCGAAATGAAGCAATACAAGAAATCTATTCCGCATTTCGTAGAAGCGTCACGAATAAAGCCAGACGACCCTCAATTCGTGGAAAACCTGGCAAATGCGCTTATGCAGACCGGACAGATCCCCAGGGCGCTGGAATATACTGAACAAAAGCTGGAACAGTTCCCAAACAACAAAGAACTGAACCGCGTCCTGGATGAGATTCACCTGAAAGGCAGCAACTGGCGCCTGGTCATTGAACATGCGAGCAAGAAGCTGCAAGCCGAGCCCGACGATGTGAACCTTCTGGGCAAACGGGCTCGTGCCTATTCGAAAATTGGATTTGTCGAGGACCACTCGCGCGATGTTTCTCGCGCCTTTGAGTTGGAACCGGAAAACATAAAGATTGCTTTCGCAAAGGCCGTGAACCTGCACCAAAGCGGTGACAAAAACGGGTCAAAGGAAATCTTGCAGCGTATTCTGGAAACAGATCCCGAAAACATGAGCGCTTTGCTGCAGTTGTCCCTTGTAACCTCCAAGGATGACGGCCCGAAACTGATGGAGGCGGTCGAGACCGCAATCGCCAACAAGGACGAAGACTATCAAGAGTTGGAGTTCGCCAAGGCACACCTGATCTCGGTAATTGACGATCTAAATGCCGCCATGCCTCAATTTGTGCGAGCCAACAAGGTACAACACGATAGCAACCCGTACGACGCCGCTGAGGAAGAGAAAAAGCTGAACCAGATCACCGGTCTGTTCCCCATTGGAACCGATTTACGGGCAGCCGGACTAAGCGATGGGCCAGTTCCGATCTTCGTTCTGGGTCAGCCCCGTTCGGGCACCACGTTGATGGAGATGATGCTAAGTTCGGCGCCCGATATCGCCGGGTGTGGTGAGTTGACGTTGGCGTCTGACCTGTCGCATGAATTCCAATTGGGCAATCAGCGTTTTGACGCTGAAAAAGCCACTGAATTTGCGCAGCAATTCCGCGAACTGATGCCACCGATTCCTGACGGATCGGTCGCGTTCGTTGACAAAATGCCACACAACTATCAGCTTGTTGGTTTCTTGTTGGCGGCCTTTCCCAATGCAAAGATCATCAACATGCTACGTGACCCCCGTGATGTGGGGTTGTCGAAATGGATCCGGCGGTTCCCGGCTGGTGGGATGCGTTATGCGTCGAACCTGACAGCCATTGCTCATTCGGCGAATATGTACCGCCGCTATATGGCACATTGGGATACCGTGTTCGGTGACCGCATACTGACCGTTCCTTATGAAAAATTAGTGGCCGATCCGAAAACCTACAGCCAACAGGTTGCTGCGTTCTGCGATATCGAATGGAACGAAACCATGATGCATCCCGAGAAAAACACCAAGCAGGTCAGAACGGCCAGTATCGATCAGGTCCGCAATAAGATCTCGACCAAATCCATTGGTGGATGGCAGAGCGTGTCCGAACATCTACGCCCCATGCTTGACGGGTTCGATCCCGCGCTCTGGCCCGAATACGATTTGGGCTGAGTGCGCCCGAAACACGAAAGGCCGCATCAGGGATGCGGCCTTTTTCTTTGCTATGTCGCAGAGTTACTTCTGCTTGATACGGCCGTCCAGATAAGGCTGATAGGGCGCATTTTCAGCCAAGTACTCAGCCGTGACATCTGCCAGGTCCGGACCAAAGTCATAGGCATTCTTGTCGTCGCCTTCGAACATGTTGTACCCGTCGCCGCCGTTGCGGACATAATTGTTGGTCACAACCAGATATGTCGCTGCCGGGTCAATTGGCGCAAAACCATCACCCTCGGCAACCATGACCTCGGACACGCGCCCTTCGTTCGGCGCAACCATTGGATCCCAGATGAATGTCAGACCCGCAACCTGCGGAAAGCGGCCCTTTACATCTTCGACCTGGCTTACGCCGTTCTCCAGCGCATCGATCACCCCCTGACCACTGATCTCGAAGGTAGACAGGGTATTCTGGAATGGTAGCACCGTCAGCACCTCGCCCATGGTTACTTCGCCCGGGTCGATTGAGGCCCGCAGCCCGCCTGAGTTGGCAATCGCAATCTGCACGCCTTGATCGGCAACACGTGCCAACATGGCGTCAGCGACCAGGTTGCCCATCTCACATTCCTGAACACGACAGACAGAACGGTCCCCCTCGATGGCGTCTGCTGCATTCGCCACTACCTTATTGCGGATTTCGTCCAGCGGTACGGCCAGTTCGGCGATACGGTCCAACGCGGACTGATCCTCGGTCACGGTATTGTCCATGATCAATGGCTCGCCAACCGCCTCAAGCACGTTGCCGTCATCGTCGAAGGTTACCTTCAACTCACCCAGAAACTTACCATAAGCATAGGCCTGGACGATCTGGACACCGTTGACCACGGTCGGGTACGGACCCGCTGCCTTGTCGGACACGTTCGACAGGTAAGTGTTCGAATGACCGCCGACAATTACGTCCACCCCGCTGGTTTCCTGCGCTACGCGTTGATCAACACCATAGCCAGAATGGCTGAGAACGATGATTTTATTAACGCCTTCGCCGGTCAACTTGTCCACTTCGGCCTGCACTGCGGGGGCCGGATCAGAAAAGCTGATATTTGGACCAGGAGAGGCAAGATCATGCGTGTCTTCCGGTGTTAGGCCAATCAGGCCGATCTTTTCCCCGCCCACTTCGATGACAGTCGATTTCTTGATCTTGTCGATCAGCAACTCTTCGTCGGCAATATCCGCGTTCGACATCAATACCGGAAATTCCACCGAGTCGATGAAACCGCGCAGCACTTCGGGGCCATCGTCGAATTCGTGGTTGCCCACGGTCATCGCGTCATACCCCAGCTTGTTCATGAACTCGGCTGCGACCTTGCCCTTGTAATAGGTGTAGAATAACGAACCCTGAAACTGATCCCCACCATCGACCAGGATCGAGTTTTCGGCCCGCGCGCGCGCGTCATTCACCGCAGTAACCAACCGGGCCGAACCGCCGAAACACTTGCCTTCTGCTTGGTCTTCCTCATCGCAAGCGCTGTCGTATTTGTTGATCGGCTCAAAACGCGCGTGGAAATCGTTGGTATGCAGAATCGTCAATTTATAATCGGCTGCGGCCATACCTGCGGTTAGGCCCAGAACTGCAGCAGACGCCAAAAAGCGGGTGAACATCTTCATACTCCTTGTTTTTTGTTTGGCGTGATGGTGCGCCCGCCAACAAGAAGAGTCAAAGGGGGAAATCCGTCTTGATTCTGCCCGTCACGCGGGGCATCACCACCTCATGCTGATTTACAAGATATTCAGGGCCGAGGAATGGGCCGCACTGCAGGATCAGGGTGCCTCGGACGGCGCACTGATTGATGTGTCTGACGGATATGTCCATTTCTCGACCGCCCAACAGGCGGCTGAGACCGCAGCCAAACACTTTGCCGGTGTCGAAGGTTTGACCTTGTTGGCCTGCGATGCCGATGCCATGGGCGATGATCTGAAATGGGAGGTCTCGCGCGGTGACGCCTTGTTCCCGCATCTTTACCGGCAGATCCGCATGACAGATGTCGTCTGGTCGCGCCCCCTGCCCTTTGACGGGCAAGCCCACCAATTCCCCGAGGGGATGGAATGAGGTCTTTCGTCGACCCTGACCGCACCCAGTTTGAAGCGTTCAAGGCCCTGGACCGTGATCATCCGATCGAGATGTTGAATCTGGTCAAGTTTCGCGACTTGGCCGAATACCCGACGGGCCACGAACTGGCGGATGCCGGGCTGACCGGCGCGCAGGCTTATCGAAATTACGGCGCGGAAACCGCCCCGATTATTGCGCGCCTTGGGGCGTCGATCCTGTGGCGCGGCGCGTTTCAGACCACTCTGATCGGCCCGCAGGACGAAGATTGGGATGAGGTATTTATCGCCCGCTATCCGACTGCACATGCGTTTTTGGAAATGGTGACCGACCCGGATTATCAGGCTGCGGTTATTCACAGGCAGGCGGCGGTTGCAACTTCGCGCCTGATCCGCTGCGCCCCGGCCAAAGGTGGAGAGACTTTCGGATGAAACTGACCGAGAAACTGGGGCTGGCGGTCCTGCACAAGATGGACCCCGAAGCCGCCCATGGCATGTCGATCAAGGCGTTGAAGGCCGGGCTTGCCCCGATGCCCGGGCCGGTCATATCGCCGCGGCTGAAAACTCACGTAGCTGGACTGGACCTGCCCAACCCGGTCGGTCTGGCTGCGGGGTTTGACAAGAATGGAGAGGTTTTGACCCCCCTCTCACGCACAGGCTTTGGCTTTATCGAAGTGGGCGCTGTTACACCACGCCCGCAGCCCGGCAACCCCAAACCTCGCTTGTTCCGCCTGACCGAAGATAAGGCCGCAATCAACCGCTTTGGCTTCAACAACGAAGGCATGGAGGTCATGGCGCGCCGTCTGGCCGACCGTCCCAAGAATGCGATCATCGGGTTGAACCTAGGTGCGAACAAGGAAAGTGACGACCGCCCCGGAGACTTTGCCAAGGTGTTGGCCCATTGCGCCGAGCATCTGGATTTCGCCACGGTCAATGTCTCATCCCCCAACACCGAGAAACTGCGGGACCTGCAGGGCAAGGCCGCGCTTGGCGCATTGCTGGGCGGCGTGATCGAAACTCGCAACGGTCTGTCCCGGCCTTTACCCATTTTCCTGAAAATTGCCCCTGACCTGACCGAGGCCGAATTGCAGGACATCGCCGATGTGGCGAAGGAAACAGGCGTTGACGCGGTGGTTGCAACCAACACTACATTGTCCCGCGATGGGCTGCGCAGTGGGCATAAGGGTCAAACCGGCGGCCTGTCCGGCGCGCCCTTATTCGAAAAATCGACACGTGTTCTGGCACAGCTGAGCCAGCTGACCCAGGGCAAAATCCCGCTGATTGGCGTGGGCGGTATCAGCAACGCGGAACAGGCGTATGCCAAGATCTGCGCCGGGGCATCCGCCGTGCAGCTTTATACCGCGTTGGTGTATGGCGGTATTTCTCTGGCCGCAGATATCGCGCAAGGTCTCGATAAATTGCTGGAACGAGATGGATTCAACAACGTCGCGCAAGCAGTTGGAAGTAAACGAAAGGATTGGCTTTGATTTCATATTGGCACAACCCGCGCTGTTCGAAATCCCGCGCCGGGCTGGCTCTGCTGGAAGAGAATGGCGCGCAGGTCGAGGTTCGGAAATACCTGGAAGACGCACCCTCGACCGAAGAGCTGCGTACAGTGCTGGGCAAACTCGGCGTCAACGCCATAGACATGATGCGCACGGGTGAGAAACAGTTCAAAGAACTGGGTCTGACCAAATCAACCCCTGCTAATGAATTGATCGCCGCAATGGCCGAGAACCCCATCTTGATCGAGCGCCCTCTGGCAATCGCAGGTGACAAGGCTGCCATCGGACGCCCACCCGAAAACCTACTGACGCTGATTTAGGCCACCTGTGCCTCCAGCCTGGGATAGCGCCAGCCCATGGTGACGCCGCGCGCGATGTTCAGAACCATCAGCGCGGCCCACAAGCCGTGGTTACCAAAGGCCGGCACCAGTAGGAACAGGGCCGCCACATAGATCGCAACTGATTGAACCATCGCGTTGCGCATCGCACGCGTCCAGGTGGCCCCAATATAGATGCCGTCGAACATCCAGCTTGCCACCCCGATTGCCGGGGCCAGCGCGGCCCAGATCAGATAGTCTCGCGCCGCCGCGCGCACCTCGGCCGAGGTTGACATCAGATCGATCAGCGCAGGCCCGGCCAAATAGAACACAGCCCCCAGCAGGAACGCCCCACCTACGCCCCATTGGGACGCCATGATTGACGCCCGCCGGACCTGAGACCGGTTCCGCGCGCCCACGGCACTGCCGACCAGAGCCTCGGCGGAAAAGGCGAAGCCGTCCAAGGCAAATGCGGTGATCTCAAGAAATTGCAGCAAGACCTGATTGGCAGCCAGGTTAACGTCTCCCAGATCGGACCCAACGAACAGAAATGTCGTGAACGCGCCCGTCAGCAGAACAGATCGGATCATGATGTCAGCATTCACCTGCATCATCCGGCGCAATCGCGCTGCGTCGAAAATACGTGGCCAGTCGCGCCATTGGTTCCCTGTGAACGCTTCGCGGCACAGATACAGGCCCAGCGCCAGCCCGGTCCATTCCGCGATCAGGGTAGCTAGGGCTACGCCTTCGACGCCCCAGCCCAACCCAAGCACGAACCACAAGTCCAGCAAGATGTTCAGCCCGTTCATCCAAACCTGCAGGAGGAACACGCCCCGTGTCTGCTCTATCGCGATCAGCCAACCCGTAACGGCAAAAAGCGCGATGGTTGCCGGGGCACCCCAAATGCGGATTTGCAGGTAATCCTGCGTCAGCGCCTCAACCTCGGGGCTGGCGGGTGACAGGGCAAACGCCCCCCAGAACAGCCCGACTTGTGTGAGAATAAAGAACAGCCCCGCCGCGCCGCCCAACAGCAGCCCGCGCATCAATAGCGCACCGGTTTCCGCCGTATCCCCTGCCCCGCGCGCCTGCGCCGCCAGACCGGTCGTGCCCATGCGCAGAAAGCCAAAGATCCAATAGATCGCGGACAGGATAACCGCGCCCATACCGACGGCCCCGATGGGCGCAGCCAACCCCATCTGACCGACTACACCGGTATCCACAGCGCCAAGTATCGGAACCGTGGCATTCGACAGCACAATCGGAACGGCGATTTTCAACACCCGCGTATGTGTCAGGGGTGCCGAGGCGTGCTGCGTCACGGGTTACTCTCTTTCCGCTTTCGGCTGCGGCATCAGGAAATGCCCCGTGGCCTGGGCGATGGGTCGTGCGTGATTGTCCTGCCAGGCCTCGACCCGGACCGAGGCATAGCGCCTGCCGGACCGGCTGACAAAGGCGCGCGCATAAGCATCCCGCGGCAGGCCAGAGCGTAAGTAATCAACCGTGAAATCAACGGTTTTTGGAAATCTCACCGCATCGGCTTTGAACAAATCTTCGGCGTCGATCTCACCGCTTTCGATGCGGGGAAAGAAGTGTTCCCAACTCAGCGTGATGACGGCCGTCACCTCAAGAAATGCGGCTGTAACCCCGCCATGCAGCGCGGGCAGCAATGGATTTCCGATCAGCTTGTCGTCAAAGTTCAGCACCCCAGTCAGCTCATCGCCGCGTCGGTCGAAGGTGATATTGAGAAAGCGGATGTAAGGAACTCCGTCGACAATCGCCTTCAGGGCCGCGTCGCGACGTTGCTTGACCACCTGCATGGGTTCGGGTCGGGGACGCGCCATTACAATCCCTCCACCGTAAAGGCGCCTGCCGCTGTTGCGACCGGGCGTTCTTGATCGTCGTCCATCGCGGTCGCCCGAACAAAAGCAACATTGCGCGTAATGTGATAGCAGGTCGCACGCGCCGTAATGCTCTGCCCCGGCGTCGCCGCGCGCATATAGTCAATTCTCAGGTCAATTGTGGCCGTCCCGCCCGGAGCAGACGGATGGGACATAACGGCCGCCCCACAGCATGTGTCCAGGGCGGCAAACACAGCGCCGCCATGGATAACGCCAGTTCTGGGGTCTCCGATCAGATCCGCATTATACGGCATTGAAATTTCAGCCTCGCCATCGCTGATGGTCGTCAATTTCAGACCAAGTGCGTTGGCATGCGGAATCGCCTCAATGAACTGGCGGGCAATCTCTACTTTGTCGACCATGTATGCGTGTCCTTTGGATTCCGTCCTTTATGAGCCTGCGCTTTGCAAAAGAGCAAGACCGCCTGTTGCGCTTGCCGCCACGACGCCCTAGTTTGCTGCTGAGGAGACAACAAATGACTGACAACCGTTTGTCATTAAACGAGATGTGCGAAGAGTTCGACGTAACCAAGCGCACTTTGCGTTATTACGAATATATCGAACTGCTGCAGCCCGAACGCGAAGGCCGCTCGCGTTATTATGGGCCGCGGGAATGCGCGCGGATGAAACTGATCATGCGTGGGCGCCTGTTTGGATTCTCGCTGGAAGAGATTCGCCAGTGGCTGCTGATCTATGAAGATCAGGGGGATCAGGCGCAAATGGCCGAGTTTATAAAACTGGCCGACCGGCAGATGCCTGAACTGCAAAAACAGCGTCAGCAACTGGACGAGGCGATGGAAGAACTCCAACGCCTGCGCGACCAGACCGCTAAATCTCTGGGTTGATCTTCGACAGGATCAACTGGCCATTTTTAACCTTTAGAACATTCTGCAAGCGCAGCGCTGCGTCAGAATTACTGTCTGACCGTTAGGCGTCAGCCCCCGCCCCACAGCTAAATTCCGTTACGTAACGTTTTCAATTGGGCGTTAACCGTACCTTGACGCGAGAGGATGCTACGTCAACTTTCATAGTGACGTAGCGTTTGCATTACGTGAACGTCATCTACGTGTTGTAACGTGCGCATCAACTGCGCAACTGACTTTGATAGACGCCAGTGACAAGAGTGCTGAAACCATGACCGAAGATCTGATGACCATCCGTGAAATGTGCGAGACATATGATGTCACGCCGCGCACTTTGCGATTTTACGAGGCCAAGGAACTTTTGTTTCCGATCCGCGAGGGCCAGAAACGTCTGTTCACCAAACGTGACCGGGCGCGCCTTAAACTGATCCTGCGCGGCAAGCGCTTTGGCTTTAGCCTGGAAGAGATCCGGCAGCTACTGGACCTGTACCATGTGGGCGACCAGCAAATGACCCAGATGACCCGTACGTTTGAAATCGCACGGGAACGTCTGGCAGATATGGAAGCCCGCCGCGAAGAGCTGACGCAAGCCATTGACGATCTGAAAGAACAGCTGCGCTGGGGCGAAAAAGTCATCGCCTCGATGAAGAACGAGAACAAAGCCGCCGAGTAACTCTGGCGGCCCAATCCCCGGACATCTGAATTTAAGGGAGCTTCAAATGCCCGTCTATAACGCGCCTACAAAAGACACTCAGTTCATTCTGCACGATGTTCTGAAAATCTCAGACTCGGATATTCCGGGTTATAGTGAGCTGGAAGCCGAATTCACCGGCGCCGTTCTGGAAGAGGCCGGCAAGGTCGCGACCAACGTATTGCACCCGCTGAACGTGGTGGGTGACACCGAAGGGTGCCGGTTGGAAAATGGCATCGTGTACACGCCCACAGGCTTCAAGGACGCGTTCGAGCAGATGAAAGAAGGCGGCTGGACCGGCCTCGACATGCCCGAAGAGTATGGCGGGCAGAACATGCCCTACGTCATCGGCACGGCTGTGGGCGAGATGTTCTCGGGCGCAAACCAGGCCTTTACAATGTATCAGGGCCTGACCCATGGCGCGGCCTCGGCCATTCTGGCGCATGGCTCGGACGAGCAGAAGAACAAGTACCTGCCCAACATGGTCAGTTGCGAATGGACCGGCACCATGAACCTGACCGAACCGCATTGCGGCACCGATCTGGGCCTGATGCGCACCAAAGCAGAACCGCAGGGCGATGGCAGTTATAAGATTTCCGGCCAGAAAATCTTTATCTCGGCCGGCGATCACGACATGGCCGACAACATCATCCATCTGGTGCTGGCCAAGATTCCCGGCGGTCCCGAGGGTATCAAGGGCGTGTCGCTGTTCATCGTGCCCAAGTTCATCGTGAACGAAGACGGGTCACTGGGTGAGCGCAACGGCGTCTCGGTCGGCAAGATCGAAGAGAAGATGGGCATCCACGGCAACTCGACCTGCGTCATGAACTATGACGAGGCCACCGGCTGGTTGCTGGGCGAAGAACACAAGGGCATGCGCGCCATGTTCACCATGATGAACGAGGCGCGTTTGGGTGTCGGCATGCAGGGTCTGTCTCAGGCCGAGGCTGCGTTCCAGAACGCCTTGGAATACGCCAAGGACCGCCTGCAGGGTCGCGATGTGACCGGGGTGAAGAACCCGGACGGTCCCGCCGATCCGCTGATCGTTCATCCCGATATTCGCCGCAATCTGATGGATCAGAAAAGCTTCACCGAAGGGGCCCGCGCGTTCATCCTGTGGGGCGCGACGATGATCGACAAGGCGCACCGCTCAGGTGACAAGGACGCGGACGGTCTGATCTCGCTGCTGACGCCGGTTATCAAGGGCTTTTTGACGGACGAAGGCTACGACATGACCGTTCAGGCGCAGCAGGTCTATGGCGGCCACGGATACATCGAAGAATGGGGTATGTCGCAATACACCCGCGACGCCCGCATCGCGATGATCTACGAAGGTGCCAATGGCGTTCAGGCGCTGGACCTGGTCGGTCGTAAGCTGGCGCAGGACGGCGGCAAGCACGTCATGGCGTTTTTCGAGATGGTGAAAACCTTCTGCAAGGAAAACGGCGGCAAGGATGAGGCTTATGATAAAGCGTTCATCGAACCGCTGAAGGCCGCGTCCAAGGATCTGCAAGCTGCCGGCATGTATTTTATGCAGGAAGGGATGAAGAACCCCAATAACGCTTTGTCAGGTTCGTACGACTTCATGCACATGTTCGGCCATGTCTGCCTGGGCCTGATGTGGGCGCAGATGGCCAAGGCGGCGCAGGACGCGCTGGATGGTGGTGCGTCGGACAAAGAGTTCTACGAGACCAAGCTCAACACCGGTCGATTCTACATGGCGCGCCGCCTGCCCGCCACGGGCATGCATCTGGCGCGCATCCAGACCGGCGCAGAAACGGTCATGTCGCTGAAGGCCGCCAACTTCTGAACATAGCCCGGCCTTGGGGTCCTACCCCCGAGGCCGGACTTTCGAAAGAGAGACAATGCCAAAACGTTTTCGCCTGACCCGCCGCTTTCCGGTCGCTATGACCGAGGACAGCTATCGCAAACTGCGCGGCTTTGCGCGCGAGGCCGGGTTGGACGAAGGTGAGGCGCTATCCTTTCTGTTCGAGAATTTCAACAGTGTGATCAATGAGGACAAGCTGACCCGAAGGCTGCGCGAATTCAATTCTGAGCTTGAGGCGCGCAAGCGATGATTAAAGCGCAACAGATATTTGCACGCGCTCAACTCGAGGTTGGGCGCCTCCGGCGGGAGTATTTTTGAAAAGATGAAAATGTGATGCGTCCCTGCCACCGGGCGCACTCACCATCAGGACAGGAACGACTTCACCTTTTACGGTCATCGGCTCTCCAGCCTGTACCGCTCGGCCATATCAAAGGAACAAGGTTGATAAATAGTGAACGCGAAGTCTTCATCTTTTCAAAAATACTCGAATCCGACCTGACCACGCACACCACGGGAGGGGTGATCGCATGACTATCAAACTGCACTGTTTCGGCGAAAGCGGAAATTCCTACAAGGCCGCGCTGGCGCTTGAGATGTCAGGATTGGACTGGGAGCCTGTCTTTGTCGATTTCTTCAACGGCCAGACCCGCACACCCGAATACCGTGCCGACGTCAACGAGATGGGCGAAGCACCCGTTCTGATCGATGGCGATTTCCGCACCACGCAATCCGGTGCCATTCAGGCCTATGTAACCGAGAAATCTGGCAAGTTCGGCGGCAAGGATCGCGACGAGAATTACGAGATTTTCCGTTGGGTTCTGTGGGACAATCACAAGCTCAGTTCGATGGCCGGGATGACCCGCTTTCTGATCAACTTCTTGCCTGAACAGCACCGCAACCCGGATGTCATCGCCTTTAACCAAGGTCGGTTGAAAGCGGCCTATCAAATCCTGAACGACCATTTGGACGGCCGTGATTGGATCGTCGGTGATGGCGTGACCAACGCCGACATCAGCTGCTGCGGCTACCTCTATTACCCCGAACCATTCGGCTTTGATCGCGCCGACTGGCCCCATATCGACGCCTGGCTGACCCGCTTGTCGGAACAGCCCGGCTGGAAACACCCATATGACCTGATGCCCGGCAAACCGTCGGATCGAGCTTAAGGAGAAGACCCATGACCGAAGCTTACATTTATGACGCCCTGCGCACTCCGCGCGGCAAGGGCCGCAAGGATGGCAGCCTGCACGAGGTAACCTCGGTGCGCCTGTCCGCCCTGACCCTGAACGCGATGAAAGAGCGTAACAACCTCGAAGGTCACGCCGTCGAGGACGTGATCTGGGGCAACGTTACGCAGGTGATGGAGCAAGGCGGCTGTCTGGCACGTTCGGCGGTTCTGGCATCGGATTTGGATCAGTCGATCCCCGGTCTGGCAATCAACCGCTTCTGCGCATCCGGCATGGAAGCCGTGAACCTGGCGGCAAACCAGGTCAAGGGCGGCGCTGGCGAAGCCTATATCGCAGGCGGTGTTGAGATGATGGGCCGTGTGGCCATGGGCAGTGACGGTGCCGCGATTGCCGTTGATCCGACGCTGGCGATGGACACCTATTTCGTGCCGCAGGGTATCTCGGCCGATATCATCGCGACCGAGTATGGTTTCAGCCGCGACGACGCCGACGCGCTGGCGGTGGAATCGCAGAGACGTGCAGCAGAGGCATGGGAAGACAACCGGTTCGAGAAATCGGTCATCACCATCAAGGACCAGAACGGCCTGACCATTCTGGACCGCGACGAGTACATGCGCCCCGGAACCGATATGCAAAGCCTCGGCTCGCTGAACCCATCCTTCGCGATGATGGGTGAGCAGATGCCCGGCTTCGACAAAGTGGCGATGCTGAAATACCCGCATCTTGAGCGGATCAACCACATCCACCACGCGGGCAACAGCTCGGGCATTGTGGACGGCGCTGCCGCTGTTCTGATCGGCAACAAGGAATTCGGTGAGAAATACGGCCTGAAACCGCGTGCGCGCATTAAGGCAACTGCCAAGATCGGTACCGATCCGACCATCATGCTGACCGGCCCGGTTCCGGTGACCGAGAAGATTTTGGCCGACAATGGCATGAAGATTAGCGATCTGGACCTGTTCGAAGTGAACGAAGCCTTCGCTTCGGTCGTGTTGAGGTTCCAGCAGGCTTTTGACGTTGACCCTGCTCTGGTTAATCCAAACGGCGGCTCAATCGCGATGGGTCACCCACTGGGCGCGACCGGTGCAATGATCATCGGCACGTTGCTGGATGAGTTGGAGCGTCAGGACAAGGAAACCGGTCTGGCCACGCTCTGCATTGCATCCGGCATGGGTGCGGCAACCATTATCGAGCGTGTCTGATGCCCAAGCTGGACCTCTCACAGATCCCGTTCAAGGGGGGCTCGTCTTATCCCGGCAAACTGGCGCAGGCGACCGCCGGTCGTTTTGTGCAGCGTGTGGGCGATGCGGGCGGGCTGACCCAATACGGTGTCAACATCGTGCGGCTGGAACCGCAGGGCATGTCTTCGCTGCGTCACTACCACATGAAGCAGGACGAGTTTGCCATCATGCTCAGCGGCACCTGCGTGCTGATAGATGACGATGGCGAGCATGAAATGCAGCCCGGCGACTGCGCCGCTTGGCCAGCAGGTGAGGCCAACGGCCACCACCTTGTGAACAAAACCGGTGCGCCCGCGACCTTTCTGGTGGTGGGCACACGGACCCCGACCGAGACCGGCTATTACAGCGACATAGACATGATGGTGAAGGATGACGAGAACGGATTCGCCTTCACCCGCAAGGATGGCAGCCCGCTGACGGCTGACCAGATTGGAGATGACAATGACTGATTTCACTCTGAGCAAAGACGCGGACGGCGTCGCCTTTGTTACCTGGGATGCCCAGGGCAAATCCATGAACGTGCTGACGCGCGAGGCCTTTCAGGAGGTCAGCCAACTGATCGATAAGGCCCTGAACGATGACGAGATCAAAGGTATCGTCATCACCTCGGGCAAAGAAGGCTCATTCGCAGGCGGTATGGACCTGAACACGCTGGCCACCATCCGTCAGGAAGCGGGCGAGGAACCAGCGCAAGCGTTGTTCGACTTCGTCATGGGCGGCCACCACATCCTGCGCAAGATGGAATTGGCGGGCATGGACCCCAAGACCAAGAAGGGCGGCAAGCCGATCGCCTGTGCCATCAACGGCACCTGCGCCGGTATCGGGACCGAGATCGCGCTGGCCTGTCACCACCGCGTCATGACCTCGAACCCCAAGGCCAAGATTGGTCTGCCGGAAATCATGCTTGGCATCTTCCCCGGTGGCGGCGGCACCATGCGTTTCAGCCGTATGGTTGGCGCGATGGCAGCGGCCCCGGTCCTGCTGGAAGGCAAGATGATGGACCCGGCCAAGGCCAAAGGCGCGCAGCTGATCGACGCTGTGTCGGACGACCCGGTTGCTGTGGCGAAAGAGTGGGTTCTGAACGCCAAGGACGCCGATCTGGTCAAGCCTTGGGATGCCAAGGGCTACAAAATGCCCGGTGGTGCGCCCTATCACCCTGCCGGGTTCATGACATTCGTCGGTGCCAACGCCATGGTGAACGGCAAGACTCAGGGTGCTTTCCCGGCAGCCAAAGCATTGCTGAGTTCGATCTACGAAGGTGCACTGGTCGATTTCGACACCGCCCTGCGGATCGAGGCGCGGTGGTTCACTTCGATCCTGATGAACCCGTCATCGTCGGCAATGATCCGGTCGCTGTTCCTGAACAAAGAGGCACTGGAGAAAGGCGCGGTGCGTCCCAAGGATGTGCCCGATCAGCGCGTGAAAAAGGTCGGTGTTCTGGGCGCTGGTATGATGGGGGCTGGTATCGCACTGGTCAGCGCTCAAGCAGGTATGGAAGTGGTTCTGGTCGACCGCGATCAGGAAGCCGCTGAAAAGGGCAAGGCCTATACGGAGAGCTATCTGGACAAGGGTATGAAGCGCGGCAAGGTCACGGCTGAAAAGAAAGAGGCCATGCTGGATCGCATCACCGCGACCCCGGATCTTGATCACCTGAAGGGCTGCGATCTGATCATCGAAGCTGTCTTCGAAGACCCGGGCGTGAAGGCCGAGATGACCCAGAAGGTCGAGGCGATCATCCCCGAGGATTGTATCTTTGCCTCGAACACCTCGACTCTGCCGATCACCGATCTGGCCAAAGCATCCTCGCGGCCTGAACAGTTCATCGGTATCCACTTCTTCTCACCGGTCGAGAAGATGTTCCTGGTCGAAATCATCAAGGGCAAGGAAACCGGGGATCGCGCGGTGGCCAAGGCGCTGGATTATGTACGTCAGATCAAGAAGACGCCGATCGTGGTCAATGATGCGCGCTTCTTCTATGCCAACCGGTGCATCATTCCTTACATCAACGAAGGGGTTCGGATGATCGCTGAGGGTGTAAACCCTGTGCTGATCGACAATGCCGCACGTCAGTTAGGCTTCCCGGTGGGGCCAATCCAGCTGACCGATGAGACCTCGATCGATCTGGGGGCCAAGATTGCCCGCGCGACCAAGGCGGCGATGGGCGATGCCTACCCGGAAAGCCCCTCGGACGATCTGATCTTCTGGATGGAAGAACAGGGTCGTCTGGGTCGCAAGGCAAATGCGGGCTTCTTCGACTATGACGACAAGGGAAAGCGCGTCGAATACTGGAAAGGCCTGCAAGAGAAATATCCCCATGCGGAAGACCAGCCTGACCTGATCGAAGTGCAGGAACGTCTGATGTTCGCACAGGTTCTGGAAGCGGTCCGCGCGCTGGAAGAAGGTGTTCTGGAAGACATTCGCGAAGGTGACGTGGGCGCGATCCTTGGTTGGGGCTTTGCGCCTTGGTCGGGTGGTCCGCTCAGCTGGTTGGACATCATCGGCACGCCGTACGCGGCCGAGCGCTGTGATCAGTTGGCCGAGGCCTATGGCGAACGTTTCGCCTGCCCACCGCTGCTGCGTGAGATGGCTGAGAAAGGCCAATCCTTCTACGGCCGCTTCAACCCCGAAGCAAAAGCCGCCTAAAGAAAAACGCTGGCGCATGCCCCCATGCGCCAGCGTTACTTTGCAGTCTCAGATACAGCTTCCCAGTCAGATCATCATGACGGGCCGTCCCGGGCGCCCAGGACGACGTGCGCCTCTGGCCGGTCTGGTCGGTACAATCGGGTGATCAAAGATCGGTGCAGGCAGCGAGCCCAGTGAATTTGCCAGAACGGCAATATCGCGACGTCTTCCGGTCAGATAGATTAAATCCGCAGCGGCCTCGGCCGAGACAACCTTATATGACGCCCTACCATGGACATTACGTGATCCAAAACGCCCCGAGGGGCAGAAGGCCCGGAAGCCGCCCTCGATATAGATCACCTCATCCTGATCGAAGAACAGGGTGCTGATATCGAAACAGGACGCAGGCACATTCGAAGTGATGCGAAACATGCCGCTCAGCAACCTTGCCGAAACAACAGGCAGGCTGACCGGCAGCGCGATCGGATCATGGTCCAGCTTGGTGTTATCCAACGCCACGCCCTGTTCCGGCATCAGCCAGACCGGCCGACCATTGTAGGCCGCATGTGAAGGTATGCGCACCGGCATGCTATCGGCATTGGTTTCATCGGGCGGCACCGTAATGCAATCCGTCGCAATGCGATTTATCGCCTTGAAACCATTGTCCAATGTACGAATGAGGTCTCCAACCTGAAGCTCTTCTACCAGCTTCCATCCACCTTTGGTTGCAACCTTGGTTCCATGTACCAGACCGCCCCGGCGTGCGTTCAACGCGGCCTGCGGTTCAGCGGTGCCCTGGTACTCAGAACGCTCTGCAAAATCAATGACACTCTCTACTTTCAACAAGAACCGAACCCACTCTTTACTCACTACAACTTCGTTCGATGATTAACACAGGATTAAGTGGGATGACTTATTTTTGACATATTACGGCCAGATTTGGGACATTTCGGGGTCGATAAACGACCTACACCCAAACAACACCGCGAAAATTAATAAAATTGGGCTCGAATTGGAAACTATGCGAGGTCAATCGCATCAAATGCATAGCCGAATCTAGCGATGTCTTCAGCACAGGCTTCGGCCACAGCATTGGCGGTCTGATCCGAATAATACTCGCGGTAATCTTCCAATCGCTCGGATCGATTGAGCCTGGGTAGGCTTAGGTGAAAACCCAAATGGTCGAACAATGGGGCCGCGTCCTGATCGAAGTATTCCAGCCGAATGTAGAACCGGCATTGTTCGACTCCATCCGCACGGGTCATATAGTGCCGCGCCGGGTTCCGTCGGAATGACTGCGTCGTATCGGGGTGCAAGACAAACTGGTCAAAAGTCAGAGCCTTTGCCAGCGAAACCGCCGGGTGGTCAAAGCCTTGCGCGCGCAGCCAGTGAAAATAGCTGACGATCCGATCCCACGGGTTGCGTACCATGGTGAAAGTGGTCAGAGCCTGCAATTCAGGGATCGACAGAACTCCGTCAATGTCGGTAAGGGTCGAATGTTTCCATAACCGTCCCCTGCCCTTCAGCGCCTTGGCCCGATTGCGGCGCCTCACAGCTTTGGGAGTATCCCCAATCAGGATGTCATCCTTCATCGCCCGTGCTTCCAGCGCCTGCGCCAAAGACGTGCCGCCGGTTTTGGGAATATGAACGAACACATAGCCGCGCCCGCGCGAGATGATCACGCCGCCTCTCCCAGCGCGGCCGCGCGCTTTGAGCGCCAGCCCAGCAACGCACCCGCTGCCGCGATCAAGCCAATCCCCAAAATTTGCATGACACCAATCGTCTGACTCAGTGCCACCCAGGCGAATAGCGGGCCGAAAATCATCACCGAATATTCGAACACAGCTACATAAGAGGTCTCACCGATCTGATAGGATTTGATCAACATGAAGACTGCAATGGTTGAGCCGACCGCCTGTATGACGACCCAGATCAACGCGGGTTGCATCTGCCAGACCATACCGCGCGTCACGAACCCGTCGGGGAAGGAATGTGGCACGAACGAGAACACAGCCAACCCAATCGCCCCAGCAAGCCCAAGCGTGATAATCATGGCCGCCAACAGGGCGACTGTGCTTTCCTGTGCGCAGTGGCTGCGTGTGACGAGGGAACTGAGGGCATAAAATAACCCTCCTGCCACTGGTAGCAGCGTCTTGGCGTCAAACTCATAAGGGTTGAGTTGCAATACGCACAAGGTCCCCGAGAACCCGATTACAACTGCCAGAATGCGCCAGGGGCCGATCCTCTGCCCCATTGCCAGTGCCGAGATCAACATCACAAAAATCGGGGATGTGAACAGGCCCGCCAGTGCCTGCGCAATCGGCATCAGCGCCAGTGATGCAAAATAGAACAGCAAAGCCAGTGTAATCAGCACACTGCGCAGAATAACTGGCCCCAAACGCCGCGGGCGCAAGCTGCCCATTCCCAACAAAGACAGGACGACGATCAGAGGCAGCATCATCAGGGCGCGGATCAGGTGGAACTGCCACAGGCCGATCGTTTCGGCCAATAAGATCACCACGTTGTCGATGACCCCAAGGATCGCCATGGCGCTGACCATCAGGACCGAGGCCAATATCGGTGAGGTCTGAGTATCTGCCTGCATTTTGCACCCCAGTAGCAAAGTGGTGCGTGACACTCTGATCTGCCGCGCGTCGCGATATACAGCACAATTACAAATCGGCGCGCAACAGGTTTGCGCCTTTGGATTTTACCATGCTAAGCTGAAACAAAATAAGTACGAGCATTCCTCACCTTGAAGACAGCACTTAAACAGTACCAGCGGATCGAAGCGACCGGTCTGTGGCGTCCCTCGCCCGATGTGCAGCGGCGCGAGGTGGTGGTGTCGATTGGTGAGGCCACGCTGACGATCTCGGACTTCAACGAACAGGCGCTGACTCATTGGTCCCTGGCCGCGTTGGTGCGCCAGAACCCCGGCGATTTTCCGGCACTGTTCAACCCCGATGGTGACCCGGACGAAACGCTGGAGCTGGAGGAAACCGAGACCACGATGATTGAGGCCATCGACCGCCTGCAGCGCGCCATCGACCGGGCGCGACCGCATCCCGGCCGGTTGCGTTGGCTCAGTGTTGCGGGTGTGGTGGCCGCCGTTGCCGCGCTGTTGCTGCTTTGGATGCCGGCTGCGCTGCAAAACCATGTCGTCTCGGTTGTGCCTGACATCAAACGCGCGGATATCGGGAATACCATCCTGCAGCGGATCGAGCGGGTCTCGGGGCGGGCCTGTACGTCCGAAGATGCGCAGGCAGCGCTTGATCAGTTGGCCGCGCGCACCGGCGTTCGGAAAATCGTCATTCTGCCCGCAGGCGTGCAGACAAGCCTTAGCCTGCCGGGTGGGATCGTTTTGCTGAACCGGGCGCTGGTCGAAGATCACGAGGACCCATCGGTCGCAGCTGGCTACGTCATCGCCGAACGTGCCCGCACGCAGGCGCAGGACCCGCTGGATGATCTGCTGGACCGCACCGGCGCCACAACAGCTTTCCGCTTGTTGACGACCGGAGAGCTGACGCCGGCGAATATCGACGCTTACACCGAACAGGTTCTGTCCGAACCGCGCCCGTCTCTGCCCGAGGATGATCTGTTAGAAGTGTTCGCCCAGGCCGCGCTACCGTCGACACCATACGCCTATGCCGTGGATGTCACGGGTGAGACGGTTCTGGGCCTGATCGAGGCCGACCCGATGGCGGGCCGCCCCTTGCAACAGGTACTGCCGGACCGCGATTGGGTCCGGCTGCAAAATATCTGCGGCGAATAGCTTACTTGGTGCCAAACATCCGGTCACCCGCATCGCCGAGACCAGGCATGATATAGCCTTTTGAATTCAATTCCCGATCCAATGCCGCGGTGACGATTTTGACATCCGGGTGGGATTCTTTCATGCGCTCCACGCCTTCGGGTGCGGCCAGCAGGCACAGGAACCGGATATCCGTGGCCCCGGCCTCTTTCAGCAAATCAATCGCTGCGGCCGAGCTGTTGCCGGTAGCCAGCATCGGGTCAACGGCGATGACCAGACGGTCCTTCAGCCCTTCGGGGGCTTTGAAGTAGTACTGTACCGGTTTCAGCGTTTCCTCATCCCGGTAGAGACCAACAAACCCAACGCGGGCCGAGGGTATCAATTCCAACACCCCGTCCAGCATCCCGTTCCCGGCGCGCAGGATCGACACCAGCGCCAGTTTCTTGCCGGCCAGAATGGGGGCGTCCATCTCCTCCATCGGGGTTTCGATGTGGCGGGTAGTCAGCTTCAGCTCGCGCGTGACCTCATAGGCCAGCAGCAGCGTGATCTCGCGCAGCAACTGCCGGAAAACGGCAGTGGACGTGCCCTTGTCCCGCATGAGCGTCAGTTTGTGCTGCACCAGCGGGTGGTCAACGACGGTCAGGTGTTCGCTCATGATCTCTCCAGTCTTTTCTTGACCCGCGCGCGGGTGTCATCATCGCAAAAGGCAGCCGCAAGGGCCGTGTCGTTCAGGGCGGCAAAGTCCTCGGCCTCCCAACCGAAGGCTTTGCCCAGCATCTCATATTCACGCCGCATGGTGGTATGGAAAAACGGCGGGTCATCGGTGGAAACGGTGACTTTGACGCCAGCATCGCGCAGTTTCGCAATCGGGTGAGCGTCAAATCCGGGAAACAGGCCCAGAACCACATTTGAACCTGGGCAAACCTCGAGCGTAACCTCGCGGTCGACCAGTTCGCGGATCAGGTCCGGGTCTTCGATGGCACGGACACCGTGACCGATCCGTTCCACCCCCAGATCGCGGATCGCATCGCGCACGCTTTTGGGGCCGCCGAACTCTCCGGCGTGGGTGGTCAGGCGCAACCCGGCCTCGCGCGCGCAGTCAAAGGCCCATTTGTAATCGCTCTGCGTGCCAATAGACTCATTACCACCCATGCCGAAACCCGTAATCCAATCTCCGGCGGTTTCTGCAGCGCAATGAGCGCTGATCTTGGCCTGCTCCGGCCCAAAATGGCGGACACAGGTGACGACGCCACGCAAGGTGATGTCGAACTTGCGCTCAGCCTCGTCCGCCGCGTCCTGAATAGCACTCAGGTAATCGCGCCAAGCATCCAAATCCCCGCCACCGCAGAAATCAGGACTCAGGAAGGTTTCGGAATACACTACACCATTCGCCGCGCTTTCTTCGAGGATCGCTAGGGTGAGACGGCGGAAATCCTCGGGCGTTTTCAATACTTCGCAAGCGGCCTCATAGACGCTGAGAAAATGGGCGAAATCGCGGAAGTCATAGCTACCGTCGGGCTTGAAAATTCCGCTCAGGTCAATGCGCTTTTCATGCGCCAACTGGCGGATAAAGGCGGGCGGGGCCGCGCCTTCGTGATGCAGGTGTAGCTCGATCTTTGGCAAGTCTGCGACGGTCATAGAAAACTCTTCCCTGGCCCTTGTGCCGGAATATTCAGGTGGTGTGCGATGCTGGCGGCGACGTCGGCGAAATTGATCGCACCAATCTGACCTGCACCTTGCCCTGCGATCAGAACAGGCACTTGTTCGCGCGTGTGGTCCGTGCCGATCCAACTGGGATCGTTACCGTGATCAGCGGTCAGCAGCATCAGATCTCCGGGGCGCAGCTTTTGCAGGATCAAGCCGATTTCACGATCGAACCATTCAAGCGCGCGGGCATAGCCGCTGATGTCGCGACGGTGGCCGTAAAGGCTGTCGAACTCGACGAAATTGGCGAAGGTCAAGCTGCCCTCTTCGGCGTCATCAACCAGATCGGACAAATGCCCCATCAATTCGGCATCCGAGCCCTTATGTAAAGTGTCGATCCCCTGCATCGAGAAAATGTCACCTATCTTACCCACCGCATGCACGCGCCGACCGGCATCTTGTGCCCAGTTGGTCAGAACCGGCGCGGGTGGTAGGATGGCGAAATCCTTGCGGTTAGTGGTGCGGGTGAACCCGTCTTCTGGCGATCCGACGAAGGGTCGCGCGATAACGCGCCCAACTTTCATTTCGTGCAGACGGGGTGCCAGCGCCTTGCACATCTCCAGCAAACGGTCGAGGCCAAAGCTTTCCTCGTGCGCCGCGATTTGAAACACGCTGTCGGCCGAGGTGTAGCAGATCGGCCAACCGGTCCGCATATGCTCGGCCCCCAGTTCGGCGATAATCGCTGTACCCGATGCGTGACAATCACCCAGAATGCCGCCGGTTCCGGCGGCCTCGGCGGCGGCACGCGCTAAATCAGGCGGGAATGACGGCGTTTTATCCGGGAAGTAGTACCAATCCCATGGCACCGGCAGCCCGGCCAGTTCCCAATGTCCCGAAGGCGTATCCTTGCCCGGTGAATGCTCGCGCGCGCAGCCCCATAGACCTGCGGGAGTGACCTGCAATCCGGGCGTTTCTGCGCCCGAGGCCAGGCGCGCCGCGGCCCCCAATCCCAGCGCATCCAGATTCGGCAGGTGCAGTGGTCCTGAGCGCCCCTCTTCCGCCCGCCCGTCAGCGCAGGCCTGAGCTATATGGGCCAGCGTGTTGGCCCCGGTATCGGGGGTTTCTCCGTTAAAAAAGCGGTCCGCATCCGGCGCGCCGCCGATGCCCACCGAGTCCATCACCACCAGAAAGGCACGGGTCACGGCCTGATCCTTTCATGCACAAGCGTTGGCGTCATGGCTGTGTCTTTGCCTATCGTGATGGCCCGCAGGACCGTGTCGGCCGCCTGTCGTGCCGCGTCTTCGCGGGCTGCGTGGACCACGGCCAAGGGGGTGCCTTTGTCGACCTTGTCCCCCAGACGAACAATGCCCGACAGGCCAACCGCGGGGTCGATGACGTCGTCTTCGACCTGCCGCCCACCACCCAAGGCGACCACGGCGAGGCCCAGCGCCTCACCGTCGATTGCCGCAATGTAGCCCGCATCCGGTGCCGGAATTTCAAGGATCACGCTTGCTTCGGGCAGGTAGCGTGACCAGTTGTCTACAAACTGTAGCGGCCCGCCCACGGCGGCCATCATACGGCCGAACCGTTCTGCCACACGGCCATCGCGGATCACACCGGTGATCTTGTCGCGCCCCTCATCGGCGGTTGCGAACATACCGGCATCGGCCATCAAAACCCCGCCCAGTTCCGCCGAAATATCAGCCAATGGAGCGTAATGGTCGTGGGTCAGGACATTCATCACCTCGGCCACCTCCAACGCATTGCCCAGCGCCGGAGCCAAAGGTTGGTGCATGTCCGTAATCACCGCCGACGTCCGGCACCCTGCTGCATTTGCAGTTTCCGTCAGGGCCTTTGCCAGCTTGCGGGCGTCTTCCAGCGTTTTCATGAACGCGCCGCTGCCCACCTTGACGTCCAGCACCAAAGCTTCGGGGCTCGCCGCCAGTTTCTTGGACAAGATCGACGCGGTGATCAAGTCCAGGCTTTCCACCGTCGCCGTTACGTCGCGGATCGCATAAAGCCGTTTGTCCGCAGGCGCGATCTGCCCGGTCGCGCCGACAATGGCCGCGCCGGTATCGCGCAGGATCTGGGTCAGACGATCCTGCCCGATCTGGGTACTGACGCCCGGAATGGCCTCAAGCTTGTCCAGCGTACCGCCGGTATGACCCAACCCACGGCCTGAGATCATCGGGACAAAAGCCCCCAATTCGGCCAGCGCTGGGGCCAGCACCAAACTGACGCTGTCGCCGACCCCTCCGGTCGAGTGTTTGTCGATTACCGGGCCATCGAAATCCCAGCTTAGAACGTCTCCGCTGTCCCGCATCGCCACCGTCAGATCGGCGCGGCCCTGCGCGCCCAGCCCACCCATGCAGACGGCCATGGCAAAGGCCCCGGCCTGCGCGTCGCTGACACCACCGTCGGCAAGGCCCTGCGCGAACCAGGTCAGTTCCTCCGCGCTGGGCACTTGTTCGCGGCGCAACTTGGCAATGATCGAACGGGCGTCCATAACCTCAGACATCCGCCATGTGCGAGGCGTCAAATGCACCCGGCAGAAGGTCACCGATGGTGGTTTCCAGTTCGGCGCCATCGACGCTAGCCAAGGTCACCTTGACGTCACGATTGCCGAACTCGGCCAGTTTCTGTCGGCACCCCCCACAGGGCGGCACCGGCTGCGGCGAGGAGGCAACCACGTAGACTTCGGTCAATTCCTGTTCGCCTGCCGCGACCATAGCAGCGATGGCACCAGCCTCGGCGCAGGTGCCTTCGGGATAAGCCACGTTTTCGACGTTACAGCCCGCAAATACCTGGCCCGACGCAGCTCGGATCGCTGCGCCAACCTTGAAATTGGAATAGGGTGCATAGGCTTTTTCCCGGACAGACAGAGCTGCATCTTTCAAAGTCATGGCGATTCCCCAATTTTTGATCATCTGGTCAGAAAGTCATACCCTAAATGAAACCGACCGGGGAGTTGAAGCCCCGGACAGCAGATTCCTGGGCCAAAATCCTCTTAGTCCAGCGTTGTGTTGAACGTACCGGGCAAGGTGACCTCGAGCAGTTCAATATCCTCGGACGGGTCGGACAGACGTGTGCGCATGCCGGGTGGGATGACAAAGGCGTCGCCCTGCTCCAGCCGATAGGGATTACGGCCTTCGCCCTCCAACGTGACCTCGCCCCCCATGACAAAGGTAAAATGGATATCGGTGTTGTGTGCAGCCCAAACCGGATCACCCTGCCCCTTGCGCACGACCTGCACCCCGGCAACGCCTTTGGTGTTCTCGGCAATCGTTGTGTCGCGGCAGATATAACCCGGCAGGCGGAACGGGGCCCATTCGGCCCCTTCGGCCTGATTGAAGACAAACCGTTGACCCTGCCATTCCCGGTCAGGGCGGTAATGGGGCGTGGGCAGATCCATTTCATGATCAATTTCGGTGACGTGTTCTGCGGGGACACCAATTTCGATCACCTGCACATTGTCCGAGGCCTCAAGCACGCGGTGGCGGATTTCAGGCGGCTGGATAAAGCAATCGCCCGCGGTCAGGCGCATCTTGTCGCCTTGATCCTCATAAACCACATCCACCCATCCGTGGATGCAGAAAATCAGCTGAAAGCCGACCTTGTGAAAATGCACCATGTCCGGCACCGGCCCGCCGTCAGGAATGCGGATATGGCTGGCGATGATCGATCCGCCCAACCGGTCTGGCACCAAATCACGGTAGTGCATTCCGGCCCGCCCGATGATCCACGGGGCCTGATCCTTGAGCCGGCGCACCACGAAAGAATGCACCGTTTCCGGCATGACCATTGGCGGGTTCAACTCATCAATCTCGATCCGTGTGCCGTTGGGGGCCACCAGATTGCGCTGGCCACCTGCAAATTCATCCGGGTTGTATGTCAGGATGCGCAACGTGCCGGGGGACTCGGGCGCGTCTTTTTCGATCCGCACACGCAGGCCGTGGCCGGAAAACACGGCGGTGCGCGGATCGTCGGCGGGATAGATCATGTCCATCCGCATCCCCAGAACCTTTGTATAAAACGGGATGTCGTTGCGCAGTTCCTGCGTGGGCAGGCGGATTTCAGCGCATGTCCGAGTTTGGGATTTGCTCATCTGATGTTCCATCGGGTTTGGATTTTGGCCATCCGATCAGAACGGCGGCCAAAATGCCAATCGAAAAGAACATCTCCAGCGTTTCTTCCAGCACGAATAGGCGAGTTGCCATGATGGTCGTCATCTGGTCACCCAAGGCGCTGCTGACCTCTTCCAGACCCTGCGCCACGACAGCACACATACCCGCCAGAAAGAACACCAGCAGAAATGGCGCCCGTTCTTTCAGTGCCCGCCACCCATTTGGCACCCCATGCCAGACGACCCCGCCCAGCACGATCACCGCCAAGGTTACACGCACAATCGTCATATCCAGAAGAACATCCATCCCGTGCAGAATGAAGTACGGAACACTGTCTACGGCATAAATATCAGCCTCAAGCTCTCGTTCCGCCAACAGCAGCAGAACCACGCCGATGTATAACCGGCTGATCCCGCGATACCGTACCAATGCGGCGATACCAGCCACCAGCAATGCCGCGGCCGAACCTGTTTCGATCAGACCGCCTTCCTGGTTGAATGCCTCGGCCTGCATCGGCCACACAGAAATCGCACACAATACCAACACGGCCAGAACAAGGGCTGCGCGAAACGCGAAATGTTCAGTTCCAAACTTGCCGGTATTCAGCGATAGGGTCTTATCAACCTCGCCGTTTTCTTTAGAGCGCATGCTGTTATTCTCGGTCCAGAAGGGGGTGTGTTCGAAAGTCGCGGGAGTTTAAGTCTTTTGCCACGGAAAGCAACCACAGCGACAAAACGGCCTTGTTTGCCGAATTAAGTCGCACAACGTAGCCAAGCAGAAAAAAATAGTTTAAGGCTAAATCAAATTTGAAAACGGAGCTGAGACGCCATGTCCGACACACCCAGCCTGCGGCAGGCCGCGCTTGATTACCATGCCTATCCAAAGCCCGGAAAGTTGGAGATCAAGGCGACAAAACCCATGGCAAACGGCCGTGATCTGGCCCGCGCGTATTCCCCTGGCGTGGCCGAGGCCTGCCTTGAGATTAAGGCTGACGCGGCTGAGGCCGAACACTATACGGCACGCGGCAATCTCGTGGCGGTCGTCTCGAACGGGACAGCGGTTCTGGGGTTAGGCAATATCGGCGCGCTGGCATCCAAGCCGGTGATGGAAGGCAAGGCCGTTCTGTTCAAGAAATTCGCCGGGATCGACTGTTTTGATATTGAGGTCGATCAGCCCGACCCTGAAAAGCTGGCTGATATCGTTTGCGCGCTGGAACCGACCTTTGGCGCCATCAATCTGGAAGACATCAAGGCACCCGATTGCTTTACCGTCGAGAAGCTGTGCCGTGAGCGGATGAACATTCCGGTCTTTCACGACGATCAGCACGGCACCGCCATCGTGGTAGGCGCCGCTGCCAGAAACGCACTGCACGTTTCAGGGAAGAAATTCGAGGACATCAAGGTTGTCTCGACCGGCGGCGGAGCGGCAGGGATCGCGTGCCTTAGCATGCTGGTCAAACTGGGCGTAAAGCGCGAGAACATCTGGCTGTGTGACATTCATGGGCTGGTCTATGAGGGCCGCGCCGAAGATATGAATCCGCATAAGGATCAATTCGCGCAGAAATCCGACCTGCGCACTCTGGACGACGTGATCGGTGACGCCGACCTGTTCCTAGGCCTCAGCGGCCCTAACGTCCTTAAGCCGGAAATGGTCGAAAAAATGGCCAAGCGCCCAATCATTTTCGCATTGGCGAACCCGACACCGGAAATCTTGCCACAAGCCGCGCGCGAGGTGGCCCCGGATGCCATCATCGCCACCGGGCGCAGTGACTTTCCCAATCAGGTCAACAATGTTCTGTGTTTCCCATTCATCTTCCGCGGTGCCTTGGATGTAGGCGCGACCGAGATCAATGACGAGATGCAAATTGCCTGCGTAGAGGGTATCGCGGAAATGGCCCGCGCTACCACCAGCGCCGAAGCCGCAGCAGCTTATAAGGGTGAGCAACTGACATTCGGGCCGGATTACCTGATCCCGAAGCCCTTTGACCCCCGCCTTGTTGGTGTGGTCTCTTCGGCCGTTGCCAAAGCTGCGATGGAAAGTGGCGTGGCCAAGCGCCCGATCGCCGATCTCGAGGCGTACAAAGAGCGCCTGAACCAATCCGTGTTCAAATCCGCCCTGCTGATGCGCCCGGTTTTTGAGGCCGCATCGGTCGCCTCGCGCCGGATCGTCTTTGCCGAGGGCGAGGACGAGCGGGTGCTGCGCGCGGCCCAGGCCATTCTTGAGGAAACCACCGAAACCCCGATCCTGATTGGCCGCCCCGAAGTGATCGAGACCCGTTGTGAACGGCTGGGGCTGGCGGTACGTCCGGGTCAAGACTTTCAGATCGTCAACCCACATGACGACCCACGCTATTACGACTATTGGTCCTCGTACCACCAGATCATGCAACGCCGCGGCGTCACCCCAGATCAGGCCAAGGCGATCATGCGCACCAACAACACGGCCATCGGGGCCATCATGGTGCATCGCGACGAAGCCGACAGCATGATCTGCGGCACGTTCGGCGAATTCCGCTGGCATTTGAACTACGTGGAGCAGGTTCTCAACGATGGCGACTTGCGCCCCCATGGCGCCCTGTCGCTGATGATCCTGGAAGATGGCCCCCTATTCATCGCAGACACCCATGTGCGGCAACTGCCCACCCCTGAAGAACTGGCCGAGACCACAATAGGTGCGGCCCGCCATGTGCGCCGTTTCGGAATCGAGCCCAAGATCGCCTTCTGCTCACAATCGCAATTCGGCAATCAGGCCGAAGGGTCCGGCAGGCGACTGCGCGATGCCATTGCGATCCTGGACAGCGAACCCCGCGATTTCATCTATGAGGGCGAGATGAACCTGGACACCGCTTTGGATCCAGAACTGCGCGAGCGGATCTTCCCGAACTCACGTCTAGAAGGTGCCGCAAACGTGTTGATTTTTGCTCATGCGGATGCGGCCAGTGGCGTGCGCAATATTCTGAAGATGAAAGCAGACGGGCTAGAGGTTGGGCCGATCCTGATGGGCATGGGAAACAAGGCACATATCGTGACCCCGTCCATCACCGCGCGTGGATTGCTGAACATGGCCGCGATTGGCGGCACTCCGGTCACGCATTACGGCTAGTTCGCCCCCCCGGTCGAACTGTAGAACAGGACTAAAGAGCCCTGTCATTGCTACGCGGTGCACAGGAAACGTTATGGTATTGCGACCAGTGTTGCAGATGCCATCGCGTCGCTTGATGCTGTGTCGCCGTGTCTTTTATACTAGGTACTTGCCAGAGACGGCCCAAGGAACAGGACCCTATGCCCCGCCAAAACGCCAGCCAAGTTGATTCCTGCGTAGCGCATGATTTGCATGGTAGAGTTTGCACATTTGCAAAACCGTTACACGCCTGCCAACAAACCTTTCAAAAGCACGCATTTTGCAAAAATTTGCATAGCAATGTGACCGAAGTTGCAAATATTTTGCGATAAACTGACGCGCCATCTGCTGCACGGCTTGCCCGGTTTGCTAAGGATGCCTAACACATTCCAAAAGCTGTGTTGGAGGAGGGCGCCATGGCCTATCAGGACGTATATGAAAGCTGGAAGAACAACCCAGAAGGGTTCTGGATGGAGGCCGCCAAAGGGATCGATTGGGTTCAACCTCCGACCAAGGCTCTGTTTGACGAGAACGCGCCGCTTTATGAATGGTTCTGCGATGCCAAGGTCAACACCTGCTGGAATGCAGTAGACCGCCATGTCGAAAGTGGCCGAGGCGAGCAAACGGCCATCATCTATGACAGTCCGATTACCCACACCAAGCGCGAGATTTCATATGTCGAGCTGCGCAACCGCGTGGCCACGTTGGCAGGGGCATTGCGGGCGAAGGGTATCGAAAAAGGCGACCGGGTCATCATCTATATGCCGATGATCCCCGAAGCGCTTGAGGCGATGCTGGCCTGCGCCCGTTTGGGGGCCGTGCATTCAGTGGTGTTCGGCGGCTTCGCTAGCAACGAGTTGGCGGTGCGGATCGACGATTCCAAGCCCAAAGCAATTATCGCCGCGTCCTGCGGGATGGAGCCAGGCCGCGTGGTTCACTACAAACCGTTGCTGGACGGTGCCATCGACATGGCCAGCCACAAACCCGATTTCTGCGTGATTTTCCAGCGTGAACAGGAAGTGGCGCAATTGATCGAGGGGCGTGATTTTAACTGGCATGGCTTCCAATACGGGGTCGAACCTGCGGAATGTGTGCCTGTGGATGGGAACGATCCGGCCTATATCCTCTATACCTCGGGCACCACCGGCGCACCCAAGGGCGTGGTGCGCCCCACCGCTGGTCATTTGGTGGCACTGAACTGGACGATGAAGAACATCTATGACGTCGACCCCGGAGACGTCTTTTGGGCGGCGTCGGATGTGGGTTGGGTCGTGGGGCACTCCTATATCTGCTATGCCCCGCTGATCCATGGCAACACCACGATTGTATTCGAAGGCAAACCTGTCGGCACCCCCGATGCGGGCACCTTCTGGCGGGTGATTTCCGAACACAAGGTCAAAAGCTTCTTCACCGCCCCCACCGCCATTCGCGCTGTCAAGCGCGAGGATCCCTCGGGTGAGTTGATCGCAAAATACGACCTGTCCAACCTGCGCGCCTTGTTTCTGGCCGGTGAACGCGCCGACCCCGATACGATCGAGTGGGCACAGGACGCGCTGAAAGTGCCGGTGATCGACCACTGGTGGCAAACGGAAACTGGCTGGACTATTGCCGGAAACCCGCTGGGGATCGAAGAATTGCCGGTCAAGCTAGGGTCTCCCGCCAAGCCGATGCCAGGTTATGACGTGCAGATTCTGGACGAAGGTGGCCATCCGATGAAGCCCGGCGAACTGGGTGCGATTGCTGTGAAGCTGCCGCTACCCCCGGGTACACTACCAACCCTGTGGAATGCGAAAGAGCGGTTCAAAAGCTCGTACCTCAACCAATTCCCCGGCTACTATGAAACCGGCGATGCGGGCATGATTGATGAGGAAGGATACCTCTACATCATGGCACGCACCGATGACGTGATCAACGTGGCTGGTCACCGCCTGTCTACTGGCGGGATGGAAGAGGTTCTGGCCGCCCACCCTGACGTCGCCGAATGCGCAGTGATCGGTGTTTCGGATCAGCTCAAGGGTCAGATGCCAGTAGGCTTCTTGTGTCTCAACACGGGTTGCGATCGCGACCACGGCGAGGTGGTGCAGGATGTGGTCAAGCTGGTGCGCGAAAAGATCGGCCCGGTGGCGGCGTTCAAACAAGCCGTTGTGGTGGATCGCCTGCCCAAGACCCGATCCGGAAAAATTCTGCGCGGGACAATGGTGTCGATTGCCGACAGCAAGGAATTCAAAATGCCCGCAACCATCGATGATCCGACCATTCTGGACGAAATTACCGTGGCTTTGAAATCCATCGGCTTTGCGCAGTAGCCAAGCCTCGGGCGGCCTTTGGTCGCCCGCTGCACGGCTTTCCCTTGCAACCGGACACAAGGCCCCTACTGTCTGCTCAAGACAGTGAGGCCCCATGACACATACGGATATCTGGCGTCTGACCGCCACCGACCTGACCGCCCTGACCCGCAGTGGCGATCTGAGCGCAGAGGACGCGGTGCAAAGCGCCGTTGACAGAATGCATCAGGCCAACCCCGGCCTGAACGCAGTGGTCGAGGACTTGAGCGCCGAGGCGCTGGAGCGCGCACGCGCACTTGACCAGAAGCGGACACAGGGCGCACAAACCGGTCCGCTGCACGGGGTGCCAGTCACAATAAAAATCAATGTCGATCAAAAGGGCCATGCCACCTCAAATGGCGTTGTGGCCTTGAAAGACGTGATTGCGCCTGATGATGCGCCGATTGTCCGTAACTTGCAAAACGCCGGGGCGGTGGTGATTGGGCGCACCAACACGCCCGAGTTTTCGTTCCGCGCTGACACAGACAACCCGCTGCATGGGCGCACGCAGAACCCCTGGGGTCGGCACATCTCGCCCGGCGGCTCGTCAGGGGGCGCAGGGGCTGCCGTAATGGCCGGAATCGGGGCGTTGGCGCATGGCAACGACATTGGCGGCAGCTTGCGGTTTCCAGCCGCCGCCAACGGTGGGGTTACCGTAAAGCCCGGCCTGGGCCGCGTGCCTGCCTGGAACCCAAGCCAACAAACCGAGCGCGGACTATTGGCGCAATCCATGTCAGTACAAGGGCTGATCACTCGCTCTGCTGCCGACCTTCACCTGTCGATGCCCAGCCTGATTGCAGCAGACCCGCGTGATCCGTTTCACGTCCCGATGCCTTGGCGCGGTGCGCCGATGGATGGCCCTATCAAGGTAGCCTTCACCAAAGACACCTTTGGCTATGCGCTGCATCCCGAGGTCGACAGGGCCCTGGACACCGCGCGCGATGCGCTGAATGACGCGGGCTATCAGGTGGAAGAGGTCTCGCCGCCGGACGTATTCGACTGTGGCCGAACCGGGTACCGTGCGCTGATGGGCGAAGTTCTGACCCTTTTGAAAAGCGATATCGAGGCCGCCGGATCTGAAACCATACGTGATATCTTTGACGTTTATTTTCAGGAGTTTCCGCCCATTCTCGGCACCGAACTGCTGCAGGTAATGGCAAAACGCAGCCACTATGCGCGGGAATGGTCGTTGTTCATGCAGGATTACCCTTTGGTCCTGTCACCCTTCCTGCCGCAGCCCTTCTTCAAACCTGACCGGGACACCGAAGGGCCCGAAGGCGTGCATGAGGTTCTGGGTTGTGCGGTCTATTCCTACGCAATGAACTTCCTGGGGCTTCCTGCCGCTAGTGTGCCGGCGCGTCTGGCCGAATTGCCGCAAGGGCCGCAACCGATCAATATCCAGATCGCTGCACGTCAGTGGCGCGAGGACATGGCAGTTGACGCCGCCGCCGCGATCGAAGCGCGCGTGGGTCATATGTGCCTGCCGCTATGGCAAAATATGGAAGAACGCGCTTGAATACGCTCAATCACAAAAATAGACCCCGGGTTCTTGTACCCGAGGTCCGCTTGCTTAAATAAGCCCGGAAATCTGACAACGAGCGTAGCACCACCTACCCTCGCCGGCGCGAAAACTGCGCAATCATTCGAAAACGCCGTCTGGTGGCCACTCACTCCCACCTTGGCGTGTTCTCCGGGCAAGTTAAGATTACCAAAGGGTGAGTCAAACGCCTGTGAACTGGATCACACAAGTTCGAAAAAGTTCACTTTTGAGAGATCAGGTGAACTGCTCCGAGATCAAACGCTCCTCTAATCCGTGCCCGGGATCGAAAAGAATACGGTGTTGGATCGTGGGTTCCGAGCGAATCTCAACCCAGTCTATATCCGGAAAGGAAACAGAATCCGCGTCAGCCATGACTGGACGTTTATCCGCGTCCAGCACGTCGAAACGAACCTTCGCGATCTTGGGCAACAGGGCCCCACGCCAACGGCGTGGACGGAACGCGGCAATCGCCGTCAAGGCCAGAACATCCGACCCAATAGGCAATATCGGCCCGTGCGCCGAATAGTTGTAAGCCGTTGATCCGGCGGGCGTAGATAGCAAGGCCCCATCGCAGACCAACTCATCCATCCGCACCCGACCATCGACACTGATCTTCAACCGCGCGGCCTGCGGACCGGCCCGCAGCAGCGATACCTCGTTGATCGCAAGCGCTTCGTGCATTTTGCCGGATTGATCCATGGCCTGCATCGCCAGCGGGTTGATCACCTCTTCTTCAGCCGCTGCCAAACGATCCAACAGATCGTCCTTGTGGAATTCATTCATCAAGAACCCGATGGTGCCGCGATTCATGCCATAAACGGGCGTGTCCAGATGCTGCATGTTGTGCAGTGTGTGCAACATGAATCCATCGCCCCCCAACGCGACCACTACATCCGCATCTCGGGGCGCTGCATTGCCATACCGTTTCACAAGGCTTTCCCGTGCAGATTGCGCCACTTTGACGTCGCTTGCGAGAAAGGCGATTCTCTTTGTCATCTTTTCCGGTTTCCGGTGTTGTACATTTGGTTCCGAAACAAACATACCTTTCCCCAATAGGCCAGACTTGACGCCGTAGCGGGCCAAATCGTCGCTTTACAGCTTTTGCATATGAATCGTTTCCGATAGGAAATCCGCAAGATTCTTACCCAGCCCTGTGGAGCCCCCATGAACGCTAACCTTCGTGACACCGGTTTTTTCACCCAATCCCTATCCGACCGTGACCCTGAGCTTTTTGGCTCGATCACATCTGAGCTGGGCCGCCAGCGCGACGAGATCGAGTTGATTGCGTCCGAGAACATCGTCTCTGCCGCCGTGATGGAGGCGCAGGGCTCGGTGATGACCAACAAATACGCCGAAGGCTATCCTGGTCGGCGGTATTACGGCGGCTGCCAATTCGTTGATATCGCTGAAAACCTGGCCATCGACCGCGCCAAGCAGCTGTTTGGGTGTGACTTCGCCAACGTGCAGCCGAACTCGGGCAGCCAGGCCAACCAGGGCGTGTTCCAGGCGCTGATCCAACCCGGCGACACCATTCTGGGCATGAGCCTGGATGCCGGCGGTCACCTGACCCACGGCGCGCGCCCCAACCAGTCGGGCAAGTGGTTCAATGCGGTGCAGTACGGCGTCCGCAAGGAAGACAACATGCTGGATTATGATCAGGTCGAGGCGCTGGCGAAAGAGCACCAGCCCAAGCTGATCA